>JAYUED010000009.1:0-23373 GCA_043739385.1 Betaproteobacteria bacterium | reverse complement strand
CCTGTGTGGGCTTGGGTGGTGGGTGCCGCAGTCGCAGTTATTGCGCTGGTCTATTTACTGAAGTAAGGCGCCTAAAACAATGGAAAACCTCGATGTGATGGTACTGCGCACGCTACGCGACTGGCGACAGCAGGGCAAACGTGCATTGCTTGCGACCGTAGTGCGCACTTGGGGCAGCTCACCTCGTCCGGTGGGCTCAATCATGGCGCTGAGTGAAGACGGTGCGGTGGTGGGTTCTGTGTCGGGTGGCTGCATTGAAGACGATTTGATTTACCGCTTCACGCAGGCATACGCTGGCAAAGTAACTAAAAGTGATGGGCAAAGCGGTATTCAGAGTGACAGTGCAGCCCATCAACTTCCCCAAGGCCCGCCCCATTTCGTGAAATACGGCGTTACCGCTGACGAGGCTCATCGCTTTGGCCTGCCTTGTGGTGGCACGCTGGAGTTACTGCTGGAGTACGACCCAGACCCTGCCAGCTTGACTGAATTGGTGCGCTTGCTCGAAGGGGGGCAGTTAATGCAGCGCACAGTGCGTTTAAGCGACGGTTGCATTGCATTGATACCAGCCGCCGCGCCTGCTGAATTGGCCGTTTCTGCCTCTGAACTGACCAACACCTTTGGCCCCGAGTACCGTATGTTGCTGATCGGTGCTGGTCAGTTGACCGAGTATCTCGCCACCATGGCACTGTTCAGTGGTTTTGCTGTGACTGTTTGCGACCCGCGTGAAGAATACCGAGGCGCTTGGAGTGTCCCCGCCGCAACCGTGGTGAGCGACATGCCCGATGACGTGGTGCTGGCTTTTAAACCCGACCGTCGCAGCTGTGTTGTGGCCCTCACACATGATCCCAAGCTGGACGATTTGGCGCTGCTCGAAGCCCTTAAGACCGATGCGTTCTACGTGGGAGCGATTGGCAGTCGCCGCAACAATGAAGCACGCCAAGAGCGCATGATTGAGCATTTTGACCAAACGCCTGAGACGTTGGCCCGTCTGCGTGGCCCCATCGGTATCTACATTGGCTCTAAAACTCCACCCGAGATTGCGGTTAGCGTGATGGCCGAAATTTTGGCGGTAAAAAATGGGGTCACGCTACCCCGTGACATGGATGTAGCGCAGGCCAAGAATGACCGTTCGGTGGTGCACAACGACCCTGGAGTGCTGGTGTGTGGCATGCCTCGGTGACAGCGCGGTGCCTCATAGCGCAAGAAATAACCACACCGTGCCTTACAGTGCTGGCATGAACCATCTCTCCACTTTCGCGCTCACGTTCACTCGTACTGCTATTGTTAGCGCTTGCCTCGCGGCCACCATAGTCCAGGCTGAAATGGGTTCACCCGACCCAGATACTTGGAAGGTGGAGCTTTCGGTAGGTGCTGTGCGTGGCACGCAGTCGCTCTTCAAAGGTGTGCTGCTGCAATCGCGCATTGACCCGTTGATCGGTATCGAACTTGCCAAGGGGCGCTGGTTTGCCAGCTCCTTGAATGGGGTGGGCTACTTGCTGGCGAATTCGCCCAGCATCAGCGTTGGTGTGTCCGCTAACTACATGCTGGGTCGCAAAGAGAGCCGTGAAACCCGTTACCGAGGGTTGGGTGATGTGGCAGGCAGCGCCGCTGCAAATGGATTTTTTGAATGGCGGCCTGTGAAGAACGCTGTCACTGTCTACGGTAATGTGCTGACGGCGACGCGCTCGCAAAATGGCACTTTGGCCACGCTGGGCGCGACGGTTGGTTTACCCGTAACCACCAAACTCAGCGCGTTCATCGATATCTATGCAAATTGGGCTGATACCCGCTATGCCCAAGCATACTATGGTGTAAGTGCTGCGCAATCTGCAGCGTCAGGCTATGTGACTTACACGCCTAAAGTTGGAATGCTGAGTAGAACGCCCTCTGTAGGCTTGGATTACGAATGGGACAAGCACTGGCATGTGTCCGGCTATGTAGGGGCTACCAAGTTGGCGAGCTTTGCGGCTAACAGCCCAGTGGTCGCCAACCGCAGCCAGCCGGTGGCTGCGGTTTTAGTGACCTACAAATACTGATGTGAACCGTATTCGCAGGAACGGAGGTTGTGGGGGGTAGAGGATTAAGGGATTAGGAGTCCCAGTCGCCGCCGCCATCATCGCTGCTCGCTACCGAGCTGCTGCCATCGTCCCACGAACCGGCATCGTTTACGCCAAAGTTTTGGCCACCTAAATCGCTGTTACTGTTGTTCGCAATAGGCTGGTAGCCGTTGTTGTTACTGCCGTTGTCTGCGGAGCGCGCGGGATGCTCGTCGTTCCCCATCATGCTGCGGCCAATGGCTTGTGCCGCCATCACGCCTGCGCCTACAGCCAAACCGGTTGCCAAACCACCCATAACTTTGCCACCCAGACCGCTTCCTGCGGGTTGACCGTAACCGGGTTGACCATAGCCAGGCTGGCCGTAGCCTGCACCCATAGCGCCACCGTTATTGGCCATTCCAAAGCCTTGAGGACCACTCAAGCCACTGCCAGGCATGGCGTTTTGGTTAGCGTAGGCCGGTTGCTGCATGGCGTCGGCGCTAGGCTTTTTACGCATCAAAAAGATCACCAGCGCAATAGCTCCACCGCCCAGCGCCAGACCTAAGCCTAGCGGGAACGAAGAGGCTGGCGCAGCAGGTGGTGATGCTGCCATGGCAGTGTTGTGGGTCTGCGCAGCACGGTTACTGGCCGCTGGTGCAATGGCGCCAGCAAGCTGGGTACGCAGGTGTTGCACCGATTCGGCCTTGGCAAAAGGTAGGCCAGGAGCCAGCTTTTCAGCGGTAGCCAGCGATTCCCGCGCACGGCTCATGTCGCCTTGGCGTGCGGCAAGTTCGGCTTGCACAAAATGCGCTTTGGCGCTGCTGGGGTGAGCCACCAGCACTTGCTGCATCATGGTTTGGGCTTGGTCCATTTTCCCAGATTGAGCTGCTTCATAGATTTGGTTCAGTGTAGGCTCGGACTGCGCCATGGCGGCAAAACTGCAGCCAACGATAGCCGCAACGGCTAGCCATTTGCTGGCGCGTTGCTTGAAGGAGGGGTTCGACATAATCATGGTGAGTGCCTTTGGGTAAAAGGGAATACTGGTGTTGGGTAATTTTTAAGGTTGCGGTACCGTCTAGAAATGCAAGGGATGAGCAAGCAGAAGTTACGCGCATCTGATTTTTAAAGATTGGCCTTTAATCCCACTATCAATTGGGTGTATGCCTGTCCCAAGTTGTACATACCCATAGGCGAGGGATAAGTTGCTTCAAGCACGGTGTTGTATTTGGGGCAGTCTTGTCTTGGGCGGTTAAAGTCTTCTTCATCGGTGTTCTTGTCTATCCGCATCAGCCCTTTGCGGATGCACTGCATCAGCACCTGTATGGCCTCTTTGCTTTCAGGGTGTGCTGCGATAGTGGCGTTCATCAGTTGAATACCTCGTTCGCTGATAACCATATCGCGGTTGGCGTTACGTGCGTCAAATAGCGCTACTGAGCCAGCAATAGCGGCAAAGGTTAGCAAAAACCAGAAAAGGCGCAGGAAGTTGTCGCGGCGGTTTGAAGGTCGTTGCATAAAAATTCTGGCTTGGATGATGCGGGGAGTGGTGCTGTGCGAGAGGCGCTTTCAGTAGCGTAGCACAAGCTTGGGCTAGTATGGCCACACGGCGTGCCCAGTAGCCTGACACAATCCGAGGATGAGTAAATTTCCCGAAAACTTCACAGAAATTCCCCTAGCGGAATCCGTTCCTCTTTTGCCCGTAACTTCGGCATTGTCCTCCTTGCTGCCTTCACCTTACCCTGAGGGCAGTTTGCTGATTGAATCCTTGGACCTCGAAGCCCAAGGTGTTGCTCACCGCGCAGATGGCAAAGTCGTGTTCGTTGAGGGCGCGCTGCCGTTTGAGCAGGTCAGTGCCAACGTTCACCGGAAGAAGAACAATTGGGAGATGGCCAGTTTAATGGCTGTCCACCGCGAATCCTCTCAGCGCGTCACGCCCCAATGCCCACATTTTGGTCTGCATACAGGAGCTTGTGGCGGCTGCAAGATGCAACATTTACACCCTGCTGCGCAGGTTGCCGTTAAGCAGCGGGCCTTGGAAGATGCCTTGTGGCACCTAGGGAAAATCAAGGCAGAAACCATTCTTCGCCCGATTGAGGGCCCAGCCTGGGGCTACCGCTACCGGGGCCGTTTGTCGGTGCGCTTTGTGCGCAAGAAAAACGAGGTGCTGGTGGGCTTTCATGAGCGCAAGAGCCGCTATGTGACCGATATGCGCGAATGCCACGTGCTGCCGCCTAACGTAAGTGCGTTGTTGGTACCGCTGCGAGGGTTGATTTTTGCGATGGACGCGCGCGAAACTTTGCCGCAAATCGAACTGGCTTGTGGCGATGAGGTCATCGCTCTGGTACTGCGTCACCTAGAGCCACTGAGCGCGGGCGATTTGACGCAGCTCCGAGCGTTTGCGCAGGAGCATTCCGGTGTTGTGGCCGGCAAGCCTCAAGTGCTGCAATGGTGGCTGCAACCCAAGGGGCCAGAGACGGTGCATTTACTGACCGATGAAGATGGCAGCACCGCCACCGCTGATGCCCACGAGCTGGCCTATTCGTTGCCAGAATTCAGCGTCAATATGCCGTTCAAACCTACCGACTTTACGCAGGTGAACCCGTACATCAACCGCGTTCTCGTCTCCAAAGCGCTGAAGTTGTTGGCAGTGCAGCGCAATGAACGGGTGATTGACTGGTTCTGCGGCCTGGGCAACTTCACACTGCCGCTGGCCACGCAGGCGCGTGAAGTTCTCGGCATTGAGGGCAGTGCAGTGCTGGTGGCACGTTCCCAGCAAAACTTTGAGTTGAATCGACTTACTTCGCATGCTGGACGTTCATTAGCTGCTACCAAGTTTGTAGCCCGTAACCTCTTTGAAATGACGCCGCAGGGGCTGGTGCAAGATGGTTATGCCGACAAATGGCTGGTTGATCCACCGCGTGAAGGCGCGTATGCCTTGGTTCAAGCCTTGGCTGCGTTGCACCAAGACCCCGCGCTGGTCGCTACGGTAGAGCAAGAGGCTGGGCAACCCCTATGGTCACCACCCAAGCGTATCGTATACGTTAGCTGTAACCCGGCTACGCTGGCGCGGGATGCAGGTGTGCTGGTGCTTGAGGCTGGCTACCGCTGCGTGTTTGCAGGGGTTGTGAACATGTTCCCGCATACCGCGCACGTCGAGAGCATGGCTGTGTTTGAACGGGTGTAGTGGTTGTATAACGAGCGTAATGAGGGTTGAGACCGCTCAGTGCGCGGTCTTCGCCTTAGCAGTTGCTTTTTTACTTTCCACTTTCTCCGTGATGATTTCTTCTACGTCTTCTTTGGGCGGAGACGGGGGAGTAATGCCTTCTAACTTGTTTTCGCGCATGTACCCGTCCATGTCTTTCCAGCCTGCAAAAACACTCGTCTTGAGCGCTTTAGGGTTTTGCCTGTAGCAATCTTCGATGCCCCGCAAGGCATGGCGGCATGCACCACCTATGGCTTTGCCATCGGCGTCCATGTCAGCTGCTTTTTTGTTACCGTCCAAGCCAGGAATGTCACAACCTGCAAGTAGCATTGTGGCTACAGGGATAAGCAAACGGAGGGCGAGGGTAGAGAGTAGCTTCATGTCTTTGAATTATCGGCAGTTTGCAGGAGGTCTTAACAAAAAAGGGTATGTCTGCTGCGGTTGAAAATCGGCAAAGAAAAAGGCCCCGCAGGGCCTTTTGAAGAAGAGAGCAGTCAAGCCATCATCAATCGCGTTCACCGCCAAAGATGCCTAGCAAAGCCAGCAGGCTTTGGAATATGTTGAACAAATCTAGGTAAATTGCCAGCGTAGCCGTGATGTAGTTCGTTTCACCACCGTCAACCACTTGCTTGATGTCATAGAGCATGTAGGCACTGAAGATGCCAATTGCCAGCGTGCTCATGGCTGCCATGCCCATAGTAGAGCCAACAAAGATGTTGATGACGCTACCGATCAATAGCACCACAGTGCCCCAGAACAGCCATTTGCTCATGCCTGACAGGTCTTTCTTGATAACGCTAGCCAAGCTGGCAATCACAAAGAAAACGCCTGCAGTACCACCAAAGGCCGTCATCACCAGTGAGGGCCCATTTTTAAAGCCCAGCACCATGGCAATCATGCGCGAAAGCATCAGGCCCATGAAGAATGTGAACGCGAGCAAGACTGGGATGCCTGCAGCTGAATTTTTAGTTTTTTCGATAGCAAACATGAATCCAAAGGCGCCAGCCAAGAACACAATCATGCCCATGCCGCCGCCAAGCGATTTTGTGATGCCTGTAGAGACACCAACCCAGGCGCCGAGTACTGTGGGCAGCAGGCTCATGGCTAGCAGCCAATAGGTGTTGCGCAGAACCTTGTTGCGCTGCTCTTGCGACACGGCATAGTTGATGCCGTTGGGGTTGCTGTAGATTTGGTCGTTCATGGTGATGATCTCCTAGGATTACCTATAGGCTTAGATGGGCGGATTCTAGGTGGGTTCAAGGTGTAATGCGAATTTTTAGCGAATTTCACCGTTATGCTCTCTTAGCTGTACATGTCCGTTAACCGTTTGTTAACCAATTGCCATTCAACTGTTATTTTTAATACCGCTATGAAAACCAAACCCTTTTTAGAACTCGCTGACATCAAAGCCATTGCTGCTGCCGCCGAGGCTGAAGCTCTCAAAAACAATTGGGCTGTTGCCATTGCCATCGTGGACGATGGTGGCCATCTGCTGTGGTTGCAGAGGCTCGATGGTGCCGCTGCACTGACGGCCCACATTGCCCCAGCCAAAGCCAATACGGCTGCTCTGGGTCGCCGTGAAAGTCGTGTTTATGAAGAGATTATCAACAATGGCCGCACCTCGTTCCTGAGCGTTCCTGACATCAAAGGGATGCTTGAAGGTGGCGTTGCAATTATCAAAGATGGTCATTGTTTGGGTGCCGTAGGCGTCAGCGGTGTGAAATCATCGGAAGATGCTCAGATCGCTAAAGCAGGTATTGCAGCCATCGGACTTTGATCTTTGCCCCAAGCGTGCTGCAAAGCAAAAAGGCCCTAACGGGCCTTTTTTTATGGGGGTGACAGTCTGGAAAAAATGCATGGCTGGCTGGGGCGAACCCAGTGGCTAGCAAAAACGACCCTTGGAGTCAACCGGATGGCCCGATTGCAGAGTCGTCCCACGATGAAACTTGTTTAAGCCTGTTTCGGTTGCTTATTTGGTCAAAATCAGTTTGCCCAGCTTGGTCGATTGCAAGCGGTACACCGCACCATTGTGCGAAATACCCACCGCTCGCTGGCCCTGAAGGAGCGCAGTGCTGTCCACAATCTGAGGGGTATCCGCCGCCGCCATCACCGTGTGGGTTGCACTCAACACCGCTGCATCACGCAGAGTCAGGGTATTGTGAGTCGCCTGCAAGGTGGTGGAGTTGTTTATGGTCATGGTGTATACCGCATTACAGAATTTGAATATCTAAATGATAATGATTCTCAATACAAAAATCAAGTAATTTTCTAACTATGTAAGAAATATTTACAAGACTTGGGTGCTGTCGTTGCCTCCGTAGAGTTCACTACGGAGCAATACAGAGCAATACGGAGCTATACGGAAACAACGCGGTTTGGTTAAATCAGTTCTTCGGCTCAGTGATAAAGCCAATTTTATGAAGCCCGGCTTGCTGTGCAGCGGCCATAGCCTGAGCTACGCGTTCATATCGCACGGCTTTATCACCGCGAATATGCAGCTCGGGCTGAGGTTGCTTGGTGCTCGCAGCAAGCAACATAGGCGCCAAATCGGCATCAGCGATTTTGTTTTCGTTCCAGAAGTACTCGCCCGCCGCATCTACGCTCAAGCGGATGGTTTCAGGCTTAACGTCCTGCACTTGGTTAGTGGCGCGTGGCAAGTCAATGTTGACCGCGTGTTTCATCACCGGGATAGTGATGATGAAGATGATTAGCAGCACCAACATCACGTCCACCAAAGGAGTCATGTTGATTTCGTTCATCACTTCATCGGGTTCGTCTTGGGTTCCAAAAGCCATGGTATTTACCTCGAAGGACGTTTAAATTCAGGCTTTTTTCATCGTCACGACGTTGCCAGTGTCGCTTGAGCTAACGCGGGCACCGGTGACGTAGTAAGCGTGCAAATCATGGCCAAAGCGGTTTAGTTTGTTTAAAACGCCTTTATTGCCGCGCACCAGTGCGTTGTAACCTAACACTGCAGGAATCGCTACAGCCAAGCCCAGCGCAGTCATGATGAGGGCTTCCCCGATGGGTCCAGCAACTTTGTCAATGGTGGCTTGTCCCGCAACACCGATTGACAACAGTGCGTGGTAAATACCCCAAACCGTACCAAATAAGCCAACAAACGGGCCCGTGGAGCCCACCGATGCCAAAATGGCTAAACCAGACTGCATGCGTGCGGTTGAATCGTCAATTGAATTGCGTAGGCTACGCGTCACCCAATCGCTTACGTCGAGTGAGTCGTGCAATTGAGGCTGCGCTTCACGGTGATGGGCGGTAGCTTCGCGGCCTTCAAGTGCCAAGGCGCGGAAGGGGTTGGCTGCGTCTGTGCCAAATTTGCCCAGACCATCAACAAAATCGTTGCTATGCCAAAAGCTTTCGGTTGACTTGGCTTGCGAGGTAAGTTTGCGCAAATCCAAGGCCTTGATGATGATGACCATCCAGGAGGCCAGCGACATTACAAGCAATAAAACCGCAACGAATCGCGTTACAAAATCGCCTTGCATCCAGACGTTGATAAGACCAAATTGAGAATTCATAAGTACTTACTCCAAAACAAAATTAATCGGAACGACAAACCACATGGCTTCCGCCACGCCGCCGCGCTTGCCCGGTACGTAATGCCATTTCTGGACGGTACTGAGCGCAATCTGATCCAGCCGGTCAAACCCGCTGGACTGTCGAATTTCTGCCTTTTCAGCCAAGCCGTTTGCGCCAATAAAGACGCGTACCAGCACTTTTCCTTGTTCCCCTAGGCGTTTGCTGATGGGAGGGTAAGGTGGACGAGGATTTTGAAGGTAATCTGCATCGCTTGACGGTAAATCAACACGCGCTGGCGCTGGTGGCGCAGCGGGCGGAGAAGGCGGTGCTACAGCCACAGTCACCGGTGCAGCGATGGGCGGAGCTGGTGGCTGTGGGGTCGTTGTCCCCTGTGGTGCGTTGGGTGAAGGTGTGGGATCCGCAATTGCCATCGGCTGCGGCGGTGGTGGCAATGTTGGCTTTGTCGCTTTCGTAAGCGGCTGCTTGATGGGTTTTGGCGGGGGTGGAGGAGGGGTCACCTTGGGTATTGGCGGCTCAATCAATTGGCTGAGGATTTCTGCAGGCACCACGATCTCAATGGCGCGACGCACTAAACCGCTTTGCAAAGCCCATATGGCCGCGACATGGAACAAGACCACGCTGCTGACAATTACCAAATTACGATTCATGCCTGAAGAGACCGTTTGTGAAGGAATTGGCAAGGTACTTGGGTAGCTGAGCGAGGGCATAATTTAAGGTGCAATGTGAGCCATAGGCGAAGCAACAGCCAATGCTAAGGTCATAACCCGCGCAACGCATGTCGTCAATTCCTGCGAGTAAGACAGCGATTGAGGTGGATTGTTCAGTCTCAATCCCGAAAAACCCACCAAGCCGAGCCTAAAACCAAAATTAGGCTTGCGCCAAGCAGTGAGATACCAATGAGCGGGATGTGTTCCATGCTTTGCTTTCCGTGATGGCGTTGGCGAGCACCATGGTTTGCACCTGAGCCGTGTTCCCATTGCGCCGTATGTCTTCAGTGCTGTCACGGTGAATGGCGGCAACAGGGTGCATCGCACTGCATTGGGCCACGACATCGCGTACACACCCTTCGCAGCGGCCACATTGGGTTGCGACACCAAGTTCGAATTGAATGTCATCAAAGCTGAGACCCGCACGCGCATGGCGGGCAATTTCACGGTCAGAAACTCGATGGCAGACACAAACAATCATGGCGGCAGAAAAGCTGGCTTACTGTTGATAGAAGCCTAGATTATAAATACGAATCTGTCGCATTTGCAATCATGCTGTTAATTTAACTTCAAAAAGGTGGTTACAAAAAAAAGCTCAAGCCAAGCGATGCAATCCACGTAGCGGCGGAGCAACTTCGGATGAACAACCGCAAAGGCTAAAGTTGCGCGCTTCAAGCCTTGCGAAGCAGTGCCGACACCCGCCACCCGACAGCGAATCTCAGCAGGTTTTGAGCAGCAGTTGTGGCGTAACTTGGGCCAGCGTGGCGCAGCCGCACTGTGCCATGGCAATTTCCAGTTCATCGCGCAGCAACCGCAGCACATGAGCGACGCCTACAGCGCCTGCATTCGCCAGCCCGAACACGCAAGGCCTGCCTACCAGTACGGCCTGCGCGCCCAAGGCGATGGCTTTAAGCACATCGGTGCCGCGTCGAATACCGCCGTCTACCAATATGGCGGTGCGACCGACAGATTGATTCGAATAGGCTGCCACGGCATCGGCGATGCGGGGCAGCATCACGCTCGTGGCTGGGGCGGTGTCAAGCGTGCGACCACCGTGGTTGGAGACAATGACGCCTGCAAAGCCCATGGCGGCCGCTTGCCGGGCGTCGTCCTCATGAAGAATCCCTTTGAGCAAAATCGGCAAGCGTGTGCGCGATTGCAGCCGGGCCAAGTCGTCCCAGGTGGGCGCCTGCGCCGCAACGCCTTGAAAAAGACTGTCTGAGCCGGTGCGTACGATGGGGGCGGGGGGCATACCGGCTAAATTCACGGCGGAGATGCCGGGAGGTACTTTGAATCCGACTCGCCGTTCGCGGTCGCGCACGCCGTTGCTGGGCGCGTCCACAGTGACTACCAGCGCTTCAAATCCAGCCAACTCGGCGCGCTGCACCAGTTCATCGGTGAAGCCCCGGTCGTGCTGCATGTAGAGCTGGAACCACAACGGCCCGCGTCCGGGTTCATTGACAACAGCGGTTGCTATGGTTTCCATAGCTATACTTGATTGTGTACTGAGGACAAAGCCGGTATTTTGAGCGGCTGCGGCATAAGCCATAGCCAGTTCGCCATCCGGGTGGGCGATACGTTGGTAGGCTACCGGTGCGACCAAAATGGGCAGGGCGAGGCTGCGGCCCAACAAGGTGCTGCGTAGGTGGCCACCGGCCAGTGGTTGCAGTACGCGAGGTTGCAGACTGAGGTTGTCCCAGCTGCTGCGGTTGGCGCGCAGGGTGATTTCATCTCCCGCGCCGCCGCTGAAGTAGGCCCAGGCTTTAGCGTCCAGCACGCTCTGTGCATGGACTTCATGGTCATTGAGGTTAACGATACCCGGTGGGATGTGTGCCAAGGCGGGGACTGAATTCATAGCAAAGTATCCACGCCGTCTGAGGGCAAGGACGGATTTTTAGGCAGAACTTGAGATGGATTAATTTTGCGTCCATTGAACATGGCGAGCACTAAATTTTCACGGTGGCGCAGGCTGGTGAATACGACGCCGGCCAGATGCAGCGCGATCAGCCCAAGCAACCCCCAGGCCAGCGCGTTGTGCAGCCTGTCTAACCACGCCTCACCCCAAAAGGCATCGGTGGTGTACAGCCAGCCAGTGAACCCCAGGCAGGCAATGCACGCTAGCAGTGCCAATACCATCCAGCCGCCCAGTGGGTTGTGGCCGATATAGCGGGGCTCAATGCCGCTGCGCAGTTGCTGGGTGTAACGCCACACCACACCCGCACCGCGTATGAACTCCGAGAATTTGGCAAAACGACTGCCTGTGAAACCCCACACTAAGCGCATCACCACCACGCCTAGCGCCACATAGCCCGCAGTCTCGTGGAACCGTACAAAACCTAGACCCAGCGTGCTAAGCCACGCGCAAGCCACTGCGCCCACCAACGTCCAGTGAAGCATGCGAACTAAGCCGTCCCAGACCTTCATGAAGATTGGAGACTACGAGCCTTGCTTGATTTCGCCTACTTTTTCAAACGTCTTGGGGTTGAAGTAGACCTCGGCGCGGGCGCCTTTGTCGTCAAATCCGTAGACCTCATAGCAGCCGTTGTCTACTTTCACTTGGCGAACTCGCCAGCCTTCGCTGATGAGCTTGCGTTGCAAATCCATCTGCGGTTTCCATTCCGCTTTGGGCACATCGCAGCTGATATCACCGTGTGCAAAGCTGGTGCTGGCCGTGGTCGCGAGGAGGAGGGTGATGCCGATAAGGGCAGCGTTTTTTAGGATTTGCATAGTGATAAATCGTGATGAGTAGTGATGAGTAGGCGTCAAAAATAAGAGCAAAGAAACATAAGGATATAACGGCTTGGAAGCGATTGGTTCAAGGTTTAATCAAGAGTCTGCCCACATTCTCAGCAGGTTGTGGTAGGTAGCGGTCAAGCCAATCACTGCCGCATTTGCTTCACCCACCGTGCTGCGCAGGTGAATCAAATGCTGATCCATATTGAACAGCAACGTACGCTGCTCGTCGCTGCGCACCAGGCTTTCAATCCAGAAAAAGCAGGCTAAGCGTTCGCCACGTGTGACCGGGGCAACTTGGTGAACGCTGGTGCCGGGATAGAGCACCAAACTTCCGGCGGGCAGTTTGATGTGCTGATCGCCGTGGGTGTCGTGGATGATGAGTTCGCCGCCGTCGTAGTCTTGCGGGTCAGAGAGAAACAGCGTGCATGAGATGTCGGTGCGCACCCGCTGGCCGCCTTCGGGGACGTAGCGCAAGGCGCTGTCCACATGGGGGCCGTAAAAGTTCGCACCGCCGCTGTAGCGGTTAAAGCCCGGCGTGAACACTCGCTTTGGCAAGGCCGCGGAGAACACACGGGCTTGGCGATCCAGCGCCAGGATGACCATGGCCCGTAGCGTGCGCGCCGCTTCGCAGTCGTACGGCAGTTGCGCATTGTTTTTTACCTGTGCCGCCTGCGGCCCCGCGCTGACACGGCCATCCACCCAGGGCGCAACTTTTAGCAGCGTTTGCGCCAGGGTGATTTCTTTGGCGGTTAGGACATCTGGGACAGGCAGCAACATGGTTCAGGTCATTTCAATGGTCACTTATATAGTGCAAGAGCGTAGCAAGCTTAGAACTTGAAGCCTACACCGGCGTACACCATACGCCCAGCGCCGGGCGTGTAGTGGCCACGGTAGAGCGAATCGGCGTACAGCTTGTTCGTCACGTTGTTGACGTTCACCTTCACGGTGATGTCAGGCGTTACGTAGTACTCGGCCAGCAGGTCACCCGTCACGAAGGCGGGGGCCTCCCATGCGGGGGCGGTCACGTCGGCGGGGGATTGTTTACCCCGGAAGTTGATGCCCGCGCCCATGCGGAACTTGGACGTGAACTGGTAGGTGTTCCACACCGTACCGCTGTGGCGAGGCGAGAGGCCAGGGCGGTCTCCCACGCGGTTGCCCACAGTGGTAGCTGTGGACGCGGCTACGTCAACCACAGCAATCGGCATCCACGCATAGGAGGTGTAGATTTCCCATTCGCGCGTAATGCGTCCTGTCACGTCCACTTCAAGGCCAGCGGCATGGCGCTTGCCTGACAGCAGTAATCGTGTCGCAGCAGTGTCTGGGTCGGTGTTGCGCTCGTTGCTCTTGGTGGAGCGGAAAATCGCCACGCGGGTGGTGAGCTGCTTACTGGCGCTTTCAAACCGAGCGCCCAGCTCAATGTTTTCACTGCTCTCAGGCGGTGTGTTCGCGCTTTGGGCGTTGTACGAGTAGGCATCGCCTGATGTGTTGAACGAGGTGCCGTAAGAGAAGTGGTACGACTGCAAATCTGTGGGTTGAAACAAAAGGCCAAAGCGCTTGCTGACAGCCGAGATTTTTTGTTGGTAGCTGGTCGTGTGCAGCGCACCCAACGGGGTCGCCGTTGGAATTGTGTAGGCGTTGTAATCGCCCTGCATGTTGTCATAGCGCAGGCCAACCAGGACCTTCCAGAACGGTGCGATTTGAATCAAATCCTGGCCGTAGATGCCGTAGGCTTTGGACGTGAAATCATTGTTATCGCGAAGCACGCGGAGATCTTCGTTGATCGACGCACCATCGTTAGGCTGGCCAGCGGTGGTGATCGGTTTGCTTAGGTCCACACCTCCTTGGGCTGCGGTGCGGGGGGTAAACACACGTTTTTTCTCGTAAGCAAAATCGACACCCGTCGTCACCGCGTGTTTGAAGCCGAGGGCGTTGAATTTGTTGGTGAAATCACTCTGCATGTACAGGGTGTCTACATCTTGGATCTTCTGGACAGAACCGCGGGTGAAGCGAGTATTTGAGTTGAAGTTGCTCAAATCTACTGCGACCGGGTTGGTGAGTGAGGTATTTCCCACTGCCGGGAAACGTATGGTGCTGGCCCGCAAGTCCCGTGAGAAGGTGCCTTTGCGCACCTGCGTTTGCAATTCGCTGTCCGCACTGAAGCGGTGGGTGTGCTTGAGCGCTGCCCACTGGGCAACGCCATAGCTGCGGTCGCTGGCCATGCCGTAATAGGCCGTAGGCGAGAGTCCGCTGATGATGGTGTTAGAAGCTTGGCTGTCGGTGGCTTTAGGCTTGATCCACGGCAAACCGTAGTTGATGCCGTTGCGGTTGTCCAAGTAGTACATGCTGGCCAGGAACTCGTCTTTTTCGTCGATACCAAAGCGGTAGGCCGCAGCAATACCGCGTTTGTCAATGCTGCTGCCCGAGCCGTTGTTGTCGCCCGTATTCACCATCGCGTTGAGGCGCAGAGCTGCGGTCTCACCAGTGCGGATGTTGAAGTCACCCACTGCGCGCTTGTAGCCGTGGCTGCCCAGCGTGGTGGTGACTTCGTGTTCTGTCACTAAACGAGGGGACTTGCTGACTTGGTTCACTGCTCCGCCAGTGGAACCCCGACCAAAAAGCATGGATGCGGAGCCGCGTAGCAGCTCAATGCGGTCATTGTTGAAGGTATCGCGGTCATAAAAAGCCGGGTCCCGCATACCGTCGATAAAAATATCACCCGTTGTTGCCAGCGAGAAGCCGCGCAAACGGATGTCTTCTTCGCCGCCTTCTGCTGCTTGGAAGGTCACACCTGCGGTGTTGCGCAGCACGTCTTTGACCGTGTCCAGATGGCGGTCTTGAATCAGCTTTTCTGTCACTACCGTGATGGACTGGGGAATATCGCGCAGCTCTTGTTTTCCCTTGCCGATGTTGGTGGTGGTGGCACGAAGCGTGTCGCGACTCTCGGCTTTTTCCTTAACAGTCACGGGTGCCAATGTCTTGCCTTCCGCCGTGGTCGAGGTGGTCGAGGTGGCTGGTGTCGTTTGGGCCCAGCCGGACACCGAAGCGGCGAGCATCAGCGCGCCAAATGGCAAGCCGGTAAATGGCAGGCTGGTGTAGCGGGGCGCCAAGGTAGCAGGGGCGATTGAGGGGCGTCGGCTTTTGCGTGACGTGACGGGGCTGTGTTTGGCCAAAATATTCTCCAGGTACAGATAAGGAAGGGCAAGCCCATGCGGAGGCGAGCGAGCGCTGAGCAGATGTGGTGGGCGCTGGCTGGGCGGCTTGACTTTGTCAAAGGTTTCGCGTGGCTGGCTGGAGACTCACTGGCGAAGTTTACGTAAGTACACAAAGAAATGCGAATCATTCTCATAAACAAATTTTATTTGTGGTGATATGGCAACAATTTAACTGCGAAATACGACGCTTTACGAAAGTCTGACCATGGCCTGACTGAAAGTTCGTCTTTCAAGGAGGTTGTTGAAATTACCCGTGCAATATTTCTGGCGTATTTTTTGAGTGTCAAGAAGGTTTACACAGATCGAAATCAGCCCTGCTTCATACCTCAGTGTTGAGATTGATTCGTATTTATACTTCGCCCTGTTCTTGAATGCAGCCAGCATCCGCCAGCCAGACATCAGGCCCCTTTCAGTCCCTTTTTAAGGTTTGCCATGTTTCGCACCTCCCGTTCTTTGAAGCGCCACACCCCTGTGGCGCTCGCGCTGTTGGCATTGACCTCCGGCGCTTTGGCACAGCAGACCCCTCCACCTGAGGCTACCGGTGAAATCGTCCCATCCACCCTGCGCGAAGTACAGGTCAAAGACACCGTAGACACCACCGGCTATGGTGTGAACCGAAATGTCATCAGCCGCTTGCCCGAGGAGTTGCGCGATGTACCGCAATCTGTGACGGTGATTAACCAGGCGCTGATGCAGTCGCAAGGTGCCACGTCACTGGCGTCCGCACTGCGCAATGTGCCGGGCTTGACGATTGGTGGAGCAGAGGGGGGGCAAATTGGTACCAACATCAATCTGAACGGATTTTCAGCACGCACCGACATCTACTTGGACGGCGCGCGCGACCGGGGTCAGTACTACCGCGACACCTTTGCCCTGGACATTATTGAGGTGCTGATGGGGCCGTCGTCGATGCTGTTTGGTCGAGGCTCCACTGGTGGCGTCATTAACCAAGTCACTAAAAAGCCCACATTGAAGGTTGCGAGTGAAATTCAGGTGTCTGTCAACACCACGGGCTTGGTGCGCACGGTACTCGACCACAATCAGCCGCTTTCCGATACCTCGGCATTTCGTATCGCCGTCATGGGGCAGCAGGGTAAAGCTACTGACCGTGACCAAACTCAGCTCAAAGACTTTGGCATTGCGCCCTCGCTCAAGCTGGGTATTGGAACGCCCACGCAAATTACCTTGTCTGCCTTGGTGCAGCACAACCGAGACATGGTCGATTACGGTGTGCCCAACCTGAACGGCGCACCCGCAGCGGTAGACCGTAAAAAAGCCTATGGTTTTAACGATGACCGCACGGTGTCAGACGTGGCTTCGTTGAGCGCGTTGATTGAGCACAAGCTCAGCGCCAATATGTCCGTGCGTAACCAGACTCAGTTTAATTCTGTAACCACCGATGCACGCGAAACTGCTGCCCAGAACATCGGCACTATCGCCGCCAACGGTGCGTATGTGCCCTTGAGCACCGGCACCACGGCCATCCCGGCTGCAGCCACGAGCAGTCTCCCCTTAAGCCAACTCTGGGTACGTCAACAAAGTCACGACCGTGTGATCAACGACAAATCGATCTTCAACCTGACCGAATTCAACGGTAAATTTGAGACCGGTGCACTTAAGCATTCAATTTTGGCCGGTGTTGAGCTGGGTCAAGACACCTACAACAATCAAACTTCTTACCGCAATGGCAGCTGCAACGGCGTTGCCATGAACCCTGTGGGTGGCACCAGTGGTTACGCCAGTTGCACGTCCTTGCTTAACCCGTCCGACACCGCATCCCCAGCCAGCGCACCCAGCACCGCAGGCAATCTGGCGACTGGCCGCGCTACCACGATCGCTGTGTTTGCCAATGACACACTGGAGCTCAACCCTCAATTCAAACTGGTCGGCGGTGTGCGCTATGACCGCTACGGCGCGAGCATCGGTAACTCGGTGTCCACTGCCTCCGTATTGGGGGCTACCAGCCAGCGTACGAACTTCACCAGCGTGCGCGCCGGGGGGATTTGGCAACCTAACGATAAACAGTCGTATTACCTCTCGTACAGCACCTCGTTTAATCCTTCGTTGGAACAACTGGTTTCTACAACCGGTGGTACGCAACCGCTGCCGCCGCAGACGAACCGCTCTTACGAAGGCGGAGGCAAGTGGGACCTGAACGGCGGTAACCTGTCGTTGTCTGCGGCCATTTTCCAAGTTACCCAGTACAACGCCCGTTCCTCGGACTCCGTGGGCGTTTACACCGCGACGGGTACTGTACGGGTCAACGGTGCCCGCGCAGGCATTGCCGGGCGCGTGACTGACAAGCTACAAATGTTCGGCGGTTATACCCACCTGGACGCCACCATCACCGATGGCATTGCCCCGGGTACTGCAGGTAAAACACCGGCCAACACGCCCAAAGATTCTGCCAGCTTGTGGACCTCTTACGCGCTGACCAAGCAGTGGGAGCTGGCCGGTGGCGCTAGCTACAGCGCCAAGCGCTTTGCCAACAACACCGATCTGGTCGCTGTAAGTGGTTACACACGCTGGGACGCTATGGTGGCCTACCACCAGCCTAAGTATGACGTGCGATTTAACGTCTTTAATCTGTTTAACAAGTATTACTACGACGCGCTAATCTCCTCAGATGGTGGCCGTGCTGTACCCGGTGTGGCACGCTCAGCCTCCGTGACGGTGGCCTACCGCTTCTAAGCAGGTTTGCGGCGACGCTGCTGATATTGCTTTAAAAGGATTCGCACTATGCTGGTCTGCTTGCCTCAAGTCCTGAATGCGCCAGAACTGGCTAAGTTACGCGCTTTGCTCGAAGGGGCGGGGGCTGCCTGGGTTGATGGTCGTGTCACAGCGGGCCACCAAGGCGCCCCGGTCAAATTCAACCAGCAGATTGACGAACAATCGAGCGTGGCGGCAGACTGTCAACAGATTGTCGCCAGCGCATTGGAGCGTAATCCGCTTTTCATCAGCGCAGCCTTGCCCAATGTGCTTTATCCACCTATGTTCAACCGGTATGGCGAAGGCATGGGTTTTGGCCTGCACGTGGACGGTGGTGTGCGCCTGCATCCGCACAACGGCAGCAAGCTGCGCACTGACCTCTCCGCCACACTGTTTTTGTCTGAGCCTGACAGCTACGACGGTGGCGTCTTGCAGATGGAAGACACCTACGGTACCCACAGCGCCAAACTAGCTGCCGGCGATATGGTGCTCTACCCCTCCACCAGCTTGCACCAAGTGACACCGGTCACACGCGGTGTGCGTATGGCCTGCTTCATGTGGGTGCAAAGCCTGGTGCGTGACGATGCTGATCGTGCCTTGCTGTTCGATTTAGACACCGCCATCCAGCGTTTGAACCAAACCGCCGCTGATGACATCGCTCGCCGCACACTGACGGGCACTTACCATAATCTGTTGCGAAAATGGAGTGATACATGAGCAACACACACGTAAATACAAAATACCAGCGCTACGCCACGTTCGTCCGCTGGGTACGCAAAAGCCACGGTTGGGTGGGTTTGTGGGGTGCTGTGCTCGGCCTGCTGTTTGGTTTTAGCGGCATCTGGCTCAATCACCGTGCCGTGCTGAAATTGCCTGTCTCCCAAGAGCGCAGTAACGCTCAGCTCGCACTGCCCGACCCAGCCCCCGCCACGGCGGAGGCCATGCGGGACTGGTTACAAGATGCGCTAGATTTAAGTGGCCCTGCTAACTCTATGCGTGTCGAGCCTGCAAAACCTGTCCAGTGGACTGAAAAAGCAAAAAAAACAGCATCGCCAGACTCAAAATCTGCTGAGGCGACAGCTGAATCAACAGTTAATGCTGTGGCTTTGGTAGCTCCATTAACGTCCTTGCAATCCGCACCACTCCGCTTGATGCAGCCCGAGCACTGGATTTTCAACTTTGGCGGCCCCAACGCGATTATCCAAGCTGACTACTGGCGTGGCAACCGCTCTGTAAGCGTTACCACCACCTCCAACGGCATTCTTGCTACGCTAAGCAATATGCATAAGGGTGTGGGCATGTCTATCCCCTGGGTTTTACTGATCGACACGCTGGCGGGCAGCATGATTTTCCTGTCGTTGTCTGGGGTGCTGCTGTGGGTACAAACCAACCGCCGCCGTGCAGTGGGCATGGTGATTCTTACGCTCTCGATGGTGCTGACGTTTGGGTTCGCCTTAGTACGGTTGTAGCTGCTTTTGCAGCTTTGCAGGTTGCGCTTGCAAGGTCTGGTTGTCGTTGCAGCTCTGGCGATAAATTAAAAAACCAGCCGAGGCTGGTTTTTTGAGCGTAATGCGTTGTGGTGCAACAACCTTATGCGTGTTCGCCCACTTGGCTTTGCAGGTAGTTGGGCAGACCTAGCTTGTCAATCAGATCAAGTTGGGTTTCTAAAAAGTCGATGTGCTCTTCGGTATCGTCCAAAATGCCTTGCAGCAACTCGCGGGACACGTAGTCGCGCGCCGTCTCACAGTAGGCAATACCTGCTTTGATGGTGGCTTGCGCACCTTGCTCAGACTTTAAATCGCAAGCTAAAGTTTCAGGTACGGATTCGCCGACCATAAGCTTGCCCAAGTCTTGCAAATTTGGCAGACCGTCGAGCATGAAAATTCGGTCCATAAGCATGTCTGCGTGCTTCATCTCACCGATGGACTCTTCGTATTCCTTTTTGGCCAGCTTGGTGAATCCCCAATGTTTCAACATGCGGTAGTGCAGGAAATACTGGTTGATGGCGGTGAGTTCGTTTTTGAGTTGAGCTTGTAGATGCTCGATGACTTTGACGTCGCCCTTCATGGCTGTTCCTTTTCGTTATCTAAAGACCCTATTGTCATGCAGACATTCAGCAATCCTCAAAAAAACCTGCTAATACCCACACGCTAGTGGTCTGCATACGGGTGAGGTTGATAGGTGTTCGCATTCCGCTTGTTACGGCTTACGTTCGCGCTGTGTGACGAAGTAAGTGGTCAATACATCCAGTGCCGCTTTGGCTGCATCGGTTTTAGCAGCGCGAAAGCCGTAGATCTGATCCAGTCGATGTAGGGTGTGAATGAGTGAGAGTTTGATATGGCCAAAAGAAAATATTATTTATAATAAAGTTACATTTATTAATATTTAGAAATATTTACTTACATATTTTAAATAACGCTGCAAATTATTTTTACTAAATAAATGATAAGTTAAAAAATATATAAAATACAAAAGTAAACACACAAACCCGAACACAAAAAATGAGGAAGTCCTTGAATTCAGTAGCTTCCCGTAGGGGTAACCGGGGCAATCGTTGCAGGGGCTTCACGCTGATAGAGCTGATGGTGGTGGTCGCGATAGCGGGATTGCTGGCCACGTTGGCGGCGCCGTCCTTTGTAAAAATAACGCAACAGTACCGGGCTATGGGAGAGGTCAGTGCCTTCGTCGGCGACCTTCAGTTTGCCCGTAACGAAGCGATCAAAGAGGGGATAGCGGTGAGCCTGTGCGCCTCCGCCAACGCCACCAGCAGCCCACCGAGCTGCTCCGGGAGCAACAGCTGGCAAACAGGGTGGATTGTTTTTTCCAATGCCAGCGGCACTGGCACCTACAGTGCCAGTAGAGACACCGTCTTGCGCATTCAAAAAACATGGACGAATACGGACAGCTTTGTAGCCGATAACGCCCTGTCAGCACTGACCTTCAGCCGCGAAGGCTTCGCCCGCAACCTCCCCGGTTTAGTGACCTTCGTACTCCACACGACACCCAGCAACACCCAAGCCACACGGTGTGTCGCGGTAAATTTAGCCGGGCGACAGCAAGTGCAGACCGTCGGTCAAGGCAATTGCACATGAAGTCGCACCACACCCACCCCAGTAGTAGCGGCTTTACCCTGCTCGAAGTACTGATCGCTTTGATCATCACCGCAGTAGGGGCACTCGGCCTGGCAAAAATGCAAGGACTGGTCCTGGTCGGCTCCAAGAACGCCTCCAGCCGGTCCATGATTTCACTGCAAACCGAAAGCCTGGCCGCAGTGATGCATGCCAACAAAGCCTACTGGGCGTCGGCCCCAACCAGTTTCAAAGCGACCGGCAACACCGCAGCCACTACCGCAGGCGCCACCATCACCGACCCCAGCAACGTGCTGACGGCAACAGTCAGCACCTGCGCCTCTGCCACAGCCGTCACCGCCCCCGTCTGCACCCCCAGCCAAATGGCCGCCTACGACATACAGATGTGGGCGACAGGCATGGACACCGTATTTCCCGGCTACACCGCCCAAGTGGACTGCACCAACAGCACCAACCAACCCGTCAGTTGCAGCATCAACATGACTTGGAGTGAGAAGACTTTGGCTGTGAACAAGACCACCGCCACCAGCACCGGAACCGGTTCAACCGGTACTCAGGTCACGTCAAAAACATTCTCTGCCTACATCAAGCCATGAGCGCCATCTCCCACGTTCAAGCCCAAGCCCCAAGACCCATTCGCCAGGCGGGCTTCACCCTGATTGAATTCATGATCGCGATATTCCTGTCGCTGATCATTGCCGCAGGCATGGCCGGCATCGTGCAAAGCATGAGCCGTACCTTCCGCAGCCAAGACAGCTTGTCACAAACACAAGATGGCGAACGGTTGTTTCTCACCATGCTGCACACCGCCGTGCAGGCCGCAGGGTATTTTGTCGACCCCGTGAACTTCAGTGCAAGTACCGCCTTGGTCGCCTCCACGGCAGCCAATGCAGACGGAACCAGCTTCGCGCCAGGGCAGGCAATTGTTGGTACCGATGGCACTAGCAGCACCGTGAACGTGCGCTACCAAGCCGCCGTGGACCCCGGAGACGGCAGCGGCTTAATGAATTGCCAAGGTTCAAACAACACCGGGACGGTCGCCGTTATTTGGGTCAACAGCTTCGCCGTGAATGCAAGCAACGAGTTGGTGTGCAGCGTCAACGGCAACACCGCATTGCCCCTGATCAGCAACGTAGCCAGCATGACTGTCGTGTATGGCGTGGACACGGACAGTGATGGCAGTGCGGACGCTTACCTGCCAGCCAATTTGATCACTTCTGGCGGCCTCTGGTTAGCCGTCATCAGCGTAAAAGTCACTGTTAATTTTGTGAATATTTCGAATATTGGCAGCGCACCCAGTTTAACACAAACTGTCAATTTGATGAATGGTGTTTAATGAAAATTAAATCAAAATTAAAAACCAAGTATTCAAATAAAAATCAATTAGGCATTATATTAATCATAAGCTTGTTATTTATTATTATTTTGACCTTGCTTGGCGTATCGATGTTTCGAGGGTATGGGTTATTGCAAAAGATTTCAGGCAATACCAGCGAAAAAACTAGAGCCTTTGAAGCGGCAGAAAGTAGTTTGCAGTACGGTGAATGGTGGGTGACACAAGGTGGTGCGGGGACAGGCACGACATGCAGCACCGCCAATACCATAACATCCAGCTCAAATATGCGAACCTGCTCCAATGCCTTAAGCAGTATCAGCACTCCTTTCCCCTGGGTAACTGCATCGTCTTATACGCCACCCGAAATGAGTGTGAGCGCAGGAGGTGGCACCACCACTATCGCCAATAGCAACGGCAACAAGATTGACGTTCAGTATTCGAGAGCCCCGGATATGTATATTTATTACATGGGGCTCTCATCAGACAACAAGAAGATGCTTTACCAGATTAACAGTGCAGGCTATGGCGGAAGTACCAATTCAGCCGCGGTCGTGCAGAGCGTGTTTTCGAGTGCATCAAAGTCCACACCAGTTGATGGCTTGTAATTTGATTACTACATAATTTTAAAATTGTAAAATGCGAATATATTTTATTATCGTTGCAGCTTTGACAGGATTGATAGCTTGCGTAGCTTCTCCAAGTTATGCTCAGTTGGTCATTACCGATAATTTATCAGGTACATCGTCGTCTTATATTTATTGGAAATCACTGAATGGTGCTTGTTTAACCGC
>JAYUED010000008.1:0-65299 GCA_043739385.1 Betaproteobacteria bacterium | reverse complement strand
CAACTCCAAAGACACAAACACAACAAGCGGTTTGATCAGCAGGACCAAGGTATGAGTCCTGCTGATCGTCAGGTGTAAGCCACGTTAACTTAAGCTGCAGCTACCTTTACCGCACCTTGTTCAGTACGCGCATCGTGCCCAATGATGAGCACCAGCACAAACGCCAGCAATGAGAGCGAAGCCAAAAACATCACGGCATAGATGTCGTTACCCATCTTGTCTTTGAGTGTCCCAAAAATAGTAGGTCCAATGTAGCCCCCCAAGTTACCAATGGAGTTGATCCAGGCAATACCAGCAGCCGCTGCGGTACCACTCAGAATGGCCGTAGGCAAAGTCCAGAACATTGGTAATGCACAGAAAATACCAAATGCAGCCACCGTCAACGCTGCCATTTTGGCTACTGGATCACTGATTTCGGCTGCGGCCATGAGGCCGATAAAGATACAAGCCAGCGGAACCAGTAAAAACCACTTGCGTTCGCGGCGTGCGTCAGACCAACGCGTCCAGAACACCATCGCAATCGCCCCAATCAGGTAAGGAAAGGCGTTGATAAAGCCGACCTCAACGTTATTCAGCCCCCCGAAGCCCTTGATGATTTGCGGCAGGAAAAAGCTAAGGCCATAGAGTGGCACCGCAATGCCCATATAGACGAAACCCAGCGCAATGACGCGGGGGTTAAGCAGCGATTGCTGCCATGTAATTTGGTTGATTGATTCGCGGTTTTTACGCTCAGCAGCTAGCGTTTTTGTCAGCCATTCAAGTTCATCAGCAGCCAACCACTTGGCATCCTTCGGACCATCAGGCAGATAAAACAGGACGAAAAAGGCCAATATGAAAGACGGGATAGCCTCCAAAATGAACAGCCATTGCCAACCATGCATACCGCCCATGCCATCCATATTGAGGATAAAGCCTGAAATAGGGGATCCAATCACGGTCGAGATCGGAATAGCAAACATGAACCAGCCGACGATGCGAGCCCGGTAAGCCGCTGGAAACCAGAGAGTGATGTAAAAAATGATGCCAGGGAAAAAACCGGCCTCGGCGATACCCAGTAAAAATCTCACAACATTGAAACTGGTAACACCACCTACCCAAGCTTGGGCAGCGGACATGATGCCCCAAGTGAACATGATGCGGGCGATCCAGCGGCGCGCACCAAAGCGCTCCAGAGCCATATTACTGGGCACCTCAAACAGAAAATAAGCGATGAAAAAGATGCCCGCAGCGCTACCGAAAACAGCAGCGCTAAAGCCCATATCTTTCGACATGGACGCACCGGCGAAACCCAGATTCACGCGGTCAAGGTAGGCAATAAAGTAGCTGATCATCAGCAAGGGCAGCAATCGCCAGCTGATTTTCGACAGAGTTCTTTTTTCGAGTGAATGCACGGTTGTCTCCTGTGAGCATAGTTATCGGGTTGGGCACACGCCTAAAACCTTTTACGCTTGTGAAGCGGCAACCGCAGTTAACCTGTCAGTCGCAAGTGTTTGAATCAAAGTTTACTGTTGGAATTCACTCAATCCCCAGTGTTTACCCTCGTTTATGGCTATGAAATTAATAGCAGCTGTGACACCTTCCCAAAACCTCGTGCACATTGGTCGATAAATAGCGATTGCCACGACATCTCAGGTGAAAAGGCGTCGATACGTTGTCAGTGACCTGTTACAAAAGCACTTTCGGCTTTGTATTGAATAGCATTTTTAAAGCCTCACTGACTACCGCCGCTGAATAACGGCTGGCCACTGCTTGCACAAACTTCGCAAAGTCGCCATGCGCAGCGTCGTCTGCGCGATCAGAGATGCTGCGCACCGCAGCGAAAGGCAGGCCGTAATCGTGGCAAACCTGGGCTACGGCTGCGCCTTCCATTTCCACCGCCAACGCCATAGGTAAAGCCGTCTGCAATGCCAAACTTTCTGCCGTGGTGCTGACAAAGCGATCGCCGCTAAGAATCAAGCCTTGGTGAACACGTGCGTGCTGAAGTCGGAACTGAGTCACCGCCTGCACCCCCACGTGGCACACTGGATCTGCCAACACGGCGGTGGCGGCATTGCACAGGGCGGTGACCAAAGCTGCATTGGCCAGCAACTCGCTACACCCATACAGTGGCAACTCAAAGCGGGGGAACAGCGGCGAGGCGTCCATGTCATGCTGTACAAAATGGCTACCCACCACCAAATCGCCCACCTTAACGCCCTGCCCCAACCCCCCAGCGACGCCCGTAAACAAGATACTGTGGACGTCAAATCGCTCAATCAGCACCGTGGCCGTGGTCGCTGCAGCCACTTTACCAATGCGCGCCTGCACCGCCACCACGCTATGCCCCTGCCACTGCGCTTGCCAGAATTCACGCCCAGCCACGACCGTAGCACGGGCGTCGGGTAGACAAGCCAGCACCGCAGCCAGCTCCTCGCGCATAGCGCTCATGATGGCAATGGGGCGGGGAGACTTGATGGCAGGCACGATGGAGAGCAGATGGAGATTGATAGTTTTCTGGCGTTTATCTGCCGTTCACCCTACGATTTGTCTCGCAGCGCACGCCGCAAAATTTTGCCTACGGCTGTCTTGGGCAAATCAAGCCGGAATTCCACCACTTTGGGCTGTTTGTAGCCCGTCAGATTGGTTTTGCAATATTCGCGTACCTGGGCTTCAGTAAGGGAAGCGTCTTTCTTCACGATGACCAACTTGACCGCTTCACCCGTCTTGGCATCGGCCACGCCCACCACGGCGCATTCCAGCACGCCTGGCATTGAGGACACCACGTCTTCAACCTCGTTGGGGTAGACATTGAAGCCGCTGACCAGCACCATGTCCTTCTTGCGGTCTACGATTTTGAAGAATCCATACTCGTCCATGGTGCCGATGTCGCCGGTGCGGAAGAAGTTGTCCGCCGTCATTACCTTGGCCGTTTCGTCGGGGCGCTGCCAGTAACCGGCCATCACCTGGGGGCCGCGAATGGCGATTTCGCCAGGCTCGCCGATGGGTACCTCATTGCCATCATCGTCAAGAAGCTTGAACTCTGTATTGGGCAAGGGCAACCCGATATTGCCGCTGTAGACGGTACTGTCAGCAACATTGCAGCTGGCAGAGGGGCTGGTCTCGGAAAGGCCGTAGCCTTCGATGATGGCGCAGCCGGTTTTCTCTTTCCACAGTTTGGCGACGGCGCTTTGCACCGCCATGCCGCCACCGACCGAAATCTTCAGGTGGCTCCAGTCAACTTTGCCCATATCGGGGTGGTTACCCAGACCGTTGAACAGCGTGTTGACGGCAGGGAAGCTGTGGAATTTATGCTGGCTTAATTCCTTGAGTGTGGCAGTCAAATCGCGGGGGTTAGCTATCAAAATATTAGCACCACCCATGTGCAGTGCAAGCATCATGTTCGAGTTAAAACCAAAAATATGGTAGAGCGGCAAGGCACACACTGTCACGACTTGCTCGCCAGCGGGGATCAGTTTCAGTGCAGGCTGGTACCAAGCCTCTGCTTGCAAAATATTGGCGACCAAATTCTTGTGCAGCAGCACAGCCCCTTTGCTGACACCCGTGGTGCCGCCGGTGTACTGCAACACCGCCACATCGTCGGCTTTAACGCTGGGCTTTTTCAGCGTGCCACGGCTGCCCTTGGCGATCGCGCCGTTGAAGCGCACCGCACCGGGCAGACTGAAGGCAGGCACCAGCTTTTTCTTGTTGCGCACCACGTAGTTCACGATAGCGCCCTTGATGAACCCCAGCTGGTCACCCATTGTCGCCAACACAATGTGCTTGATAGCCGTTTTGGCAAGGCACTGCTCTAGGGTGGTTGCGAAGTTTTCAAGAATCAAAATCGCTTTTGCACCGCTGTCTTTGAGCTGGTGCTCCAGCTCACGCGGCGTGTAGAGAGGATTCACATTCACTACCACAAAGCCTGCGCGCAAGATGCCCGCTACTGCCACGGGGTATTGGGGCACGTTGGGCATCATGATCGCGACGCGGTCGCCCTGCGCCAACCCCAGGCTTTGCAGGTAAGCACCGAAGGCTTTGGACAAGCTGTCGGTCTCGCTGTAGCTGATGGCTTTGCCCATGAAGCTGTAAGCCAGCTTGCTAGCATTTTTAACGAAAGCGCTGTCAATCAGCTCGACCAATGACGTGTATTGATTAACGTCGATATCGGCGGGTACGCCTGCAGGATAGGCGTTAAGCCAGGGACGTGTGGTCATGTCTGAGTTCTCCAAAAGAATATGCAAAATGCCCCGCGCCTGGGGGGCAGCGGGGCATTCTGTCTTGAGCCCACCCAGCGGGAAGATGTGTTTTCCCTAGGAAACCCAAGAGAAGACGCGATGGATCAGGTCTGAAGACGCTCGGGGTTACTCAATCGCCTTGCCCATGTCTTCAATCACCTTCTTGGCGTCGCCAAACACCATCATGGTTTTGTCCATGTAGAAGAGTTCGTTGTCCAGCCCGGCATAGCCTGCAGCCATAGAGCGCTTGTTCACGATGATGGTCTTAGCTTTATAGGCTTCGAGAATCGGCATACCGTAGATGGCACTGCCCTTCACGTGCGCGGCGGGGTTTACCACGTCGTTTGCGCCCAGAATGATGGCTACATCCACTTGGCCGAATTCGCCGTTGATGTCTTCCATCTCATGTACCTGGTCGTAAGGCACTTCGGCCTCGGCCAGCAGCACGTTCATGTGACCGGGCATACGGCCCGCAACCGGGTGAATCGCGTATTTAACGGTGATGCCCTTTTCGGTCAACTTGGCGGCCAGCTCTTTCACCGCATGCTGAGCACGGGCGACGGCTAAGCCATAGCCAGGCACGATGACCACGGTTTCGGCGTTGCTCAGCACAAAAGCGGCATCGTCGGCGCTGCCGCTTTTGACATTGCGCTTGGGTTGGTCAGAAGCACCGCCAGCCGCGGCAGTGGCTTCACCACCAAAGCCGCCGCCAATGACGTTAAAGAACGAGCGATTCATCGCCTTGCACATGATGTACGATAGGATGGCACCGCTTGAACCGACCAAGGAGCCAGCCACGATCAGCATGGCATTGTTCAGCGAGAAGCCGATACCGGCAGCTGCCCAGCCAGAGTAGCTGTTCAACATCGACACCACCACAGGCATGTCAGCGCCACCAATGGGGATGATTAGCAGCACGCCCATAACGAATGCCAAGGCAGTTGCGATCACAAAATAGGTATGTTCTCCGCTGTAAGTGAAGAGTCCGATATTGATCAACATAATCAAACCCAACACCAAGTTGAGTTGATGTTGTCCGGCAAACTGCACAGGTGCACCCTGGAACAAACGAAATTTGTATTTGCCACTGAGCTTGCCAAATGCAATCACCGAACCGCTGAAGGTAATCGCACCAATGGCAGAGCCTAGCGCCAACTCCAATCGGTTGCCAGCAGGGATCGCCATGCCCTTGGCCACGATACTGAACGCCCAAGGTTCAACCACTGCCGCCACAGCGATGAACACCGCCGCCAAACCAATCATGCTGTGCATGAAGGCCACCAGCTCCGGCATTTTGGTCATCTCGACTTTGTTGGCGGCATAAGCCCCCGCTGAGCCACCGACCAACAAGCCCACCAGCACCCAACCCAGGTTGGTGGCTGAGCCAGAAATTTGCACGATCAACGCCGCCGTGGTGACGATCGCGATACCCATGCCGATCATGCCGAACAAGTTGCCGCGCAGCGAAGTGGTGGGGTGAGACAGGCCTTTGAGCGCCTGGATAAAACAGATGGAAGCTACCAAATACAGCAGCGTGACGAGGCTCATGCTCATTATTTGGACTCCTTGGCACCAGCGGCGGCGGGGGCTGGAAGTTTTTTGTCCTTCTTACGGAACATCTCAAGCATTCGCCGGGTGACTAAAAAGCCACCAAAAACGTTGACAGCTGCCAACGCCACGGCCAGCACACCCATGGTTTTCCCCAGCGGGGTTTCAGTTTGTGCCGCAGCCAGCATGGCCCCGACGATGACGATGGCAGAAATAGCATTGGTCACGGCCATCAGTGGCGTGTGCAACGCGGGAGTAACAGTCCACACCACGTGGTAGCCCACGTAAATGGCCAGCACGAAGATGATGAGGTTGGTGACGGTGTGAGAGACGAGTTCCATGGGTGTTCCTCTTTTTATTTGCGTAAAACGACGCCGCCCTGGGTCATCAGGCACGCAGCCACGATGTCGTCGCTCATGTCGATATTGAGCGCGCCCTCTTTGGTGATGATGAGCTTCAGGAAGTCCAAGATGTTGCGGGCATACAGCGATGACGAATCCGCCGCCACCAGGGCCGGCAGGTTGGTCTCGCCAATCAGCGTAACCCCATGTTTGACCACGGTTTTATCAGCTTCCGTCAATGGGCAATTGCCGCCTTGGGCAGCAGCCAAATCGACAATCACGGAGCCGGGCTTCATGGCCTTGACCATGTCTTCCGTCACGAGAATTGGTGCTGCACGACCTGGAATCAAGGCCGTGGTGATGACCACATCAGCCAGTGCTACACGTTTGGCGACTTCCACCTTTTGGCGGTCCAGCCAGCTTTGCGGCATGGGTTTGGCATAGCCGCCCACACCTATAGCGGCTTCTTTTTCTTCCGGGGTGTCGTAGGACACATCGATGAACTTGCCACCGAGTGACTCAACTTGCTCCTTCACGCTAGGCCGCACATCAGACGCTTCAATCACAGCACCCAGTCGTTTAGCAGTGGCAATGGCTTGCAGGCCCGCCACGCCCACGCCCAAGATCACCACGCGCGCAGCCTTGACGGTACCCGCAGCAGTCATCAGCATGGGAAAGAAACGCTGGTACTTGTCCGCCGCCATCATCACCGCTTTGTAACCGGCGATGTTGGCTTGAGATGACAGCACGTCCATGCTTTGGGCACGGGAAGTCCGGGGTGCTGCTTCCAGGCCAAAGCCCGTGATGTTGGCGTCAGCCAAGCGCTTGAGGCCTGCCGCGTCGAACGGGTTAAGCATGCCAACCACGGTGGTACCGGGTTTAACCAAGGCGATTTCAACGTCGCTCAGGTTGCGCACTTTAAGAACCAAATCAGCACCAAACGCGCCAGCGGCATCTGTAATTTCAGCGCCAAAGGCTGTGTATGCATCGTCGGGCGCACTGGCAGCGATGCCTGCGCCCGACTGGATGCGCACGGTGTGGCCTTGGGCTATGAGTTTCTTCGCCGTCTCAGGCGAGACGGCGACGCGGGTTTCGCCCACCGTAGTTTCAGTGGGTACGCCTATCAGCATAGAGGGTCTCCTCGTATCGGTTGCGGAAATTTGAGCGAAGCTTACATGACTTTTTCACGTATTTTTAAGAGAAGACCCTTGTGAGACAGCCAAACGCCCTCGAGCAGCGCTCCGGTTAACAGCGCGTTAGCGTCTTTTGAAGCGTTTTGGATAATCTCGTCTTGATGTCATCATCACGGCACCATGAAACTACCCCACGCCGCCATCGCCTCGACCACTCCCCGCTGGAAGCCCAGCGCGACCGTAGCAGCCATCATTGAGCGTGACGGCCGCTACTTGCTGGTAGAAGAGCACACACCCGAAGGTCTGAAGCTGAACAACCCAGCGGGCCACCTCGATCCCGGTGAATCCCCCGCTGACGGCTGCGCCCGCGAAGCGCTGGAGGAAACCACCTTTCGCTTCACGCCCACCGCGCTGGTCGGCGTGTACCTGTCACGCTTTCAGCGTCCTGAGGAGGATGTAACGTACCTGCGCTTTGCGTTCTGTGGCGAACTAGGCGAGCAGGTACCAGGAGCCACGCTGGACACAGGCATCGTTCGCACGTTGTGGATGACGCCCGACGAAATTCGCGCTAGTTCGGATCGCCACCGCAGCCCTCTGCTTGTGAAGTGCATGGAAGACCATCTGCGGGGTCAGCGGTTTGATTTGGCGGCGGTTTATACGGATGCATCGGTGCAAGAGTAGTATTTTTCCTGCACTGCCGGTGCATGCAGGGACCATGCAGTAGTCATACAAGGTTCATGCACAATCTTTTGACCGCCACTTTTGCACATTTCCCCCGTCTGTCCGTTCTGTGTTGTCAAAAACTTTTGCCCTGCCCCTGTTGACTCACCGCCGTATGCGCTGGCTGTGGGCTGCCGTGGTGGCACTGCTGGCCTTCCTGCTGATCGCAGCAGCTGGGCAGTGGTCAGCGCGACGCGAGGCCAACTTTCAGGCCGACAGTATCCTCCGTGCCATCGAGGTCCATGCTTTGGCCCTGCGCGGCACGGCGGCCAAGTACAGCTACCTGCCATTCACGGTAGCCCAGCACCCGGGTGTGCTGGCGGCGCTGGCCCATCCGAGCGACCCTGCCGTGCAGCAGCGAGCCAACCATTACATCGAAGAGATAAACCTCCGAGCTGGCTCGGATGTGTTGTACCTGATCGACCTGCAGGGCCGCACCCTAGCGGCCAGTAACTGGAATACAGCGCAGAGCTTTGTCGGCCAGTCGTATGCCAACCGTCCGTATTTCAGCGATGCTCTAGCGGGCCGCAACGGCCAGTTTTATGGCGTAGGTCAGACCACGGGCGAGCCGGGGCTATTCTTGTCCACACCGGTGCGCCGGGGGGACTCGGTGCTCGGCGTGGTCACCGTCAAGGTCAGCCTGCGGCAGATCCAGGATGCTTGGGGCTTTGCACGCGATCCCATCTTGCTAACCGATGCGCACGGGATTGTGTTTCTGGGCTCGGTGCTGCCTTGGCTGTACCAGGCAACCCGCGCCGTGGAGGGTGACAACCTGGACTGGGTGCTGAGCCATCAGCAGTACGGTGCGCACCACAGCTTTGCGCTGCTGCCCTGGACGCTGAACCGTGCGGCGGATGCCCCCGGCTACGTGGTCCAGACCCGTATTGACGGTCGCCCGCGCCAGTTTCTTGCGGTGGACGAAGCCCTGCCGGACCTAGGCTGGACTTTAACGGTGATGGCCGACTACGCCGCCGTCACCCATGCCCGCGAACGCACCTGGATGCTAGGCCTGCTGTGCGCGGGCCTGCTGCTGCTGGGAGGGCTGTACTGGCAACTGCGCGAGCGCCGCTTTGCCGAGCAGCGCGATGCCCGCCGCGAGCTGGAAGTGCGGGTCCGCGAGCGCACGGCAGAGCTGGACGAAGCCCACGCCTTTCGCAAAGCCATGGAAGATTCACTGGTGGTGGGCATGCGAGCCCGCGACTTGAACGGCCACATCATCTACGTCAACCCCGCCCTGTGTGCCATGACAGGCTACCGCGCCGACGAGCTGCTGGGTCGCTTGCCACCATACCCCTATTGGCACCCGGACGACGTAGAGCAGCACTGGCAAAACTTTGAGGCCACCATGAGCGGTCAGGCCGCGCTCTCCGGCTTTGAGTCCCGCGTGCGGCACCGTGACGGGCACGATGTACTGACCATGGTCTACACCGCCCGGCTGATCGATGCCCACGGCCAGCACAGCGGCTGGATGAGTTCGGTGGTGGACATCACCGAGCAAAAACGCACCGCACTGCGCCAGCGCCAGCACGACGAACAACTGCAACACGCCCAGCGCCTCGCCAGCCTGGGCGAGATGGCGTCCACACTGGCCCACGAGCTGAACCAGCCGCTGGCCGCGCTGAGCAATTTCGCCAGCGCTGCGAAGGCCTTTGCGGAACAGGGCAAGCAAGACTTGCTGGTCAGTAGTCTGGATGAAACCGCCGCCCAGGCCCAGCGCGCCGCCGAGATCGTGCGCCGCATCCGTGGCTTCGTGCGCCAGCGCACCGCAGGACTGGAAGACTGCACGGTAGCCGCCCTAGTCGCCAATGTGCTGGCCCTGCTACAGGGCGAAATGCGCCAGCAGCAAGCCCGGGCCATAGTGCGCATTCCCGCAGACTTGCCCACCGTGCGCGGTGACCGCGTGTTGCTAGAACAGGTGCTGCTGAACCTGGTGCTCAACAGCCTGCAGGCCATGCAGGCCACCCCAGCGGAGCGCCGGGTAGTAGAAATCGACGCGGAGCTTAAAGCGGGCTGCCTGTACGTCCACGTAGCTGATCAGGGAACGGGCATTGATAAAACCCTGGCCGAGCAGGTATTTGCGCCGTTCTTCACCACTAAGCCCGACGGTCTGGGGCTGGGCCTGAACATCTGCCGCACCATCATGGAAGGCCACCGTGGCCGCCTGTATCTGAACCACCGGGCCGAAGGAGGCACGGTTTTTACCCTGGAGCTGGAATGTCCGCTATGTCCTCCGCTGTGAACCTGCTGCCCCACAACCTGTACGTTGTGGACGACGACGAAGCGGTGCGACGCTCTCTGGGCCTGCTGCTGCTGTCGCGCGGCCACGCGGTGCAAGCTTTTGCTTCGGGCGAGGCCTTTTTGGCCGGGGCCGATGTGCAGCGCGCAGGCTGCGCCATTTTGGACCTGCGCCTAGGCGGCATGAGCGGGCTGAAGGTGTTTGAGGCACTGCGGACGAAGGGAAGCCCGCTGGTAGTGCTGTTCTTGTCCGGCAACGGTGACATACCCATGGCGGTAGAAGCGGTGCAGAACGGCGCATTCGGTTGGCTGGAAAAGCCCTGCAACGACGCACGTCTGCTCTCCACCATCGCACAGGCATTGGAGAAGTCCAGCGCTATCGCCACCCAACGCCATGCCCAGCAGGCCGCACAAGCGCAATGGGCCAAACTGACGCCGCGTGAAATGCAGGTGGCCCGGCTGGTGGCTGAAGGCAAGCCCAACAAGCGCATCGCCCTGGACTTAGCTCCGCTGGAGCTGCGCACTGTGGAGACGCACCGCGCCCACGTCTTTGCCAAGCTGGACCTGTCGAACAGCCATGAACTGGAGCGCTTCCTGCGGGAAAATGCGCTCTAAGTAATTACCCTTGCGTAGTGCTACGCAGCGGGCAGACGCAATGCTACGGATGACAGCGTTGCAGAGACGACGCACACTGCGCAGTACAGGTTCAAACGGCCCCGTGCGACGGGCCGTAGCCAGAGACAAGGACGCTTTTTTCCATGACCGCCATCCCGACTTCCATTCCTAGCGCAGCCTCCATACCCTACAGCTTTGAAGAAAAGCGCAAGCGCATCTTCGCCATCATCGCCGCCTCGTCCGGCAACCTGGTGGAATGGTTTGATTTCTACGTCTACGCGTTTTGCGCTATCTACTTTGCGCCCGCGTTCTTCCCAAAATCCGACCCAACAGCCCAATTACTGAACACCGCTGGCGTGTTTGCCGCAGGCTTTTTGATGCGCCCCATCGGCGGCTGGCTGTTTGGCCGCTTGGCAGACCGCAAGGGCCGCAAGACCTCGATGGTGGTGTCGGTGGTGATGATGTGTGCTGGCTCCCTGATGATTGCCTGCCTTCCCACCTACGACAGCATCGGGGCTGCGGCACCGGTGCTGCTGTTAACGGCGCGGCTGCTGCAAGGCCTGTCGGTAGGGGGCGAATACGGCACCACCGCCACCTACATGAGCGAGGTGGCGATGCGCGGCCAGCGCGGGTTTTTCTCGTCTTTCCAGTACGTCACCTTGATCGGCGGGCAGCTGCTGGCGGTTCTCGTGGTGGTGGTGTTGCAGCAGTTTCTGGATGATGCCGAGCTGAAGAGCTGGGGCTGGCGCATTCCGTTCGTGCTGGGGGCCTGCACCGCAGTGGTCGCACTCATGCTGCGCCGCACGCTGCATGAAACCACCACGGCGCAAACCCGCAGCGCCAAAGGTGCGGGCAGCATGGTCGAGCTGCTGAAAAACCACAAGCGTGCGCTGCTCGTGGTTCTGGGTTACACCGCTGGTGGCTCGCTGATCTTCTACACCTTCACCACCTACATGCAGAAATACCTGGTGAACTCCGCCGGCATGTCGATCAAAACCGCCAGCAATGTGATGACCGCCTGCCTGTTTCTCTACATGTGCATGCAGCCAGTGTTTGGGGCCCTGTCCGACCGCATTGGGCGGCGCAACAACATGCTTTTATTTGGTGCCCTAGGCACATTGATGGTTGTACCCATCCTGACCACACTGCAAAGCGTAACCAGCCCCGTGCTGGCAGGTGTGCTGATCACCATCGCCTTGGCTGTAATCAGTTTTTACACCTCGGTGAGCGGCATTGTGAAAGCCGAGATGTTTCCCTCCGAAGTGCGCGCACTCGGTGTGGGCCTGTCTTACGCCGTAGGTAACGCGATTTTCGGCGGCAGCGCCGAGTACGTGGCCTTAGGCTTGAAATCCATTGGCCTGGAGTCGTACTTTTACTGGTACGTCTCCGGTATGGTGGCGCTGGCCTTTGCGGTCAGCCTGCTACTGCCGCGTCAAGCGACCTACCTGCATGACGATCATTGAGTATGAAATAAGCCTAGAGCGTAGGTCCAACCTTCGCTGGTAGCTATTTAAATAGGAGTTAAAGCGGTAGCAAGATGCTGGTGTGCGAAACTGGCTAATAACCCTTGACTGCCCGGCCCTGAGCGCTGGACTTGCGCTCCCCAAACCCGGCTTTGATAAAAATGGGCTGGGTGTGCAGTCCACATGAGCATGGGCAGCTACATTATTCATAGCAATGCCCAGAATCTACTGCCCGACCTCCCTGTTGACCGGTGCACCGCTGTCCCTACCCCCAGCGGCAGCGCGCCACGTGCAGGTGCTACGCCTTCAACCGGGCGATACGCTGACACTGTTCAATGGCGACACTGCCTCTGCAGGTGGTGAATTCAACGCCACCATCACCCGCATGGGTCGCAGCGATGTGGAGGTCATCGTAGGTGCGCACGACCCGGTCGAACGTGAAGCGGCGATCCCTGTCCATGTGGTGCTGGGCATGCCTGCGAACGAACGCATGGACTGGCTGGTGGAAAAAGCCACCGAGTTGGGCGTCGCCAGCATCCAACCCCTGATGACCGAGCGCAGCGTGCTGCGCCTCACAGGTGAGCGGGCAGAAAAAAAACAACTCCACTGGCAAAGCATCGCGATAGCCGCCTGCGAGCAGTGCGGGCGTAACCAGGTGCCCGTGGTGCACCCCATCATGAGTCTGAGCGCGTGGCTGAAGGTGAACGCTGCACCTGTCGCAAACGGCCATCCACAGCAAGCCATACAACGACTTATTTTGTCGCTGCAACCCGATACGCAGGTGCTACAAGGGATGTTAAAGGCTGAATGGGCTGGGCACAGTCATGGCACTTCACTTGGCTCTAATCATGGTGCTAATCATGACGTCATGGTGCTGTCAGGCCCCGAAGGCGGCTTGAGTCCTCAGGAAGAAGCCACAGCGCGGGCTGCGGGCTTCCTGCCAGTAACGCTGGGCGCACGCACGCTTCGGGCGGAGACAGCCGCGCTGGCAGCGCTGGTGGTCATCGCCTCGGGAGAGCACGCCGCCATCGGACACACATAGGGACAAAACTGTGAATAAAAATCTCTGGCTCCTCGCCGTTGCGCAAGGTCTGTATCTGACCAATAACGTCACCTTCATTGCGATCAATGGTCTGGTGGGTCTGGCGCTGGCACCGGTGGGATGGATGGCGACGTTGCCAGTAATGGGCTATGTGCTGGGCGGGGCGCTCTCCACGCAACCCGTCGCCTATACGCAGAGGCGGTTTGGGCGCAAAGTGTCGTTTCAAATGGGACTGGGGGTCGCCATGCTCTCGGCGCTGTTGTGCGCCTGGGCTGCTTTTGACCGCAACTTTGGCCTGCTTTGTCTGGCTACTGTGGTGGCAGGCTACTACAACGCCAATGCACAGCTTTACCGCTTCGCCGCTGCCGAACTTGCGGGCGGAACTGGTCAGGCAAAGGCGGTGTCTCTGGTCATGGCTGGCGGGCTGCTCGGTGCAGTCGCGGGGCCTAATTTGGCGGCATTTACAAGAAACCTGATTGCAACACCCTTTGCCGGGGCATACCTCGCGCTGGCGGGCGTGGCGTTGCTCTCTATGGCGATTCTGAGTGCGATCAACTTTCCGCCACCGCCTGCCCGGCAAGCACTGGCAGGAGGCCGGCCCTTGTCCGTCATCATGCGACAGCCCATTTTCATCATCGCCGCAACGTGCAGCGCGTTGAGCTACGGCGTGATGAACTTGCTCATGGCAGCCACGCCGATTGCCATGCAGCAATGCGGTTTGCCGTTCTCAGCTACGGCACTGGTACTGGAATGGCATGTGATCGGCATGTTTGCACCTAGCTTTTTCACCGGCCACCTCATCAAACGCTTTGGCCCTCTGCCCGTGATGGCGGTAGGCGTTTTGCTCAACCTGCTGTGCGTCGTGGTGGCGCTGTCGGGGGTAGAGTTGCACCAGTTTGTGACCGGGCTGTTTTTGCTAGGTATCGGCTGGAATTTCTTGTTCACAGGCAGCACTACGCTGTCGCTGCAAACCTATGCCCCTGAGGAAAAAGACCGGGCGCAGGGTGCGTTGAATTTTTGCGTGTTCGCGACACTTGCACTCAGCTCGTTTGCTTCAGGTCTGCTGGTAACAACCCGAGGTTGGACACTTTTAAACTACGGCTCACTCGCCCCTCTGGCACTGACAGCTGCAGCGCTGCTGTGGTTGATGCAACACCAGCGCGCGTCCAATCACGTTACGTAACGCTAGGCAACGCAACCAAACCCACTTGGCCAGCGTGAATTGCAGGCGAAGCGTGAATAATTGGTGTTGCGTCCACCGTGAGGTGTACCGCGAACACGCCATACGTCATAAGCGCGGGCTATATTGCAGCACTTTTTACCAAGGAGCTTCTCATGGGTTTACTCGATTCCGTACTCGGCGCTGTGATGAACGGCCAACAGCAGAACAACCAACAGGGCCAAAGTGGCCTGGGTGGGTTAGGTAGTTTGGGCGGTTTGGGTGCGCTGGCAGGAATGTTTGGCGGTGGCAATACCGGCAATGGCAACAGCAATGGTGCTGGCGGCATGAACCTCACCGCGCTGATTCCGGTACTCGCACCGATAGTCATTAGCATGCTGTCCAACAACGGCTCGCATGGCGGTTTGAGTGGTTTGACGGACAAGTTCAACCAAGCGGGTTTAGGTGGCGCGATGAGCTCATGGGTAGGTAATGGCGAAAACCAAGCCGTTACCGGCGACCAAGTGACACAAGCACTGGGCCAAGACACGATTAGCGACATGGCCAGCAAATTGGGCCTGGGCCATGGCGATACAGCTGGGGCTTTGGCGCAAATTTTGCCTGGCTTGATTAATCACCTCACCCCCAACGGTCAAGCGCCTGCGGGTGGCTTTGGTAACAGCGGGGACTTGATGGGGATGCTGGGTGGTTTGTTGAAATAACGCCAAAAAAACCAAAGGTTAGCCTGTAATGCCCACTTTCATGGGCAGCTAATCTTTAACTGGCAAAACTACCGAAAGTGCACGTCTAGCCAGCCTTTGAGCGCTGCCAGTACTTGCGCGCGGCCTGGCTCCGCTTCGTTGAACAGTTCATGGTAGAGCGGCTCAAAACAATGGCTGTCTACCAAGTCAGCTGGGGCCAACGCCTCAAAGACACGACTACCCTCGGGGCTGGCAAGCTTGTCGTCTCCCGCGTACAGCAACAGCGTTTTCACCGTCCAGCCTTTGGCTTTGGTCAACAACACAGTGGGGCCAGCGTCGCTAATGAAGCGCGCCAGACGCGCAGCAATGCGGTCATGTACCAGCGGGTCAGCTTTGTAGGCGGCGACTTGGGCCAAGTCATGCGAGAGGTAAGCCGCATCCAGCCCATTACCCACACGTAAATTTGGCAGCAAGTGGGGCAATACCGCCACCAGTATTTTTTGCACCCAATTCAAACCTGCGTCAAAGGCGGGGGACGACAGCACCAAACCACTGATGCACGTCTCCGGTTGCGTTTGCAGAGACACCCAACGGCTGGCGACCAAACCTCCCAAACTGTGCCCGAGCACGATCAAGCGCTTACTCCCCCCAAGTCGATCGACTTGGCTAACTTGGGTATGCGCCACTACAGCGGTCAAATCGTCCAGCAACTTGGTCGCGCTAGGCAGGCTACCGCGCGCACCTTCGGAGAGTCCGTGTCCGTACTGGTCGTAGCCGCGCACGGCAAAACCCCATGCGTTGAGCTCACGGGCAACAGCGTCGTAGCGACCAATGTGCTCGCCCAGGCCATGGACGATCAGCACCATGCCACGTGAGTGGACAGCTTCTGGCAGCGGCCAATCACACAGAGACAAGCCATTCAGCGTGGAACGCAATGCTGGGGCGGGATGCCGGTGATGAGGTGGGATAAAACCGCCCGCACCCAGATCGTCTGTCCTCATGGCATTTGCGCGATGACTTGGGCCACGGCTGCCGTGAGTTTTTTAGCGTAAGGCACATGCAAAAACTCGTTCGGGCCGTGAGCGTTACTCTTGGGGCCCAACACGCCACAGACCATCATTTGGGCCTTGGGAAAGCCCTGGCTCAGCATATTCATCAGCGGAATGGTGCCGCCCTGGCCAATATAGCCACAAGATGCGCCAAAGTGAGCTTGGCTGGCCGCATTCAAAGCCTGCTCGAACCACGGAGCGGTGTCAGGTGCGTTCCAGCCTGTAGCACCACCCTCGCCCTGGAACGTAACACGGGCTTGATAGGGGGCATTGTCTTCAAGCAAGGCTTTGAGCTCTTGCACGGCTTGCCCCGCGTCCACCAACGGTGGTAGGCGCAGGCTAAGTTTGAAGGCGGTATAAGGGCGCAGCACGTTGCCAGCGTTCTTCATCTCGGGGAAGCCATCTGCACCTGTGACGCTGAGGGTAGGCTCCCAGGTGCGCTTAAGCAACGCTTGTACGGGATTGGTGGTGGTCGGCAGTGCGAACATCGTGGCACCACCGCAGTCGTAGTGCGCCCAAGGAAACCGCTTGTACAGCTCGTCGCCCAGGATAGCTGCGGTGGCTTTTGCTTGCACCAGGCGCTCAGGTGGCACCTCGCAATGAAAGCTGGCCGGCAACAGACGGCCTGTCGCACTGTCTTCCAAGCGGTCAAGAACTTGGCGCATGATGCGAAAACTAGAAGGAACCAGCCCCGAGGCATCGCCAGAATGGATGCCCTCGGTAAGGATTTCAACCTTCAGTACGCCTGCGGCCATGCCGCGCAGGCTGGTGGTGAGCCACAGCTGGTCATAGTTGCCCGCACCACTGTCCAGACAAATCACCAGCGCCACGTCGCCCAAACGATTATTTGCGGAGCTACGCAGGGCGTCCACGTAGGGAAGCAGGTCATAGGAACCCGATTCTTCGCAGGTTTCGATCAGGCCGACGATGCGGGGGTGCGGCAGGTTTTGGCTTTTCAGCGCTTGCACAGCAGCAATGCTCGCGTAAATAGCGTAGCCGTCGTCTGCACCGCCCCGGCCATAGAGCTTGCCATCGATGTATTTAGGCGTCCAGGGACCAAGGTCATTGCGCCAGCCAGTGAACTCGGGCTGCTTGTCCAGGTGGCCATACATCAGCACAGTTTGGGTGCTGCGGGGTGCGGGACTGCTGCTGTCGGTCCCAGCACCCGATGAAGCCGCAATTTCAAAAAAGATAACCGGTGTGCGACCAGGCAAGCGCAGCACTTCCAAAGTCAAGCCGTCAACTTTTTGCGCCTCGACCCACGCGGCGGCCTGGCGTACCACGGTGTCCAGGTAGCCGTTAGCTGCCCAATCTTTGTCAAATGAGGGGGATTTAGCGGGAATGGCGATGTAGTCCGTCAAGCGGGGCACGATATCGTCGTCCCAGGCCTGGGTGATTTGCGCCAAGGCTTGCGAGGCATTCAGAACTGAGGCGTCAACACGTGCGTTCATCGCGATCTCCAAAAATTAGCGCATCCAATCGAAGGCGCGGGTAAAAAAATCATCACTGCCCAGCAGGCCGGGCTTCACCACGAAATGTAAGCCCTCTGTGGCGGTATCCGCGAGGGTATTGGCAGTGCCATCAGGCCTGCGGCCAATGTCCACAGAACCGACAAGACTGGCAAAAGTGCTGTAGCACCACGGTATACCTGGTTCGATCAACGGGCCTACGCGAAGTTGCCGGATGTCTAGTCCACTCAGACAAGCGATACCAGTCTCACTGCCCGCCATCAGCAATTGGCGAACACCTAAGGCGACCAGACCCCGCGCAATCTCAGCCATGCACTGCTCAACGAGTGCGCCTGTATCGGCCACCCCCAGCAGGTTTTGCACCACAGCAATTGCCGCTTCATCGGCCGTCGAGTAAAACAGCACAGGACTACTTTGCAACAGAGGCTTGGCCCAGGCCATGGCGGCAACCGCCACTTTGGCAGGGCCGAATTTGCTAATCTTCAGCGGATCCAAAGCCATCACCGGGTGGCCAGCGGCATGAAAATACTGGATTTGGCGCTTGCTTGTATCTGAGCAACTGCCGCACAACACAGCCCTTCGGCCACTGGCAGCGGGTAACAGACTTGCCAAAGGGTTTGGCTCAAAATCAAAATTTTGCGGTAAGCACAGGCCTAAACCCGGGCTACCTGACAGCAATGGCATGGTGCTAACCGCCACAGCGATACGCATTAAATCCTCGGTGTTGGTGGCATCAATGAGCGCCATCTCGACGTGCTTCAAGCGCAGCTCAACCATGCGCTCCTGGATGGCGATACTGCTATCGCTCACCTGCGCCAGATCAATTAAACCCACGTTGTACCGGGACTGCGCTTTCAATACACGCAGAGCGTTAGAGTCCGTCATTGGCGTTTGCGGATGCTGGTGCATAGTGCTCTCACTGAGCAGGGTCTGGCCGACAAACAAATGGCCTTTGATCAGCGTACAGTCTTTATCGGGAAAAGCGGGCACCACAGCGGTGAAATCAATCCCCAGAGCTTCAATCAGCGCGTCGATCACGGGGCCAATGTTGCCACGTGTGTGCGGCTCATCGCCTGTAAACACGCTGTCGAACGTGGGGCTAAAGCAAAAGTAAATTTGGCTGGTGCCCTGCGTTTTAAGCCACAACATAGCGTCCAAAACGCTCACAACGGCATCCCCTGGAGGCGCATAACGCGACTTGAGCGAGATCACCACAGCATCAACCGATTCATCCAAGGGCGTGCGAGGCACACCCAAAATTTGCGTCACCCGCATGCCAGCCGCAACCAGGTTGTTGGCCAGCTCAAGACCGCCAGCATAGTCGTCAGCAATGCAGCCAAGGATCAGCATGGCAGAGCTCTAATTGGCACAAGAAAGATGGGGACAGTGAAGATAAGGCGCATCAACATGTAGGGACTAGCGTTCACGAACTAAAGCACATTATCCCGTCTGTTGTTTGACGGCGCACACACCGAGGTTAGGGCGAGGTAGCCGTTCGTTCGCTTATAGTCATTTGCATGAAAATAACCGCTTTCCAACGTCGTTGTAACTGGGCTATCGCCAGTGCTATTACTTGCTTTGCAAGCGCCGCATGCGGGCAATCGGACGAAGCGCATGCCGTAGACGCTCCTAAGCCAACGCCCTTCAAACTCACTACAGGTCTTTACCAGCTGTCAGGCGGCGGCGCTCCAGTGGCCAAAGGTTTGGACGTGAATTTGCGTTACACCGGCGCCATCGGCGACCTGTGGCTGGGCGTATTCCGCTCACCCGACTTGGCGCTATCGCAAACCCGTGGCGGCTGGGACAGCACCTATACCCTGGACGTTTTAGGCGGGGTGCGCATCAGTCCCTCGCTGCAAGCGGCATCGGGCGGATTTTGGGGCGGCAGCCTTGGCCTAGAAACAGGCGACACCTGGTTTGCCGGTGTGGGCTTGGGACGCACCAATTTGCGCAATTATGTGAACCTGAATTTCGACCCCAACGACGCCTGGATGCTCTCTGGCGGCTACCGCTGGAACAGTGCACGCTCTTTGGCCTTGCAAGTGGTGCGCGACAACCGGCAAAACCCGGACGAGCAGCATGTACATCTGGTCTACCGCACGCCGTTGTCCGAGGGCCAGCGACTGACGTTGGACGGGTTGTACAAAAAAGGCCTGGTAGCAGGTACGCCCATCGCCCGAACCGGCCTTGCTGTCACCTACGATTGGCCCCGTTATTTTGCGCGGCTAGCCTACGATCCCAAAGTCAACTTCACACCGCAAAACATGTGGCGCTTCTCGGTAGGTACGCGGTTTTAAAAATTGAATCAAATCGTCTTGAAGCTCAATATAAATAAGCGTCATAAGCTATTTTTTTCATAGCATTTAATGTCATTATTTAACGTCGTCAACTGACCCTTCAGGTACCCCATGAAAAAACTTACTCTGCTCCTCGCCTTTATCCCCACGTTAATGGTGTGCGCCTGCGGCTTGGCCAGCAGCGAAGAAATTGGTGCTGTCGATACGGCATTCAAACTCATCGGCCCTGACCACAAAATCGTGGTGGAAGCCTATGACGACCCCAAGGTGGGCGGGGTGACGTGCTATGTGTCGCGCGCCAAGACGGGCGGACTGAAGGGGGCTTTGGGTTTGGCAGAAGACAAGGCAGAAGCGTCGATTGCCTGCCGTCAGACCGGGCCCATCCACTTTGGTGAGAAGCCGCTGGACAAACAAGAAGAGATGTTCAGCGAACGCATCTCTTTGGTCTTCAAAAGACTGCGGGTGGTGCGCATGGTGGACAGTAAGCGCAATACGCTGGTCTACCTGACCTACTCTGACCGGGTGATTGAAGGCTCACCGCAAAACAGCGTCACCGCCGTCGCGATGCCTGCGGGCACGGTGATCCCGGTCAAGCCCTGAGTGCCAGAGCAGCTTCAGGGCTGAGAGCAAAGCGATTACCGCAGTAATCGCAGTAATCGGAATTACTGTTGTTTGATGGCTTCGACTTGAACAACGAGTTTCACGGAATCCGAGAAGCCATAGTTAGCACCCCAGGTCATGCCCCATTGGCTGCGCTGGATGGTGGTCTCGAAGTCACCACCGCAAACTTCGCGCTTGATACGGGCGTTTTCGTAGCAATTGAACTTGTTAGCCTTGAGCGTGACGGGCATGGTTTTGCCTAAGAGCGTCAGCGTACCGGCCACTTCAGACACTTTGTCACCGTTAAAGCTGAACTTATCGCCCACAAACTTCAGCGTGGGGAATTGGGCCACATTGAAGAAATCGGCACTTTGCAGGTGCTTGTCAAACGCAGCCGTGCCAGTGGACAGCGATGTCGCGTCAATAGTCAATTCAACCTTACCGGACTTGCCCGCTTTGTCCAGCTGAACCGTGCCTTCTTTCTTGTCAAAACGGCCCCGGTTAGTGGAAGCGCCCATGTGATCGATCTCGAACGTGACAAAAGTGTGGGTCGGGTCGATCGCATAGGTTGCGGATTGGGCTTGAGCGACGCCTGCGGACAGGGTGGCTACAGCAGCGAGAGCGAGCAAGGTTTTGCGCATGATTTCTTTCAGGAGTTTTTTGGTAGTTGCAGGACAGGGGAAAACGAAATAACAGGAAATAGCGAGTTGGGAGCCGAGAATGGGAAGCAAGTAGGCTTACAGCTTGCCAACGCCACTCAAGGCGAATTTGAATTTGACTTGCACGTCGTCAGCCACCATCGACGTATCAGCCCATTCACCTTCGCCAATTTTGAACGCCAGGCGCTTCATCGACAGCACGCCAGTGGCGGTCGTTACAGCACCAGCTTGCACCATGGCCACGGGCACCACCACGTCACGCACTTGGCCTTTGATGCTGAGTTTGCCAGCCACGTCGTACTTGCCGCCGCCGAGCGCTTTGAAACTGCTGGACACGAAGGTCGCTTGTGGGAATTTAGCGGTGTTGAACCAAGTCGCCTTGGGAAGCTCGGCATCGGACTCGGGCACACCCAAAGTGGCGCTGGCGATATCTACTGTGAAGTTGACTTTGCTGGCATCCAGCTTGGCGCCGTCAAAGCTGATTTGTGCATCAAATTTCTTGAAACGCCCTTCCACCGGTACGCCCATTTGTTTGCTGACAAAGATAATTTCGCTTTGAGCGGGCACCAGTTTTTGTTGGGCATAGGCGCTGATCGTACCCACAGAAAGTAGGGCCATAGCAGACAGTTTCATCAACAATTTCATCAATTTCTTTCGTTAAATCAAGGTTTGCGAAACAGCATACGGTTAACCAAGCCATCGCGGTCTATAAGCTGGTGTTTCAGGGCGGCCGCCACATGCAAGACGATCAATCCCGCCAGCGCCCAAGCCGCAACACGGTGAAACGGTTTGATGAGGACAGCCAAATCTTTGTCTACAGCCAGCAAGTCCGGCAAAGGCAACACGCCAAAAACCACAATTGGAAAACCTGCCGCGGAGCTGTACGCCCAGCCAATCAAGGGAACTGTAAAAAACAGAGCATATAAAGCAATGTGGGTGCCATGATGTGCCCAATGCTGCCACACAGGCACAGCATTTGTGATGGCAACAGGTAACGGTGGCGGCTTGTGCGTGACGCGCCACAGCAAACGCAGCACAGACAGCGTCAAAATCGTTATGCCAGCCCATTTGTGCCAGTTGTACAGTTTGAGCCTGGCAGGTGAAAACGGCAAATCCGCCATGTAGGTACCCACCACCAACATACCGATCAGACCTAACGCCAACACCCAATGCAAGACGATGGCCACACTGGAATATCGAGCTGGGCTATTGAATGAAGTTGTAGGTGATGACATAGAGTTTGGGCTTGTGCGACAGTGCATGAAAAACAGTTATTTCAACAGTTATTTCAATTGGCAGTTTAGTGAAACGATTGCCAGAGAAGTTCACTTTATTTGTCCAGTCAGTTCAAAAAATTTGAACTGACTCCGCCTTGAGCAATCCACAAAGGATCACACCATCGAAGCGCTCTCACCTACCCTCTTGCAAGTCGAGCACCTGTGCTTCAGCACCCCTCAGCGAGAACTGTTCTCACACCTCTCCCTGCGCATACCACCCGGCATCACGCTGGTGAGCGGCGACGAGGCCTGTGGCAAAACCACACTGCTGCGCTTATTTGCAGGCGAATTGCCCGCGCAGTCGGGCGATTTTCAACTCAACGGCGTACCCTTGAAAACCTCATTGAGCACCTACCAACAGCAGGTTTTTTGGGCTGACCCGCGCTCTCAGGCATGGGAACAGACCTCATCCGCAGACTACTTTCAGTCCCTGCCCCGCCGTTATCCCCAGTTTGACGCACAGCGTGCCACCGAACTGGCGGAAGGCCTGGGGCTGACGCCCCATTTGGAAAAGCCGTTGTACATGCTCTCCACCGGCTCTAAGCGCAAAGTCTGGCTGGCGGCAGCATTTGCGTCAGGGGCCACCGTGACCCTGCTGGACGAACCGTTTTCGGCGCTGGACAAACCGTCAATCAGGTTTGTACTGGCACTGCTTAGAGAGGGATCGCAGCACCAAAAACGTGCCTGGGTAGTCGCAGACTACGAAGCACCTGAGGATGTGACGCTGGCGGCGATCATTGAACTGGGCGCATGAACGGGGAAAATACCGCCATCCAAGGACCTCCCTCATGCGCCGCCGCCTCTTCTTCCCCATCACCCTGTGCCTGCCTATGGCGCGTCTGGCCTGGGCACAATCTTCCGCACCAGAGCCTGAAGACCAGCCCCAAGCGCAGCCACATTACAAGGTATCGGCTGCTCAGTTGCAGCGGGCCGTAGCGCAGCGCTTTCCGCTGCGCTACCCGGTGCCAGGGCTACTGAATCTGGATGTGCAGGTGCCGCAGTTGCGCCTGCTGCCCGCGCAAAACCGCCTCGGCGCCGAGGCGGTGGTAGACGCCGCAGGCCCCGCGCTGCATCACAGCCACCAGGGCACGCTGGACGTAGAGTTTGCGCTGCGATACGAGGCCACGGACCGAACAGTGCGTGCGCACCAGGTGCGCTTTAAACGCCTGCAGTTCCCCACCCTACCGCCTGGCGCCATGGCGTTGCTTAATGCCTATGGCCCCGTCCTGGCCGAGCGTACGCTGCTGGAGGTGGTGGTGCACCGCATGCAAGCGCAAGACCTCGTGCTGCCCGATGGCTTGGGGTTGCAGCTAGGCAGCATTACGGTGACCAGCGATGGGCTGGTAATTGGCTTTGTGCCGAAGCCAAGTTGAGCCATGCTGGAAAAGCTTGCTTGCAATTTAATAGCTATTTGTGCTTATTTCACTTGGGCTACAGCCCAGGTTGGATATGTATTTCAAAAAATACACATCATTTTTTGAGCCGTATTTCCCGGGCGGAAACCCTTTTTTCGAGATGCCGCAAGGGCTTCGCGTACCATTCTAGCGTTCCTATTTCGGCAACTAACTGGCCCCAAATTGGCTCACCCATAAATCGCCCATCAACGGGCATCAACGGAGAAAACTATGTTCAGTCACGTCATACTCGGTGTCAGCGATCTTGAGGTTTCCAGGAGGTTTTACGATGCGTTGCTCGGCACGCTGGGTATCGCTCCAGGGCTAGCCAACAAGAACCGGTATTTCTACCGCAGCCCGACGGGGACTTTCGGAATCTCCACCCCCATCAATGGCGAACCCGCTTCGCACGGCAATGGCAGCACCCTCGGGTTTACCGTGACATCCCCAGCGCAAGGTGACGCATTCCATGCAGCAGGTGCTGCCAACGGTGGCACTACTTGCGAAGATCCACCGGGGTTTCGCGAAGGCCCAACAGGCAAGCTCTACTTGGCGTATCTGCGTGACCCTGACGGTAACAAGATTTGCGCGCTGCACCGGCCTGCCCCCTAGGGTGAGCTATGGTTGTGTGTGCATCGCCCGTTACAAGCTCAGACACGTTAAATGACATCTGCAAGTAAGGATGTGTTCGACGAGGCGTATTACCAGCGCTTCTATTTCGACAAAAAAACCAGTGTTGCCGATCCAGGGCACGTCGATCGGCTGGGTACCTTTGTGTGCAGCTACCTGAAGTACCTGCGCGTGCCGGTGCGGCGTGTGCTGGACGTGGGATGCGGCATAGGCCTGTGGCGCGACCTGATCGCCCGGCACTACCCGCAAGCGAGCTTTCACGGCGTGGAGTACAGCGAATACCTGTGCGAGCGCTTCGGCTGGGAGCGCGGTTCGGTGGTCAACTACCCCACGAAGGCACCGTTTGACTTGGTCATTTGTCAGGGGGTATTACCCTACCTGAGCGCCGAGGACGCCAAGTTAGCCATGCGCAATCTCGCACGCCTGTGCACCGGTGCTTTGTACGTCGAAGCCATCGCACGCGAGGACTGGGAGAAAGATCTGGTAGACGAAACACTGACCGACCCCAGGCTGTTCCAGCACCCCGCGCAGTTGTACCGAAAGGGTTTGTCCAACGGCTTCACCGAACTGGGCGGTGGTATCTGGCTGAGTCGGCGGGCCGATCTGCCGGTGTTTGCGCTTGAAGGGCTAGACAGCCGTTGAGTAGCGCGGCCTCATCGCTACCCCACCCATTTGACGTCACTCCAGGGCATGCCCATGCTCCCGCCGTAAAAGCCAAGTTGCAAGGCCTACAGCAGCAGGATCCAAGTAGACCAGAGGAACTCAAGAGGGCGTTCGAATGAAAAATTCGATAAAATGAGCGTCATTCCCATATCTATGCTTCGTATGAAGCTACTATTTTTATAGTGAATGAAATAATGCCGTAAACATTACCGCGCTGGATTAAACAACGCTATGGTGGCTTCAGGTCTTGTAGTAGCCGCCTCGCTGCATGATTTCCGTCACCTTGGGCACTATGCCGTTCAGCGCTTCCTCAGGGGTCTTTTTGCCGGTCAAGGCTTCCGACACCGCCACACCCAGGACATTAATGTTGATTTCGTCCCACTCGGCAATGATCGGACGCCAATCGGGGTTAGCGTATTCCAGCTGCTGGCGCAGAGTTATGAACTCAGGGTAGAGGCGAACCATATCGGCGTCCTTTATTGTGGAGTTTCGGGTGGGCACGCCACCGGCACGGCAGACGGCTTTGTCCTGCGTTTTGCTGGTCAGCCATTGCATCAGCAAAAACGCTGCATCGGGGTTCTTGGCATTCTTGGGAATCGCCAAACCGAGCCCGCCCGATTGCGATGCGTAGCGGCTGCCTTTGGGATGAATCACATAGCTGACCAGACCAGCAATTTTCGATTTGACCGGGTCGTTGACCTGCCCAAAAACCAAGGTCGAATCCAGGTACATAGCTGATTGACCTTGAAGGAACGAGTTCATCATGTCGCCCTGGGTGAAGCCGGATATACCGGCTGGGCCAGTGTCCGAAATAAGCTTCAAGATTTTGAGCGCTTTTACGCCGATGTCGTTGTTGAAAACAGGCTTCCACTTGTCGTCAAATACCTTGCCGCCCAATGGGTTCAAGTGCAGTAACCACGCGTGAACGCACTGGTGACCGGCTTGGCCACGCGAGGTCATAGCGCCAATGCCAGATTTTTCTTTCAGCACAGGCAAAAGTTTTTCCAGATCGGTGTACAGCTCCGGCGCTTTCAAGTTGAGCTTGGAAAATACATCGCGGCGGTAAGCCAGAACAGAGGTTTCTGCGCCGTAGGGCATCCCGTAAAGCCTAGCACCGGGGCCTGCAAGGTAGCCTTTGGGCCCACCCACCAAGCCAATGTTTTCGACGTAGCGGGGCACCACGTCTTTGAAGTCGTAATCCGGGTCGACCAGTGCCGGGTTTTTAAAGAACGGCTCCAACTCGCGGATCAGATTCTTTTTGACGTATTCGCTCTTCCACGTCACCACGTAACACGCTAAGTCGTATTCGCCCTGGGGCTTGGCCATCTCCAGCAGCTGCTTGACCTTCATATGCGGAATGGACAGCTTGTCAAATTCGACTTTGATTCCGGTTTGCATGGTGAACTCTGGCAACAGCTTAAGCATCGCGTCGTAGTGCGCATAAGCTGGGATGCTCATCACCACGGTTTGGCCTTTGTACTTGGCGAAGCGGTCTTGTGCCATACCCACCAAGGGCAGGCCAACACTGATAAGCCCAATGGCACTGCCCCCGGCGGATTGGATCAATGTTCTTCTCTTCATGGCTGTCTCCTTCAAACTGTCAAAAAACGCACATTAACATTAACATTAACACACGTTTTTACACAATTTCACACATGCAGGTCCGTCGCTTTGTCAAACAGGTGTAGGGCAGCAAGATCAATATCCAGCACTACAGTCTGGTGGAGCGAAGCGGTGCGGTGGCCGGGCACCACATGATGGAGGCGCCTCTGCACTGCCCGCGAGTTGCCCCATAAGCACCACTTCGCTGCCATATATTCAACGAAGCTCACCTTCATTTGCAAGGCTCCGGGGCCATCAGCCAAGCGCAGCGACTGCGGACACACACACGTCGTCGATCTGCAGCAGAGCAGACGAGGTATCCGACACGTAGAGCAAGGTTTCCTTTGGCGCAAACGCCAGGCGATTGGGCTCGTTCACCCAGGCAGCGGAAGCGGTCAATTTACCAGTAAGCAGGCTGTAGAAAAACACATGATTGGCGGTTTGATGGCCTTCCCGGTCACTCAAAAACCATAAGGTGGGTCGGTGAACCAAAGGGGACGTTACCGTCTGGAGCGCCACGAGCTGGCCGAGCAGTCCTGGTAGTGGTCAATGCGCTGCTCAGCGAGCGCGGCTTGCTGCTCAAGGCAGGCACGGCCGTGGACGCCACGCGGATCCCCACGCCCAGCTCCACGAAGAACAAAGACAGAGCACGCGACCCGGTGATGCATTCCAGCAAGAAGGGCCGCCAATGGCCCTTCGGTATGAAAGCCCACATTGGGGTGGATGCGGATTCGGGTCTGGTGCACATCGGGTCATGTGGGCGACGTCACCGAGGGCAACAGCCTGCGGCACGGCCAGGAAGTCGACGCCTTCGGGGACACCGGTTACCAAGGGATCACCAAGGTGCACTACCGGGAATTGAAGAAGAATACGGCTCCTGCACGCGGCAAAGGGTCAGTGAACTCAATGACTCTGCCGCTTTAATTCACGATGCAAAATATAGCAACCTGCAAGTACGCTTGTACTTGAGTTGTTCAGACCGTCCCTAACGGCGTGGGGCAGTCTGCTTCACTGCGACAGGCCAGTGAATGCAGTGACGGAGCGGTTTATGGGGTTGTTGCATGGGGAGGCATGAGTAACGTAAGTAACGTGAGTCGCGTAAATAACGGTAACAAACGCCGTAGTTAAGCGCTCATCCATCCCAACCCGGCCGTTGTTCCGCCCGCCTGAGCGCCTAGCCGTGGCCGGTATTCGCACCCTACCCAGCCCTCCCAACCGGTTGCTTTGGCTACTTCGTCGATGACCTGAAGCAAATACGGGTAGTTCACCTCACCCACATCGGGTTCATGCCGCTCGGGCACACCGGCAATCTGGAAATGACCGACACGCCCAGTGGGCAGGTACTGGCGGATTTTCATGGCCACATCGCCCTCGACGATTTGGCAGTGGTACAGATCCATCTGCACTTTCAAATTAGGCGCTCCCACCATATCGATTATTTCGTGCGCATGGTCTTGGCGGTTCAGGAAAAAACGTGGGATGTCGCGGGTGTTGATAGGCTCAATGAGTACATCTAATCCCTGTTTGGCAGCCTCAGCGGCGGCCCAGCGCAGGTTAGCGAGATAGGTGGGCTGCACGGCTTCGCGTTCTGAACCTTGAGGGATGAGACCCGCCATCAGGTGGATACGGGGGCAGTTCAGGGCTTGGGCATAGTCGAGCGCCAGCACCACACCGGCACGGAATTCAGCTTCCAGACCGGGCAGGCAGGCGGTACCACGCCTGCCTGTGGTGTCCCAGGCGTGGGTGATGGACGCCGCATCCGTGCCGCCAGGGGGGGCGTTGAACAGCACCTGTTGCAGACCGTTAGCCTGAAGGCGGGCGGCCAGTTCTTCTTTTGCAAATGCGTAGGGGAAGAGATATTCCACGGCTTTGAAGCCATCTTTGGCAGCGGCGTCAAAGCGATCAAGGAAAGGCATGTCGGTGTACATCATCGACAGGTTGGCGGCAAATTTAGGCATGGTGGTGTCGTGTCGGTATCAGTTCAAAAGAAGGGCAACCGCATGGCTTGCAGTGGCGCATTGTGGTGTTGGGCGCATCACCAGCGTGCGCCAAAAGTATCGCGCAGTTCCTGAATATGGTGTGGGGCTAATGGTTCGGGAAACGTGGTGCCTGATGCACGGATTTGGCAGGCCAAACGAGCCGTTTCCTCCAGCTCTTCCAGCGTTGCCATCGCCGCAGCGGGGCTGTCGTGCCAGACGTTGGGACCTAGGCGTGTCAGCATCACGGCGCGCAAGGGCGTGCCGCGCTCACCGTAGTGGGTGATGGTCTGAGCGACGACCTCGGCGGCTTGGGGCGCACCAGGACGGTAGTAGGGGATAAGTGGGACGTGGCCTACTTTCATGACGAAGTAGGGGGTGAGGGCGGGCAGCAGCTCGGTGGCGTTGGGGTGCAGGCTCAATTGCACGCAGTGAGTGCTGTGGGTATGAATGACGCAGCAAGTTTTTGAGTCAAATAGCCTTGATGTCCTGTATATACCTTGATGGAGTGCTATAGTTTTACTGGCTTCATCGCCACTGAGGAGGTTCAGCTGCGCGTCTAGCCGGGCCAACCGTGCGGGGTCGAGAAAACCCAGGCAGGCATCGGTTGGTGTGATGAGGTAGCCCCCGCCGTATTCCTCGTCCAAGCGAATGCTGATGTTGCCTGCAGTGGCGTGGACATAGCCTCGCGCAAACAGGCTATGGCCGATACGGCAAATTTCGTCACGGGCTTGAGATTCTGTCATGTCGGTCATGTCCCTTGCCCTAGGTCAGCCCAGCTGAGTAAAGGCTTTAGTAAAGAAGTCATCACCCCCAAAATTGCCAGATTTGAGCGCAAGGTGAACACCCTGAATCCCTTGCCCCGCCGCTGCGCTGTGCGCATGGCACCACGGTACACCGGGGTCAATCTGCGGGCCAATCTGCAACTGGGTGATACCCAGCGCTTGCACGCATGCACCCGAAGTCTCTCCACCTGCAACGATCAATTGCCCCACGCCAGAAGCCACCAACGCACCCGCAATAGCAGCCAACGTGCGCTCAACCAATGCGCCAGCCTCGTCTACACCCAACTGGACTTGAACGGCTTTCACCGACTGGGCGTCCGCTGTGGCGTACACCAGCACCGGCCCTTGGGGTAACAGTGGCGCCGCCCAAGCTAAAACCTCGGCCACCACATTCACGCCTGCAGCTTCTTGGCGGGCGATGTTCAGTGGATCGAGTGCCCACGCGGGCCGCTTGGCTGCGATAAAGGCCTGAACCTGTCGGTTGGTAGCCAGCGAGCAACTGCCTGAAACCACAGCCTGCCAGCCGCGTGCTGCAGGCAATTGGCTTGACTGCGACGTCGGTGCGATACCGAAGTTTTGCGGCAAACCGATGGCCACACCGGAACCTGCGGTCACCAACGGTAGGGATTTGAGCGCAGGGCCGAGGCGTATCAGGTCGTCGTTAGAAATGGCGTCTACGATGGCAATACCCACACCTCGCGTCTTCAGCTGCGCGATGCGTTCAGTAATAGCCTCGGTGCCCAGAGCGACGGTGCGGTAGTCGATCAGACCGACCTCACGCCCGCATTGCGCTTGCAGTACCCGCACCAGGTTGGCGTCGACCATGGGCGTGAGCGGGTGGTTTTGCATGCCGCTCTCGTTCAGCAAGCCATCGCCAGCAAACAGGTAGCCCTTGAATACGGTACGGTTGTTGTCGGGGAAAGCTGGGGTCGCGATGGTGAAATCAGTATCCAAAGCGTCCATCAGCGCCTCCATTACAGGGCCGATATTGCCTTGCGCGGTGCTGTCAAAGGTGGAGCAGTATTTGAAGTAAATCTGTGCAGCCCCTGCGGCTTTAAGCCACGCCAAAGCCTCCAGCGACTGGCGCACAGCATCAGCAGGAGCGATGGTGCGGGACTTGAGCGCCACCACCACCGCATCCACGTTCCCACTAAACGGCTCACCCCATGGGGCAGCAGGCACTCCAATGGTCTGTACCACCCGCATCCCCGCGCGCACCAAATTGTTAGCGAGGTCGGTGGCCCCAGTAAAGTCGTCGGCAATGCAACCCAGTTTGAGCATGTGTACCTCGTTTTAAGTGAGTTTTAAGTTACTTGAAGCCCATCACATGGGGCAGCCAGTTGCTCAAAGCGGGCATGAAGGTCAACAGCATCAGCACCGCGCCATGCGCCCACAGAAAAGGGACGAGTTCACGCGTCAACTCGGAAAGCGGCACCTTGGACACGTTGGACGTAACAAACAGCAGCCCGCCCACTGGTGGCGTGATCATCCCCAGCGTAAGGTTGTAGATGACCACCATCGCAAAATGAATTGGGTCCACACCCAACTTGGCAGCCACAGGGGCGAGGATCGGCACCAGCACCATCACACCAGGCAGTGGCTCGATGAAAATGCCAAACAGCAATAAAAACACGTTGACGACGATCAGGAACGTCCAGGCATTAAGGTGCATGGAAACGATCCAGTTCGCCACGTTTTGCGGCACGTTTTCAATCGTCAGCACCCACGCGAATGAAGCGGACAGGCCAATGATGATGAGAACCGAGGCTGTCAATAATGCTGAGCGCGAAAGGATGTCAGGCACGGCCTTCCATTCCAGCGTGCGGTAGATGTATTTGCCGCAGAACAGCGCGTAGAACACCGCGACTACCGAAGCCTCGGTGGGCGTGAACCAACCAGCACGCATCCCACCCAAAATCAGCACTGGCAGCAGCACCGCCGGCAGCGCGCGCCAAGTGGTACGCACAATCTCGGGCCATGTGGGCAGTTGGCCATCGCCCTTGTAGTTGCGCTGTTTAGACACATACCAGTTCACACAACACATCGCTACCGCGATCAGCAAGCCCGGAATCAGCCCAGCCACGAACAGCGCCCCCACCGAGACGTTGTCGTCAGCAAGCGCATAAATAATCATGATGATGGAGGGCGGAATGATGGGCCCGACGATAGCGGTAGACGCGGTGAGCGCCGCCGCATAAGGCCTGCCGTAACCAGCCTTGTCCATCATGCGAATCATCATCGCACCGGGGCCTGCGGCGTCTGCCAAGGCGGAACCAGAGATACCGGAAAAGAACGTCAGCGCCACCACGTTGGTATAACCCAGACCGCCACGCTTGTGGCCGACGAACTGGCCTGCAAACTTGAGCAACACCTCGGTCAACGAGCCACCACTCATCAGCTCTGCCGCCAAGATGAAAAAGGGCACCGCCATGAGTGGAAAGCTGTCGATACCAGTGAAGGTCTCTTTCAGCAACACCAACATCGGAAAATTGCCAGATACCAGCAACGCTGTGATGGTGGACAAGCCCAGCGCAAACGCTACCGGAACGCCAATGGCCAGATAAATACAGGCCGAAATCAAGAGCATCGCACTCGCACTCATAGGGAGGCACTCGCTGTGGCATCAAAGTGGGCATCCGACGCAAAAGTGCGGTGCAGCACATAACCGCGCATCACCAGCATCAAATGCACGATGGCCATGACTGCGCCCACCGGCAGTGAGGCGTAAATGTAGGCCATGGAAATTTGCGTGGTGGGTGTTTGCTGATACTGCGTGCGGTCCATGTACTCGATTCCAAACCACACAAAGAAGCCAAAGAAGCCCAGCAGCAGCAGCGCAATCACAGCCCTTACTGCCTGCGCCGCCACCTTGGGCAAGGCATCTTGCAGGTTTTCAACCGCAATGTGCCCACCGTAACGCAGCACCGGGCCGCAGCCGAGAAAGGTCAGCCAGATCATCAAATGCCGGGCCACCTCTTCAGCCCAGACGATGGATTCATTCGTGAGATAACGCAAACCTACGTTGGCAAAGATGATGACGGACATGACCGCCAAAATCCCAATCAGAAGCCATCGGTTGAAGGCCATAAAGTAATGCTCAAAGACATGCATAACAGTTTCTTTTAACAGGGTGGGCGCAGGCTGCTGGGGATATCGTGCTGGCTTATTTCACATCTTGAATTTTTTTGATATTTTCAGCACCAAAATCTTTGGAGTAGCTCACGTACACCGGCTTCAAAGCATCGCGAAAAGCTTGGCCGTCTACCTTGGTGACAACACTCATACCGTCTTTTTCCAGCTGCGCAATACCCGTCGCCTCGTCATCATTCACTTTTTTACGCTGGGCTACTGTGGCCTTTTTAGCCGCTTCATAGAACACCTTTTTATCGGCATCGCTGAGCTTGTTCATCACCCGTGGCGAGGTGATGAGCAGAGCTGGTGAGTAGACATGCCCCGTCAGTGACAAGTATTTTTGGACCTGTGAAAACTTGGACGCCAAAATCACCGGTATGGGGTTCTCCTGGCCGTCCACAGTACCCTGCTGCAACGCGCCAAACACCTCGGGAAAGGCCATAGGCGTAGGCAGGATACCAAAGGCACGGTAGCCGTCCATATGAACTTTATTTTCCATGGTGCGCATTTTCAAACCGGCCGCATCAGAGGGTTTGATGATGGGGTGCTTGCTGTTCGTCATGTGGCGAAAGCCGTTCTCAACCCAGGAGAGCGCGACCAAACCTTTGGCCGGAAATTTCGTCAAGATATCCTGACCAATAGGGCCGTCCATCACCTTTCGGGCGTGGTCGTAGTCACGGAACAAGAAGGGGATGTCCACGATCTTGACTTCAGGCACAAAGTTACCCACCGGACCGGTGGAGGTGTTCACCACGTCCAGCGTACCCAGCTGTACTGACTCGATCATCTCGCGCTCCCCACCCAAAGAACTGTTAGGAAACTGCTGGCATTTGTAGCGCCCTTGGGTGCCCTTCTCCACTTCGTCACAAAACGCTGTGCTGCCCACGCCATAGTGCGAGGTCGCCGACACGGCGTAACCGATTTTGATAATAGTTTGCGCCTGGGCCGAAACGGACAGGGCAGACAGACCTGCGGTAGCCATCAACAAAGCGAGAGTTTTCAGTTTCAAAGCAGTCTCCTAAAAGGTGGTTAGGGGTCGGAAGGGGTGGCCAGATATAAATTTTGGAGCCGCGAAGCATATGCTGAAACGCGTTTTATAGGGTTTACAAGGAGCCCCCATTGCGGGATACGCGGAGCTACAGCACGGGCTTTTTGGGTAACTCAATGCCAGGAAAAATCTTGATAACGGCGCTGTCATCTTCCCTTGCAAAGCCTGCTGTAGACGCTTGCATGAACATCTGATGTGCCGTGCTGGACAGCGGCAATGGGAACTTGCTAGCGCGGGCCATGTCGAGTACCAGCCCCAAATCTTTGACGAAAATGTCCACTGCTGACAGCGGCGTGTAATCTGCCGCCAGCACATGCGCCATGCGGTTCTCGAACATCCAACTGTTGCCCGCACTGTGGGTGATGACCTCGTAAAGCGCAGCCGCGTCCACGCCCTCGCGCAGACCCAGCGCCATCGCCTCGGCAGCAGCGGCAATGTGCACACCTGCCAGCAGCTGGTTGATGATTTTGACCTTGCTGCCCGAACCAGCGGAATCCCCCAAGCGGTAAACCTTGGCCGCCATGGCGTCGAGCAGCGGCCCCACAGCGGTGTAGGCGGCAGGCGAGGCAGCCGTCATCATCGTCATCTGCCCACTGGCTGCTTTAGCCGCCCCACCAGAGATGGGGGCATCGATGTAGAGAATGCCAAGTTGGGCCAGACGGGCTTCGAGCGCGACCGACCAGTTCGGGTCTACGGTAGAGCACATCACGAACACACTGCCGGATGGCATGGTGGCAGCACAACCGGTGCCGTCATCATTCGGGCCAAACAGCACGCTCTCTGTTTGTGCCGCGTTAACAACAACGCTAACGATGACTTGGCACAACGCACCGAGCTCTGCCAGAGATGCACACACCACGCCGCCCTCCTTCGCAAAGGCTTGAGCCACCTCGGTGCGCACGTCGAACACGTGGACGTTACAGCCGTGGCGGCGTAGCGATGCGGCCATGCCACTGCCCATCGCGCCCAGACCAACAACCCCGACCTTTGCGTCGGCAAAGGTGTTGCCAAGATTAGAAATGCTGGGATGTTCGGGTTGGGGCATGGTGAAAATCGCTGCTACAGCCGTTAAATTTGTAAAGTCATCATACAAATTTAAACGGCTGCTGCAACTCGGGTTTTTCCGATGAAACGCCTTTAGCGTCTGGATAACACCCGCTTCGAAAGAGGGCGGACGGGTTCGGCCTCAGGCCCAACCAACCAGCCGCAGCACCAACCCGGCGAGCGCACAAGCGGCAATTACAGAAATCACGCCGCGTTTGAAACGTATAAGCGCCACACCTGCCGCTACAGTCAGCGCTAAAGCTGCCCAATCGATATTCAGGGGGAATACCGCAGTAGTGCCCGGCAGTAATGCTATGTTAGCTATGAAAAACAAAGCGAGACTGGCAATCACACCGACCACCGCTGCCGTAATGGCGGTAAGGGGTGCGGTGAATTGCAGCTTGCCGTGGGTAGCCTCGACCAGTGGCCCGCCAGCCAGAATGAATACGAACGACGGCAAGAACGTGAACCACGTCACCACCGTGGCTGCTAGCGCTGCGCCCAAGAACAAAGCGTCTGGCCCCAGTACCTCCTTGCTCCAGCCTCCCAGAAACCCCACGAAAGCCACCACCATAATGAGCGGGCCAGGCGTGGTTTCGCCCAAGGCGAGGCCATCAATCATTTGCGTGCCAGTAAGCCAGCCAAACTGCTCCACCGCACCTTGGTAGACATAAGGCAGCACGGCATACGCGCCGCCAAATGTCAGCAACGCGGCTTTGGTGAAAAACCAACCCATTTGGGCCAGCGTAGCGTCCCAGCCATGCGATGCGACCAACGCGCCCATCGGGGCAAGCCAGAGCGCGGCGCCCACCACCACCACGGCCACCAGCCGGGCAGGCTTGAAGCGGGCGTGTTCAGGCGTGGGGGTGTCGTCATCGATCAACGCGGGGCCGTAGCTTTCTTTCACCGCGCCATGCGCGCCACCACCCGCGAACTGCCTCGGAACCCATTTAGACCCCAACCAACCAGCGAGTGCCGCGCCCAGAACGATGGCTGGAAAGGGGACGGAAAACACGTAAATTGCCACGAAACTGATGGCCGCTATAGCCCAAAGGATTGGCGCCTTAGTTGGTTTCTTTAGAGTTTTACTGCCAATACGGTGTACCGCCTGCACCACCAGTGCCGCCACCGCAGGTTTGATGCCGTAAAGCAGTCCTGCCACCCAGGGCACGCTGCCAAAGACGACGTAAATCCAGCTCAAGGCGATCAAAATAAACAGCGATGGCAGTACAAACAAAACCCCCGCCGCCACGCCACCCCAAGTTCGGTGCAGCAGCCAGCCGATGTAGGTAGCGAGCTGCTGCGCCTCGGGGCCGGGCAGCAACATGCAGTAGTTGAGCGCGTGCAGGAAGCGCTTTTCACTGATCCAGCGCTTTTGCTCAACCAGCACGCGGTGCATGATGGCGATTTGCCCAGCAGGGCCACCAAAGCTGATGAGGCCGAGCTTGAACCAGAATTTAAGCGCTTCAGTAAAGGTAAGCGGTGTGGCGAGGGGCGTGGTGGGGGGTTTTTTGGGGGGGGTGGGTGACATTACAAACTCCCTTAGGAACCTCAAACGAAACTCAAACCCGCGTAAATCGAAACACCGCCGTACCCGCCCGTGCATTCGGCAACCAGCGTACCTCTGTGCCGTCTTGCAGCCCAAATGCGTCCAGCAGCTTTAATCCGTTCTTTTGTGCCAGCGCTTCAAAATCCTTGAATGTGCCCACGCGGATATTCGGCGTGTCGTACCACTGGTAGGGCAGGCGCTTGGTGACGGGCATACGGCCCTTCAACACGCTCAGGCGGTTCGGCCAGTGGGCGAAATTAGGGAAGGCGACGATGCCGGTGCGCCCGACGCGGGCTGTTTCTTGCAGCATGGTTTCGGCGTTGCGCAGATGGGGCAGGGTATCTACTTGCAGCACCACATCGAACGAGGCGTCTTCAAACAACGAGAGGCCTTCTTCTAGGTTGAGCTGGATGACGTTTACGCCCGCTTGCACGCAGGCCAGCACATGGGCGTCGCTGATCTCGATGCCGTAGCCGGCGCAGGCGCGGAGGGATTGCAAGTGGGCCAGTAGATGACCATCGCCACAGCCTAAATCGAGCACGCGGGATTTTTGCGGCACGAGGTTGGCAATGGAGTGGTGCGTCGGGGCGGGGCTGGTCTTGGGCGCTGGTGCCACGATGGTTGAGGGGTTGATCGTCTGGCTAAGCTCCGTATCAATGCGCTCAAAATAAGAGCGAACTAAGGCCATGTAGCGGGTGTCATCGAGCAAAAAGGCATCGTGACCGTGCGGCGCATCGATTTCGGCATAACTCACGTCACGGCGGTTATCGAGCAGAGCTTTGACGATTTCACGGCTGCGTTTGGGCGAAAAGCGCCAGTCGGTAGTGAAGCTGACGAGCAAGAACTTGGCCTTCGCGGTGGCCAACGCAGCGCTCAGACTGGCGTTGTGCCGGCGTGCTGGGTCGAAGTAGTCCAGCGCCCGGGTGATGAGCAGGTACGTGTTGGCATCGAAGGTTTCGCTGAACTTGTCGCCCTGGTGGCGCAGGTAACTTTCGATCTGGAACTCTACATCTTGCGTAGAGTATTTGTACACGTCGCCATCCCGCAACTGCCGACCGAACTTCTCGTTCATCACGTCATCGCTCAGGTACGTGATGTGGCCAATCATGCGGGCGATGCGCAGGCCGCGTTTGGGAATCACGCTGTGGTCGTAAAAATGACCCCCGTGGAAATCCGGGTCGGTGACGATGGCACGGCGGGCGACCTCGTTGAAGGCGATGTTCTCGGCGGTGAGGTTGGGGGCGCTGGCGATGACCACGGCATGGCGCACGCGCTCGGGAAACTGCAACGTCCAGCTCAAGGCCTGCATACCACCCAAGCTACCGCCCATCACAGCGGCCAGCGTGGTAATGCCCAATTCATCGAGCAACCGGGCTTGGGCGTTAACCCAGTCTTCCACCGTCATCACAGGAAAGTCGGCACCGTAAATGCGGCCTGTATCCGGGTGGGCATGCATGGGGCCGGTGGAGCCAAAGCACGAACCTAGGTTGTTGATGCCAATCACGAAAAATTTATCCGTGTCCAATGGCTTGCCCGGGCCAATCATGTTGTCCCACCAGCCCTCACTCTTTGACTGGCCTTCATAGACGCCCGCTACATGGTGCGAGGCATTGAGCGCGTGGCAGACCAGTACGGCATTGGACTTATCGGCATTCAGTGTGCCGTAGGTCTCATAGGCCAGCGTATAGGCGCGAATAGAAGCACCGCTTTGCAAGGCAAGCGGCGCAGCGAAGGACATGAACTGTGGGACGGCGTACATAACGGCGAGCATAGGAGCGTGTGCAGAAGCGTGCATAAAAAAACCTGGCATCGCTAAAAACGAAGCCAGGTTCTCGCAAGGGGAGTCAGTCTGGTTTTTAGCAGAATTTATCAAGCGCCCGCAAGCTGAGGCAAATCGGCGCCAATTCAGTATAGCGTTTACAAGGCCTTAATTTGCCTTTTCTGGCAACCTTGTCGAGGCTGACTTTAAGTACGACTTCTATACTCTGCAGCTGGGCAATGCGCCCTTTGTATTCGATAGAAAGTAGATTGCCATGCTGATGCTGCCTCGCCTGTTCCTGCGTTTTTTGCCTTATTGGCGCTGAGTGCGACCCTGCTTATGAGCGCATGCGGCCCCGGCGAAGTCTCCAAAACTGCAACAACTCTACCGACTATCACCTCGCAGCCCATAGCCGTTACGTCAACTGGCGACCAGCCCACGGTGTTCACCGTGGTAGCGTCAGGGGGCGGGTTGGCTTACCAGTGGTTCAAGGACGGAACGGCGGTAGCCGGTGCCACGGCCAGCACTTACGCAACCCAAACGGCTGGTAGCTACACCGTCACCGTGACGAATTCGCTGGGCAGCGTAACCAGCAGCGCCGCCACACTGACCATCACCGTTGACCCGGTTATCACAGTGCAACCCCAGTCGGTCACGGTAACAGCGGGTAAAAGTACAAATTTGTCGGTGGTGGCAACAGGCGTCGGTTTGACCTACCAATGGTTTCGCAACAGCACGGTGATCGTCGGCGCGACCGGCTCTTCGTACACTGCCAGCAGCACCACGGCAGCCACAGCAGTGGACAGTTTTTACGTGGTGGTATCCAGTAGCCGCAACGGGGCCAAGGCAGTGACCAGCAGCACAGTGACGTTAACCATCAGCGCCACAGCCATTGCACCGGCCATCCCCGCAGCACCGGTATCGCTGACCGTGACCGCTGGTACAGCGGCCAGCTTTGCAGTTCAGGCGACGGGTACTGACCTCACCTACCAGTGGTTCAAAGACGCCGTCGCCATTCCGTCAGCCACCAATGCCAGCTATGCAGTCACTACCGTGGCGGCGCTGAATGCGGGCAATTACTACGTGATAGTGACGAACAGCATAGGCTCAGTCGCCAGCAGTGTGGCCACTTTGGTGGTTACACCTGTCGGCAGCAACAGCAATACCGCCGTAGTGGTAGCTGCGGCTAATGCCTTCATCAACACGCTGAACACAAGCCAGGCCATCGTTGCCGGCTCGTCGTTGTCCAGCGCCACGGTGCTGTTTGCCAACAACTTGGGCAATGCCAGCGCCTGGAGCGATAGTGTCGGCGCACGCCATGGCTTGCGGCTGAACACGGCAACACTCTCCGTGCTGCAACAAAGCGCAGCAGACGCGCTGATTTCCGCAGCGCTGAGCACCACGGGAACCACGTTGATGTCCGAAATACGCCTGTCCGACAATGCGGTTGCCAGCCTCAACCCGCTGTCCGGTGCAGGCGCAGCGCTGTATTCCGTCGCATTCATTGGCCAACCCTCGGCCACGCTACCTTGGACACTACAGCTGACCGGCCACCAGCTGACCTACAACATCACCTACAACACCAGCCTGCCCAGCGCCACGCCAATGTTCATTGGTGCGCAGCCCCCAAACTGGACATTCAGTAGCGGCGGTGTCTACACCGTGAACAACACCGCAAGCACAGCCAACACCAGCGGCACCCCGCATGCAGCCATGGAAAGCCATCGGCTTGCAGTCTCGGCGCTGGCGACCAGCCTGCAAAGTAGCACCACTACGGCTACGGTCACGACCAGTCCCGCCATGCTTGCAACCACAATGACTGATTTGATGATGGGCCCCACCATTTCGGGCGACACCCGGTACAAAACCGTTGCCTACCCCACGGGCACTACCGGGCGCGGTGTCTTGGTCAGCACGCTGACTGCTGCGCAGCAGACGGCCGTGAAAGCCGTTGTTCAGGCTTGGGTGGCCACTCAGGCCGCCGACGTGGCTCAGGCCCTGCTCGGGGTTTATCTGACAGATACCGCGCTGGCCAGCACCTACGTCGCTTACGCGCCTGGCATCGGCGGCGCGGCCGACTTCGGGGTCTTCCCGAACTCCAGCGCACTGCCCGGCAACGCAGGCAACTCGTACCTTCGCATTGATGGTCCGCGAGTCTGGATTGAGTTCATCGTGAAGTCAGATGACGCACTTGGCGCGCTCACAGGCAATGTGTATTACCGTAGCGTATGGCGGGACAAAGTGGCTGACTATGGTGGGCAGTATTAAAACAAAAATTCTAAGACTCTGCGGCGCGCAGCCAACCTTCTGCCCACCAAGCCTGGAGCCAGCTGCCCAGCGCTTCAGGCGCGGCAAGTTCGGGCAAAGCTTCGCAGGTTTGCCAGATGGACTGGCCTTCGGATAAACAGGCAATGAACTGTGCCGGGGCGGCGTCCAGCGTCTGGAAATGCGGTTGCAAGCCTTTGCGCCAGACCAAGAGGGTGCGTGGCACCTCCAGCGTGACGGGTGCGGGAACCTCGTGGTCGTCGTCGATGGCTTTCCAGAGTTGCACAGCGTTGGTGCTGAGGTTGCGGAGACGCACGCTAGGGTGCAACGGGGCACTGCGTGTCAACCAACTTTGGGCCACATCGCTGGCCGCACTGGCGGCGTCAAGCGCGGGGATATCGGGGCCGTCAAAGCATTCGCGCAAATCCCAATCCAACTGGGCTAATTCAAACAACTCGGGATTGTGCGGGTAGCGCTCTGCCAAAAAGTTCGGCAGGTCTGCGCCGTATCGGCCTAGGCGACGGGTAAGGGGGGGATGGGCAACTGCAAATGCGGTGGCTTCGGCTTCGAAGGCGTCGCTGCCCATGTAGAGGTTGATTTTGGCAAAGCTGTCGGCCAGTACCTCCGCCATCCGGGCGCGGTAGGCGTGGTGATAGATGCCTAGGCGCTGGGCGGCTTGTCCTGTCGGGTTGGTATCGTTGGTATCGGGAGTATTCGAATCGCTGCCCGCATCCACTTTGCTTTCAGGCAGCAACGCACGGGCCAGGGTGGCTTCATGCAGGGCAGCAGGGTTCAAAATGTAGGTGGACAGGTTTCGCTGTAGTTTTGACAGCCCACTGTGCTCATCTGTAGAGCACTGCAAGCCAATCTTATGATTTTGGTTTTGGTCTTTTCCATGGCTTGATGCATACGAACTAGGGCTGACCAGCGCAGTGGCGTAAAGCACCTCGTTGGCTGTGCGACGGGCCACGGCCAATTCGTCCAGTAAGGTATTCAACGGTGGAATATGGTCGTCGCGCTCGATCATGGTGGCAACAGCACCGAACCGCTGGCACGCTTCGCGATACAGCTGCCAGACAGGTGCGGCCACCGGGTGGTCGTGTGTGTCGATGATATGGTCACCTCGGTCGGTATGACCTGCGAGGTGGATTTGCTGCACACGGTTGGCGGGCAGACCGTCGAGATAGTCCAAGGCGTTAAAACCGTGGTTCACGCTGCTTACAAAAATGTTGTTTACGTCCACCAGTAAAAGGCAGTCCGCCTCTTGCGCAATATGGCTTAAAAATTGCCATTCGCTGCACGCCGATGTATTGAAGGCGATGTAGCTGGACACGTTTTCTAATACCAAACGGCGTTGCAAGATGTCTTGCGCTTGTCTGATACTTTGGATGACGTGGCGGGCAGCCTCGTCGGTATAGGGCAAGGGATACAAATCGTAAAGCTGCTCGGGGCCAGGGCCGATCCAACACAAGTGGTCAGACACCCAGAGCGGCTGCACACGGTCAGCCAACGCTTTGACGCGTTTCAAGTAGGCAACATCAGCGCCGCCAGGTGCGCCCAGCGACATCGCCACGCCGTGCATCGCCATGGGGTAATCGCGGCGAATGCGTTCCAACATCACCAGCGGTTTACCGCCGTCGACCAAGAAGTTGTCGGTGATGATTTCCAGCCAGTCCAGTCCGGTGAAACGCTGGGTTTGGGCTAAAAAATCAGGGTAATGTGGAGTACGCAATCCCAGCCCAAAACCTGGACTGGGTGCAGTCAGCGAGACGCTGGCGTTCACTGAAGTAACGGGTCAGGTCACAGGTCGGAGATGGTGCCACCTTTGGTCAGGCACTGCCCAGCGGACAAAGCCTTGAAGCCCTGACCCTTGCAAGTGTTCATGCCTTTGCAGCTATGGTCAGCTGTTTTGCAATCAGCGGTGCCTTTGCAGTCGTTAACTTTGTAGCAGTGAACTTGGTCGTTAGCGCCAATGGACTTGCCCATCGCACCCATGGGAGCGTCAGCGGCGAAGGCGGCAGCGGACAGTGCGAGCATGGCGGCGGTGAGGCCAAAAGAAGCTACTGCTTTAACGGAAGTGGTGTTCATGGAAATCGTCCTAGAAATGAAGGGGTTGAAGGCCAATGCAACACAATTGTTTGTGCTGCACTGGTTTCAGTTTGTCATGCTAGGGAGTGAACTTCTTACATCGATTATGAAAATAACCGAAAACTATTTTTGAAAGCCTGCTTTTGTGCATTTATTCCACTAGGACAAACGCCAGTCAAGCAACTACTTGTACGCCCTTCCAAAACGCAATGCGGTCTCGCACCATTTCGGCATCGGGCTTGGGGGTGGCATAAAACCAAACAGCGTCCTGGTTCAGCTCACCATCGACCAACAGCGAATAGTAGCTGGCCTCGCCTTTCCAAGCACAGGTACTGCGGTGGTTGCTGTGGACAATGACGTCGCGGTTGAGCGAAGCCATGGGGAAGTAGTGATTGCCTTCGACCAGAACGGTGTCATCGCTTTGCGCAATCACGGTATTTTTCCAAATAGCTTTCATAAAACAGTCCTTTAAGGCGTGGGTAAACAAGTATTCAAGTCTTTAGGAAGTCTTTACCGCGTGGGTGCTTGCAACCAATGAACGCTGAAGAGGCGGGCGGGGTCTGTCCAAACCGGCCCAGGGGTGAAACCGGCTTCAACGGCCAGTGCCTGCAATCCATCTAGCGTAAATTTATGCGAGTTTTCGGTATGCAGGCTGAAGCCTTCAGCCAGCGAAAAGCTGCGCCCACAGACACGCACAATTTGGTGCTGTCGCGCCATCAGGTGCATCTCGATACGCTGGTGGGGTGGGTTATAAAAAGCACTGTGAGCAAACTGAGTGAGATCAAAGTCAGCGCCCAACTCACGGTTGGCACGGGCCAATAAATTCAGGTTGAAAGCCGCGGTAACGCCCTGCGCGTCGTTGTAGGCAGCATGCAGTGTGGCGGGGTCTTTGATGAGGTCAGCACCCAGTAGCAGTGCCCCACCCTCCAGCACGTCAGCGGCCATGCGAAGGAAGCGCAATGCCTCATCGGGCGTAAAGTTACCAATGGTGGAGCCGGGGAAGAAACCGATGCGCTGCCCAGCGCTGTGCAGCTTGGCAGGCAAGGTCAATGCAGCGGTGTAATCAGCCACCAGCGGCTGTACTTGCAACAGCGGGTAGTCGAGTGCCAGCGTGCGGGCAGCATCAGCCAAGTGGTCGCCGGAAATGTCGATGGGCACGTAACGGGCAGGGGAATCCATGGCGTCGAGCAACAGGCGCACCTTCTGAAGAGAACCTGCGCCGAACTCCACCAATTCAGCGGAAGGGCCCATTAGCGCTGTCATCTCGGCAGCGTGGCGCTGGAGGATTCCCAACTCAGTGATTGTGGGGTAGTACTCGGGCAGAGTGCAAATGCGGTCAAACAGCTGGGAACCAGGGGCGTCGTAAAAGTATTTGGGCGAAATTCTGTGTGGTGCGTGAGACAGTGCGGCGATCAGATCGTGGGCAAAATCACCTTGCGGCGTGGTTAAGTGGGGTGGGGGCACAGGCGTGTCCGGGCTCGTGGAAGCCGTCACCAAAGCTAAGTTATGGCGCAAAGAAGACATGGTGAATTCGCCTTGAGTTACAAAGTTACAGGTTATGTGCCAGCCGCAAACCGGCGAATTGCCAGCGTGCAGAGGGCGGGAAAAAATTGCGGTAACTGCTGCGAATGTGCTCCGCAGGAGTGGCCACCGAGCGGGCGGTGAATGCGCACCTCTACATCATGGCGATAGGCCAACACCTGCGGGAAACTGGGGCGCGACAGCATGCGAAAGGCCACATCAAAAGGCGTAAAGCCGGTCGCCTGAGCCGATTCAGCGGGTTCGAGCACAAAAGTCTCAAAGAACCAGGTGGTGTGGGCAAGATGCCATTTGACGGGGCTGGCGTCGGGCATGAGCTGCACCATGCGGTCCTCAGCGCTCAAGCCCTCGACCAGAGCAAGGGTGTGGTGGCGGATTTCGGTGAAGCGCGCGGCCAGCAAAGCAATCTCTGGGGAGGCGATTTCTGGGGACAGGCTCATGCGCCATAGTGTCCCTTATTTTTAGCGCAGTTTGGCTTGCACCCAAGGCCAAACCCAGCGCTCTGTCGACCATGCACCGGGACCGAACACGGCCAGTGCAACCAGCAAGGTGCCCCAGAGCACATGCTGTTGCAGAGCAGCAGGCGCGATATCCATCAAGCTTATGACGGCGATTACGTTCACCACGGACAAGCCCAAGGCGGCAAAGCGACCACCAAAGCCCAAAACCAGCAACACGGGCAACACCAACTCGCCTGTAGTTCCCATCACTGCGGCTACGGGCGTGGGCAGCAAAGGCACGTGGTACTCGTTAGCAAACAACGCCAGCGTGGTACCCCAGTCCTGGAGTTTTGTAAGGCCTGAGAGCCAAAATGCGTGGGCAACATAGAGCCGGGCTGCCAAGCTGAGGGGTGCTTGCAGGCTGCCCAAGCCGCGGCTGAGCAGATTCCAGAGAGAGATGCCGCGTTGCAGGTTTTTTTGTAAGGCGTTAGGAGGTGAAATACGGTACATAAAGGAGGTTCTCCGAAAAAATCAAAGGGTGGAGCCGAAACTGCCAGGAATCAAGCAGTCCACAGCCAGTAGCAAGCCTGTGGACACGGCTTGGGGTAGCCACAGGGCAAAGTCGAAAGTGTCGGGGTCAGTGGTGGAGCAAACGACGCTCAAGGCCTCGCCCAACGGGTGACCAGTTTGTAGTGCGATCACAAAACTGGCTTCACCAGTCAAGGCTTCCCGAACTTGGGGTTTGAAGCCTTGTCGCCAGATCAGCGCCGTTTCAGCAGTACCGTTTTGCAAACGCTCACTGGCCCGAGTCAGGTTGGGCGTTTGGCCGGCTGAGTCGATGTGGGCGTTCACAAGGCTGACTACAGGCCAGCCGCTAGCTACCACTTTTAGGCCGGGAGCCAAGCGCAGATGCAGAACCGCCGGGTCTTGCTCCATCAAGTGGTGCAAAGTTGCCAAGTCGGCATCGGCGTCCGGGGCGGTAGCGGCCTGGTGCAAGGCCCACTCCACGCGGGCGACATCGGCGAGGTAGGGCACATCGACAAGTTGCGAGCTGGCGTCGGTAAAGTCAGCAAGCGCGCCTCCCCAGTGGGCCAAATCGCCACGCTGAGGCGGATAAGCATGCCAAAAAGCCCGGGCAAAAGCGGCAAAACTCTCATCGCCCAACAATTGGACAAGCACGGGATACACAGACGCCAAACTGCGCTCGGCGAGGCTATGGGCGTTGCTTTTATAAGCGTTTAGCCCTCTTGTGCAATCCCCATAAGCATAGTTAGCTATAAATTCAGCATCAACAGTGGTAGCGCCACGGCCTGCGGCAAATAGGGTGCTCAGCAAGGCTTGCTGGCTAGATGCGAGCGTAGGGGTGGCACTATGGCGCAGGGTCATAGCTGCCTCGACATGGCTATAGCAATGTTGGAAAATTGGTTGGCACGGGCAGCTTCATCCAGTAAGACTTGCAATGGTGGGATGTCGGTATCCCATTCGATTAACGTGGCAACAGCGCCAAAGCACTGGACAGCGTGGCTGTACAACGACCAGACCTCGGCGCACACACGGCGGCTATGGTCGTCAATGACGATATCGCCACAGTCGGTGTGCCCGGCGAGATGCAGCTCGGCCACGGCTTGGGGTGGTATTGCATTTAGCCAGTGTTTGCAATGCTGCAATGCTGTAGCTGTTTTGATTTTTAAATCTTGGTTTTCGGGGGGTGCATCATTTAACGCGTTGACGTAAATATTATTCACGTCGATCAGCAGCTTGCACCCGGTACGCTGGGCTAACGCGGCAAGGAATTGCGGCTCAGACATTTCATCACCCTGCCAACGGATGTACGCAGAGAGGTTTTCGACGGCAATGGGCCGTTGTAAGCGGTCTTGCACCCGCTGCACGTTGGTGCAAAGTATTTCCAGCGCCTCGCTGGTGAAAGGGATGGGGAGTAAATCAGCAGCATGAATCGGCTGAGTCGACTGCCCTTGCGCCAAGTGGCCTCTAGCGAAGCAGGCGTGGTCGCTTACCAGCCAGGGTTCAGTGCGTTCAACCAGCTTAGCGAGCTGGCCAAGATGCCAGTCGTCAATGCCGATGGCAGAGCCCAAACCCAAACCTACACCGTGCAAGCTAAGTGGGTAATGGGCACGGGCTTCTTGTAGTACTGCCAAAGCAGCACCGCCTGCGCCAAAGAAATTTTCAGAATGCACTTCGATGAAACCCAGCGCGGGACGTGTGTCCATCAAGGCCGCGTAATGGGGATGGCGCCAACCTACACCTGCACCAACAGAAGAGATGGTAGGAACAAGAGTGGCGCCAGGAAAAGCACTCATGGGGCTAAGCTAACGCTGGAGAAAAAGAGCTCAGCAACCATTGAGTTTGCAGTAAAACTGTGATCAGCTTTTCTTGTCCATCTTCATCTTGACTTGGTCAGCGGTCATGCCTTTCATGCCGACACAAGTACCTTTAGCGACATATTTCCACTCATCAACACCCATGTCCATCTTGGACTGGCCAGCGCAAGAATGGGAGCCAGAGAGATTAGCGCAGTCGTTTTGACCCGACTTGACAATACCGAAGCATTTTTCTTTCTCTTGTGCTGCAGCGGGTAAGGCAACCAGCATGGAAGACAACACAGTAGCGGCAGCAGCAGCAATAAGGGCACGTTGGTTCATGAAAAACTCCTAGAGGGTGAATGGGTTGAGAGATAAGCATCACCAGCAAGGGTACTGGTTGAGCATTGGTCAGTGTACCGAGCAACTTCTTACACGTGTGTGCAAAAGTTTTGAAATTCAAAGGTTTTTACGTCTGTTTATCCTGACATCTGGCTGTGCGATGATGGTTAAAAACTACGACGCACCGACGCATGCCAAACGCATCCGCTTCAGACTTTGAAATGCAACTCGCTAGCCATCGCGGTTACTTGCTGCGCTTTGCCCGCATGCAGTTGCGAAACGATTCCTGGGCTGAAGATGCCGTTTCAGAAACTACACTTGCGGCACTAAGTAAGCCGCAGGCGTTTCAGAGCAAATCGCAACTCAAAACATGGCTTGTCGGCATCCTTAAACACAAGGTGATAGACCAACTACGCTCTCGCTCGCGTGAGGTGTCTATGGACACCAGTGACGGCGACGATGGCTCAGAAGAACTGGATGCATTGATGTTCAAGAGTGATGGACATTTCATCAATAAGCCGTCGGACTGGGGCAACCCTGAGCAGGATTTACGCTCGCAACAGTTTCTCAAAATACTCGAAGCCTGCGCTGACGCGCTGCCCGCTAGCTTGGGGAGGGTGTTTTTGATGCGCGAGTGGCTGGAACTGTCAACCGAAGAGATCTGTAAGGAAATGAACCTCAGCGCGACAAACCTGTATGTTCAACTGCACCGGGCTCGTTTGCGTTTACGTGAATGCCTGGAGCTCAACTGGTTTGGGAACCGGATAGCGCCATGATATTTCGCCGAACTTGCAAAGAAGTCGCTGCTCTGCTGATTGCCAGGGAAGACACCGCCTTGAACGTATCCAACCGCTTTGCACTGCGATTCCATATGCTTGCCTGCAAAGCCTGTCCGCTTTTCGAACGTCAGGTTTTGACGATGCGACACGCCATGCGCGAATGGCGAAACTACCGTGAAGATTAAGGCTTAGCTTACGTTTTTGCGTCTTCCTTATGAATTTTTACACCAACATATAAAAAATGAAGCATAATCTGTCAATCTGGGTTTCAACGCTCAGGTAAAGTTTGCGGTGTTAAGGTCAGTTTCGCGTCTCTCAGGTTAGTTGAATGCGTTTTCGGGACTCCATCGCTTTTCTCATGTGTTTATAGGAGTCCCTTCATGGGCAACAAACTGTACGTCGGCAATTTGCCGTACTCGGTTCGCGATAGCGATTTGGAACAGGCCTTTGGCCAATTTGGCGCAGTCACCAGCGCAAAAGTAATGATGGAACGTGATACCGGTCGTTCGAAGGGCTTCGGCTTTGTCGAAATGGCTAGCGATCCAGAAGCACAAGCTGCCATTGGCGGCATGAACGGTGCTTCTTTGGGTGGCCGTAGCGTTGTCGTTAACGAAGCACGTCCGATGGAGGCACGTCCTCCACGTACCGGCGGCTTCGGCGGCGGTGGCGGTGGCGGTGGTGGTTTCGGCGGCGGTGCTGGCGGCGGTGGCCGTGAAGGCGGCGGCGGCGGTGGTGGTTTCCGTAGCCCGTACGGCGGCGGCGGTGCTGGCGGCGGCGGCGGCGGTGGTGGTCGTTCCGGCGGCGGTGGTGGTTACGGCGGTGGCGGCGGTGGTCGTTCCGGCGGCGGCGGTTATTAATCGTTAGCTACTGATCGTCATTTGGGCTGTAAAGTCCAATGATAAAAGTAATCATACTTACAGTGTGGTCACAAAAAGGCTCCCTCGGGAGCCTTTTTGCATTGGTAAATCATCGGCCTTTCGCAAGGTTGGCGGGTAAAGTCTAGTCTCACATCTGCGTTTACCTAGTTTAGTGCCCCCCATCTCGGTGCTTGCGAGGCCTGCCTGCAAGTATCTTGTCATACAGCACATTTGGCAGCAAACGCAGCAGCTTAGCAACTACGCCCATTTGCCACGGAATAACGCAGTAGCTGACCCCCTTAACAATGGCTTGGAACGCTTTTTCAGCAAAGTCGTCTGATCGCATCAAAAATGGCATCGTGTAGCTGTTTTTTTGTGTCAGAGGCGTATCGATATAGCCAGGGCACACCGTCACTACCCGCAAACCCAGTGGTCTCATTTCACCGCGCAAACTTTCCAAATACGTGATGGCAGCTGCCTTGCTCGCGCTGTAAGCACCATGGCCAGGCAATCCACGTATACCAGCCACGCTGCCAATACCCACCAAAGTACTCTCAGTGCCTGTTGCCGCGCGTGCGACCATAGCCTCCACAAAGGGGTGAAAGGTCGCCATCATGCCGATATTGTTGGTGGCAAACACACGGGCCATCACGTCAATGTCAGCGCGACAGCTGGTGTCAATGCCCACACTGATGCCCGCATTGGCAATCACTACATCGGGTACGCCTTGGGATTGGAGGCAGTCGTTGCCTACAGCCACCATGGCGTTCGAGTCGGATACATCAGCACTGTAGATTTGATAGCTTGCAGCGTCGATTTGGTTTGCAATGGCCCAGCTTTCTATTTCTGAAACCCGACGTGCAACCAACGCCAGCCGGTAGCCTGCTTGGAAAAATCGCAGCGCCAACGCTTGGCCCAATCCGCTCGAGGCACCGGTGATGACAACAAGTTTGGACATGAATATATGGGTATATCGGTATCGGGTATGTGATGTAACAGAGGCGAATTAGATCTGCATCAAGGCTTGACGGGCGTAAGAACACCATGTACGCGGCCCTTCAGATCCATTAGACGATTGAGATTGTCATAGTCCATGCTGTCAGCAGTGAACTTATCAAGCCCACGTGTAATGACCACAGGTAAATGGGTTTTCACGCGCTCGGTTTCAGTAATGGCGTGCAGAAAATCGCTGCGAATTTCCAGCGGTGCCTGGAGTTTGCCCATGCTGTTAACCCAACCTGCGCGCACCACCACGGCGTTGCCCATCAATTGCACCTCTGAGCCGTCACCGTTGGACAGTCCACGCTCACTGGTGGCAGTGGTGAGGTGGCCATCCTCATCGTAAGAGCGCAGGTAGACCTGTTCAATCTCTAGCGTATCGGTGTCGGGAAAATGGCGAATTTCCTGGCCCTGCAATTCGGTTTTAAGCTGTCCTAGAGCGTCAAATGTTTTGAGCGAAAACCGCCGCATAAAGTAATCTGCATTATGTGTAGCGGGTTTTTCGTGCTCGGGCTCACCAGGCTTCGGCGTGGTGTGCAGCAGCCAATAGGTACCTAACGCCAAAAGCGCCATCAAGATGATGGGCAGGTAAATCGTCAAACGGTCAAAGGTACGGGAGAAACGTTGGGCTGCAGCCATAGGAGCGTATCGCGGTTAGCGGGGCAGATCGCCCAGCAACTCGGCTACGAAGTCACCGTAATGACCTGAGGCTATTAGCAGCAGATCACACAGTTCGCGGGCTGCACCTTCCCCACCACGCAGGCTGGTGGTGTGATGCGCAATGGCTTTGACTTCAGCATGGGCGTTCGCTGGAGCGCAAGCGAAAGCGCAACGCAGTAAAACAGGCATATCTGGCCAATCGTCGCCCATGGCGGCAGCCTGTGACCAGTCCAGGCCTAATGCATTCAAAGTAGCTTCGGCAGCGGGACGCTTATCTTCGATTCCGTAATGAACGTGGTTGATACCCAGCGCCTGCAGACGCAAACGCAGCGGTTTAGAGTCACGCCCGGTAATAACAGCGGGGGTAATGCCCGCCCGCTGCAAGAGTTTGAGACCGTGGCCGTCCAGGCTATTGAAGCGTTTGAGGCTTTCGCCTACTTCAGAAAAATACAGTGCCCCATCGGTCAGCACACCGTCAACGTCAAAAAACACAACTTTGACGGGTTGGGCACGCTGGAGCAATTCGGGAGGAAAACTCAAGGCGCTCATATGACTTTAGCCCGCATCAAATCATTGGTGTTAACGGCACCGCATAGGCTGCCGTCCGCATCCACCACCAATACGCTGGTTATACGGTGCAATTCCATCATGTCCGCAGCGTCCACAGCCAGCGCATCAGAGCGCAGAGTCCGCGGGCTGGCGTGCATCACTTCGCGGGCAATGGTATGGCGCAGATCAAGGCCTTTTTCAACTAAGCGGCGTAAATCACCATCGGTGAAGATGCCCAGCACCCGGCCTTGTTCATCCACTACGGCTGACGCGCCAAAGCCTTTGCTACTCATCTCACGCATCAACTCACTAAAGCCACTGTCCGGCAGCACGCGGGGAATTGCATCGCCGGTGCGCATCACGTCAGCCACATGAGTCAACAGTTTGCGGCCTAGCAGGCCACCGGGGTGTGAGCGAGCAAAGTCTTCGGCTTTGAAGCCCCGGGCATCGAGCAAGGCAACAGCTAACGCATCACCCAGGGCGATTTGCGCAGTAGTGCTGGCTGTAGGGGCGAGGTTAAGCGGACAGGCTTCTTTTTCAACGCCGCTGTCGAGCACCACATCAGCATGGCGGGCCAGCGTGGACTGCAGACGGCCTGTCATGGCAATGATGGGCGCACCCAGGCGCTTGAGCGTGGGCAAGATGGCTGTGAGCTCATCCACTTCACCGCTGTTCGACACCGCCAATACCACGTCGATACTTTTAATCATGCCTAAATCGCCATGGCTAGCCTCCGCCGGATGGACGAACATTGCAGGTGTACCTGTTGAGGCCAGCGTGGCGGCAATCTTGCGGCTGACATGACCACTTTTACCCATACCCATCACAACAACACGGCCGCGCACGTTCAACATGAGCGTCAGGGCTTGTGCAAAGCACTGCGCCCCGTCTTTCGCCACGCGGGCTTTCAGGCCCAACACGGCGGCGGCTTCGATGTCAAAAGTGTCGTGGGCTAGGCGAACAGCGCGGGCCACGTCCAGCGTGGCAGGCAAGGCAATAGGTGCAGTCATAGCAAGATTTTATCGGTGCTCTTGAAACTCCCTGTAAAGGGTATGTTGGTAGGAATTGCGCGACCTGAACGAGGCAAACCTCGCCTGTAACTTGCTAGTATCAATGGGTCAACCTAACACCCTATGTCCTCCCTAGAACTTACGCTCATGTACCTGCTGGCCGCTGTGCTGGGCGTGGTGGCGTGTCGCAAATTGTTGCTACCTCCGATGCTGGGCTATTTGGCTGTGGGGGGGATGATTGGGCCAAACGCGCTGGCACTGGGACAAAACTCTGAGGGGATACGGCATTTAGGTGAGTTTGGCGTAGTGTTCCTGATGTTCGTAATCGGTTTGGAGTTCAACCTACCCAAGTTGCGAGCGATGCGCAAGCATGTATTTGGACTGGGATTGTTGCAGGTGGTGCTCACGATGGGACTGGCTACGGCAGCGGTACTCCTGGTGTCTCCCTGGCTGTCCCACTCATGGCAAATGCGTTGGCAAACGGTGGTGGCTTTATCGGGAGCACTTGCGATGAGCAGCACGGCCATCATCGTCAAACTGATGGCAGAGCGCCTGGAGATGGAAAGCGAACATGGCAAACGCGTGATGGGCGTGCTGCTTTTCCAGGATTTGGCAGTGGTACCACTGCTGGTACTGATCCCAGCACTGGGGGCGTCGGCAGAAAATTTACTGATGTCGCTCGCCTTGGCCACGCTAAAGGCCGCCGTGCTGATTACGGTATTGCTTGTAGGTGGGCAAAAAGTAATGCGCTGGTGGCTCACCATTGTGGTGAGGCGCAAAAGCGAAGAGCTGTTCGTGCTGAACCTGTTGCTGGTCACTCTCGGCCTTGCATGGCTGACCGAGTTGGCAGGCCTGAGCTTAGCGTTGGGCGCGTTCATCGCGGGGATGCTGATTTCAGAAACTGAATTCAAACATCAAGTGGAAACCGACATCCGCCCATTCCACGACGTGCTTTTAGGCTTGTTTTTCATCACCATAGGGATGCTATTGGACTGGCGCATAGTGCTGGAGCACTGGTCGCTGATACTGCTGCTGCTAACGCTGCCCGTGCTGTTCAAACTGGGCATGGTGACGGCACTGGCGCGCAGCTTTGGAGCCCCCACTGGGGTCTCGCTGCGTACCGGCCTGTATTTGGCGCAAGCAGGTGAATTTGGTTTTGTGCTGCTAACGTTGGCACAAAGCTCGTCATTGGTGCCGCCTCATTTACTCAACCCCATTTTGGCCAGCATGGTCTTGTCGATGCTGGCTACGCCCTTCATCGTCATGTACAGCAACCGTATTGTGATGAAGCTGGTGGCCAGCGAGTGGCTGCAACAGTCGCTGCAAATGACTAACATTGCGCGCAAATCCATCAACACCAACCACCATGTGATTATTTGCGGCTATGGCCGCTGTGGACAAAACCTGGCGCGAATCCTTGAGCGCGAGAACATACCCTATATAGCGCTGGACTTGGATCCTGACCGCGTCCAGCAAGCCGCTGCTGCAGGCGATTCCGTCGTGTATGGCGATGCATCCCGATTGCAAGCCATTATGGCTGCTGGCCTGTCAAGGGCTAGTGCGGTAGTAGTTACCCACCTCGGTGTTCCGGGTGCATTAAAAGTGCTGGCAAATATCCGCTCACATGCACCTTTGGTGCCGGTAATTGTGCGCACGCAAGACGACCTGAACCTAGAGCAACTGCAAGCCGCTGGCGCGACCGAGGTGGTACCCGAAGCCATTGAAGGCTCCCTGATGCTGGCCAGCCATGCGCTAGCGTTAGTGGGTGTGCCGATGCGGCGCGTGATCCGTGTGGTGCAAGACCAGCGCGATGCACGCTATAACCTGTTAAGAGGCTACTTCCACGGCCGCGACGACGACACGGCCAGCGAATTCGAGCACGAGAGGCTGAATTCCGTCACGCTGCCCGCAGGTGCAAAATCACTGGGACATTCGTTGGGGACTGTAGCGCTGCCGTCGTTGGGCGTTCGCACAGTCAGCCTGCGTCGCCAAGGTGGCAATACCCTGGCACCGGACGAACACACTATTTTGCGTGATGGCGATACGCTGGTGTTGTCCGGCAAGCCCGAAGCCCTGGCGCTGGCTGAGCAAAAGCTGCTCAGAGGCTAGCTCAAATCCCCATACTGGCTATGGCCTGCCACACTGGCAGGTCTGCGAACAATTGCCTCCATTCTGCGCCAGAAGACACCGTTAACCACCAACTTACGCTGGCTGAGGACTCGATGAACGATGGCAGCTTCCATTTGCGCTAACGTAGCCGTATCGGCGTTGAAATCCATCGACAGGTCCACCAACACCACGAACTGCGTGCCCTCTTGGTCAACCGACATTATCTTGAACTTGTAGTGAAGCGATAACACCCCAAGATCGGCTAAAGCTTCGCGCACTACGGCCTGCAACAGTTCTCGACGAGCAGCACGGTCGCTTCGGCGGCGAACGTGCAAGGGATCACTTTGTTTTTCTGGAGTGGCCTTGCTGGCATGGGGTGTGGGTTTTCGGCGGCGCTCTAGCATTTGTATGCGCGTCACCTCTTCAAGCTCCAAGCTGCTGGATCGGCTAAAAATGCGGTCTAACCAAGACATAAATCGTTCAAAGTAGTGCACAGGCTCAGCATTTGTTGGAGCGCAAAGCAAAGTGGAGACAGATTTGCATCAAGGAGGCCGGGTTGGAACCTGAGAATTAGCTATTAAAGCACCCGGGAAGCCATGACATTATGGCTAACCTTATCAGATTTTAATTGTGATTAATTACCAACAAATCCAACAATAAGGTGCATTAATAAGCAGTATTTTGGGCTTATTTACCAATACAAAACTTAGAAAAAATTACCCCGAGCAAATCATCAGCACTGAATGCCCCGGTGATGTCATTCAACGCGTTTTGCGCCAAACGCAATTCCTCGGCCAGTAAATCCAACGCAGGCAAGATATTGTCCAGTTGCGCAACGGCCTCATCCACGTGTGTTTGGGCATGCCGCAAAGCATGTAGGTGGCGCTCACGGGCAATGAATACGCCTTCAGGGTGGGATTGCCAGCCACCCACCTCCAACAAGCGCTGTCGCAGAGTTTGCAGGCCTGCCCCGGTTTTTGCAGACAGGTACACACCGGTAGACAGGTCATCCACGCTGTCCACGCTGTCCAGTTTGTTCCATACATCTATCACTGGCACTGATTTAGAAAGTTTTTGCAGCAGTGAGTTTTTTATATCGGCATCAGCGGCTATGTATTCAGTAGCATTTTTGCGGGTCAAATCGTGCAAGAAAAGTACGGCATCAGCACTCTCAATTTGTGCCCAGGCGCGAGCGATGCCGATTTTTTCGACCTCATCGCTGCTGTCACGTAGCCCGGCGGTGTCCACCACGTGCAAAGGGACTCCTTCGATCTGGATGGTCTGGGTCACCACATCGCGGGTCGTACCCGCCACGGGAGTGACGATAGCTAACTCGGCCCCGGCCAGCGCGTTAAGCAATGAGCTTTTACCTGCGTTAGGCTGTCCGGCGATCACTACTTTGATACCTTCGCGCAGCAGCGCACCTTGACGAGCACGGCGAAACAAGTTGGCTAATGATTGCTTTAAGTTTGATAGCTGCCCATGCGCATCTGCTTTACGCAAGAAGTCGATTTCTTCCTCCGGAAAGTCCAGCGTTGCCTCCACCAGCATGCGCAGGTGAATTAACCCGTCGCGCAATATATGAACTTGGGTGGAAAACTCACCTGCCAATGACCGACTGGCGCTGCGGGCAGCCGCTTCGGTGCTAGCGTCGATCAAATCAGCGATAGCTTCGGCTTGGGCCAGGTCAATTTTGTCGTTCAAAAAAGCACGCTCAGTGAACTCGCCTGGTCGGGCCAAGCGCAGGCCTTGCGCAGTGCCAGCCTCTAGGCAACGTGCAAGTAGCAGCTGCAAAACAACTGGGCCGCCGTGGACTTGCAGCTCCAATACCTCTTCCCCTGTGTACGAGTGCGGGGCAGGGAAATGAAGTGCTAAACCTTGGTCAATCACACCGCCATCGGCAGCGTTCAACTTAAGGTAGGTCGCCTCGCGGGGACGCAGTAGGCGACCACACAACACGGGGACAAGATCGCCAAGCGATGGGCCAGACAAGCGAATAATGCCAACCGCCCCTCGCCCGGAGGCGGTAGCGATGGCGACGATAGGGTCAAGGGCGGTGCGCAACATGGGTAGATTGTCATGGGCTTTGCCTAGGCCAAGAGCGGTTGTCCACCCCAATAAATTTATGCACGCCCCGTAAAGACCCTACATAAGGGTAATTTGACTATTTTTCACATTGCCTGCACCGATTTTCGAGCTTATGCTGGAGTCAAACAGCCGGGAGTTCTCATGAAAACTGCACCAACCTTGTCTTTATGGGTCACCGCTGTGGCGATGAGCAGCCTAGCTCAGGGGCAATCCATCCACGCGACACCTGACAGCGTATGGAGTTATGGCGTCAACGCAACACAACGCAACACCAGCAGTACGGTCAATACTGTCGCGCCAAGGGTCTTCATCAGCTACAGCTTGATACCGCAGCGTTTAGGTCTGCACAGTAGCGTACGTCTGGGCTCAGGCTGGGATGCTCGGGGAGTGGGAATAGTCGTGCAGCTGCGTTCTCAATTTATCGTAGCTGAACAAACTCACTTGGGCTTAACTGCCTCCACCAACTGGCTAAATAGCAGCGCAGGCCAAGAACTGATGAGGCAAATCACAGGTCAGGTGACTGGGCAAGGTGGCCCCATGGACGGCTATGCAGGAGGAGGAAATGCGTATGCTTTGGCGGTGCCTGCCAGTGGCCTGCGGGATGTACGCGGAGGCTTGACGTTGACTGGCCCTTTGTATGAGCGCTGGTCTTATTCCATGGGTGCCAGTATCGGACGTTTTTTGGGAGACTCCCGAACCGCATCGATGCGCTATGGTGGCAATGGCACAGTAGGCATGGTGTTTTTCAGAGCCAACTATGCTTTCTGACAACAATGAACAAAGCCGCTAAAAAGCGGCTTTAAGATTTTAGATTGCGAAAGTTTAGAACTTGGGCAAGTTGAACTGTGGCGGCACACCCATTCGAGTATTGATGATCCACTGCTGAGCAATCGACAACACGTTATTGGTAATCCAGTACAACACCAAGCCGGAAGGGAAAAAGAAGAACATCACGGAGAACGCCAGCGGCATGATCCACATCATCTTGGCTTGCATTGGATCTGGTGGTGCGGGGTTAAGCGCGGTTTGTACCAGTGTTGTCGCCGTCATCACCAACGGCAAAATGTAGAACGGATCGGGTGCGGCCAAATCGTGAATCCACAACGCCCAAGGTGCGTTGCGCATTTCCACAGTAGAAAGCAGCACCCAGTAAAGCGCAATGAACACTGGAATCTGCACCACCATCGGCAGGCAGCCACCCATGGGATTAACTTTTTCTTCGCGGTAAATGCGCATCATCTCCTGCTGCATTTCTTGTGGCTTGTCTTTTAAGCGCTCGCGCATTTCAGTGATTTTGGGATTGATGGCTTTCATCTTGCCCATGCTCTCGTAGCCTTTGGCGGTCAACCAGTAGAAGGCGATTTTGATGAGCAGCACCAGCGCCATGATTGACCAACCCCAGTTGCCAATATAGCTATGTAACTTGTCAAGCAACCAGTACAGCGGCTTGGCCATGATGGTCAACCAGCCGTAGTCCTTCACCAAGTCCAAGCCAGGGGCCAGAGCTTCAAGTTTTTTCTCTTCCTGAGGACCGACGTAAAAGATAGCGTCCACAGATTTATGGGTTCCGGGTGCAATATTGTCCAACCCAGTAATCATGCCCACAGCGTAAAGGTTAGTGTCCACCTTGCGCATAAACAGGTCACGCTTGAGAGGCTGGGTTTTTCCATCTTTGTCCACAGCGCCGTTCAGCACCCAAGCACTGGCAAAGTAATGCTGCACCATTGCAACATAACCATCAGTGCCTTGCTTTTCAATGTTGATCTTGCCCTTCTCAATGTCGCTGAACTCAACTTTTTGGTACTTCTTCTCACTGGTGTACACCGCTGGGCCAGTGAACGTGGAGTAAAACGACGATTCACCCACTGGCTTGTTTCCGTCACGCACCAGTTGCATGTACAACTGAGGCGATTGGGTTGTGCTGCCATTGTTGGTAATTTCGTGCTTGACAGCGATGTCATACGCGCCGCGTCTGAGGGTCCAAGTCTTCACTACCTTGATTCCGCCTTCGTCAGGGGATTCAAACGCAACCACCAGTTCGTTGCTACCGTCTTTGAGTGTGCGCTCGCCGGGCAACACCGTCATCAGTGTTTTGTGGGTAGGAAAAGGCGTTGTGCCCGCTGCCGCACCAATCAAACCGGTTTGCGCGGTGTAGACACGGTTAGCGGTCTCGTCAAGCAGCACAAAGTTTTTGCTTTTATCAGCCATATCGATTTGGCCTAGCAGCTCGGCTTTCACCAGCGTCCCACCTTCGGTGTCGAATGTCAGCTTCAACTTATCGGTACTAACCACGATTTTCTCGCGAGCGGCGACAGGCGCTACTGCAGTGACACCCGGCGGCAAATCCACGCTTGCAGCGTTAACCTGCGGCGTCGAAGGCACACTAGATACATCTGCGCTAGGGGAAGCCACAGCCCCGCTTGCAGCGGGGGGCGTCTTGTTTAACTGCGCAGATTGCTGCGATGGCAAAAAGGCGAACATTGGCTTTTGACCGTTGTGAACCTGCCATTGATCCCATAGCAGAACCATGGAAAATCCAAAGATCACCCACAGAATGGTGCGGCGAATATCGTTCATGAGGATGACTTGTGTGAGAAGAAAGGAGCAAGGGTGGTGGGTACGGCATCGTGGCCGCCCTCGCACCAAGGGTTACAGCGCGCAATGCGCCGCAGCGTGAGATAGCTGCCCGAAGCAGCGCCATGCTGATCCAGCGCCTGCAAAGCATAAACAGAGCAGGTCGGTTCGAACCTACAAGTATTACCCAGTGCAGGACTGAGCAGCAAGCGGTAGCCTTTGACTAGGCCCACCAACATATTTTTTAGCATGGACATGCTGCATCCTGCCCAGAATGGGTTGCACCTGCCCGAGCCATCAACATCAGCAACTCCGCTCGAACGGCTTGCTTTAGAAGCTCAGAGGTCGCACTGACAAACTGCTTTTTATCAAAAGCAGCGCGTAGACGCAGCACATAAGCGAATTGAGAGATACCCGAGAAAGTACCCGCGTCAAACTGGGCCGTGACGGTATAAATTTGACGCTTGATAGCATTGCGCGTCACAGCCCGTTTGGCCCAACGCTTAGGCACCATAGCGCCCAACCATAGACTATGGCCGAGAAACAAATCGAGGGGAGAGTCATTAACTGATACCAGTGGCAACACAGGCAAAGCTAAATGATGCAAAGCAAAATGCGCTGTTTTGGCAAGGGTTCGACCCGCCAAAACGGCTTGAAATTGCGCTCGAGACTGAAGGCGCTGCACCTTGAACAGAGCCGCGCGACGGTCTACGAGCTAAAAGTAGCCAAAGAAATTAGACTGCCAAACGCTTGCGGCCTTTGGCACGGCGAGCGTTGATGACAGCACGGCCGCCACGGGTTTTCATGCGAACCAAGAACCCATGGGTACGGGCGCGGCGGATTTTGGAAGGTTGGTAAGTGCGTTTCATTGTCGTATCCTAGGAAAACAAGGCGTGCTGCACAACTGCATCAAGCCGGGAAAACCTAGCATTATCACAAACTTTGTCAATTGCGGCAACTGCCCGAGCGTTTTTTTAAATTTCACTTCTTTTTAATACAATCCACGGCTCTTCAATATACAAAAAAGGCCGGCAAAACCGTAGACTCACGGCCACCGCTTTCCTTGCATCCGGCCCTACCAAAGGCCATGTGGATAAGTTATTGACAAGCTACAATCTCATCCCGCAATATCCCCAACTGTCCACAGAGTACGCAACATAATGATCGAGGGGAAGTATCCCGCCATTGAGATGGCAAATGGAGCTCATGGCCAGCGCCTAGCTCCCAATTTGGGCCTGAGCGCCGGACAAAGTTTATGGCTCAGCTGCGTTGATGTGCTGGCCCAAGAGTTGCCTGAGCAGCAGTTCAACACCTGGATCAAACCGCTGATGGCCGAGGCCACTGACGACTTCTCCAAGCTCACTATTTTCGTCGCCAACCGCTTTAAGCTGGACTGGATCCGTGCGCAGTACGCCTCCCGCATAGCGCAGTTGATTGAGAAAATTTATGGTTCGCCCATTGTTTTGGAGTTAGTGCTTGCACCTCGTGAGCAGCCCGCCAGGCAAAGTCGTCCACCACAGTTCAACGACGCAATTGACAACCCCGAGCCAGTCGCTGCAGGGATTTTGGGTGCTTCGACTAACGAGGTGGTTGTTCAACTCCATAAGAACCGACTCAACGCTGCCCTGACGTTTGACACACTGGTTGAAGGCACTGCCAACCGCATGGCCCGCGCTGCTGCCATGCATGTGGCGACTATGCCTGGCCACATGTATAACCCACTGTTCATCTACGGCGGCGTTGGTTTGGGCAAGACACATTTGATGCATGCCATTGGCGCCAAACTGCTTGAAGACAAGCCAGCCGCAAAAGTTCTCTACATTCATGCAGAGCAGTTTGTATCGGATGTGGTTAAGGCCTACCAACGCAAGACTTTTGATGAGTTCAAAGAGCGCTACCACTCACTGGATTTGTTGCTGATTGACGACGTGCAGTTCTTTGCCAACAAGGACCGGACGCAAGAAGAATTCTTCAACGCCTTTGAAGCGTTGCTGACCAAAAAGTCGCATATCGTGATGACCAGTGACACTTACCCCAAGGGGTTGGCCGATATCCACGAGCGTTTGGTCTCTCGCTTTGACGCTGGCTTAACAGTTGCCATAGAGCCGCCAGAGCTGGAAATGCGTGTTGCCATTCTCATCAGTAAATCCCGTTCTGAAGGCTCAGAGATGCCCGAAGAAGTCGCATTCTTCGTAGCGAAAAACGTTCGCTCCAATGTGCGTGAACTGGAAGGCGCGTTACGTAAAATTTTGGCGTACTCGCGTTTTAACCACAAAGAAATCTCGATTCAACTGGCTCGCGAGGCCCTGCGTGACTTACTGTCAATTCAAAACCGCCAAATTTCGGTGGAAAACATTCAAAAAACAGTGGCCGATTACTACAAAATCAAGGTCGCTGACATGTATTCCAAGAAACGACCCGCCAGCATTGCTCGGCCCCGTCAAATTGCGATGTATTTGGCCAAAGAATTGACACAAAAGAGCCTTCCAGAAATCGGAGAATTGTTCGGTGGGCGCGACCACACCACCGTGCTGCACGCGGTACGGAAAATGACAGCGGAACGCCAGCAGATGACCGAATTGAACCAGCAGTTACATGTGCTGGAACAAACTCTTAAAGGCTAGCAAAAAGAGGAAAATAGTGTGTTTGACTTGTTCAAAGCAGCACAATAAATCTTAGCTTGGCTTCCTGCCTCACCCCGTTTTGAATAGACGTTGATAAAAAGTTGTTAAAGAAGAGGTTGACATGATCGTTCTCAAGGCGACCCAAGACAAAGTTCTCGCAGTTCTGCAATCTGTTGCAGGCATCGTGGAGCGTAGGCATACCCTGCCCATCCTGGCCAATGTGCTGATCCGCAAAACCGGTCCCTCTATAGAGGTGACGACCAGCGATCTGGAAATCCAGATCCGCACCTCAGCAGAGCTGGAAGGTGACAGCGGCGATTTCAGCACCACGGTGGGTGCGCGCAAGGTGATCGACATTTTGCGCACCATGCCTGCCGACCAAACTGTCAGCCTGGAATCCAGCGCTGGCAAGTTGATTTTGAAAGGCGGTAAAAGCCGCTTTACGCTGCAAAGCCTGCCGGCCGAGGACTTCCCGCTGGTGCAAGAATCCGCGAGCTTTGGCCCTGTCTTCAGCGTACCGCAAAAGACGCTGAAAGCGCTGCTGGCCCAAGTCTCGTTTGCCATGGCTGTGCACGACATCCGCTACTACCTGAATGGCATTTTGTTCGTCGCCGAAGGCAAGCAGCTCAGCTTGGTGGCCACCGACGGTCACCGTTTGGCATTTTCCAGCGCCACGCTAGACGTGGAAGTGCCCAAACAAGAGGTCATCTTGCCGCGCAAGACCGTGGTGGAAATGCAGCGCCTGCTGAGCGACAGTGCCGATGGGGTCATCAGTATGCAGTTCGCCAATAACCAGGCCAAATTCAGCTTTGAAGGCATGGAGTTCGTCACCAAGCTGGTTGAGGGCAAGTTCCCTGACTACAACCGTGTGATTCCGCGCAACCATAAAAACCACATCACGCTGGGCCGCGTCGCGCTGCTGGCTTCGCTGCAACGCACCGCTATTTTGACCAGTGACAAGTTCAAGGGCGTCAAGCTCAACATTGAACCTGGCACCCTGCGCGTCGCGTCAAACAACGCCGAGCAAGAAGAAGCTGTGGACGAGTTGGACATCGACTACGCTGGTGACAGTATTGAAATTGGATTCAACGTCACCTACCTGATCGACGTGTTGCAGAACATGCCTCAAGACATGGTAGTCATCGAGTTGTCCGACTCCAACAGCTCCGCGCTCATCACGATACCTGACGATGTTCACTTCAAATACGTCGTGATGCCGATGCGTATTTGAAGAGTTAGCTATCAAATTTAAAAAATACGGGTACAGCCCGCGACGAATCTGAGATTCATCGCGGGTTTAGTCATTCAAGAGATTGAGAAATTGGAAAGCTATGAGCGCAGAAAACACCCCGAACCAGCCTGATGGCACCGAAGCAGTCAACACTGGCGACAGCACCGCTGACAGCTCCAACTACCAGCCCACCATCGACACCAACCAAGCCGGTGCGACCGAGGCCTATGGTGAAGGCTCCATCCAGATTCTTGAAGGGCTGGAGGCGGTACGCAAACGCCCCGGCATGTACATCGGCGACACGTCCGACGGTACCGGTCTGCACCATTTGGTATTCGAAGTTGTGGACAACTCCATCGACGAATCGCTGGCTGGACATTGCGACGACATCTTGGTCACCATCCATGCCGATAACTCCATCAGCGTGGTGGACAACGGACGCGGCATCCCTACCGGCATCAAGATGGACGACAAGCACGAGCCCAAACGCTCCGCCGCCGAAATAGCCTTGACGGAACTGCATGCGGGCGGCAAGTTCAACCAAAACAGCTACAAGGTCTCCGGTGGCCTGCACGGCGTGGGCGTGAGCTGCGTAAACGCACTCAGCAAAATGCTGCGCTTGACCATCCGTCGCGACGGCAAAGTCCACGTGATGGAGTTCAGCAAGGGTTTTGTACAAAATCGCCTGCTGGAAATGATCAATGGCGTAGAAGTCTCGCCCATGAAGGTTATCGGCACCACCGAAAAGCGTGGCACTGAAGTCCATTTCGCGCCTGATTTAGAAATATTTCAAACCAATTTCGACTTCCATTACGAGATTTTGAGCAAGCGTCTGCGCGAACTCAGCTTCCTGAATAACGGCGTAAAGATCCGCCTCAAAGACGAGCGCACAGGCAAAGAAGACGACTTTTCCGGCGCTGGCGGTGTCAAAGGCTTTGTGAACTTCATCAACAAGGGCAAGACGGTGTTGAACCCCAACATCTTCCATGCCATGGGCGACCGCCAAAGCGACCAGAACACCAACATCGGTGTTGAAGTGGCAATGCAATGGAACAGTGGCTATAACGAGCAAGTACTGTGCTTCACCAACAACATCCCCCAGCGCGATGGTGGCACCCACCTGACAGGCTTGCGCGCCGCTATGACGCGGGTCATCAACAAGTACATCGATGACAGCGAAATCGCTAAAAAAGCCAAGGTCGAAGTCACCGGTGACGACATGCGTGAAGGCCTGACCTGCGTGCTAAGCGTGAAAGTGCCCGAGCCTAAATTTAGCAGCCAAACCAAAGACAAGCTGGTCAGCTCCGAAGTGCGCGGCCCGGTGGAAGACATCGTCAGCCGCCTGCTGCACGACTACCTGCAAGAGCGCCCCGCCGACGCCAAGATCATCGTTGGCAAGATCATCGAAGCCGCCCGCGCCCGTGAAGCCGCCCGCAAAGCCCGCGACATGACCCGCCGCAAAGGCGTGCTTGATGGCATGGGCCTGCCCGGCAAACTGGCCGACTGCCAGGAAAAAGACCCGGCGATGTGCGAAATCTACATCGTCGAGGGCGACTCCGCCGGTGGCTCCGCAAAGCAAGGTCGCGACCGTAAATTTCAAGCTATCTTGCCCCTGCGCGGCAAGATCTTGAACGTGGAAAAAGCCCGCTACGAAAAGCTTCTAACCAGCAACGAAATTCTGACGCTGATCACAGCCCTCGGCACCGGCATTGGCAAGGCTGGCGGCACCACCGGCAACGACGATTTCAACGTCGCCAAGCTGCGCTACCACCGCATCATCATCATGACCGACGCGGACGTTGACGGCGCGCACATCCGCACCCTGTTGCTAACCTTCTTCTACCGCCAGATGACAGAATTGGTCGAGCGTGGCCACATCTACATCGCACAGCCGCCTTTGTACAAGGTCAAGGCAGGCAAAGAGGAGTTGTACCTGAAGGACGCTGGTGCGCTGGATACGTTCTTACTTCGCATTGCCCTCAAAGACGCTAGCGTCTTGACAAGCGCAAATGGCCCTACGCTCAGCGGCGACACTTTGGGCGAGCTTGCCCGCAAACACCAGATTGCAGAAACTGTGATCGCTCGTTTGGGTAACTTCATGGACGCCGAAGCTCTGCGCGCTATTGCTGACGGCGTGTCCCTCAACCTGGACACGCTGGCCGAAGCCGAAGTTTCTGCCATCGCCCTGCAAGTTAAGCTGCGTGAAATCAGCACCACAGGTATCCCCGCTGAAGTAGCCGGTGAGTTTGATGTTCGCACCGACAAACCCATCCTGCGCATCAGTCGCCGCCACCACGGCAACATCAAGAGCAGCGTGCTGACGCAAGACTTCGTCCACGGCTCTGACTACGCCGCACTTGCCGAAGCCGCGAACACCTTCCGTGGCCTGCTGGGCGACGGCGCCAAGGTGATGCGCGGTGAAGGCGAACGCCAAAAGGAAGAAAAAGTCAGCGACTTCCGTCAAGCCATGCACTGGCTAATCGCCCAAGCCGAAGCCGGCACGGCGCGCCAGCGTTATAAAGGTTTGGGTGAAATGAACCCCGCCCAGCTCTGGGAAACCACGATGGACCCCACAGTGCGCCGTTTGCTACGCGTGCAAATTGATGATGCGATTGAAGCAGATCGCGTGTTCACCATGCTGATGGGCGACGACGTGGAGCCACGCCGAGAGTTCATTGAGACGAATGCGCTGCGGGCGGGGAATATTGACGTTTAACGTCGCT
>JAYUED010000007.1:0-148423 GCA_043739385.1 Betaproteobacteria bacterium | reverse complement strand
TATGAGTCCTCTGCTCTAACCAACTGAGCTAACGGCCCTGACCAGCTCGCATTGTATGAGACGCACGCCTTGGTTTTGGCGGATTGGGTTTACTTGCTGTGACTAAGTGCGTTGCTGACCAAGCGCGAAGTGATGTCCACAATTTGAATCATCCGGTCATAAGGCATGCGAGTGGGGCCGATCACACCCAGAGTGCCGACGATCTTTCCGTCCACCTCATAGGGGGCGCTGACGATGGACAGCTCTTCAAACGGGACGACCTTGCTCTCGCCACCGATGAAGATACGTACACCTTCGGCGCGGCTGGAAATATCAAGTAGACGCATCAACTGCGCTTTTTGCTCGAAAAGCTCAAACGCTCGCCTTAAATGCCCCATATCGTTAGAAAAATCGCTCACGGCCAGCAAGTTTCGCTCACCAGAGATCACTACTTCTTCTTGTACGTCAGTAATGATGGCTTCGGAACTGACCACCACCGCCGCTTGCATCAGGCTGGCAATCTCGCCGCGCAAGGTCTCGACTTCGTTTTGAATGCGCTCGCGTACCTGCTCAATCGCCATACCCACATAGTTGGTGTTCAGGTAATTTGCCGCCTCAATCAATTGACTAGGGGCGTAATCCACGTCGGTAAAGATCACCCGGTTTTGTACATCGCCTTCAGGCGAGACGATGATGACCAGGATACGGCGCTCAGACAGGCGCAAAAATTCAATATGCCTAAAGACCGAATTGCGGCGTGGGGCGATCACTACGCCGACGAATTGGGAGAGGTTTGACAGCAGACTGGCTGCGCTGGCAATTACTTTTTGCGGTTGATCGGGGGCAAGACTGGCGCCCGCGAACTGGTCGCGCTGCACTGTCAGCATGGTGTCTACGAACAGGCGATAGCCCTTGGCAGTGGGTATACGTCCGGCTGAGGTGTGGGGACTGGCTATCAGGCCCAGCTCTTCCAGGTCTGACATCACATTTCTAATAGTGGCGGGAGACAGTTCCAGTCCAGATGCCTTGGAAAGCGTGCGCGATCCTACCGGCTGGCCGTCGGCGATATAGCGTTCGACGAGGGCTTTCAACAACAACTTGGCGCGTTCATCGAGCATGGCGTGATTTTAATGATGTAATTTGCGCATGATGACCCAATTTCGCACAGTCGCCTTAATCGGCAAATACAACACGGTCATGCCGGGTCTTTCTGTCGCGTCTTCTGGGGAGGTGCTCAAAGGTATTGCACGCTTTCTGGAGACCCAAGGTTGCACGGTGGTGCTGGAGCAACAAACCGCAGAAAGTACCGGCATCACCGATTTCGACGTCCGTAATGTCACCGGCATTGGCGAGCACTGCGACTTGGGACTGGTGGTAGGTGGCGACGGCACCATGCTGGGCATTGGCCGCCAACTGGCACGGCATGGTGTGCCCTTGATTGGCATCAACCAAGGCCGACTGGGCTTTATCACCGACATTCCGCTCGACGACTACGCGGCCACGCTCGCGCCGATGCTGCGCGGCGAGTTCACCGAAGACCACCGCAGCCTAATGCATGCCCGCGTGATGCGCGACGGTCTTTGCGTCTACGACGCGCTCGCAATGAACGATGTGGTCGTCAATCGAGGGGCAACCTCGGGCATGGTGGAACTTCGGGTTGAGGTGGACGGGCATTTTGTGGCGAGCCAGCGGGCGGACGGGCTCATCATGGCCTCGCCCACAGGGTCTACGGCGTATGCGCTATCTGCCGGTGGGCCTCTGCTGCACCCCACCATTCCTGGCTGGGTGCTGGTACCGATTGCACCACATACGTTGTCAAACAGGCCTATTGTGCTTGCCGATGCTTCAGAAGTTGCTATTGAGTTAGTAGCAGGTCGCGATGCCAGCGCCAACTTTGACATGCAATCACTAGCGTCTTTGCAGCATGGAGACCGCATTTTGGTAAAGCGCTCGCAGCACCGTGTACGCTTTTTGCATCCCTTGGGCTGGAATTATTTTGATACTTTGCGTAAAAAGCTGCATTGGAATGAAGGAGGCGCATAAGTGGCGCTTAAACGGATTGTGTTGCGCGATTTTGTGATCGTGCGGGAACTGGAAGTAGAGCTGACCAGCGGTTTTACCGTGCTGACAGGTGAAACTGGGGCTGGTAAATCTATTCTGATTGACGCCCTGCAACTGACCTTGGGCGCGCGGGCTGACGCCGGCGTAGTACGCGCTGGTGCCAGTAGGGCTGAGGTGTGTGCTGAATTTGGCACACCTGATACTCTGGCGACTTGGCTGGAGGCGGCCGGTTTTGACTCTGCGCCAACCCTGCTACTGCGCCGGGTAATCGACACCCAAGGCAAAAGTCGCGCCTGGATCAACGGCAGTCCGGCTACCGCCACCCAGCTCCGGGAACTGGGGGAACAGCTGCTAGACATTCATGGCCAGCACGCCTGGCAAAGCCTGACTCGGGCTGATTCGGTACGCCGATTGCTCGATGCTTATGCAGGTAACAACCTGAAGAACCTGAATCAGCTGTGGCAAGTTTGGCGCGATGCCCACAAACGGCTGCAAGACGCACGCGGCGCACAGATCAGCTTGCAAAGCGAACGCGAGCGCTTGAGTTGGCAAATTAGCGAACTCGCCAAACTGGCACCGCAGACAGGTGAATGGGACGAGATCAACAGCCGCCATGCCCGCCTCTCAAACGCCCAAGCGCTGCTGGACGCCGCTACTCAAGCGCTGACCACACTGGAGAACGACGATAAGAGCGACGACAACAGCGCCATCTCGCAGCTCTCGCACGCTGTGGATGCGTTGCGCCGCTACGAGCACTTAGAGCCGCAGTTCCGTGAACTCGCTGATGTGCTGGCGTCAAGTCTAGCCCAGGCCGAGGATGCCACCCACACGCTGCACCAGTATCTGCGTCATACCGATCTGGACTTTGAAGGTGTGGCCGAGCTGGACGAACGCATGGGGCTGTGGATGTCGCTAGCACGGCGCTACCGTCGCCCGCCTGAGGATTTGTACGGTTTGCTAAACAGTTGGAAGCAAGAGTTAATAACGCTCGATGCCGCTACGGATTTAATAGCTTTAGAACAATCTGAGAAGCGCGCGCAAGTCCAATACCTTGCAGAAGCAAAGCTGATTTCAAAATCCCGTATAAAAGCCGCGCCCAAGCTCTCCGCCGCTGTTACCGATGCCATGCAAGACCTGGGCATGAAGGGCGGGCGCTTTGCGGTGTCAGTTCAGTCCTTGCCTGAGTTGGGTCAACTAGGGCTAGATGCCGTGGAATTTTTAGTTGCGGGACACGCCGGGCATCCACCCCGCCCAGTAGGCAAGGTGGCGTCAGGCGGGGAGTTGTCGCGGATTGCGTTGGCGATTGCCGTCACAACCAGCCAGCTCGGTAGCGCGCCCACATTGATTTTTGACGAGGTGGATTCAGGCATTGGCGGCGCAGTGGCCGAAACCGTTGGCAAGCTGATGCGTCGCCTGGGCGCGCACCGCCAAGTGCTGGCGGTCACGCACTTACCCCAAGTCGCAGCCTGTGCAAATCAGCAGTTGCTGGTCAGTAAACAAAGCGTGGAGGGCGATACGTTCAGCACATTGCAGGGCGTTTCCGGGGAGCGTCGGGTGAAAGAAGTTGCCCGTATGCTGGGCGGTGAACGTCTGTCAGACACTACGCTGGCGCATGCGCGCGAGATGCTGGGTGCGGTGCTCAGCGTAGAAATGCAGGGCGAGCAACCATGAGTACCTTGCCAAATAATCAAGACGAGGATTCAGTTCTGAACCAAGCTCAGGAACCAGTTCAGGGACAAACAGATCGTCGCCAAAACACACGTCCAACTGACCTCCAAATCGTGGTGATTACGGGTATGTCTGGATCGGGCAAGTCAGTCGCTCTGAAAGCGCTAGAAGACGCTTCTTATTACTGTGTAGACAACCTGCCACCCGAGTTGCTGGCTTCGTTTGTGTCGCTGGAGCAGCGGCACCGTCAAGCCCGTGTGGCTATCGTGGTGGATGTACGCAGCGTGACAACGCTGCCTGAAGTGCCCGCTATTTTGGACGACCTGCGCGCGCAGGGCATCAACGTCAAATCCCTGTTTTTTGACGCCACGACCGATACCCTGGTTCGCCGTTTTTCAGAGACCCGCCGCAGGCACCCGTTGTCGCGAAACAATACTGGCGATCAACATTTAGCATTGGTCAGTGCCATTGAATTAGAGCGCGAGTTGCTGTCTGTGTTGCGTGAGCAGTCGCATGTGCTTGACACCAGCGTGATGCGTTCCTCGCAGTTGCAAGCGACCGTCAAAGCGCTTATTTCAGCCTCAGCCAGTGAGCTGACGTTGGTATTCCAGTCGTTCGCATTCAAGCGCAGTATCCCAATGGATGCCGACTATGTGTTCGACGTGCGGATGCTGCCTAACCCTTATTACGAGCCTGAGCTGAGGGCGCTCACGGGACGCGATGAACCCGTCGCCGCATTTTTGCGCGCGCAGTCCGAAACGGCTGAAATGTTCAGCCATATTCGGGACTTCTTAGAACGCTGGCTGGAGCCGCTGGCACGCAACCACCGAGGCTATGTCACCGTCGCCATTGGCTGTACAGGAGGCCAGCACCGCTCGGTGTACTTGGTGGAGCGCTTAGCAGAGCACTTTGGCCCCAAATGGGTAACGCTTAAGCGACACCGGGAATTGAAAGACCTTTAAAGCCCAAAAAGACTGGGTGAGCTCATCTGCTCCAGCAGTTTTCGCACTGGTGCTGGTAGACCTAACTGGGGCCAGTCTGCGGGACTTACCCAACGGCCGTCACGTTGTGGCCATGCAGCACTTTCAACACGTAACAGCATGGGGTGCAAGTGCAGATCTTTGTGGGTTAGTACATGGATAAATGCAGGGCTGGCCTTGGCTTGATCAGCATCGCCCTCGGGCAAAGTCAAAGCCAAAGCTTCACTACTTTCAAATGCCGGCAGGCAATACAGTTTGGCCCACACACCTTTTTCTGGGCGCTGAGCCAGCCAAACATCCCCTTGCTCGTTGTAGGCCTGCAGCAGCCAGATGGCTTCAGCGGAGCGCTTTAACTTGCGTGTCTTAACGGGGTAATGCTCAGGCCGACCTTCCCGCTTGGCCACACAGTCTGATATCAGCGGGCAGGTTGCGCACAAAGGTTTACGCCGCACACAAAGCGTGGCGCCCAAATCCATCACGCCCTGGGTGTAGGCCGGCATGTCTTGCGGTAACAGTGGCACGAGCCGATTGGCATGCACCCAAAGTGCTTTCTCATTGACGGACAGTGACAGGTCAGCATCAAAGCCCAACAGTCGCGTCAGCACCCGGCGCACATTACCATCCAAAATCGCCACGCGCTCTTCAAAACACAAAGACGCAATGGCCGCGGCAGTAGAGCGGCCAATACCAGGCAAGGTTTGCAATACTTCCGCCGTGCGTGGAAAGACTCCTGCATGCAGGGCCACAACATCTTTTGCACAAGCGTGCAGATTGCGCGCTCGGCTGTAGTACCCCAGACCACTCCACAAACCAAACACCTCGTCTGAATCACCCGCAGCCAAGACGGCAACGGTTGGAAAGCGGCTTAGAAACCGAGGAAAGTAATCCAGCACTGTACTGACCTGGGTCTGCTGCAGCATAATTTCTGACAGCCATACACAGTAAGGATCACGGGTGTTTTGCCAGGGCAAGTCATGGCGACCATGACGACGCTGCCACGTAACCACCTGATCGGCAAACGTACTGGGTACCTTACTCATGTCGCAGTCACTGCAATGGACTCATTGTGCGAGACTGCATCGAGTTCAATATCAAGTTTTATGTTCAAGCTCCGCCCAGGTTGGGATGAAAGTGGGGTCAACGGCGATGGGTGGATTGGGCTAAAAGACTCGATAGCCGCTGGCGTGGTGCTTTCTTCCTCATCATCGTCGTCGTTGTACGACTCCCTCCCGGCATGCAGCAATTCATCCGTCAGAATTTTCAATGTTGCATCTAGCGCGAGCATCGTTTTCCGGGCAGTTTGAATCTCGGCAATTCGCTCGCTCAATGTTCCCGTAGCCTGCTGCACCCGCTCAATCGACTCCAGCCGCCGGGCGAAATTACGGCGTCGTTCCATCAGTTGCGCGTCCAGTTGTAATGTGGCGGACCTGCTCCAAAGCTCCAACTCCGTTAGGGCTGATTCATAAATGGCGCGAAAGCGGCTTTTCAGCGCACGCACCAAGCGGTTAGCAGTGTCCGATTGAGCCAGCTTCAGCGAGCTGCCCAAACCCACGTATTGGTTGTGGCTGCGCTCAACTAAGGCTAAGTCAGCCTCAAAACGGGCCAAACTCAAATCTGGCGGGACTTGCAGGGAGAAGCCAAAGTCGGCATTCAGCTGCCGAAACGAAGCTGCCAGCATGATGTGGATTTCCGTGCTGGCAGCTTGCGCTTTGTCCAAAACCAAGCGCAGGCGCTCAAAAGTTTGCGCATAGGCCTTCCTAACACCAAACTTGAGACCTGAAAGGGACAGCGCAGCATTCAACTCGGCCATCTCAGCAGCCAGCGCCTTAACACTCAGCATGCGAGATACATCCCGCAGCAAGCGCATATGGACCGATTTAATGGCCTGAATTTTTGTACCACCTACTTCAAACTCGGCTTGCTCTTGGCCAATACGCGCCTTCATATGGCGCACAACACCTGCATTTTTGCCCTCCAAACCTTTGAGCTCCATGGCTTGCTCAGAAAGGTCACGACGGCGAATATGGATCATCCGTGAGGCTTCAAGGCGTAACTCGTTTACCGCAAACTCCAAGGCATTGCGCAAAATTGTCTGCCGCTGTCCGATGATGTCGTGGGCCAACGCATGCTCTAACTTAGCCAGACAGCTGGCCTCCAGCAAAGCCGCGTCATGGTTGACTTTGGCTACCAAACCTTTTTGAGCCGACACTGCCAACACCTTGTCTAGCGGAACACCTAATGCTTGCGATGCGTCACGGCATTGACGGTCAATTTGAGCTTGGACTTGCGCCGGGCTGTTCAGGCCATCCCACAGCGTGTCAATTTTATTCAGCACAACCAACCGTGAGGCCCTCTGCGGATCACTGCCTCCCACATGGTCTCGCCAAATGGCGAGATCTGATTGGGTAACGCCAGTATCCGCTGCCAGTAAAAATACAACAGCATCGGCCTGAGGAATCAGACTTACCGTCAATTCGGGCTCGGCGCCGATCGCATTAAGTCCAGGGGTATCCAAAATCACTAGGCCTTGCCGCAACAAAGGATGAGCGATGTTGATGAGCGCATGCCGCCATTGGGGCACGTCGACCAATCCATCAGAACCAAGCGTGGGGTTGTCGTGCGGCTGATCGTCGCTCCAAAAACCAAAGCTGCGCGCCAGCTCTACCGTAACCCGGCTGGTTTCCGAGACTTTTTGCAACGCTGTCGCCAATTGAGTAGGGTTGTTAACGTCCAACTCAATGCGCAGCCACTGCTCTTGCGCATTGCGCCACTCCAATAGGGTTTGGGGCTGCAAACGGGTCGCAATGGGCAACAAACGCAGCGATGTACCTTGGCCTATTTCATAACTAATTTCGGTAGGGCACATCGTGGTTCGCCCGGCGCTAGCAGGCATCATGCGGCGGCCAAAATCTGCAAAGAATAGAGCGTTAATGAGCTCAGATTTACCACGCGAAAATTCAGCTACAAAAGCGACCATCACCTTGTCGGTGCGCATACGCTCTTCCAAGCGTTTAAGACGCTCCTCAACTGCCGCGTTGACCAGCTCGTGTTCGCCCATCCAGGCCATCAACAGCTTCAGGCGCAGGGCGAACCCACGGCGCCAGACACCATGGTGATCGAATTGCGTGTTGAATGAAGAAGGGGAATAGCCCACGGTTTACGGATGTATTGGGTTAGTGAATCTTGGATAAATATAGCACCCATGGCGGCACAGTGTCGCTAAGCAGGCCATAGCTTGAGCGCCAAAGTTCAGCTCAGGGTTTCTGGCAAACTGCGCAAAAGTAGGTTGACCGCTGCCCCTGACGGATAGATTTCACCGGCTGCGAACAGACACGGCAGGGCAGCCCTTCGCGGCCATACACCATGGCTTCCAATTGAAAATATCCACTTTGGCCTTCAGTGTTAGAAAAGTCCCGCAACGTACTGCCGCCCTTCTCCACCGCACGCTGTAACACCTCACGAATAGCTGCATGCAGCCGGGTTGCCCTGGCCAAACTGATACGCGCCGCACTGGTGGTAGGGCGAATACCGGCTTGAAACAAAGCTTCTGAAGCGTAAATATTCCCAACGCCCACAACGACATTCCCCGCTAAAAGCACCTGTTTAACTGCGGTTTTTCGGCGCTTGAGTCCTGCTTGAAATGTTTGCAAGTTGAACCCGCCATGCGCATCCAGGGGCTCCATACCCAAATTGCCCAGCAGCTTGGTGGCGGGCAACGAGAATTCGTCGGGTGAAAACACAACCGCACCAAAGCGCCGGGGGTCATGCAACCGCAGACTGCCCAGACTGGTTACCAAATCAAAATGGTCATGTGGCCCAGGTGCGGGCAAGCGCGACGGCCAGCCGGCTGTGAAGTTCAAGCTACCCGACATACCCAGATGCAAAAGTAGCAAGCCACGGTCTAAATCCAGTAGCAGGTATTTGCCACGTCGCCGCACACCCAGCACCCTCGCAGCCAACAAAGTATCCGGCGTACACCCTAATGGCCAGCGCAGTGGCTTGCCAAGACGCACAGCCTCTATGCGCGCACCGGCAATTCGGTCAGCAAAACCCAGGCGGGTGACTTCAACTTCGGGTAATTCAGGCATGGTTCAGACGGGTAAAAGAAGCACAGTGAAATTATTCGGATCAACAATTCATTAACGCGCTTGGATTATTATGGGTTTATGACCCGTCTACCCCGCACCAGCTCTGTCAACTTCCCTCGTTCAGCCCTTGCCCTGCTTGGTTTGTGCCTGTCGGCAGCCTTCGCACAAAGCAGTCCACCGCCAGCGACTTCTGTCCCTGCAGCTGCTGCGCCTGTGGTCAGCCCTGGCAAAACAGTCCCAAAAACCACAAAGAACCCTGCGCTGCCGGAGGTTACCGCGAGCACCGGCATCAGTAACTCAGCCATGGATGCAGAGCTGTTTTACGAGTTGCTGCTGAGTGAGCTAAGTGTTCAAGCAAACGAGCCTGGTGCCGGTTTTTCGCTGGTTCTGAATGCTGCCCGTAGGAGTAACGATGCCCAGTTGTACCAACGCGCCGTTGAACTTGCCTTGCAATCGCGCTCTGGCGAAGCAGCCTTGCAAGCGGCCCGCGCTTGGCACCAGGCCCAGCCCGCCTCGCGCCCTGCAAACCGTGCGTTGCTTCAAATTCTGCTGGCCTTGAATCGCCTGAGCGACACACTGGAGCCGCTGAAAGCCGAGCTGATGATGGCAGGCCCCCAAGAGCGAGCGCTTGCCATTGCAGCCATTCCACGCAGTTATTTACAGGCGACAGACAAAAAACTCGCAGCCAGCATCGTCGAACAAGCAATGACGGAATACACCAGTCAGCCGGCAACCGCTGCAGCGGCATGGCTGGCCATTGGCAGAATGCGCCTAGGCAATAACGACTTGCCTGGCACCATGGACGCCGCCCAACGCGCTCAAATCAGCCATGGCAGCGACGCCAGTATCGGCCCGGCCATGCTGGCGCTGGAGCTAATGGAGCGCAAGCAACCCAATACCGAAGCCTTCGTACGCAGCTACATCGACGGCCAGCCTGCACCCGAAATTCGCATGGCCTATGCCCGCGTGCTGGCCGATTTGCGCCGCTACCCCGAATCCATGGTGCAACTGCAAAAACTGACCGTTGAAAAAGCAGACTATGCCGAGAGCTGGCTGTTGCTGGGCACCTTGCAACTTCAAGAGCGCCAGTCAGATGCAGCAGAATCCTCTCTGAAGCGCTATGTTGAGCTGGCAAAAGCATCTTCTACTGAAGACAATGCAGAGCGAACCCAAGACCGCAATAGAGCCTTGGCACAGGCTTATTTGTCGCTGGCCCAAATCGCCGAAGACCGTAAAGATTACGCCGCCGCCGAAGCCTGGATTGGCCGTATCGATAACGCGCAAGACCTGATCGGCGCTCAAAGCCGCCGCGCGTCTATCCTGGCACACCAAGGCAAGATGGATGAAGCACGCAAGCTGATTCAGTCCCTGCCTGAAAAGACTGCTGACGACGCACGCATGAAAGTCATGACTGAAGTACAGCTGTTGCGCGAAAATAAACAATTCCAAACTGCTTACGACCTGCTATCTACCGCTATCAACCGCAGCCCAGAAGACGCTGATTTACTCTATGACCAGGCCATGCTCGCAGAGAAATTACAGCGCCTGGATGAGATGGAACGGCTGCTACGCCAAATCATCAAGCTCAAGCCGGACTACCCCCAAGCCTACAACGCACTGGGCTTTTCCCTCGCAGACCGCAATGTGCGCGTGCCCGAAGCCAAGCAGCTGATTTTGAAGGCACTGAAATCTACACCGAACGACCCGTTCATCCAGGACAGTCTGGGCTGGGCCGAATTTCGCATGGGTAACAAGGCTGAAGCGCTGCGCATTTTGGCTGCAGCTTACAAAGCAAAGCCAGACGTAGAAATTTCAGCCCACCTGGGCGAAGTGCTTTGGAGCATGGGGCAGCGAGCAAAAGCTATAGTCATCTGGAAGCAAGGCCAGCGACTGAACCGTGAAAACGAAACACTAATGGAAACACTCAAGCGTCTGCGGGTGAGCCTGTGACAGCACAGGGGTAGGCAATGAGTCGCTTGCAGCGCTTTGGATTTTTACTGCTCTTAACCACTTCATTTTTTGTAGCGGGTTGTGCAGGAATACCGAGCGCAGTCACATCAAATAACCCTCAAACTCCAGCTTGGAATGGCCGCATGGCGATCAAGGTGGAAGACCGACCTTTGCAGTCGTTCTCAACCAGTTTTGAGCTTAAAGGAGGCGCGCAAACGGGTGAGTTAAACCTGATATCGCCCTTGGGCAGCACAATGGCTCGACTCACTTGGAATGCTGAAAAAGCCAGCTTACACACGCCCAACAGCACACAAGACTTTACGTCTTTGACGGACTTAATGGTGTCCGCCACAGGCTCGGCGATCCCTGTAACTGCGCTTTTTGACTGGCTTGCAGGCATTCCGACACCCATTGAGGGCTGGCAAGTAGATTTGAGTCGCCAGTCTGAGGGCCGACTGCTTGCCCGTCGGGCAAACCCTGCCACCGAACTTCGTGTTGTCCTAGATCAGCCATGAAAGCCCTTTACGACGTTCCCGCGCCGGCCAAACTCAACCTGTTTTTGCACATCACTGGGCGCAGAGCCGATGGCTACCACTTGCTGCAATCGGTCTTCATGCTGATTGACTGGTGCGACAGCCTGAATTTTGAGCTGCGCGTCGATGGACAACTCAGCCGTGAGGATTTAACTGTCGCCTTACCGCCGGATGATTTAATTTTGCGTGCTGCTCGTCTTCTGCAAAATCACACGGGCTGTACGCTGGGTGCGCACATCGGTATTGCCAAACACATCCCGTCCCAAGCAGGCATGGGCGGGGGCTCATCTGATGCGGCTACTTGCCTGCTGGCACTGAATCGGCTGTGGGAGTTGAACTTGCCCCTCGACAGCCTTGAAGCACTGGGCCTACAGCTTGGAGCGGATGTGCCTTTCTTTCTGCGTGGGCATAACGCATGGGTAGAAGGTATCGGCGAAAAGATCATTCCACTGGAAGGCGATGCTCAACTTGATGAAGCACGGTTCGTTGTAGTCAAACCAGCTGCAGGTTTGGAGACTGCAAAAATTTTTTCAGCTGCAGATTTGAAACGCAATACAGAGACTGCTACAATCGTAGGCTTTGCTGCGGAGTCAAAATTTAGTTTTGGCCGCAACGATTTGCAAGCAGTTGCACAGCAACTGTGTCCCGACGTGACAAGTGCATTGAAATGGCTTGAATCTCAAGGAATGCAAGGGCGAATGACAGGCTCAGGTAGCGCAGTATTTGCGCGCCTTAGCCAGCCAAGTGGTTTGTTTTTAGGTAAACTGCCCGCTCTGTGGCAAATGCGAATTTGCAGCAATTTGAAAGTTCATCCCTTATCAGGTTGGGCTTTCAGCAAAAGATAGTCGGTTGGCAGCTTAGCTTAAGTTGTTGACCCGTGTAGGGGAGTCGCCAAGTTGGTTAAGGCACTGGATTTTGATTCCAGCATTCGAAGGTTCGACTCCTTCCTCCTCTGCCAAATTTTCTTGCCACGCACCGGTATTGCGCATGCAGTCTGTTTCTAATCCCGATTTCATGGTTTTCACTGGCAATGCCAATCCCGGCCTCGCGGCTGAGATTGCAGGGCACCTCGGCATCGGACTGGGCGCTGCCCACGTTGGTCGCTTCTCTGATGGTGAAGTCACCGTCGAGATCAAACAAAACGTCCGTGCCCGCGATGTGTTCGTTGTGCAGTCCACCTGCGCACCGACTAATGAGAACTTAATGGAACTCCTGATGATGGTCGATGCGCTTAAGCGTGCCTCGGCTGAACGCATCAGCGCCGTTATTCCCTATTTTGGCTACGCCCGCCAAGACCGTCGCCCTCGCTCAGGTCGAGTGCCGATTTCGGCAAAAGTAGTCGCGGACATGCTGCAGACTGTTGGCGTCGCCCGTGTGCTGACAATGGACTTGCACGCTGACCAAATCCAGGGCTTCTTCAATATCCCTGTTGACAATATTTACGCCTCCCCACTGCTACTGGGTGACTTGCGGGGTCAAAACTACGAAGACTTGATCGTCGTGTCGCCTGATGTGGGTGGCGTAGTACGTGCCCGTGCGTTGGCCAAACAACTTGGTTGTGATCTGGCCATCATCGACAAACGTCGCCCTCGTGCAAACGTGAGCGAAGTAATGCATGTGATCGGTGAAATCGAAGGCCGCAATTGCGTCATCATGGACGATATGATTGACACTGCAGGTACGTTGGTGAAAGCGGCTGAAGTGCTTAAAGAACGCGGCGCCAAAAAGGTTTACGCTTACTGTACGCACCCCGTGTTCTCCGGCCCTGCCATTGAACGTATCACCCAAGGCGCAGCGTTGGACGAAGTGGTTATCACAAACACTATTCCGTTGAACGATAACGCTCTTGCGTGCAAGAAAATTCGTCAACTGTCGGTTGCTCCATTGATCGCTGAAACCATTCAGCGCATCTCAACCGGCGAATCGGTCATGAGCTTATTCTCTGAACAAGAAAATCTTTTTTAAGATTTTTAAGGGTTTAAAGGTTCATCCTAATCTGCGTTAGCTTCTTGAAGTTTTCAGGAAGTTGGTGCTTCTAGCGACCCGCTACAGTTCCTCTGTGCGGGTCATTTTGTAGCTGGAATTTCACTGGTCGCGGTGAATTCCGATTGAACGCAGTGTGTTTTTACGCCACTGCATGGAGAAATTTATGAAATTCGTCGCTTTTGAACGCGCAAAGCAGGGCACGGGTGCGAGCCGCCGTCTCCGCATCACAGGTCGTACTCCTGGTATCGTCTACGGTGGTGAAGGTCAACCTCACCTGATCGAACTCGATCACAACGCGCTATGGCACGCCCTGAAAAAGGAAGCATTCCATTCCACCGTGCTGGAAATGGAAATTGATGGCAAGTCCACCAATGTGCTGTTGCGCGATGTGCAACCTCACCCTTTCCGCCCACTGATTTTGCATTGCGATTTCCAGCGCGTGGATGCCAACACCAGAATGACCATGAAGATCGCTCTGCATTACAGTGGCGAAGACACTTCGCCAGCGGTCAAAACCGACAACTGCTTGGTTAACCATGTGTTGTCTGAGTTGTCCGTGTCTTGCCTGCCAAGCGATCTGCCTGAATTCATCGCTGTGGACTTGAGCGGTTTGAAGAAGGGCCGCTCTTTCCATCTGGCCGACATCACCTTGCCTAAGGGCGTTAAGGTGTTGACCCGTGGTAACCAAAACCCTGTGCTGGTATCCGTTGTGCCTTTGGCTGAAGAAGTGCCAGATCCAGCGGCTGCCGCTGCTGCACCTGCAGGCAAGGGCGGCGCTAAGCCTGCTGCAAAAACAGCTGCCAAGCCAGCCGCTAAGAAATAAGCGTCTGACTTGTGTGCTTCACCCAGTCTTGCACTGGGTGCCGTCAACGGCCCACCTCGGTGGGCCGTTTGCATTTATGACGCCGCTTTAAAATTCACCATGATTAAACTGTTTGTTGGCTTGGGTAATCCAGGCCCTGACTACGATGCCACCCGCCACAACGCGGGTTTTTGGTGGATTGACGCCATCGCCCGCGAATTAAAGGTGTCGCTAACAGCTGAGAAAGCCTACAACGCAAAAGTAGCCCGTTGTACCGTAGAGGGTCAACACCGCTGGCTGCTACAGCCGCAAACCTTCATGAACCGCTCGGGACAATCGGTCGCGGCACTGGCACGTTTCTTCAAGATTCAGCCTGAAGAAATTTTGGTAGCCCATGACGAGTTGGACATCGACCCTGGACAAGCTAAGCTCAAACTAGGTGGCGGCCATGCGGGACACAATGGCTTACGCGACATCCATGCGCAACTCGGTGCACCCGGTTATTGGCGGTTACGCTTGGGTGTGGGCCACCCCGGCGACCGTGATGAAGTCATCAACTGGGTGCTGAAAAAACCCTCTTTAGACCACCGCATTGCCATTGAGCAAGCCATGGACCGTGCCCAAAAAGCCTTGCCTGCCTTGTTAGCGGGGGATATGGACAAAGCTATGTTGCAAATCCACACCCACAAGCCGCCACGCCCGAATCCACCTAAGCCGAAAGTCGAACCGATTGGCGAAGATTAGCTGGAGATCAACTGGAGATTCATCATGCGAAAAGCTCTTATTTTTATAGCGCTGTGTGCAATACTGAATGACGCTACAGCGTCAATTGTTTATAAATGTGAATTTCGTAACGCTGTAAGCTACAGCCAAACGGCCTGCGCAGATGCCCAGGTACTTGACCTGAGTGACGACCGTACAGCGCAACAAAAAGCGCAAGCTGACGGCATCACCCAGCGTATGACAGCGCAAGCCAACGCGTTGGCAAACCAGCGGCAAGCGACCGAAGCACAGGCCGCCAGGCAGCTCGCCGATGCCGCCCGTGCACGCCAGATCATTCCAACCTACGAAACTCAACCACGCCACATCGTGCGACGGGTGGTATGGTCAAAGCCGGCTGCCGTCTACCACCGTGCCGGGCGGTAACTGCAAAGTCGCAGACAAGCCTTTTATGCCTTGCAACCGCTGGTATTTCTGCCACAGAGAATCCTGACTCTCCTGAAACTGCGGATGAATCGGGATGCAGGCCACGGGGCAGACCTGTACGCACTGCGGCTCATTAAAATGCCCCACGCATTCGGTACATTTGCCAGGGTCAATTTCATAAATTTCTGCACCCAAATAAATAGCCTCGTTGGGGCATTCGGGTTCGCAGACATCGCAATTAATGCATTCATCGGTAATCATCAGGGCCATGCCTATATTATCCCTCGCATGAGTTTTTTCCTCTTCAAACGCTTAGCCACCTTGCTGCTCACGCTACTTGGAGCCTCGGTGGTCGTGTTTATGGTGCTGGAAATTTTGCCTGGAAATGCTGCCCAAATCCTGATGGGGCCGGATGCCGCGCCCGAAGCCGTGCTGGCGCTGGCGGAAAAGCTGGGCTTGAACCAGCCACCGTTAGCACGATATTGGACTTGGGTCAGTGGCCTGGTGGTGGGCGACATGGGTATCAGCTACGCCTACAGCACACCAGTTTCCGAATTAATTGCAGAGCGCCTAATGTTGACTGTACCCCTCGCACTGCTGGCCATGTTGCTAACTACCTGCATCGCATTGGCTGTCGGTGTTTATGCAGCCGCTCAACATAACAAAATCGGGGATGTAGGTTTGATGGGCATGGCACAGGTTGGCATTGCTATTCCTAACTTCTGGTTCGCAATTCTGCTGATTTTGGTGTTCTCGGTCGGGTTACAGTGGTTTTCTGCCGGTGGTTTCTCCGGCTGGAGCGATGAGCCGCTTGAGGCCTTCAAATCCCTGCTGCTGCCGGCCGTCTCACTGGCCGTGGTGCAAGCCGCCATCCTGTCACGCATCACCCGCTCCGCCGTGCTGGACGTACTGCGCGAAGACTTTGTGCGCACTGCCCGCGCCAAAGGCCTGTCCCAGCGAGCTACGCTGTGGCAGCATGTGCTGCGCAACGCCATGATCCCGGTCATCACAGTAATGGGCTTGCAGTTTTCAGAGCTTCTTGCGGGCACCATCGTGGTGGAGAACGTGTTTTACCTGCCGGGGCTGGGCCGCTTGATATTCCAGTCCATCAGCAACCGTGATGTGATCGTTGTACGTAACTGTGTGATGCTGCTCGCCACTATGGTGATAGTGGTGAATTTTGCGGTGGATGTGCTCTATGCGGTCATCGACCCTCGCGTAAGGGTCAGCGATGTCTGATGGAACACTGGTTTCGCACCGCTTCATGCACCGTGCATGGCGCCATCGCAGCTTTGCCATCGGCGCAGTACTCACCCTGCTACTCATCGCCGCAGCCCTGCTTTCACTGGTCTGGACGCCGTGGTCGCCCTACGAGATTGACGTGCCCAACAAGCTACATGGCCCCAGCGCCGAACACTGGATGGGCACGGACCCGCTGGGCCGCGATGTGGCCTCGCTGTTGCTGGTGGGGGCGCGCAACTCCATTCTGGTGGGCGTAATTGCCGTGGGCATCGGCCTGCTGGTGGGCACAGCACTGGGCCTGCTGGCCGCCGCCCGCCGAGGCTGGGTAGAGGAGCTCATCATGCGCCTGAGCGATTTCAGTCTCGCCTTTCCGGCAATTTTGTCGGCCATCATGCTCACTGCCGTGTTTGGTGCGGGAATTGTGAACGCCATCATCGCTATCGGCATTTACAACATCCCCACCTTCGCCCGCATCACACGTGGCTCCGCTAATGCTATTTGGGCACGCGAATACGTGCTGGCCGCCCGCGCCTGCGGCAAAGGTCCGTGGCGCATCACGCTGGAGCATGTGCTGCCCAATATCACCTCGGTGTTGATCGTCCAGGTGACGATACGTTTCGCCACAGCGATCCTGGCCGAGGCCGCGCTTTCCTACCTGGGCCTGGGTACACAGCCACCGCAACCCTCATGGGGACGGATGCTGAGCGAGGCACAAACGCTGCTGTTCCAAATGCCCATGTTGGCCGTTTACCCCGGCGTGGCGATTGCGCTGGCCGTGCTTGGCTTGAATCTGCTGGGCGATGGTTTGCGTGACCTGTTAGACCCCCGTCTGGCAAGAAAGCGCTGATATGCTGAACGTCAATCAATTGCGGGTCACGCTGCAAACACCCCACGGCCCCGCCGATGCCGTGCGCAGTATCAGCTTCACTATGGAGCGCGGCGACACGCTGGGGCTGGTCGGAGAATCCGGCTGCGGAAAATCGCTCACAGCCATGGCGTTGATGGGTCTGCTGCCTGACAGCGCCAAGGTCAGCGGCTCCATCCAGTTCAATGGCACCGAACTCATCGGCCTCAACGATTCGGGTCTGCGCCACATTCGCGGCAACCGTATCGCCATGGTGTTCCAAGAACCCATGACCGCGCTGAACCCGCTGCACACCATTGGCCACCAAGTCGCTGAGCCCCTTCGTTTGCACAAAAACCTCTCGTACGCTGAGTCCCGCACCGAAGCACTGCGCTTACTAGACCGAGTGGGCATTCCCGACGTTGCCCAGCGTATGGACGCTTACCCGCACCAGTTCTCTGGCGGTCAGCGCCAACGCGTCACGATCGCCATGGCTCTGGCTTGCGGACCGGATTTGCTGATTGCGGACGAACCCACCACCGCACTGGATGTGACCGTAGCCGGGGAAGTACTGAAGCTCATCCGCGAACTGGTCAAAGAACGCGGTATGGGCATGATTTTGATTTCGCACGACTTGGGTGTCATCGCACAAAACGCTGACCGCATGCTGGTGATGTACGGCGGCACTGTGGTGGAAAGCGGCCCGACCCGTGAGGTGTTCACCAAGCGCGCGCATCCTTACACACGCGGCCTGTTCGCCTCGCGCCCCAGCTTTGGCAATGCAGCCACCGCAATAGCAGCCACTGCCCTTGGCGCAACTCCAGACAAGCCTCGCAAACGCCCTCGCCTTCCCAGTATTCCTGGCACCGTACCCGAGCTGCATCTGATGCCCCGTGGTTGCCCCTTTGCCAGCCGCTGTGATGTGGCACTGCCCAGTTGCAGTACAGATATGCCTCCCGCAATAGCATTAACGCCACAGCACACAGGCCGTTGCTTCTTGCTACAAATGGCGGAGGTACCCGAATGATGGCCTCTTTAAGTCCCACGCACCCACCGCTGCTGAGGGTTAATAACCTCACCAAGCACTACGCCCTGCCCCGGGAAAGCCTGTTTTCCGCCCCTGGCGTAGTACAAGCCTTACGCGGTGTCAGCTTTGACGTACAGACCGGCCACAGTTTTGGCATTGTGGGCGAATCGGGCTCAGGCAAATCCACCTTGGCTCGGCAGGTGATGGCGCTAGAAACCCCAACATCAGGCTCCGTTGAGCTTCTTACTTTCAATCTACACAGCTTGAGTGCTATTGAGTTGAGAGCGTCTCGCCGCGATTTTCAAATGGTGTTCCAAGATCCTTATGGCTCACTAGACCCGCGCCAAACCGTCGCCCGCATCGTTGCCGAGCCGCTGTCGGTACAGCCGGGCGTCAGTCCCAAAGACCTGCGTGACCGCGCGGCCGAATCCCTCACCGCCGTCGGTCTGCGCCTCACCGACCTGGACAAATACCCGCACGAATTCTCCGGTGGTCAGCGCCAGCGCATCGCCATCGCCCGCGCCCTTATCACCCGCCCCAAACTCATCGTAGCGGACGAACCCGTCAGCGCACTCGATGTATCCGTACAAGCCCAAGTGCTGAACCTAATGATGGACTTGCAGGACCAGTTCGGCGTCACCTACCTGCTCATCAGCCACGATTTGGCCGTGGTGCAGCATGTCTGCGAGGAAGTAGCCGTGATGCAGCGCGGCGTGATTGTGGAACGCGGCACACCTGCTCAGCTGTTCACGCAGCCGCAACACCCCTATACGCAGGCCTTAGTGGCTGCGGTGCCTAAGGTGGGGTTTGACTAAAGGTTTGTGGTCCCGCTCAGGTCGTGAACTAATGCTGTTGCACGGCCAATACCAGTTAATTGCTACTATCCAGCTTCCACTCTTGGAGAACCCGCCCCATGAAACGCCGTGCCTTTACGCAAAGTATCACTCTCGCTTCTGTTGCAGCTGCATCGCTTTCCAGCCTGCCCCTTCACACCCTGGCGCAAAGCAAAAAAGACACCCTTACGCTGGGCATGACGCTGGAGCCACCAGGGCTTGACCCGACCGCGGGTGCTGCCTCAGCCATCGCTGAGGTCGTCCTGTACAACATCTTCGAGACCCTCACCAAAATCAACGCGGATGGCAGCGTCACGCCGCTACTGGCTGAGGCTTGGGAAGTGTCTCCCGACCTGCGTACCTACACGTTCAAGCTGCGAAAAGGCGTGAAATTCCAAAATGGCGAGCCCTTCAACGCCGCTACTGTCAAGTTTTCATTTGACCGCGCAGGCGGCGAAAAAAGCACCAATAAGGACAAGCGTACCTTTGCCAATATGTCCACGGTGGTGTCAGACGAACACACCGTCGTCGTCATCAACAACGAGATTGACCCTGATTTTTTATTCCTGATGGGCCAAGCCACCGCCATCATCGTCGAGCCCAAGAGCGTGGACTCGAATGCTACCAAGCCCGTAGGAACAGGGCCCTACAAGCTGGAAAGTTGGAGCAAAGGCTCTTCACTCGTATTGATGCGTTGGGACGGCTATCGCAATCTCGCTGCTGTCAAAATCCGTAAGGCGAGCATCCGCTTCATCACCGATCCCGCAGCGCAAATCGCGTCGCTGTTGGCCGGTGATGTGGATGTTTTTGTCCGAGTGAACCCCAAGGCTTTGGTGCAATTCAAGGGAAACGCTAAATTTCAGACGCAAATCAACGGTTCACAAGCCAAGACAATTTTGGCGATCAACAATAAAAAGAAACCATTTGACGACGTGCGCGTGCGTCGCGCCATTGCTGCTGCGATTGACCGCAAAGCCATCATCGACGGCTCGGTCGAAGGTCTTGGTGCACCAATTGGCAGCCACTATGTACCGGGTGCCTTTGGCTATGTGGACACCACGGGTGTGAACCCGTACAACCCCGAAAAAGCCAAGACACTGCTGAAAGAAGCAGGCATAACTACACCGCTAGAAGTCAGCATCGTACTGCCGCCAACCCCTTATGCACGCCAAGGGGGCGAGATCATAGCCGCACAACTGGCCAAGGTGGGCATCGTTGCCAAGTTGCAAAACGTGGAGTGGGCGCAATGGCTATCAGGTGTATACGGCAGTAAAAACTACGACATGACTATCATTTCGCACGTCGAGCCGTTCGATTTGGGCAACTTCACCAAACCAGATTACTACTGGGGCTACCAGTCGACCAAATTCAACGAGCTGTACACCAAATCGAAAAATGCGCTGCGCCCCGCTGACCGTGCCAAACTGCTGGGAGACGCCCAGCGCCTGCTGGCTGAAGATGCAGTGCACGGCTTTTTATACCAACCGCAGTGGGTAACCGTGGCGAACAAAGGCGTGAAGGGTCTGTGGAAAGATTTGCCCGTATTTGTGAACGACATTTCGGCAATATTTTGGTCATAAAAATCGTCAAGATCGTCATTCGAATCCGCGTCAGTGCATAACGCTGTGCAGGCTGGGCTTCACTCTGCAGGGCGGTTTTTCACCTTCACAGCCAAGCACTGAAGCACATACGGCGAAACAAACTTGTCCACATCGCCCCCGAGCTGAGCAATCTCCCGCACAAAGGTGCTGGAGACGAACTGGTACTTGTCGCTGGGCGTTAAAAACACGGTTTCCACATCCGGCATCAGCGTGCGGTTCATGCCTGCGAGCTGAAACTCATAGTCAAAATCTGTCACGGCGCGCAGGCCGCGCACCATGGCTTTGCCGTTGCGGGCGAGCATGAAATCGCGCATCAACCCCGAAAACGTCTCGACTTCAACATTAGGAAAACGTTGCATCGAATTTCGGACCATGTCCAAGCGCTCTTCCAGTGAGAACAGTGCTTTTTTATGGTGCCCTGCAGCCACCGCCACAATGACTTTACTGAACAACTGCGCAGCGCGGCGCACCACGTCCTCGTGGCCCAGCGTCATAGGGTCAAAGGTGCCGGGATAAACCGCAATGATGTCGGTGGTCATGGATGTGCTCCTGATGGGGCTGCTAAGTTGGCGGCTGGATGAGTGACTGGGATAGCGTTTTGCCGGGATTATGCAGTGCGTTCAGGTCATACGGTGAAGCAGATGGGAATGTACGACACCGGCTTTTAAGTAACGGTGAAGCTTCAAACCCAACGGCGCCAGCTGCTCGTCAGTCCAAGCTATGGGGGCCTCTAGGTAAACATGTCCCTCGGCCTGGGTGGCACTTGCAGCAGCTTCCAGGGCAGACTCGTACAGCGCGGAGTCAAAGGGCGGGTCTAGCATTACCAAATCCAAGCTGGCAGGCGCACAGCGTCGCAGGGCGGCTACACCGTCACCTCGCTCAATGCTGACGGCGGTCGCGTTCAGGCGTTCTTTGGTGGTTTGCAGGGGGCGCAGCAGCGCGAGATTATTCTCAACGATCAGCACGCTGGCGGCCCCGCGCGAGGCGGCTTCAAAGCCCAAAGCACCGCAGCCACCAAACACATCCGCGCAACGCCAACCGGTTAGATCCTGGCCCAGCCAGTTAAAAAGGGTTTCACGCACACGGTCGGGTGTGGGGCGCAGGCCGGGTACATCGGGAACAGGCAACAGGCTACGCTTCCACTGGCCACCGATGATACGGATTTCGCCCTTGCCACCCGAATGGGGGGTGCGGGTGAAGGGGGCCGTAAGCTCGGTGGATTTGGCTGATTTAGCCGGTTTGGTGGGTTTACGAATAGGTGGAGCCTTAGGCATTATTTTCTTCATGGCGCGCCTCCAACGATCACGGTAACCATTTTTTTGGGTTGCAGTTTGCGCTCGAAGGCGGCTTTCACATCAGCAGCGGTGAGTTTTTTGACGGCTTGCGTCCAGGTGTCTAGGTAGTTCAAGGGGAGGTGGTTCCAGGCAATGTTGGCGACGTTGTCCAGCAATTTTCGGTTACTGTCGATGCGCAGGGCGAAACCACCAATCAGGTTGTCTTTGGCGGCACGCATTTCTTTCTCGGTAGGGCCATCGGCAACGAAACGGGCCAGCACATCGCGTGAGACCTGTACCGCTTGCACGGCTTGGTCAGGCCGGGTTTGCAGGCCGATAGTAAAGGCACCGGCGTGCAGACCAGGCGCGAAGTAGCTGTAAACGCTGTAGCTCAGCCCTCGCTTTTCACGAACTTCTTCGGTCAAGCGGGAAACAAATCCCCCGCCGCCCAAAATGTAGTTGCCCAGCGTGAGGGCAAAGAAATCCGGGTCATCGCGCTTATAACCCGGCTGGCCGATGAACACATGGGCTTGAGCCGAATCGAACGGAATAATGGATTCACTGGCAGCTGATAACGCTTGCACCTCGGGCACATTGGGGAGCGCGGCGCAGTCGGTTGTGGTGGGCAAGTTGGCCAGCAAACCCAGTGCCAGCGTTTGCGCTTGTTCGCGGTTAACGGCCCCCACCATACTGAGGGTGGCGCGGCAGGGCGCAATGTCTTGGCGGTACAGCGTCTGCATGTCGGCCACCGTGATCTTGTCCAGAGTGGCCTCGGTCAGCTCCAAGCCGTAAGGGTGCGTACCGTACACGGCTTTGCTAAAGGCACGGTTGGCCACAGTGGCGGGACGACGGTCAGCCTCTTGCAACGAGGCGGCGATACGCTGACGTTCACGCTGCCAGACAGCATCTGGAAAAGCAGGCTCACCTAATTGACGAGCAGCCAGCGCGGTAGCTCGGGGTAACAAATCAGGATAGGTGAGGGTTCGCAGGCTGAAGCTCATACGGTCTGTGCCTGCGCTGGCGGTGAACGATGCGCCCAAATCAGCCCAGGCCTCACTGAGAGCATTTTCGTCCAATGCTGGGGCCGGTTTCTCGCCCTTGGTGGTATCTCCACGCTGAGCAAACACGCCCTTGCTTGTCATACCAGCGGTAACGCTGGCAAGTCCGGCTTTTGCAGCAGGGTCACGGCGTCCTCCTGCATCAAAGTCGATTTGCACGTCCACCATGGGGATGCCATCGCTTTGCACAAGAAAGACCTGTGCACCGTTGGGCAGGGTCCACTGCTGGATGGGGATGGCAGCAAGTGCATTGAATGGAAAAATCAAGGCCAATAGACCTGTCGCGAAGTACAGATGAGCGTAACCAGCTATGGTTTTTGTAGTGTTTTTTGGCGTTTTCATGGGTTTATGGGTTTATGGGTTCATAAAGCACGTAGTCTTGTGGCAGTCAATGGCGCAGCGCAGGCGTGGGGCTGGTGCGGGCACTGGCAGGTTTCTTTACCAGCGGTTGGGGCAACAGCACCGCAACGGTGAGCTGGTCATCCCCAAAATACTTGGCGGCTACTGCTTGGACTTGGGCTGAGGTAATGCCGCGCAGACGCGCAATGAGGCGCGTGCTGGCATCCACAGGTAAGCCCTGAATCCAGTAGCGGCCTAGCTCTTGGGCTTGGCCCATCAATGCATCGAGTTTGTAGACCTCACTGGCCACCCACTGGGTTTTGACGCGCTGCAATTCAGCCTCACTGACACCTGCCTGGGCGATCTCAGTGATTTGGGCGCGCAAGGCCATTTCTACGTCTTGGGTGGTTTTGCCCTTAGCCGGAATTCCATCAAGCATGAACACCTGTGGACCACGGCCCAGCAAACCATTGCTGGCCCCAGCGCTATCAGCCACACGGCCAGGCCCTTGGGTCAGGGCACGCTCTAGGCGGGCACCGTTGTAGCCATCCAGCACAGCGGCCAGCACGGTTAGTGCCAATGCATCGTCAGACGATTCAGAGGCGCTTGAGGCCTCCAAGCCAGTCAAGCCGGGCACTTTGAAGGCCAATGCCACATACGATTGCTCTGCGGGTGCTTTGAACGACATGCGGTGCAGGCCCACCTGCACTGGCTCGACCTGGGGTTTGCGCAGGGGCAAGGCGCGCACGGGAATGGCACCATAGTATTTTTCAGCCCACAGCTTCACCTGGGCTACATCCACGTCCCCAGCGACTACCACAGCGGCGTTGGCGGGGGTGTACCAGCGCTGGTGGAAATCGCGCACGTCTTGGGGCGTCATCGCGTCCAGGTCGCTCATCCAGCCCACCACGGGGCGACGGTAAGGGGAAGCCATGAACGCATTGGCGTAAAGCGCCTCGTACATCAAAGCGCGGGGTGAATCCTCGGTGCGCATACGGCGCTCTTCTTTAACGACTTCAATTTCTTTTTTAAATTCTTCGTCTGCCCACTGGTTGTTGGCGAAACGGTCCGCCTCCAGCTTCATCACGTTTTCCAGCTTATCGGACGGTATTTGCTGGTAATAGCCGGTGTAGTCACGGGTAGTAAAAGCATTTTCACGGCCCCCTAAGGCCGCTACACGGCGTGAGAATTCACCGGGTTTGAGGCTGGGCGTGCCCTTGAACATCATGTGCTCCAGTGCATGAGCGACGCCGGTAGTGCCATCCACCTCGTCCATCGCACCGACGCGCACCCACAACATGTTGATGGCTGTAGGAGCACGGCGGTCAGGTTTGATGATGACAGTGATGCCATTGGCCAGCGTGAACTGCTCGACTTTGGGCGCAACATTGGCGGGCTGCATTTGCAACTTTCGGGGTGGTGCGATACCCGTAAGCGCAGTAGATGAGGGGATGGGCGTTTGGGCAAAGGCACTGCCCACAACCCCCAATAAAAGTGAGAAGGTCAGCGGCCAGCGCGGTCGGGTGTTGTGTTTCATAGAATGCTGTGATTCTAAGAACGTCGCCATGTTCAGCTTTTTCAAAAAGAAACCCACAACACCCCCCTCCGCGCCTGACCTTGCGTCAACGCCATCGTCCTCACGGCCTGTACCCGAGGTACAAGCAGCACCCGTGCTGTCCGTGCTATTACCCAGCACGTCTACTCCTTCCGAGCCCACGCCGCAGTCCACCGCTGTGGAAGAGCGCCGAGGCTGGTTAGACAAGCTCAAACTCGGTCTGCGCAAGACCGGCAGCAGTATCGCCACGGTCTTCACGGGTACCCAGATCGACGATGCCTTGTACGAAGACCTGGAATCTGCCTTGCTGATGGCCGATACTGGCGTACAAGCTACGGCCTATTTACTGCAAGACCTCAAACGGCGCGTGAAGGAGACGAAAACCACAGCCCCTACTGCGGTGAAGGCGCTGCTGGTGGAGTCCATCACCCAACTGCTACTGCCACTGGAACAAGCACTGGTCATCGGCCACCACAAACCTACCGTCATCATGGTGGCGGGCGTGAATGGCGCGGGGAAAACCACGTCAATCGGCAAGCTAACGCGCCACCTGTCGTCATCAGGCGCTACTGTTTTACTGGCAGCCGCAGATACTTTCCGTGCCGCAGCGAAAGAGCAATTGCTGATTTGGGCAGACCGCAACACCGTAGACATCATCAGCCAGGAAGGCGGCGACCCAGCTGCAGTGAGTTTTGACGCGGTCAGCGCAGGCAAAGCGCGGGGCAAAGACGTGGTGCTGGTAGACACGGCGGGCCGCTTACCTACCCAGTTGCATTTGATGGAAGAGCTGAAAAAAATCAAACGCGTGGTCGGCAAGGCCGATGCCACAGCCCCCCATGAGATTTTGCTGGTGATTGACGGCAATACGGGCCAAAACGCGCTGTCACAGGTCAAAACCTTTGATGAAGCTATTGGCCTCACGGGGCTGATCGTTACCAAGTTGGACGGCACAGCAAAAGGCGGCGTACTGGCTGCCATTGCGTTGTGGTCACAAGACAGGACAAAGAATCGCGTGCAGGCCATACCAGGACGTGCTGGCGTTCCGGTCTACTTTATCGGTATGGGCGAAAAGCTGGAGGATTTGGAAACATTCAAAGCCCGCGAATTCGCCCACGCTTTACTGTCTTAGTCTTGGGCAATGGCTTCACCTAGCTTGCAGCATTTGGTTTTGGTGGGCACAGGATTGGCCCACCTGCAAGTGCTGAAAAGCTTTGCAGAACGGCGATCTGCTGGCCTCAAAATCACTGTAATTGGCAGCACGACAAGCCCCTTGTACTTTGATCGGATACCCGACTTTATAACTGGCTGTTGCCCGCTTCAAGCTTGTACCGTACCGCTGGACAACCTGTTGCAAAGCTGCGGTGCGGTCTTCATCCAAGCCACTGTAGAAGTCTTAGACGCACACGCGAAGACACTCAAGCTATCGCACGGCGAACCGCTGCACTACGACGTGCTGAGCGTAGACACTGCGTCCATGATGTCCCGAACCTTGTTGGACACCCAACTGCCTGGGGCCGCACAGCATGCGATGAACCTGCACCCCTTGGCCTCATTTTGTTCGCTCTGGCCACAGTTGTCCGCTTTGGCCAAAACTCGCGCACTGAACGTAGCCGTGGTGGCAGGCTGGTTGAGTTATTCTGTGACAGATTTCACACAACCCAGACTTAACGAAGTGAATCTCATCGAACGCACGGAAGCAACCCACACGCTGCCTGCGGTGGCCTTGGCGCTGGCCATTCAACACAGCCTCGCCTGCGATCCAGCCAACCAACCCAGCCGCGTGACCTTGGTCACTGGCGGTGGCGAGCCTGCGGCGCTTTGCCCACCGGCGGTTCAAAAACACCTGCTAGCCGCCCTAAAGCGCCAACACATCACAGTACTACGCGATAGTTGCAAAGGCATCAACGCCAGCGAAATAAGCTTAGCAAGCGGTGCTCGGTTGGCCTGCAATGCCCCAGTACTCGCGCTGGACACACCTGCACCCTATTTTTGGTCAAAAAGCGGTGTTGTGCTGGATGTGCTTGGGTTTCCTGCTACAAATTTTAATCTTCAAAGCGTTAACCAAGCCTGTATCTTTGTCACGCCCCCAGAGGGTGACGAAGCCAACATGACCGCCATCAGCCACCTCAGCGTCAGGGTGGGCCCACTCTTGACGCCACTTCTGGCGTACAACCTGCGCGCTGTATTAGCAGGAACGCCGATGAAACCTTGCACCCGGTCCGCACACAGCTTGCGGCTGTTTGCCAACGGACATCAGCGCGCCATTATGGCGTGGCGCTCTCCGTGGGGTTGGCTCAGCTTCGAAGGGAGTTGGGTATGGCGATCGTGGCGCTGGCGGCACTGGACAACGCCTATAGCTACGCCCATAAAGCCACCGAAGCCGTAGTACATTCAGCATCTATGGCCGTTACTGAACAACTTGTACCCAACGAAATAACAGGCACAGCCCTGCCTGGCATGGCACGCGCTTTGGTGACAGCAGGAAAGCTGCCCCAACTTATAGCGGAGGACATCTACCGCAAGGCGCAGAACAACCGTACCAGCTTCATGCAAGAGTTGACCGCCGCAGGGGCTGTATCGTCCTATGACTTGGCCCAAACTCTGTCTCAAGCGTTCTCCGTACCCCTGTTGGACCTAGACGCCATTAACCCCCAGCGCTTACCCAAAGGTGTGGTGGATGAAAAAATTTGTCACGCTTTTAAACTGATCGTTCTCAGCAAGCGCAACGGCCGTCTGATTGTTGCAACGACAGACCCTTCAGACCCAGAGGCTGCTGAAAAAATTAAATTCGCTACCCGCCTCACTGTGGACTGGGTAATCGTTGAGCACAACAAACTGTCTGCCATGCTTGGACTGCACGCGATAAGCAGCACCCAAGCGATGGAAGGCATCGTCGGGAATGATTTTGAATTTGACGAGGAATCCGTCAATGCCACTCTCGACATCAAGGACACCAGTTCTGCTGAGGTTGAAGACGCGCCAGTCGTCAAATTTTTGCACAAAATGCTGCTGGATGCGTTCAGCATGCGGGCATCTGACTTGCACTTTGAACCATACGAGCACACCTACCGCGTGCGCTTTCGCATTGACGGTGAATTGCGAGAAATCGCCTCCCCGCCCGTGTCGATCAAAGACAAACTGGCTTCGCGCATCAAAGTCATCTCGCGCATGGACATCTCCGAGAAGCGGGTGCCCCAAGACGGGCGGATGAAGCTCAAAATAGGACCGGACCGGGTAATCGACTTTCGGGTCAGCACCTTGCCCACGCTCTTTGGTGAAAAGATCGTCATCCGGATCCTTGACCCCAGCACAGCCAAGCTGGGTATTGAGGCGCTAGGCTACGAGCCTGAAGAAAAAGAGCGTCTGCTGGCCGCGGTAAAACGCCCCTATGGCATGGTTCTGGTCACAGGCCCAACAGGCTCAGGCAAGACCGTGTCGCTGTATACCTGCCTGAACATGTTGAATCTGCCAGGGGTCAATATCTCGACCGCTGAAGATCCGTCAGAAATCAACTTGCCTGGCGTAAACCAGGTCAATGTGAACGAAAAAGCCGGTCTAACTTTCGCCGCAGCACTCAAATCGTTCCTGCGCCAAGATCCTGACATCATCATGGTGGGTGAAATCCGCGACATGGAAACAGCAGATATTTCCATCAAAGCAGCGCAAACCGGTCACTTGGTGCTGTCTACATTGCACACTAACGACGCACCCACCACTTTAACGCGCATGCGCAACATGGGTATTGCCCCGTTCAACATCGCATCAAGTGTGATTTTGATCACTGCCCAGCGCTTGGCACGGCGTCTTTGCCCGGTGTGCAAAGCACCGGCCGACATACCGCACTCGGCCTTGCGCGAGGCCGGCTACACCGAAGCCGATGCGGACGGCACCTGGGTGCCTTACCGGCCCGTGGGGTGCAGCGCGTGCAATAACGGATACAAGGGCCGTGTGGGCATTTACCAAGTGATGCCCATCACGGAGGAGATTCAACGCATTATTTTGCGAGATGGCAGTTCGCTGGAAATTGCCGCGCAAGCTCGCCTTGAAGGCGTTCGCAGCCTGCGTGAATCAGGCTTGCACAAGGTCAAGCTGGGCGTGACCTCACTCGAAGAAGTACTGGGCTGCACCAATGAATAAGGACGGCTGAACATCATGGCGACCAAACCCACAAAGACTGCTGCGGCAAGAGACATCAAGGAATTCGTTTACGAGTGGGAAGGCAAAGACCGCAACGGCAAACAAGTCCGTGGTGAAGTCCGAGCATCTGGCGAAAACCAAGTGCAAGCCTCACTCCGCCGACAAGGCGTGTTTCCGACCAAAATCAAAAAGCGCCGGATGAGCTCGGGTTCGCGTATTAAACCCAAAGATATCGCCATCTTCACACGCCAACTAGCTACGATGATGAAAGCGGGCGTTCCTCTGCTCCAAGCCTTTGACATTGTGGGACGCGGCAACCCCAATCCCCGCGTTACCCGGTTGTTGAACGATGTCCGCAATGATGTGGAGACGGGTACATCCCTCAGCACAGCGTTTCGTAAATACCCCATTCAGTTCGATAACTTGTACTGCAACCTGGTTGAAGCCGGTGAGGCAGCGGGCATTTTGGAGCAGTTGCTCGACCGTTTGGCGGTCTACATGGAAAAGACTGAGGCGATCAAGTCCAAAATCAAATCTGCACTGATGTACCCCATATCGGTGATAGTTGTGGCGTTTGTGGTTGTGGCCGTCATCATGATTTTCGTGATTCCAGCATTCAAGCAGGTGTTCTCCTCTTTTGGTGCGGATTTGCCGGCACCCACACTGTTTATCATCGCCATCTCCGAGGTTTTTGTCGCCTACTGGTGGTTGATTTTTGGGGGTATCGGAGGTGGACTTTACTTTTTCATGCAAGCGTGGCAGCGCAACAAAAAGATGCAAGCGGTCATGGACCGGCTGCTGCTGAAAATGCCAATATTTGGTACGTTGATTGAAAAATCATGCATTGCGCGCTGGACGCGCACCCTGTCCACCATGTTTGCAGCGGGGGTGCCCTTGGTTGAGGCGCTTGATTCAGTAGGCGGGGCATCAGGAAATTCGGTATATGAAACGGCCACACTCAAAATTCAGCAAGAGGTGTCCACCGGCACCAGCCTTACTTCGGCCATGGGCAATGTCAACATCTTCCCATCCATGGTGTTGCAGATGTGTGCAATTGGTGAGGAGTCTGGTTCCATTGACCATATGCTGGGCAAAGCGGCGGACTTTTACGAGGCTGAGGTTGATGATATGGTGGCCGGCTTGTCTAGCCTGATGGAGCCCATCATCATTGTGATTTTGGGTACGATAATTGGTGGCATTGTGGTTTCGATGTATCTGCCCATCTTTAAACTGGGTCAGGTTGTTTGATGAATGCAGCGATGAATTTGCCCATGAATGTGCCTTTGGATGTGGGATTTATAACGTTGGCCACTGTTTTTGGCCTGCTAATAGGCAGCTTTTTAAATGTGGTGGTCTATCGACTTCCCAAAATAATGGAGCGGCAATGGGCTGAAGAATGTGCTGAATTGCTCAGCTCGGCTGCCAACAATCCCGATGAAACCGCTCCGCCTGCTGTTGATGCATTCAATCTCATGGTGCCTCGCTCCCGTTGCGGCCATTGCGGCCACCAAATCCGCTGGTTTGAGAACATTCCACTGGTCAGCTACGCTTTTTTGCGCGGTAAATGCTCAGCCTGCAGTAACCCTATTAGCGTGCGATATCCCCTGGTTGAACTTGTCGCGGGAGTTATCGCCGCCTATTGCGCTTTGCGCTGGGGCCAGAGCGCGAGCACTGTGGCGTGGTTTGGCTTTGGTGCGGCTTTACTAACCATGGCTTTGATTGACTGGGACACAACGCTCTTACCCGATAACCTGACGTTGCCACTGCTGTGGGCAGGCTTGATCGCCAGCAATCTTCACTGGACCACTGTCAGCCCTTCTGACAGCCTGTGGGGTGCGGTCGGTGGATATATGTCACTGTGGCTGGTGTATTGGGCTTTCAAGCTGGTAACGGGCAAAGAGGGTATGGGTTTTGGTGACTTCAAGCTGTTTGCGGCATTAGGCGCTTGGTTTGGCTGGCAGGCACTGGTTCCCATCATTTTGATGGCCTCGGTGATTGGTGCCGTCATCGGTATCGGGATGAAGTTACGCAGCAGCCTGCGCGAAGGCGTCTATATCCCGTTCGGACCATTCCTGGCGGGTGCAGGATTCACGGCGATGGTGTTTGGGCCGCAAGCTATGTTGAGTGCGGTGGGTTTATAAGTGCGCCAGATATGTAAACGTATTGGCCTGACAGGCGGTATTGGCAGCGGAAAATCCACCGTTGCAGCCTTTCTGGCACAGCGGGGTGCAGCGGTGATAGACGCAGATGCGATTTCTCGCAGTGTCACTGCCGCAGGCGGTATTGGAATTCCTGCTGTTCAACGTGAATTTGGTAATGCAGCTATCAGCCCAGATGGCGCAATGAACCGCGATTTCATGCGTCAACTGGTATTCACTGACGTACAAGCCAAACGCAATCTGGAGAGCATTCTTCATCCGATTATTGGCATTGAGACCGACCGCTTGACTCAAGAAGCGCTGTCACGCTTGCCCGCTTTTTTGGTATTTGACACACCACTGCTGGTGGAGTCCACGCATTGGCGGTACAGACTTGACCAAGTGCTGGTGATCGACTGCACACCTGAAACACAAATCCAACGTGTCATGGCGCGAAGTGCCCTAGCCCGTGAAACGACCTTGACCATCATCGCCTCCCAAGCCCCCCGACACCTGCGTTTAGCTGCTGCCGATGCGGTCGTATTCAACGATGGCATCACACTTGAAACTTTAGACCTTCAAGTGGCGCTGGTTACAAAATACTTCGGGCTATGATCCGGTTTGCCGCTTAGGAACCTCTGTGTGATTCTTTACGAATATCCCTTCAACGAACGTATCCGAACCTACCTCAGGCTGGAACATCTTTTCCGACGACTGACGTTGCTGGTGTCGCGCGAGCACGCCACAGACCATCACTTTGCTTTAACCACGATTTTTGAAGTGATCGAGGTAGCCGCTCGTGCCGATTTGAAATCCGACATCCTGCGAGATCTGGAAAAGCAAAAGCAAATACTCAACAGTTATCGAGGTAATCCTGCGATATCCGAGCAAGCCTTGGATCAGATTATTAGCAAGCTGGAGCAGTGCTTCAGTGAGCTGAATGCCCAGGCCGGTAAAGCAGGCCAAGCACTGACTGAGAACGATTGGCTGATGAATATCCGCAGCCGTGCCAGTATCCCTGGTGGTACCTGCGAGTTCGATCTACCGGCTTACTACGCATGGCAACAGCGAGATGCTGCGAATCGACGTTTGGATTTAGAGCGATGGTCAACCCCTTTGGGGCCCCTGGCGCAATCTCTTCAATTGCTATTGAAACTGTTGCGAGATGCAGGCTCACCCCAAAAAGTAATCGCGATTAACGGGCAGTTTCAGCAGAACTTACCCCAAGGCAAGACCTTTCAGTTACTGCGCCTACGCATTGATCCCGCATTAGGTCTGATTCCTGAGATCAGCGGCAACCGGCTGATGGTGTCTGTGCGCATGATGCGCAGCGGCGAGGATGACAGACTGCACGTATGCAGTGATGACGTGTCGTTTGATCTGACACTGTGCTGCTAGTAACTCTGCATTAAGACATTCCTATGCCTCATAGCCCTTTTACGCCCTCCACTCCTGCCGCACGTACTGTAATTTGCCCTGCTTGCGGAGGCCCTAGTCTGTACAGCCCATCCAACGCGTATCGCCCGTTTTGTGGCGAGCGCTGTAAAAATCATGATTTGGGTGCTTGGGCAAATGAAGACTTCCGCTTACCCACAACTGCCCGTGAGAACGACGACGCGGATGAAGTGCTGCAGAACAGTTCACAACGACTTCAATAGCCAAATACTCTGTCTATCCATTCTGGATCGACTTACTAAGCTATTGAAACTGTAGCACCTTCATATTGCTGCGCATGGGCAAACCAATCCAAAACAGGCAAGGTTCCTGCCAATACAGGTGTCACGTTGACGGGTAACTGTTGCCACGAAAACTGCTGGCCCTCACGCATTTGTAAATCGCCGTCCCACTGAAACACCTTACAGAAGTGCAAGCGAACCAAGGCATGGGGATAGTCCACGAGCTCTATTTTCCATGGTTCAGGCTCACCAATGGTGATACCCAGCTCTTCTTGTAACTCGCGGTGCAGTGCCTGGGCGACCGTCTCACCCGCCTCCAGCTTGCCGCCCGGAAACTCCCAGTAGCCTGCATAAACTTTACCGGATGGGCGTGAGGTCATCAAAAACTGCCCCCCCGCCGCGATCAGAATACCGACAGCGACTTCAACAACTTTACGGTCAATACTTCGCGGCTCATGCTTGTCGGCAATTAAGAAGGCAACCAAGGGTATCGTGTTCATTGCAGCATGGGTACTTAGGCAATGACACCATGCCGTCCGGCGTAATCACGCGCGAACTGGTAGGCCACGCGGCCATTACGTGAGCCTCGTTCCAGCGCCCATACCAACGCCTGAGGGCGGGCAGCCGTAAAGGCGCTGTCTGGTAGGCCAAACGAAACTAGCCACTGCGCCACGATAGTCAGGTACTCGGCTTGCGTGAAGGGATAGAAACTAACCCACAAGCCAAAGCGCTCTGAGAGTGAAATCTTCTCTTCCACGCCCTCACCAGGATGGACTTCACCATCCTCAGTGTGGGTATAGGTCAAGTTTTCCTTCATGTATTCAGGCAGCAAATGACGGCGGTTGCTGGTGGCGTAGATCAGCACGTTAGGCGACGCTGCGGCCACCGATCCATCAAGCACCGATTTCAATGCCTTGTAGCCAGGCTCACCGTCATCAAAGCTCAAATCATCGCAAAAGACAATGAATTTTTCAGGACGAACGGCCACCACGTCCACGATGTCGGGCAAATCCACCAAATCAGCTTTGTCTACTTCAATCAATCGCAAGCCTCGGGCCGCATAAGTATTCAGACAAGCGCGTATCAACGACGATTTTCCAGTGCCGCGTGCACCCGTTAACAGCACATTATTGGCAGAGCGGCCTTCAACGAATTGCAAGGTATTGCGCTGAATTTTTTCTTTTTGAATGTCGATTTCTTTCAGATCATTCAGGGTCATAGCGCCCACATGGCGAACCGGCTCCAGACTACCGTGACCGCTACTGCGCTTGCGGTAACGGTAGGCAATAGCGGCATTCCAGTCAGGGGCTGCTAGCGCTTGCGGCAAGATGGATTCGACGCGCTGCATCAACACTTCAGCGCGGGCCGTGAAGCGCTCTAAGCCTTGCAGCAGATGCTCAAAATTTTCATTCATGAATATAGACTAGAGACTAAGAGCTAAGGGTTGTGACCTGGATACAGCACTGCGCTGCGAACAACATTAGGAGCGGTAATCCGCGTTGATAGTGACGTATTCATGGCTGAAATCGCATGTCCAAACGGTGTCACTGGCGTCACCTCGGCCCAACACCACACGCACGGTGATTTCACTTTGCTTCATCACGCGCTGGCCCTGCTCTTCACGGTAATCGGGGTTGCGTCCGCCCTTAACGGCGACATGCACATCATCCAGGTAGAGGTCAATACCGGTTTGGTCTAAGTCGTCAATGCCTGCATAGCCGACAGCAGCCAAAATACGACCTAGGTTAGGGTCGCTGGCGAAAAAGGCGGTTTTAACCAATGGTGAATGTGCGATGGCGTAGGCGACTTTGCGACATTCTTCCCCAGTCTTTCCACCTTCAACTTTGATTGCTATAAATTTTGTAGCACCTTCACCGTCTCTGACAATCGCCTGCGCCAGTTTTTGAGCAATGTCACGCATCGCAGCGAACAAAGCAGCACCTGCTGTGCTCTCCAACGAGGTAATAGGCACATGGCGGGCCTTATTAGTGGCAATAACCACCAGCGAATCGTTGGTAGAGGTGTCGCCGTCCACCGTCACACGGTTGAATGACGCTTCAGCCAAGGCGAGTGACAACGCGGGCATCAATGCTTGCGCCACGTTAGCGTCAGTGGCGATGAAACCCAGCATCGTCGCCATGTTGGGACGGATCATGCCAGCGCCCTTGCTGATACCAGTGATGCTGATAGCTTGACCATCCAACATGATTTGCTGGCTGAAGGCTTTAGCCACGGTGTCGGTAGTCATGATGCCGTGGGCCGCTTGCAGCCACTGCTCACTACCAGACGCCGTTTGGGCGGAGGCAATCACACTGGGCAAGCCCGCTACGATACGGTCAACAGGCAGGGATTCCATGATGACGCCAGTAGAAAACGGCAAAATTTGCGCCGGTGCGAGCGACAACTGCGTCGCCAAAGCAGTACAAGTCGCCCGGGCTCTCGCCAAGCCGTCCTCACCTGTGCCAGCATTCGCATTACCGGTGTTAATTAGCATGGCGCGAATGCCCGCATTGGAGCGTTCGTTCAAGGCCAAATGCTCGCGACAAACCTGCACTGGTGCGGCACAAAAACGGTTCTGGGTGAACACGCCCGACACCGACGCACCCTCGTCAATCAGCACCAGCGTCAAATCTTTGCGGTTTGCTTTACGAATCCCAGCCTCTGCAACACCAATGCGAACACCAGGAACAGCGAACAAATCAGCCGCTTGCGGCGCAGTCAAATTAACGGGCATACGTGAGCTCCTTAAACCTACTTCAGCGTGTGTTACGCCAACTTACCGTGGCACAGCTTGAACTTCTTCCCGCTACCGCAAGGGCAAGGGTCGTTGCGGCCAATCCGCTGCCCAGCAAAATTATTTGAACTCGCCGACAGCGTGGATTGATCTACCGTGGTTTCCACCTCACCAGTTTCAGTGGGCGCTGTGTAAGTCACATTGCTGATGTGCTCAGCACGCTGCTCGATTTCTTCAGCAGCTTGGTCCAGCTGAGCGCCAGAGTTCACATTGACGGTCATCAAGACTTTGGTGACTTCGTTCTTCACCGAGTCGAGCAACTGACCAAACAACTCGAAGGCTTCGCGTTTGTACTCCTGCTTAGGCTGCTTTTGAGCGTAGCCGCGCAGGTGAATGCCTTGGCGCAGGTAGTCCAGCGCACTCAAATGCTCGCGCCAATGGGTGTCTATGCTTTGCAGCAGCACCACACGCTCGAACGAGGTGAAATTATCCGCACCAATGTGCGCGACTTTGGCGTCAAACGAGGCATTGGCCGCGTGCAGAACTTTCTCCAAAATATCGTCGTCAGTTATGGCCGAGGCTTCTTTAACCTGGGCTTGCAAGTCGATGGTGACCTGCCATTCCTCTTGCAGTGTCTTTTCCAATGCCGCCAAATCCCATTGCTCTTCCACCGATTCGACAGGCACATACTGGCGCACCACATCGGTCATACAGCCTTCGCGCAGGGACGCAATCTGTGCACCCAAAGTTTGCGCGTCCATGATGTCGTTGCGCTGTTGGTAAATCACCTTGCGCTGGTCGTTGGACACATCGTCGTATTCCAGCAGTTGCTTACGAATATCAAAATTGCGGGCTTCCACCTTGCGCTGGGCGGACTCGATGCTGCGCGACACAATGCCCGCCTCAATCGCTTCACCATCGGGCATTTTCAAGCGCTCCATGATGGCCTTGACACGGTCACCCGCGAAGATGCGCATCAGGGTGTCGTCCAAGCTCAGATAAAAGCGCGACGAACCTGGGTCACCCTGGCGGCCCGAACGGCCACGCAACTGGTTGTCGATACGTCGCGACTCATGGCGCTCAGTTGCAATGATGCGCAAGCCACCCAAGGCGGTAACTTGCTCATGCAGCACTTTCCAATCCGCTCGCACTTGTTCGATTTTTTTGGCTTTGCCATCATCGTCCAAAGTGTTATCGGCATGAACTGGTTCCAACAGCTTTTCAAGGTTGCCACCCAACACAATATCAGTGCCTCGGCCCGCCATGTTGGTGGCGATGGTAATCATGTTGGGGCGCCCAGCCTGGGCCACGATATCGGCCTCGCGGGCGTGCTGCTTGGCGTTCAGCACCTGATGGGGAAGCTTTTCTTTTTCCAGCAGGTTGGCGATGATTTCCGAGTTTTCGATGGACGTGGTACCCACCAATACGGGCTGGCCGCGCTCATGGCATTCGCGGATATCAGCAATGGCAGCTTCGTATTTTTCACGCGTGGTTTTGTAAACCAAGTCCAGCTTGTCTTCACGGCGGCTGGGGCGGTTAGGCGGAATCACCACGGTTTCCAGACCGTAGATTTCCTGGAATTCGTAGGCTTCGGTATCGGCCGTACCGGTCATACCGGAGAGGCGACCGTAGAGGCGGAAGTAGTTTTGGAAAGTAATGGACGCCAGCGTTTGGTTTTCCGCCTGAATCTGCACGCCTTCTTTCGCCTCCACAGCTTGATGGAGGCCTTCGCTCCAGCGGCGCCCGGCCATCAAGCGACCTGTGAACTCGTCCACGATGACGATTTCCAAGCCGTCATCACCTGGCTGAACCACATAATGCTGATCGCGGTGGTACAGATTTTTGGCCCGCAGTGCCGCGTACAGGTGGTGCATCAGGCTGATGTTGGCCGGATCGTACAACGTGGCACCTTCAGGGATCAAGCCGCGATCGAACAAAATCTGCTCGGCATGCTCATGGCCCTGTTCGGTCAAAAAGACTTGGTGGGTTTTTTCATCGACCGTGAAATCACCCGGCTTAGTGATGCCTTCGCCAGTGTGCGGATCCGCTTCACCCTCTTGCTTGGTCAGCAAAGGCACGATGGTGTTCATCGCCACATACATGGCGGTATGGTCTTCGGCTTGGCCACTGATGATGAGCGGTGTGCGGGCTTCGTCGATCAAAATCGAATCCACTTCGTCCACAATGGCGAAGTTCAGACCGCGCTGTACGCGGTCGGCCACTTCGTAGACCATGTTGTCGCGCAGGTAATCGAAACCGTATTCGTTGTTCGTGCCGTAAGTGATGTCGGCGCGGTAGGCAGCTTGCTTTTGCTCACGTGGCATGTTGGGCAGATTGATGCCCACCGTAAGGCCCAAGAAGTTGTACAGCTGGCCCATCCACTGCGCATCGCGGTTGGCAAGGTAGTCGTTTACTGTGACGACGTGGACACCCTTACCCGTCAAGGCATTCAGGTAAACCGGCAGCGTAGCAGTCAAGGTTTTACCTTCACCAGTGCGCATTTCGCAAATTTTTCCGTTGTGCAACGCCATACCGCCCAGCAACTGCACATCAAAGTGGCGCATTTTCATGACTCGTTTGGAGCCTTCACGCACCACAGAAAACGCTTCCGGCAAGATAGCGTCCAGCGTCTCGCCAGCGGCAACGCGTTCTTTAAAACTTTGCGTTTTGGCGCGCAGATCGTCGTCTGTCAGCGATTCAAGGCTTGCTTCAGCGGCGTTGATCTGCTCGACGGTACGGCGAAATTGCTTGAGCAGGCGGTCATTGCGACTGCCGAAAATTTTGGTGAGGAAATTGTTGGCCATGAATGCAAGGCCACGCAACCCGCGCAGAAAATTCACCACTGCGACCGAACTGAGTGACCCAAATCCTAAATGTAAGTACGTGAGGAAAGACTTGGGGGCAGCCCCAGGGCATTGCAAGCGCCGTGAAACGCAGTTACTGCCATGCCCGTGAAGCAAAGCCTTCTATTTTACCTTTGTTAGCTTTCCACGAAATAGGCGGCCTCAAACTAGCGATCACGTTGCGCCACAGTTGTCGAAGTGCCAGAGGCAAGACCGGCGTTAAGAAATTTTTGAGGATCCTGGGGCACACCTTGAACCAGCACCTCAAAGTGCAGGTGTGCCCCGGTTGAGCGACCTGTTGTACCTACCTCTGCAATTTTTTGCCCCCGCCGAATCAAATCCCCTTTTTTAACCAACACCCTAGAAGCATGTGCGTAACGGGTAATCAAATCATTACCATGGTCAATTTCCACAAGATTACCGTACGCAGGGTGAAACTCTTGCATAACAACAATGCCCGCAGCCGCCGCAACAATGGCCGTACCGGTATCAGCCTGAAAATCCAAACCTGTGTGCAATGCGGAACTTCCGGCAATTGGGTCGATACGCCAACCAAACGCCGAGCCTAAATTACCGCTGGCGACTGGGTGCTGGGTCGGCACCATCATTTTTTTCATTTTTTGCGTAAACAAGCGGGATTCGATCAGCGTCATCACACTTGCATGCTGACCTGTAAGTTGCTCTAAATCGTCCATAGCGCGCTGCAACTCGTTCATCGTCAAGGCGTGGCTAGCAATCAAGGCACCACCCCGTCCAGGCGGACCTTTGATGACATGGGTGTTCAACCCGGCCAAGCCAGAAACCCGCTCCCCCAGAGTTTCCAATTGCAGCACTTTGGCCTGCATTTCACCCAGCTTGCGCGCCATAGCATCGATGTTTTCATGCATATAGCGCTCGCGCTGTTCGGCCTCGTCCTTTACCACTAGCCGCACCAAGCTGCCAATCACTGGCCAACCTTCGCGAGCACCTTTCAAAAACACCCAGTGGTAGAGGCCTGCCGCCATCAGCATAAGGATAAAAGCAGCCAGCAAGGCCGACAGCACCAGCTGAGCGCTGCTCAAGTGAATAGCCTTGCTACGGGCAAATCGGGCGTCCGTGATAATCAGTTGCATTCTTTGACTCTTCTGTTGTCCCAGGGAAACCAGGTTCACTGTCCGATGCGCCGCCACCAACCCGTTTCCTTGCAGCAAGCCGCTATGGGTGCTCCCACGCTGGCACGATTAGTCGATATGAGCCGCGAATCTTCATCGCGGCTAAAAACCATTGAAGGTCTTCTACCAGGGTCACTTCGCGCGAGTGTCGCAGCAGGTCCTATTGACGGCCCCGTCTGGTGCCTGCTTGTAAGCGGTAACGCAGTGGCCGCCAAACTCCGGCAACTGCTGCCCGCATTGGAAGCCCACCTCCGCTCAAAAGGGTGTGAGATTACCTCAATACGGCTGAAAATCCAAACCCCCGCTCGATGAACGATTGCTTATATTCCCCGGCCGTCTTCACGCCAAAAGGCATTGAACTCACGCCTGAGCAACTTCTGATCCAAACTGCAACTTCGCGTACGCTCATTGTCCAAGCTAATGCAGGAGCCGCCAAGACCACCACACTGGCATTGCGCATGGCCGAATCCTGGGCACGTGGATGTGCTCCAGAGAAGATGCTGGCACTTACCTTCACGACTACCGCTAGCTTGGCCCTAGAAACAGCGCTGCGCAAAATGGGCGTACCGAACCCCGTGGTGAAGCGCTTTCACATTGCTACTTTTGAGTCGTTTTGCACTAAGGTATTAGACGAATTAGTCGGCGGTGCAGTCCCCGTTATAGCAACGGCAGAAGCACTAAAACCCACATTCTGGTCGGCCGTCGAGCATATTGAAAATGACTCCAACGAGCAATTTCGCGACGAATTACTCATGCCATCCCTAGGCGACCACGGCATGCTTGAGGAATTCCTACGCGTAAGCAGCCGCCTCAAAGGCACGATGAAAGACGAGATCGAACGCGAACGTCCCGTCACCCCCGATTACGCGGCCAGCATCGGTGTGGATTACACCCAACTCAAACTTTTTTTGGCTTACGAGCGGCTGCGGGGACAGGTTCACGCTGAAAAACCACTGTTCCGTGCTGACCAGGATGCCACCTACGACCTAGCCTGCAAACTGCACAGTAACGAACCGCTTCAAGGCTTGGTCACGTGGCCATGGGACATACGGGTGCTTGTAGTCGATGAGATGCATGACCTAAACCAAGCCATGTTCCACGTGCTGATAGCGCTGCTGACAACGACACCCAGTTTCTTTTGTGGCGTTGGCGATCCAGATCAAGTGATTTATGACGCCGCCGGAGCAGAAGCTAAATTCATGGCAGGTGAGATTGAAAGCCAAACGCGACGTCAAATTACCCGCTTTCAACTGACAGACAGTTTTAGGTTCAGCAAGACGCTTGCAGGCAAGGTTGGCCGCTTGGCAGCCAAACCTTACAGCTCAAAAAGTCTGCATGAAACAAAAGTTGTGTTCCAACGCTATAGCCAATCGACAGATAACCCCGATGGACTCGAAAACACCTGCGCCCGTCTGGTAGTTGAATGCGTGCAGCACTGGCAGGCTAGGCCAAAACCCGACAAGTTAGCCGAGTTGGCGATTCTATTGCGGCATCCTTACCAGTCGGTTGCGATTGAAAACAGCCTTCTGGATGCAGGCATTCCCTATGTAACCCAAGGGTTTGAAAGCTATTTGATGCGCCCAGAAGTGCTATTGATACGCGGAATTCTGGCGGTTGCTACAGACAATCTTAGCAGCGTTGCAAGCGACTTGACCCGCGCTAAAGTCATGCAAGCTTTGGTTTTCTTCTGCCAATCCATCATATTGGTTGAAGGTCGTGAACATGAAAGTCAGCAGGCGCTGCTTGACGATGCCATTCGAAGCGTGACCGTAAATCCAGAGTTTTTACATCATTTTTTTGAGAACCAAATTCTTAAAAATGTCGATGCCCGGATGAAACACCACCTTGAAGCTGCAATGCGCATTGCCAAGGAAGCACCTGGCCCCGATTTACTTGCGCGTCTACTGAATGCGTTGCATATTCAAACGATAGTCAGTACAGTTTTCGTGTCACGCCAGAGGCGCATAGACGCTTTGGGCAACTTGAAAGGACTAGCGCTTGCCGCCAAAAGCTTTAAAACTGCAAGTGCTTACTTTCAGCACCTTAACGACATTGAGGTGAGACAAACACAACTGAAAAAGTCCACCAACATACTGATCGCCAACGTTGCTAATGTCAAAGGCTTGGAATTCGACCATGTGGTGGTACCTTATTTGAATAAGGGAGAATTCCCAGCAACCAATGGAGTGCCCGGTGAAGAAAAAAACCTGCTGTATGTGGCAATGACGCGCGCGCGGAAGCTTCTGACCATTATTTCGGACAAAGATCAACCTAGCGACTTCATTGCCAAGATAACTTAAATCTGCAAAAAAAATCCGCTCTTCAGTGAAGAAGGCGGATTTTAAGAAGGCTTGATACCGGTTGAGCTGGTCTGGTATCAATGATATGGTGCCGATTGTCGGAATCGAACTGACGACCTACCGCTTACAAGGCGGTTGCTCTACCAACTGAGCTAAATCGGCGATCTTGTATTTTAACGGGCTTTACTGCTGATTCCGGCTAAGACTCAGCAGCCATGATAAAAAACCCTTATTTAATTCGTTTTAACGATGGGCGACCACCGCCCGATGGACGAGGTGGCAAATTGCCATCAGCATCAGTATCACCGTTGTTCTGATCTACATCAGACGAAATCAAGGGGACAATATTTTTACCTGCATCAGGGCTTCGAGTGACACTAGGCACACTGGCTAAACTTGGTGCCTTAGTCACTTCTCGCAACACCTCTTTGCCAACGCTCTCAGCTTTTCCACCAGGGCCAGCCATAGGAAATGCCATACCTTGTCCATTTTCACGGGCATAGACCGCCATAACGCGGTTAATTGGCACCATGATTTCACGAGCCGTCCCTGAAAAACGGGCGTTGAATTCAATAGCCTCGTTACCCAAGCGCAATGCGCTGGTTGCATCAAAGCTGATATTGAGAACGATTTCGCCATTTTTGACGAACTCACGTGGCACAACCACAGTTTCATCTACAGAGACAGCTACGTATGGGGTGAAACCGTTATCGGTACACCACTCGTACAAAGCCCGAATCAAGTACGGGCGCGTCGACGAAGAATCCAGCGCATTAATCATTACAAGTCTCTGGCTACCTTGACACTTACTTACGCATGACCTTCTCGGAAGGGGTCAACGCCTCAATGTATGCAGGGCGCGAAAAAATGCGTTCAGCATATTTCAGCAATGGCGCTGCATTTTTGCTTAACTCAATTCCGTAGTAATCCAAGCGCCACAGCAGCGGGGCAATAGCTACGTCCAACATGGAAAAGCTATCGCCTAGCATGTATTTATTTTTCAAAAATACAGGAGCTAATTGAGTTAAGCGGTCACGAATATGAGCACGAGCTTTCTCCAAAGCCTTTTCATTGTTCTTGACGCCACGAGTTTCAAGCGTGGTCACATGGACAAAAAGTTCTTTCTCGAAGTTGAGCAAGAACAAGCGCACACGAGCACGGTCAACAGGATCACCGGGCATTAATTGTGGGTGCGGAAAACGCTCATCAATGTACTCATTGATGATATTTGATTCGTACAAAATCAAATCGCGCTCAACGAGGATGGGGACTTGCCCATAAGGATTCATTACATTGATATCTTCAGGCTTGTTGTACAGGTCAACATCCCGAATCTCAAAGTCCATGCCTTTCTCAAACAGCACAAAACGGCAACGGTGGGAAAACGGGCAAGTGGTTCCTGAATACAACACCATCATGGCGAGAGCTCCTAAAAATCAAAAAGCAGTTTCAAAGGCAGTCAACTTTTATCCAAGTTGAGCTGAACAACTCGTAATCAAGTTATTCTGAAACTAAAAAGAGCAGGGTGTCAATTTCGCAGCTTACCCGCGATGACAACCCCACTCTGACAACACCTGAACTCCGCAGTTCAGGGTGAATACCGTAGCGTTACTTAACTTCTTTCCAATACGCGGCATTAAGACGCCACGCAAGAAGTGTGAACACGCACAAGAACAGCAAAACCCACACACCGACACGAACACGGGTGTTTTGTGAAGGCTCACCCATCCATTGAAGATAGCTTACTAAGTCACCGATATTTTGCTCGTATTGCAAAGGGCTCATCAGACCAGGCGTAACTTGCTCCCAGCCTTTGAAGTGTTCCACTTCATGACCATGTTCGATAGCGCTTTCATATACCGGACGACGTTCGCCTTGCAACTCCCAAAGCACATGTGGCATTGCAACACTAGGGAATGCCAAGTTGTTCCAACCTGTCGCTTTGGTTTCGTCGCGGTAGTAGGTTCGCAAATAGGTATAGAGATAGTCTGCGCCTGTGCCACCGTGACCAGAGCGTGAGCGCGCAATTACCGTTAGATCCGGGGGATTTGCACCAAACCAATCCTTAGCCTGCTTAGGATCAATCGCGGCTTTCATTGTTTCGCCCACTTTATCAGTGGCAAACAAAAGGTTTTCCTTGATTTGCAGCTCGGTCAAACCAATGTCTTTCAGGCGGTTGTAACGCATGTAAGCCGCTGAATGACAGTTTAAGCAGTAGTTAACAAACAATTTAGCGCCATTTTGCAAGGCACCGAGGTCATTTGTTTTGTTGGGAGCCTTGTCCCACACAATGCCTTCGCTGTTAGCAAATGCGTTACCAAAAGCACCGAATGTCAAACCCGATGCAACAACTAATCCGAGAATGAATTTTTTCATGGAGGTGATCCTTCGCTCAATGTGCCACGAAGATGATACGGTCTGGCACAGGTTTGGGTTCACCAATACGACTCCATACGGGCATCAGCAGAAAGAAGCCAAAGTAGAACAATGTACCGATTTGGGAAATGCGCTCACCCAAAGCTGAAGGTGGCTGAACACCCAAGTAAGCGAGTGCCACAAAATTGATGACAAAAATGCCATACAAATACTTGTGCCAATCAGGACGGTAACGAATCGACTTAACGGGACTGTAGTCTAGCCATGGCAGGAAGAACAGAATAATCACTGCACCGCCCATCACAACCACACCCCAGAACTTAGCATCAATGCTCAGCATCATTGCAATCACACCTACAGCGACCACAGCAATTATGGGCTTGAAAAAACCAGGTAACTTAGCCTTGAAGACACCGAAACTGGCACCCAAAACTACACAAGCTATCAAGGCGTACATCATTTCACTAGTAATCGCACGCAGCATCGAATAAAACGGTGTGAAGTACCAAACTGGTGCAATGTGTGATGGCGTTTTTAACGAGTCTGCAGGAATGAAGTTGTTGTACTCCAAGAAGTAGCCACCCAACTCAGGCGCAAAAAAGATGATGGCAGTGAACACCATCAAGAACATGCTAACGGCAAAGATGTCGTGAACGGTGTAGTACGGATGGAATGGAATGCCATCCAACGGATGCCCTTGTGCATCACGCGGTGCCTTAGGGCCCTTGATTTCCACACCATCAGGATTGTTAGAGCCCACCTCGTGCAATGCAATGATGTGCGCAGCGACCAAACCCAACAAAACCAAAGGTACGGCAATCACGTGAAAGCTGAAGAATCGGTTCAAGGTAGCATCACCAACCACATAATCACCGCGAATCAGCAAAGCCAGATCGGGGCCGACAAAGGGGATTGCAGCGAATAAATTCACGATCACTTGAGCACCCCAGTAGGACATTTGACCCCACGGTAACAAGTAGCCCATGAACGCTTCTGCCATCAGACACAAGAAAATAGCGCAGCCAAAAATCCAAACCAATTCGCGAGGTTTACGGTAGCTTCCATAAAGTAAGCCACGAAACATATGGAGATAAACCACCACGAAGAACGCCGATGCACCTGTAGAGTGCATATAGCGAATTAACCAGCCCCACGGCACATCACGCATGATGTATTCAACTGAAGCAAACGCTAAGGCGGCATCAGGCTTGTAGTGCATTACCAAGAAGATGCCGGTTACGATTTGAATTACCAGCACCAACAGCGCTAGCGAACCAAACATGTACCAGAAGTTAAAGTTCTTAGGTGCGTAATATTCGCTCAGATGCTCTTTGTAGAGCTTTGATGCGGGAAAGCGGTTATCAACCCAGTTCAGCAGCTTGGCGCCTGCCGATGCATTGGGAGAAATTTCATTGAATTGAGCAGCCATGCTGTGTGCTTCCTTCTTATGCCTTTTTGTCTTCACCAATGAGCAGACGCGCATCGGTTAAGAACATGTGAGGGGGCACCTCAAGGTTGTCGGGTGCAGGCTTGTTTTTGTAAACACGGCCTGCCATATCAAAGGTTGAGCCATGACAAGGGCATAGAAAGCCGCCATTCCAATCATCAGGAAGCGAAGGTTGCGCACCTATTTGGAACCTATCCGAAGGAGAACAACCCAAATGAGTACAAATACCAACAGCCACAAAAATCTCGGGCTTGATCGAACGACCTTCATTGCGCGCATAAACTGGTGTCAATTCACCAGGTTTACGCTCGGATTTGGGGTCAGCCAGCAAACTATCGTTTTTGGGCAGTACCGCCAATTGCTCAGGCGTACGCTTAACGATCCAGACTGGCTTTCCGCGCCACTCCACTGTCATTTTTTCGCCGGGCTTGAGTGCAGAAATATCCACCTCTACGGCTGCACCAGCGGCTTTAGCACGCTCGGAGGGCTGAAAGGAACTAACGAAGGGCACAGCGACGGCTACACCGCCTACTGCACCGGCACATCCGGAGGCTATCAGCCACGTTCTTTTACTGGCGTCGATCTCGCTGGCGTCGACAAGGGCGTCACTCATGGCATTCCTCGATGAACTTCACTGTTATATGGGGTTAACTACGGATTGTAGCTGAGCGACCACAGCTTAAATTGGCAGCGTCAAACTGTGACGGATTGTGTTGATGCACTGATTGAATCGCATTCAGGTGGCACCAGCAGCCCATCCGCTGGGTTATAAATACGAACTTGATTTACACATTTACACAACAAGAAGAGGCTGACTATGAGCATGTTGACGGAATTTAAAGCATTTGCGATCAAAGGCAATGTGATGGACCTGGCAGTGGGCGTCATCATTGGCGGCGCTTTCGGCAAGATTGTGGACTCCATCGTGGGCGATCTCATCATGCCTTTGGTGGGCCTAGTGTTCGGCAAACTGGATTTCTCCAATCTGTTTATCGTTTTACATTCACCCCCTGTTGGCACCGTGATGACACTTGATGGCTTGAAAAAAGCAGGCGTCCCCGTATTTGCGTACGGCAACTTCATTACCGTGGCGGTAAATTTTGCTATTTTGGCATTCATCATCTTCATGATGATCAAGCAAATAAACCGACTGAAGAAAGAAGAACCTGCTGCGCCGGTTGAAGTGCCCGCTACGCCTGAAGACATCATGCTGCTGCGTCAGATTCGCGATAGCCTGAAGAAATAAGACCGCTCAAAACCCCTCAAACGGCTTGAAGCTGGCGTGCCATGCGCACTGCGGCCAGCAAACTCGACGCATCAGCCTTGCCTGTGCCTGCGATATCAAACGCGGTGCCATGGTCAGGGCTCGTTCGCACCAGCGGTAAGCCAAGCGTGACATTCACACCCTGCTCTACCCCCAAATATTTGACGGGAATCAAGCCCTGATCATGGTACATCGCGACCACCACATCAAATTCACCAGGTTGGCCATTTGAAGCTCGCGCACGCATGAACACCGTATCAGGCGCAAACGGCCCATGGACATTCAAGCCTTCTGCACGTGCCGCAACCACCGCAGGACGAATAAACGCCTGCTCCTCGTGACCAAATAAACCGCCTTCCCCGGCATGGGGGTTCAGCCCTGCAACGGCTATGCGTGGGGCACGGCCTAAGCTGGCACGTAAGGCTATGTCGGTGATGCGTAAAGTTTGCAAGACGTTATCGAACGTCACCGCGTCAATAGCATCGCGTAACGACATGTGAATACTGACAAGCACTGTGCGCAACTCCTCGTTCGCCAGCATCATGCGCACCGGCACGTCACGCACAGGAAGCTTTAAAAATGCGGCAGCTTCGGCTTGCAGCATCTCAGTATGGCCTGGGTACTGTGAATACGGCTGTCCGGCTGCGGCCAACGCCTCTTTGTGCAACGGTGCAGTCACAATGGCTGCAACCTCCCCTGCCAATGCTGCACGTGCAGCCCACAAGACGCAGTCACCCGCAATTTTTCCAGCTACCCCACTTACTTCTGCAATCGTGATAAGCGCATGTAGCTCTGAAACTTGTAGCACAGGCATGCAGCGTGGCGGCACGCGCAAAGCGGCTTGTGCAGTGTCAATTTGAGCCAAGGGCAACGCGACACCTCCCTCGTGGCTAATGAATTGCACCGCACGGCGCAACGTTGCGACATCGCCGACCACAAAGCAACCTTGCAACAACTCGGGCGCATCACGAAAGGCTTTAGCGATGATTTCAGGCCCAATGCCGGCAGGGTCCCCCAGGGTAATGGCAATGGGTCGAGCTGACGCGTTGAGAGTCATGATTTAAGCAGGGTTGTCGATGTCGATAAAGGTGTGCGCTAAGCCAAACTGCGCTGCAGCATGTGCAGCCACAGCCGGTGCACCATAACGCTCGCTGGCGTGGTGGCCGCAGGCGATGTAGGCGACGCCCATTTCACGTGCGTAATGGGCTTGGGGTTCCGAGATTTCGCCGGTGATGTAGGCATCAGCGCCAGCGGCAATGGCCGCCTCAAAATAACCCTGTGCGCCACCCGTACACCACGCTATTTTTTTAATAGCACGATGTACTCCAGGAACAAGCACTACAGGACGTTTTAGCTTGTTTTCTATATGCTGTGCGAGTGCCTGGGCACTGACAAAAAACACGTCACCGAGACACCCTAATTCATTGTCACCAAAATGCCCGGCAGGGCCGTCGATAACAGTCCAGCCCAAATGCTGCGCGAGCTGGGCGTTGTTGCCCAGTGTGGTGTGGGCGTCCAGTGGTAAGTGGTAGGCGTAGAGCGCAATATCGTGCACCAGTAACGCTTTGAGCCGTTGCCGCATCCAGCCCGCAACACGACCATCTTGACCACGCCAAAACAAGCCATGATGAACAAAAATAGCATCCGCCTTGACTGCGATCGCTGCATCAATCAAGGCCAGACTGGCGGTAACACCTGAAACGAGATGGTGAATTTCGGTTTTTCCTTCAACCTGCAAGCCATTTGGCCCGTAGTCTTTAAAGCGCTCAGGCTGCAGAAGCGTGTCAAAGAACGCGAGAAGGGTGCGCTGTGGGATCATCATGGTGGCAGTGTAGTCGCCGAATTTGCCTCAGCTGCAATCGTCTCCAAGCTGCAGTCACAACCGCTGCCGGCTGAAATCCAGCGACGGGCAAGTCGTGGCAGTCCCCATGCAGCCAAAGGTGCAATACCGCTCAGCATTTCAGGCAGACGGTGAATCAATACAGCTTGAGGCTCGCTCAGAGCTCCGCAGCGGTAAAGGCCCCCAGCAACATCCCATCGCAGCGCGTCACACGCCCCGGTGCGCCGTCCTGTTAGCAACACACCCAGCGGACAGGGTTCAGCCAAGCAGCAAACACCACAGCCATTGCATGGCTGCCCCTCCAGCGGCTTGCTAGGTGCCGAAGGTTCCATGTAGATAACACGGTGGATAAAGTGATTAGGGCGAAATGTAGACACTGGCACAGCATAGCGCGCCCTACAATTTACGCTTTGCAGCCGTCCACCCCAACCTGGCATCGCATCACTATGAAACGCCTTTGGCAGATTTTTTCTCAAACTGTGACCATTTTGGTTGCAGCTTATTTCGTCACCGCCACCCTAAAGCCTGAGTGGCTAAACCGTCGCCCGTCGATGGCTGGCTTAGTAGCTACCTTAGAAGCTCCTGCTACGAATTCCATATCAACTCCCGTAGGAAGCTTAAGTGGTGCAGCCCGAAAGGCGTCCCCTACAGTGGTAAGCATCAACACCAGTAAAGCAGCTGCGCGAACTCCGCACAGCAATGATCCTTGGTTTAAATTCTTCTTTGGCGAACAAGGCCAAGAGGCGCAAGCTGGCTTAGGCAGCGGCGTGATCGTCAGCGCGGACGGCTACATTCTCACCAACAACCATGTCGTCGAAGGCGCCGACGAAATCGAAGTTGTGTTGACCGACAGCCGCCGTGCGCGAGCCAAAGTAATTGGTACCGACCCGGACAGCGACTTGGCGGTGCTAAAAATCGCACTCGACAAATTGCCCACCATTGTGCTGGGCAGCTCTGACGCACTGCAAGTGGGCGATCAGGTGCTGGCCATTGGCAACCCGTTTGGCGTGGGTCAGACTGTGACCAGCGGCATCGTAAGCGCATTGGGTCGTAACCACTTGGGTATAAATACCTTCGAGAACTTCATCCAAACCGATGCGGCCATTAACCCCGGCAATTCTGGGGGTGCACTGGTGGATGTGAACGGTAATCTACTGGGTATTAACACCGCAATTTACTCGCGCTCAGGCGGCAGTATGGGCATTGGCTTTGCGATACCCGTGTCCACCGCCAAGCAGGTGCTGGAAAGCATTGTGAAAGATGGCCAGGTTACGCGCGGCTGGATTGGTGTTGAGCCACAAGATTTGTCACCCGAGTTGGCCGAGACATTTGGCGTCAAGCCGCTCAAAGACAATGAAAACGGGACTCCTTTTCAAGGCGTCATCATCACAGGCGTATTGCAAAACGGCCCTGCTGCACTAGCTGGCATTCAGCCTGGAGACGTAATTACTGCAGTGGCAGGGAATAAAGTTCGCAACGTGTCTGAGCTGCTGTCCAGTGTTGCTGCGCTCAAACCGGGTACAGCGGCCCCATTCGAATTGCTGCGCAAAGAGAAACTCATTACCTTGAAGGTGTCTCCAGGTCTGCGCCCCAAGACCAGAGCCGTACAGCGGTAAGCGTAAAACCTGAGCAAAATAATAATAATAATAATAATAATACTGATACCACTCCTTACCGAAACGAGTCCCACACCAGCTTGCATCCCGTTAAAAACATGCCCGTATAGACCATTCGGTAAAACAATATTGGATCAATCCGCTTGGCAATGCGTATGCCAATCCAGACTCCCACCGGGGCTAAAGGCAACAACACTAACGACGTCGCAAAACTACGCCAGTCGAGCAGGCCTAGCAGTGCATAGGGTACCCATTTCGACAGGTTGATGAAGAAAAAGAAGACGGCCATCGTTGCGGTGAACTTTAGAGGCGACAAGCGCAACGGAATCACGTAGGCATTGATAGGTGGTCCCCCGGCATGTGCTATGAAGCTGGTAAAGCCAGAGGTCGTGGTCAGCAGCGCACCGAGCCAGCGCGGTGGTGGCTCGCTGTCGGCTTTGGGCGGAAACAGCAGGCGTTGCGCCAAAAACAGCAGCGTAACAGCACCGACAATACCCGCCACCGTGTGTTCATCCAGCACCTTGAACAGCAAGGCCCCAATGCAAGTACCTAACAGACCAAAGGGAATTAGAAGTTTCAGCAAGGCCTTGTCGTAGTTTTTACGGAACGCAGCCAAACCAAGCAAATCCATCACCAACAACACGGGCATCAAAATCGCTGCGGCCTGAGGTACCGTGACAGCCAGGGCCATCATGGGTACCGCCAGTGACCCGAAACCAGCACCGAAACCACTTTTACTGATACCCAGCAGCAGTACAGCGGGGGCGGCGACAACGTAGAAGTACGCGTCATTTATCAGATGAAAATCGCTCAAAATATCAGATAGCTCACAGTACAGGTTTTACGAACCAATGGGGGGATTACTCAGCGTGTCACGCAATACAACCTGCTCAGCAGCGTCCATTGCTTGTTCAAAAACTTCACTCAAATCATGCTGAGGTTGAACAATTTTTACACCACCTTTGTGAATTAACTTGTCCAGCGAAGTCCGTGTCATCGACTGGTTTCGGCCTGTTGCGGTGGCGAACATGAACATCGTGCCTTCGGCACTGACCCAGACCAGCTGTGTGCGCATGAGACGACCATCATGGCTCAAATCAACCCATGCGCCAAGAGGTATGTCAGAGTCATCAGGCCCTAAAGACAAGCTTTGAGCAATCAAAGCTGCGTGACCTGAAGTTGCCACAGCGACAGGGCGGGCAAACGACAAATTAGGTGTTTGCGCACCATCAGGGAAATCAAAGTCGCCCAGCAAAAAACCACTGGCTTGTGCTTCACTTGGCGCCAACCACAAGGCCGACTCAGCGGGTATCACCACGGTAGCCAATAAATCCACAGGTGCAGGGACTACCGTCACCAGAGTTTTGGCCATCAAGGCTTTTTGGTGCAGTTGCATCAACGCATCAAAAAAACTATTGAGCTCTACTTGGGGATACTCAACAGCCTTCATGCCTGTACGCAGGCGGCTAAGCATGCCAGGAATCAACTTGACCAAGCGGACAGGGTCAGCCTTGGCAAGCTCAGGGTGCACGCTCCAGAACAAATCGGCTAGCAGTGCCGTATGGAGCTCAGCTTCAGACAAGGTAAATGCTATTTGACGATCTGCGCCTAGTGAAACCACACCAATGCTTTCACGGGCTACGGAAGGGGTCAGCATCGCAAGTTGGGCATGTGCAATCACCTGAGCCCAGGGGCCTGTCGAAAACGCCATCACAGCAGCGGGCACCTCGATCACATCAGAACGAGCCCGAATGTCTCGCGCAACCTGCAAAGCCAAATGATTACGCTGATCCGCACGGCGCAGTGTATTGATAACTTGTTCTCGTTGAGCAAGTTCAAGTTGCACCTGCTCGTTCCAAATTTGGCTCAGCATGCTCAAACACAGCGCAAAGGGCTCAGCGCCCTCGATAGGCACATGCTGTAATTCATCAACTGCCTGCCGCAGAGGTTGAAGGAAGAGCGAAAAGGCAGGGCTATCTGCCGTCTCGAAACGGGCATTTTGCGCAACAATAGCCTCTAACAGCTGGCGTGCAGGGTGCTGTTTGTCGCTGAAAAATCGCGGATCTACCATCACCAACCTCAGCAAAGGTTGCTCGAACTTGCGCACTACCGCTTGTACCGGAGCCAGCAACTTTGGGTTGCTGGTGATGTTGTCAATCATCAAAGCGACAACCTCAAGCCCCAACACCTGCCCGACGCCCTTAGCCTGTTGTCGCAAAGCCACGTACAGCGCGTTGCGCCCTAAACCTGCCATTTGGGCGACCGCCAAAGGCAGAGGAGATGTGTCTGCAAGTTCGTCGGGCATACGATCAAACGGACTGCTCCGCTGAGCCAAGCGACGCACAGGCGCCTCGCGCTCAGCCAAACGCTCTAGTGCCTGCTCAACTTGATGCATCTCCTCTAATGCCTCGAGTGCAGCAGGCATGGTGTAGTCGAAGCTGGAGAGTTGAAATTCGGTATCGTTCGACTCAGCAGCCCTGACTTGCCCTTCTGTGTGCAGCCCCTTCATTGCCACCATTTGACCCGCAACCAACTGCTGGATACGGCGCACAGTATTCGACTTTTCATCCGTACTGCGCGCAGGAGTAGAAATCAAACCCGGAGACAAATGAGCGCCAGCGCTGGTGGTGACCCCATAGGCCGCTGGCTGCGTGTTGACAGATTTCAGCAATAGCACGACTTGTTCATATGTCGCGCGCAACGCCTTACCTAAGCCAGGACCTGTGAGCTGCCACCAGACCAAGCGCACAGGAGAGGCAACAGGAATTTGCGTGAACGCCTTGTCCAGCGCACCGATATAGTTTGCAGGCCGCAGAGGGTTGCGATCTGGCTGCACGGACACTAGCCCCTGCACCCTGCTGATGAGGGCATCAAGTTCCGCCAATGGTGCTTCAGCGTCTGTCGCCGCACTTTGCAGCACACCGGCCAGCACCATTTGCATTTGAACCTGCGTATCGTCCATCAGCTCAAACTGGTCAGCCCGCCAGACTCTAGGCACAGTGCTCTTGGCAAGCCCTTCATCCGCAGTCGCTGAAAAAATACACCGCAGTACCTCAGGAAAACTAAGACACAAGGCTGGGGAGTGTTGGATCAGCAGTGTTACAGCCTGCGCTAAAGCAATTGCACGGTCACGGTTTGCGGCTTGGGACTGCAAAGAGGACTCCGTCGCTTGCACGCTGGCCAAAGCGACTGCGTCAGACAGCAGTGTCTCCATCAATGCACGGCTGGCATCCACAGCCTGTCGCAGACAGATCTGGAAAATCACCGTCTGCGCAGGTTCGGTCTGAGCAGGAGGACACAATGCATAAGTAGCGCTGGAGGCCGTAGAAGTGGCCCCAGCGGGGCGAAATTGATCGGACGGCATTGCAAATCTCGTTACTTTGACTAGCTAGCCTTCACAGGCGATGCCCTAAAGCGAATAGCCTTATTTCAATGCTTTGTAACGCATACGCTTGGGCTTGGCACCTTCTTCGCCCAGACGCTTTTTCTTATCGGCTTCGTACTCCTGGTAGTTGCCGTCATAGAACGTCCAATGGCTGTCGCCTTCGCAAGCCAGAATATGGGTGGCAATACGGTCAAGGAACCAGCGGTCATGGCTAATGACCATCAGCGTGCCAGCAAACTCTAGCAAGGCATCTTCCAATGCGCGCAGGGTTTCCACGTCCAGATCGTTAGAAGGCTCATCGAGCATCAGCACGTTGCCGCCTGCGATCAAAGTCTTGGCTAAGTGCAAGCGCCCACGCTCGCCACCAGACAAGGTGCCAACGCGCTTTTGCTGGTCAGCACCATTGAAGTTGAAGCGACCGCAGTAAGCACGACTGGCCATCTGGAACTTGCCCACGTTCAGGATATCCAGCCCGCCAGACACATCTTCCCAAACTGTTTTTTCGTTCGCCAAGTCATCACGGTGCTGGTCAACGAAGGCCATCTTGACGGTAGAGCCAATTTTGACTTCACCAGAATCCGCCTTTTCGCGGCCTGCAATCATCTTGAACAGCGTAGATTTACCCGCGCCGTTAGGGCCAATGATGCCGACGATGGCACCGGCAGGCACTTTGAAGCTCAGATCGTCAATCAGCACGCGGTCGCCAAAAGATTTGGTGACGTTGGTGAATTCAATTACTTCGTGGCCCAGGCGCTCGGCCACAGGGATGAAAATTTCGTTCGTCTCGTTGCGCTTTTGGTATTCAAAGTCCGACAGTTCTTCAAAGCGGGCCAAACGGGCCTTGCTCTTGGCTTGACGGGCTTTGGGGTTCTGGCGCGACCATTCCAATTCCTTCTTCAAGGCTTTGGCACGGGCTTCTTCACCCTTGTTTTCTTGCTCTAGGCGAGCTTGCTTTTGCGTCAACCAGTCGCTGTAGTTGCCTTTGTAGGGGATGCCAGCGCCGCGGTCGAGCTCCAAAATCCACTCAGCTGCGTTGTCCAAGAAGTAACGATCGTGGGTGATGGCCACCACGGTGCCAGAATAACGCAGCAAAAACTGCTCTAACCAGTCGACCGATTCAGCATCCAAGTGATTGGTCGGCTCATCGAGCAACAGCATGTCAGGCTTGGACAGCAGCAGCGTACACAGCGCAACTCGGCGCTTCTCACCGCCAGAGAGCACACCGATTACAGCGTCCCATGGGGGCAGGCGCAGCGCATCAGCGGCGATTTCCAGCTGGTGCTCAGAATCGGTACCTGCTGTGGCGATGATGGCTTCGAGCTGGGCTTGCTCTGTGGCTAGCGCGTCAAAATCAGCGTCTTCTTCGCCATAGGCGGTGTATACCTCTTCCAAGCGAGCTTTGGCGGTGAAGACGCGGCCCATGCCTGATTCAACGCTTTCACGCACGGTTTGGGTAGGATCAAGCTTAGGCTCTTGGGGCAAATAGCCAATATTCAGGCCAGCCATAGGCTGAGCTTCGCCTTCAATTTCTTTGTCCAAACCAGCCATGATTTTGAGCAAGGTGGACTTGCCCGAGCCATTGGTGCCCAGCACGCCAATTTTGGCTCCGGGGAAAAAGCTCAAAGAGATGTCTTTAAGAATATGCCGTTTGGGCGGCACGATCTTGCCGACGCGGTTCATGGTGAATACGTATTGAGCCATTTTGAGTCTGAAGTGGAAACTGTGAAGCCGTTGCGCACCAGCTGAAAGAGCAAGTTTGGCAGCGGCAAAACACCGATTATCGGGCCTTGGCCGCCAGTCATGCGACAATATAGGCCATTGCAGCCTCCAGTTGCCTGCAATACCAGCATCTTCGCTGGGGGTCTACGTTGCTAAAACCAGGGGTCGAACATTCGGCCACAACATTCCGGTTTTGCAATACTGTCCCACCTTTGTATCTGTTTGCCAATCACTGGCTCGGTGTAAAAACGCCGTAGCGGGCAAACTCCCAGCGCCCCGGACGGGCGCATTCCTATGAACTTTACTGAATTAAACCTGGCTCCTGCCATTTTGCAAGCCGTGCTCGAGCATGGTTACGAAACCCCAACGCCTATCCAGGCGCAGGCAATCCCCGCTGTGCTAGCAGGCCATGACCTGCTGGGCGGAGCCCAAACCGGCACCGGAAAGACAGCGGCTTTCACCCTGCCTCTGCTACACAAGTTGGCTGTTGGCGAACGTGTAAAAAACAAATTTGGCGGCATTGGCATCCGTGCTTTGGTGTTGACCCCCACCCGTGAACTGGCCGCGCAGGTTGAAGAATCTGTGCGCACCTACGGCAAGTACCTGGAACTCAAATCCACCGTTATTTTTGGCGGTGTCGGCATGAACCCCCAAATCAGCAAGCTGCGCAGCGGTGTCGATATTTTGGTGGCTACCCCTGGTCGTTTGCTCGACTTGCAGCAGCAAGGCATGCTGGACTTGGGACAAGTACAAATCCTGGTGCTCGACGAAGCTGACCGCATGCTGGACATGGGCTTCATCCACGACGTGAAAAAAGTCTTGGCTATGGTGCCTAAAGACAAGCAAAGCCTGCTGTTTTCGGCGACCTTCAGCGACGAAATTCGCGATTTGGCCGATACCTTGCTCAAAAATCCTCAGAGCATCCAGGTCACGCCGCGCAACACTACAGTACAGCGCATCACCCAAACTATCCACCCTGTGGGCCGCTCGAAGAAGAAAGCCCTGCTGGCGCACATCATTCAGGAACACAACTGGAGCCAGGTGTTGGTGTTCACCCGTACCAAGTTCGGCGCGAACAACGTGGCGGAATTCTTGACTAAAAATGGCATCCAGGCCATGGCACTGCACGGCAACAAGAGCCAAAGTGCCCGTACTCAAGCGCTACAAGGTTTCAAGAATGGCGAAATCAGAGCCTTGGTTGCTACTGATATTGCAGCCCGCGGTATTGATATCGACGAGTTGCCGCATGTCGTGAACTACGAAATCCCGAACGTCAGCGAAGACTACGTTCACCGCATTGGCCGTACTGGTCGCGCTGGCAACAGCGGCGAAGCCGTCAGCTTAGTCTGCATGGACGAAGAAGGCTTCATGCAAGACATTGAGCGTTTCACTAAGCAAGAAATCCAAGTCGTCATGGTCGAGGGTTTTGGCCCTGAGCCAGGCGAAAAAGGCGAGCCTATCGCCATGGGTCGCCAGACCATTTGGGGCGGTGCGGGTAAAGCACCTAGCCGCGATGTGATGGCTGCAGCCGCTAAAGCAGCGCGCAGCGAAATGCTGCTGCGCGTTCGGGAGAAGAAGGCAACGTCCGGTGACGCAGGCCATGGTGGTGGCGGTGGACGCGGTGGTCGCCCTCAAGGCGGCGGTCGCAATGCCAGTGCTGGGAATGGCGGTGGGAATGCAGGCGGTAACGCTGGCGGTTATGGCGGCGGTAACGGTGGTGGCGGTTACGGTGGTGGGAACGGCGGCGGCAATCGCCCTGCCCGCGCCAGTCAACCACGCGGCCCCGCTGGCTTTAACAGCGGCGGCAATGGTGGTGGCGGTTACGGTGGTAATGGAGGTGGTTCTAATGGCGGCGGCGGTGCTCGCGGCGGCAATGGCGGAGGCCAAGGCGGCTATGGTGGCGGTAATAACAACCCACGCCCCGACCAAGGCGGCATCGAGCATATTCCTGACCCCTTACGCACTAGCGTAGACAGCATGGCCGAACGTGGCCGCAACGCCAACCGTGGCGCACGCAGCTTTGGCGGCGGCGGCGGCGGACGTGGTTATGGCGGCGGAGCAGGTGGCGGCAATGGCAATGGCGGTGGCGGTGGTGGTGGCTACGGCGGCGGAAACGGCAATGGCGGCGGCGGCGCGCCTCGCACGGGTGGCGGGGGCTACGGTTCTCGTGGCACGGGAAATCCGAACAAAACCTTCAGCCGATAAGCGCTTTAGCGCTGTTCACTGCACCAGGCGGCAAACTTTGCCGCCTGAACAGTTGGAACCATTAGCAAAAGATTAGCAAATGCCTATAAAGATTACCGCTCGCGGTAAATTTTGTAGACCCAGAAAACTGGCCTTCTCTGCCATAGGTAGACGAGGCCTTTATTACGTCTGGCGCTAGGGTTGCATGGGCAGGCAGGCAAACTGCCTTCTACGCTGTTGCTTTAGACGTTGTCAGGGCCGCCCGCCCGTTCCCATTTACTCTCGCACAAATAGCGTTACCAGCGGCTTGTCGCCAACCTGACGGCTCCAATGCCCATGAACTGCGGCATCAAACGTCATTCCTGCGGGCAAAGTGTCGTTGGAATAGAAATGCTGCCCCGCTGAGAAGATGCGAGAGCTGCCATCCTGCAGACCAATTTCCATCTGCCCCTCCAATACGAACAACCACTGCGCGTCACCTGTGCAATGAAACTGGCTGCGAAAGCCAACAGGGCTTTGGCGCAGCTGAAATCCACCTGAGGGAAACAATGCTGATAACCGCGCTGCAGGTGTGCCCTCGCCCAGAGCCACTGGTTCTTCACGAAATTTGGCACGTCCATCGGTGTCAGTAAACAAAATAACTTTAGAGAATGAATTCATGACCTAACCATACCAAACTTCCAAGCTTGTGAACGTGTTTCAGCCCCGGGCAGGCAGCACCGTAGCGGAGCAATTTCCAAAACCAATTCGGGCAACACCAGAACGTTCGCACCACCCGGTCATCACGACGCTGTCACCGTCTTCCAGAAAGCTGCGGCTTTCACCGTTCGGTAGTGTCAGAGGTTGCTTGCCCCCCACGGTCAGTTCAATCAAAGCACCAGCTTGGTCGAGCGTGGGGCCTGACAAGGTACCGGTACCCAGCAGATCACCAGCCTGCAAATTACAGCCATTGACGGTGTGGTGCGCCACCATTTGGGCCATCGTCCAGTAAGCGTGGCGGTAACTGGTCTGCGTTAAGCGGGTGGCATTTTGCCCTTGCGCACGCATGGTTTGCGTTTGCAGACTGACGCTGAGTTGGACGTCGATAGCGCCACCTGATTGATTGGCGGCAGAATCTAAATACGGCAACGGCTGTGGATCTCCAGCGGGCCGAGTGAAAGGCAAGCGGTAGGGCGCTAGCGCTTCCAGAGTGACGATCCAAGGTGAGACGGTAGTGGCAAAGTTTTTGGATAAAAAAGGCCCAAGCGGTTGGTATTCCCAAGCTTGCAAATCGCGTGCAGACCAGTCGTTGAGCAGACACAAGCCAAAGATGTGGGATTCCGCTTGCGCCATCTCAATCGGCATACCACTGGCATTGCCGGTACCCATGAAGACGCCCAGCTCTAGTTCATAGTCCAATCGCTTACAGGGCACTAAAGCGGGTTGTGTGGCGCCAGGCGACAGGGTTTGACCACGCGGCCGGTGAAAGCTTTGCCCCGACACGCCAATGCTGGAAGCGCGGCCATGGTAGCCAATCGGCACCCATTTGTAATTGGGCAAAAGCGGTTGGTCAGGGCGAAATTGCTTGCCAATATTGGTAGCGTGGTGCAGCGAGGTATAAAAATCGGTGTAGTCGCCAATATGGGCTGGCACAGCGTATTCAGCATCGGCCTGCGGCACTAGGCAAGCGGCTAGCGCCGATTGCGCGCCTGACCCTGCCCGCAGCGACTGCGATAACGCCAAACGCAATGCCGCCCAACTGCTGGCACCCAACGCCATCAAAGCATTCAGGCTATCGCCACTGCCCGATTTAGCGGCTTGCAGGGCCAGACCTTGCAGCACGCCACTGTCAGCAGCGGCAGCCAAATCGAGTATCTGATCGCCGATAGCAACGCCGCCACGAAATACCTCATCACAGGCAGTGCGGCGAAACACTGCAAAGGGCAGGTTTTGGACAGGGAAGTCGCTGGTACCGGTGTTAGCCGATGCCACCCAGCTGAGCAGCGCTGGATCGTGGGTTTCATTCAAGGTGTGCATGGTGAGTCGCCTAACGAAGTAGAAATTAAAAAGTAAAAAGTAAGATTTGGCGTAGGAAGCGGGGCCAAAGATGAAACAGTTTCAGAATTAGCATAAATGGTCTGTCTAACTTGAATTAGCGAGTTAACGCTGTGCAGGATCAAAGTTCTTTTGCAAGCCCTGCCAGCACCGGGCGTAATCCTGCTGGCGCTGATCACACTCCAACGCATAGCGGGTGGGCTGGATGATGCTGGGTGTCTCGAACATGAACGCCATGGTGTCGCGCACGCGGTGTGGCTGGGTGGTATCGGCAGCGCTGGCGGTGGCAAAGGTACCTGCATCAGGGCCATGACCAGTCATGCAGTTGTGCAGCGATGCGCCACCGGGCACGAAGCCCTCAGCCTTGGCGTCGTACACACCATGAATCAAGCCCATGAATTCGCTGGCAATGTTGCGGTGAAACCAAGGCGGGCGAAAGGTGTTTTCCATCACCAACCACCGCGGGGGGAAGATCACAAAATCAATGCTGTCAACGCCTGGGGTATCGCTTGCCGATTGCAGCACCAAAAAGATGGACGGATCAGGGTGGTCGTAACTGATTGAGCCTATCGTGTTGAAGTGGTGCAGATCGTACTTGTAGGGGGCGTAGTTGCCATGCCAAGCCACCACGTCCAGCGGTGAGTGGTCAATTTTCGCGCACCACAAACTGCCATTGAATTTGGCGATCAAGTCAAAGTCACCCTCCCGATCTTCGTAGGCGGCTACCGGGGTTTGGAAATCCCTGGGGTTAGCCAAACCATTGGAGCCAATCACCCCCAAGTCGGGCAGCTTGAACAGCGCACCATAGTTCTCGCACACATAGCCCCGGGCCACACCGGAGTCCGAGCCCAGTTTTGCGTCAGGCAAAAGCACCTGGAAGCGCACCCCACGCGGAATCACCGCAATCTCTTGAGGCTCCACCTCCAGCACCCCCAGTTCGGTCGCAAGAATCAAGCGACCTTGCTGCGGCACGATCAGCATTTCGCCATCAGCGTTATAAAAAAACCGGGTTTCCATGGAACGGTTTGCTGCGTACAGATGAATGCCACAGGCCGTATTTCCAGCCATGGTGACCAAGCCTTCGACAAAATCGGTGGGTACCGTGGGCGATGGCAAAGGATTCCAGCGCAAGGGGTCTGGCGGAGTGGGTTGCTCGTCAAAGCGGCTACGCAACAAGCCCTCGGCCATCGGCACAAAGGGTTGGTGCATGGCAGCGGGACGAATGCGGTACAACCAACTGCGGCGGTTGGAATGGCGCGGCGCAGTAAAGGCCGTACCCGAAAGCTGCTCGGCATACAGACCGTAGGGCGCACGCTGCGGTGAATTACGCCCATTTGGCAGCGCGCCAGGCAAAGCCTCGGTGGCGAATTCGTTGGCAAAGCCAGTTTGGTAGCGGCGTGTTTGGGTTGACATGGTGGGCATTTCAGTCAGTAGTTGGTTCAGGTTTCACAGAGCTGGCCAGGCCATGCGCGGCATCATTGATCCATTGCTCGACCAGCGCTGCATCGCCAACATGGGTGATAGCCAGCAAAGCAAAACGGGCTAAAAACAAGGGCGTGGCGGGTTCACCAAGGGCCGTCATGGTGTTGCACAGCCGGGTGTAGACGGTGTCAAGTTCAGCATCTGTCATGTCAATATCCTGAGGAAATGTAGCGAAGTCAAAGGTGCAAAGCGTGGTCAATGGCGCTTAACACGGCATCTACCCGACCCTGCTGCCAACGTGCCAGCACATGGCCATCCGGGCGTACCAAGTAAAGACTACCCGGCTTCGCACCCATCAGAGCGAACAAGCGTTGCGTGTGGTCCCACGCACTGGGGAATGCACCGGTACTTTGCACGCGCGTAATCAATCGAAGCGTCAATGGCCTGCCATGGATCGCACCGCGCGCAGCAAGACTGTTGGGTAACGGCGTTAGCGGCGTTAGCGGCATTGGCGGCATTGGCGCCATCAGCGCCATAAGTTCGGGCGACAACTCACCGGCCTCACTGAAATACAGCGCCGTAAAGCCTGTGCCCAGTAAATCCGTCAGGTGCCCTGGACGGGCATCACCTGCATTGATGTGGGTCAACGGACACTCCGGCAATACTGCACCAGGAATGGGGCCTGCGGCAAATTCAGCACTGGCCGCCAGCGCCGTGTTCAGCGGGGAAGCGGTGTAGCAAATCGCCACACTTTGCCGGGGATTGATGAGTGAGCACAAACGGGGATGCCGCAGTGCCAAACCCAGCACCGCCGTACGCATCAGCGCAAACGCAAACGAAGGTGGTGCCATGAACTCAGTGCTTTTGGTGCCCTGCGCGAGGTTCTCATGGGTGGCGGCCACTCGCTCGTCAGAGTAACTGTCCAGCAAACGCTCAGACGCTAGTCCACGGACGACATAAGCCAACTTCCAGGCGAGGTTGTCTGCGTCGTCAATGCCTGAGTTAGCGCCCCGCACGCCAAAAATAGGCACCAGATGGGCTGCGTCTCCTGCCAGCAGCACCCGGCCATGGCGGTAGCGTTCCAGCGTGAGTGCATTGGCCTTGTAAATAGTGGTCCATATGGGCTGCCACGCACCGCGCTCACCCATCATTTCCAGCAGACTGGCGACGCGAGGCATCACGTTCTCAGGTAGCACGGCTTGTTCGGGGTCTTCCCCATCACCCAGTTGATAGTCAATGCGCCATACCCCATGAGGTTGTTTATGAACCAGCACGGTAGAACCTGGATTGCACAGAGGGTCAAAGTAAGCCAAACGCTCAGTGGCACGTTGGCTATCAAGCAAGATGTCCACTATCACATAGCGCCCTTCGTAGCTGGCACCTTGCAACGCCAGCCCCAAAGACTCCCGTACTGTGCTTCTCCCACCATCGGACGCCACCAGCCAGTCAGCATCGAGTGCGTAGTCGCCCAATGGGGTGGTCAACATGAGCCGCACTCCGTCGGCAAAGCTCTCGACCCCAGTCACACGGGTTTGCCAACGGATTTCAATTAGATCGGCCAACTGCTCTGCGCGATCGAGCAAAATTTGCTCGATATGGTATTGCGCCAGGTTTAGCATAGGCGGCAACTTTTGGTTCTCGTCTTGTGGCATCTTAAAGTGCAACACCTCGGTATCACGGTAATAGCTGCGCCCACCGGTCCACGGCAAACCGATGTCCAGGAACCCCGGCAACGCACCCAAGCGCTCGGTAATCTCAAGGCTGCGCCGTGATATGCAAATAGCGCGGCTACCGGTACACACGGAATCGTCTGCTTCCAGCAACACCACGCGAATCCCTTGACGGGCTAATCCCAGCGCAGCGGAGTAACCCACGGGACCGCCACCCACCACCACCACGGGGTGGCGCTGCACATCCACCCCAGCATCCAGTGAAGGTAATTGCGGCGCATAGCGTTTCGCGGAAAACGGGTAGGGGACAAAGTCGTAAGGCATCGTGTCGCTCTTTCAAAAAAATAGACGAATAACAATCGACAAAATTATTGTTGCGGACGCAACTATAATCGCTTCACCATAATTTGTCCAGTAGGTAAATCCACCTCGTTGCGCTCGCAATCAAATACATTTAAAGTCGCCTTTTTCTGCTTTCGTTCTACTTGCTTCTCGCTTCTTATTGGAGACACCATGCGACTCACTTCCTGGCTATACCGCACGCTGGCACTGGCCACTCTGACGCTGCCCCTGGCTGCAGTGGCTTACCCTGATAAGCCCATCGAATGGGTAGTACCCTACCCCGCCGGCGGTGGTTCGGACGTGGTCGCCCGTGTACTGGCAGAGCCCATGGGACGCCTGCTGGGCCAACCCATGGTGATCAATAACAAGCCTGGGGCCGCTACCAACATTGGTGCTGAATACGTAGCTCACGCCAAGGCCGATGGTCATGTCGTATTGACAGCAGACACTGCCACCCTGGCAGCCAACCCAGCCCTTTACACCAAGCTCGCTTACAACGCTGAAAAGGATTTGGCCCCAGTAGGTTTAATCGCTCGATTTCCGATGATTCTGGTAGTCAACGCAAATATCCCGGTGAAGAATCTGGCGGAATTCATGGCTTGGGCCAAACAGCAAACCAAGGGTCTGAACTACGCCACGCCCGGCGCTGGCAGCCCGCACCATTTGGCAACTGAGCTTTTCCGTGAACGCAGCGGCCTCACACTGACGCACGTGCCGTACCGTGGTGCAGCACCTGCCATTCAGGATGTGATCGGCGGCCAATTGCCCATGATGTTTGTGGATACTGCCAGCGGCTACCCCCACATCATGTCTGGCCGACTGCGTGCAATTGCAATAGCCAGCGCCAAGCGCGTACCGGGCTTTGATGTCCCCACTTTTGCCGAGCAAGGGATGAAAGATTTTGAAGCCTATGCATGGCAGGGCATGGTTGTGCCAGCGAACACGCCGCCAGAAGTCATCACAGTACTGAATAAAGCACTCCTAACAGTGCTCGACAGCACCGCAGTTAAAGCACGCTTTCAAACCTTGGGCTTAGAAGCCATGCCCAGCACGCCTGCGAAAATGGCGGCTTACACCCAAAGTGAGCGCACAAAATGGGGTACGTTGATTCGATCGAACAACATTCGCCTTGATTAAGACCGTTGCGTTTTAACCCGACACACATGAGCCACGCCGATAAAACAAGTGCAGCGATGCCGCGATTTGCACTCGATGAAACAGTCACGCACCGGTTGCATACGCTGCACAAACTGACCGATCGGGTCAGCCAAATCGCTTACCTGGAAGATGCAGGCATGTCGCTCAGCGAAGGGCGCTGCCTCTCGGCAGTGGGGGCATTCACGCCGCTATCGGTCAATGATTTAGCGCACAGGGCCAATCTGAACAAAGGCCAAGCCAGTCGCGCTGCTCAGTCCTTGGTAGCGCAGGGCTTGGTCAACAAAGAAGCCAGCACCACTGACGGACGGGGTGTCGTGCTGACCTTGACGCGTAAAGGGGCCGTAGTGTGGCGGCGTGTCGTCGACGTGGTTGAGAGGCGAAATGCTGAGATAGTAGCGTGCCTCAGCACCGAAGAATGCATCCAGCTGGACGCTCTGCTAGACCGTTTGGTCGCCCACGCACGGACTGCGATAGAGCATGGACAAGACACAGTGAACACAGATGAGTCGTGAGTCGTGAGTCGTGAGTTTCGTTTGAAACCGTGGTCACATTCGGGAAACGCGCACCACAGCATCCGCTCTTCGGTGTAAATCTGGCAGCAATTCCAGCCCCAATCCCGGCTTGTCATTGACCGAAATCATGCCATTCTTCACCTGTGGCAATTCCGTCACCAGCTCTTTGTACCAGCCCGTGTAAAACGCACGCACGCATTCCTGAATCAGTGCGTTGGGCGCGTGTAGGCTTAAATGCGTAGAGGCGGCCCAAACTACCGGCCCGGTGCAGTCGTGTGGGGCGATAGGCAACTGCCATGCATCAGCCATACCGGCGATTTTTCGGGCTTCAGTTAAGCCACCGCACCAGCTTAAATCAAGCATCACTACACCCGCAACGCCGGTTTGCAGGTAGTCTTTAAAGCCCCATTTATAGCTCAGTGTTTCGCTGGCGCAGATAAGAGCCTCGCAGTCTTTCGCATAGGCCTTGAGCAAATCCAGACTGTCCATGCGAATCGCGTCTTCATGCCAAAAAGTGTTGAATTCTTTCAGTGCACGGGCAATTTTCTGCGCCATCGGCAAACGCCACAGGCTGTGGAACTCGACCATGATGTCCATCTTGTCGCCTACAGCGCTACGAATTTTGCGAAACGGCTCCAGCGCCATGTCGAGATCGCCAGCGCTGATGTACTGACCATCTGAGGCCTCAGCAGCCGGGTCGAACGGCCATATTTTCATGGCCGTGGTGCCCTCGCTCAGTAGCGATTCAGCCAATTCACCAGCGTTGTGCAAGAAGCCTTGCAGGTCTTCATAGGGGCCCTGGCCTTTGCCAACACCCCAATTAGCGCTGGTCTGGTTGGTACTCGAACGGATGTATTGGTAGCCTGCACAGGTGTTGTAAGTGCGGATGCTGTCACGACTGGCCCCGCCTAAAGCAGTGTGCAAAGGCATATTGGCAGCCTTGCCAAAAATATCCCACAGCGCGATGTCCACAGCAGAATTGCCACGCGTTTCAACACCAGAACCGCGCCAACCCAAGTAGCCCAACATATCTTTGTTGCGCGCTTCTATCGCCAACGGATTCTTTCCCAGCAACTTAGGCGCAACCCATTCATGAAAATAGGCCTCAACAGCCTGAGCGCCCATGAAGGTTTCACCTAGGCCAACCAGTCCCTCATCCGTATGCAGGCGAACCCAGATGATGTTGGGGAACTCACCCAAACGAATAGTTTCAACTTGGGTGATTTTCATAGTCATCGTATTAGTGTCAACCGCGTACCTTCGCAAGCGCCTCTTGCACCAGGCGGATGGACTCAGCGCCAATAGTGGCCGCATTCTTTTCGTACACTGGCTTGACCTTCTCACGCATACGGGCAAGCTCGGCTGGTGAGATGTCATTGATCAACATACCCTTGCTTCGCAACGAAGCCAAGGATTTCTCGCTATTGGCACGAATGATCGAGCGCTCAACGTCCCGGCCAGCCATGGCTGCTTCGCGCAGCACCGCTTGCTCCTGCTTATCGAGTTGATCCCATAGTTTTTTACTGTAAAGCAGCAAAAATGGGGTGTACGCATGGCGCGTCATACTGAGGTACTTCTGCACCTCATTCATCTTGGACGTCTCGATCGTCACGACGGGGTTTTCTTGGCCGTCAATGGTTTTGGTTTCGAGCGCTGTGAAGACTTCGCCGAAAGCCATGGGTACCGGGTTGCTGCCAAGGGTTTTGAACGTATCCAAGAAAATGTTGTTCTGCATCACCCGGACTTTGACACCTGAAAAATCCTCCGTCTTCGTCACAGGATGTTTGCTGTTAGTCAGGTTGCGAAAGCCGTTCTCCCAGTACGCCAGATTCACCAGTCCCACGTCAAGCAGCTTCTTGGTGAAGTATTCACCAGCGGGGCCGTCCAATACCGCATCAACCTCTTTTTCGTTATTGAACAGGAAAGGCAAATCGAACACGCCAAGTTCCTTGACGATGCCCACCAGCGGCGAGGTTGAGGTGCAAACCATTTCCTGCGTTCCTGCGCGCAGCGCCTGGGTAGCAGGCAGGTCCCCGCCTGCGGCACCGCTCCAATAGGCATTGATCTTCATCTTGCCACCGGTCTTGGCATTGAGAATTTCGACCATTTTTTTATAGCCTGCATTCACTGGATGGCTCTCATCGATCCCATTCGTGAATTTGATGATGCGGTCCGCGTATTGCGCGCGCACTGGCATCGCGCCGGTCAGTCCTGCGCCAGCAGCGGCGGCGATAACGAGCATTCTGCGATTCAGCATGTATTTCCTTAGTTGAATAAACTTAGTTGAACAAAAAATGACCGTCAGCGCATCCACCAGTGCATAGGCACTGTGACGATCTCGGGAACAAAGACAAGAAGAAACAGCACAGCCAAGTGCGCGATAAAAAATGGAAAAACCCCTTTAAACGCCTCATCCATGGTGATGCGTGCGACTCCACTCACAACATTAAGCACGGTGCCCACCGGCGGAGTGATTAGCCCGATGGCGTTGTTCATGATGAAGAGGACGCCAAAATAGACCGGATCAATTCCTGTTTTGATCACCACGGGCATCAGCACAGGCGTAAGGATCAAAACAGTTGGCGTGAAGTCAAGCGCAGTCCCCACAATAACGATCAGTACCATGATGACAAACATCATCAGTGTCTTGTTGTGCTGGAAAGGCTCCAACATGCGAGCGACTTCCGTCGGAATGTTCGCGACCGTAATCAGCCAGGCACTGACCATTGCGGCCGCCACAAGAAACATCACCACCGCCGTCGTCTTACCCGCTTGAAGCACCAAGCGGTAAAGCATCGACACTTTCAACTCGCCATAAACAAACATGCCGACGATGAATGCGTAAACGGCAGCGACGACCGCTGCTTCTGTCGGCGTAAATATTCCACCTTTCATGCCGCCAATGATGATGACAGGGAGCGCTAGTGCCAAAATTCCTCTGCCCGTCACCCGGAAGCGTTCGGCCATGGCGACCTTAGGAGACACAACAACGTTCTCTTTCTTGGCCACCCAGTACCACGTAGCTGCGACTGCAATCCCCATCAGCAATCCAGGCACGATGCCCGCTAGAAACAGCTTGGTGATCGATACATTGGCAGCGACGCCGAACACGATCAGTCCAATGGAGGGCGGCACAACAGGCGCGATGATGCCGCCTGCGGCAATCAAACCGGCCGAGCGCTTCACGTCGTAACCCGCCTTGCGCATCATCGGAATCAACAGCGCCGACAAGGCTGCCGTATCGGCAATCGCTGAACCCGAAATAGAAGCCAAAATGATCGCAGCAAGCACCGCCACATAGCCCATGCCACCGCGCAGGTGCCCGATCCAAGCCATGGCAAGATTCACGATGCGCCGACTTAACCCTCCCGCATTCATGAACTCGCCCGCCATCATAAAAAAGGGCACAGCAAGCAGCGGAAAGTTATCAGCACCGTCGACAAAGCGCTGTGCAATGATCTGGGCATCAAACGCGGGCAAACCACCAATCATGGTCAAGTAGCCCATGATGCACACACCACAGAAGATCAAGGAATACGCAATCGGCATGCCGATTGCCATCGCACCCAGCAGCGAAAAGATGAAAACGGAAACAGTCATCGCACTGCCTCCCCATGCCCAATCTGCTCTTCTGAATCCAGCACTTGTACCAAATCGTTCTCAGCAATCTGACCTGTAAACAGCTGCCATAGTTTGACGATATTGAACAAACCCATCACCAGACCCACGATGTAGCCCATCCCATAGACCCAGATCATGGACAGCCCAGCAACCGGCGATACATTGGTTACCTGAAGCTCATGCATCTGCCAAGTACCCCAAAAGAAAAGCGCATTACAGAACAACATCAGCGCCTCTGAAAGCCCAAAGCAGATCTTTTTCCCCAGCAGGGGCAGGTTTTTAACCAGCGTATCAACACCAAGGTGTTCGCCACTGCGCATTGCAACCATTGCGCCGATGTACGTCAACCATATGAAGCAATAGCGCGACATCTCTTCTGAAAACGTAATACCAGAATCAAAACCAAAGCGAAGCACCACATTGCTAAACACCATGATGACCATGGCTACCAGACAAGCCACCACCAGAAATTCCAGTAGCTTAAAAAACCAATCTATAGTCTTCTTCATCTGCGTGTCTCCTTCTTTTTTCTGCGTTTTTGCATTGTTTGAATTTGTACGTCTTACGTTTTCTAGCCACCTTGATTGATGATGTCTAGGCCACCTTGAGTAACCGTGCCGCTCGATCCAATTGAGGCAACTTGCGTCGCGACTTCAGCACCTCCTCAATATCCTGACGTGCACCGTCAATCAGCACCAGAATAGCTTTTTCGGCTTTTTCAGGCTTGTGGGCAATTACTGCATCCAGCACCGCACGGTGTAACGGCAGAGATCTTGCGGGACCATCCGAGCGGCTGATGGAAATTTCGAAGCTGGTGCGCAGCAAAGCACTCAAGGCTTTGCTCATTTGCGCAAGCATCAGGTTATGACAGGCTTTAAGTAGGCCCTGGTGGAAGCGCAAATCGTGTGTCACGTAATCACCGCCCTGCTCTACCGCAATCTTCATACCGGCATAGGCCGCTTCGATTTCTGCAATGTCAGCATCGGTCGCACGCGCTGCCGCCAAGCGCACTGCAGCAGGCTCAATAATGCGGCGTAAATCTTGTAAATCGCGCAAAAATTCAGGTGTGAGGCCCACACGGGATTGCCAGATGATCACGTCTGCATCGAACCAGTTCCAGCGTTCGCGAGCCAGCACACGGGTGCCCACTTTGGGGCCAGCGCTGACCAAACCCTTGGCAACCAACGACTTGATGACTTCGCGAACAACCGTGCGGCTGACACCGTATTGCGCGCCCAGCAAAGGCTCAGGTGGTATCGATTGGCCTGGCGCATAGTGCCCAGAGACAACAGCAAAACCCAACATATCCAGCGTGTTGCCGTGCATGTTCTTAATCATGGTTTGTACTGAGGACATGTAGCCAATGGTATGACGATAATATGTTTAATTCCATAGGAGATACCCTGATGAGCGAAGCTAAAAATTCTGAAAACATCCCCAAAGACAATCCTAAAAAAGACCCTAAAACACTGCGTAGCCAGCAGTGGTTTGGTCGCCAAGACCGCGATGGTTTTGCCTACCGCAGCTGGGTCAAAGGCAAAGGTGTACCGCATGACCAGTTCGATGGACGCCCTGTCATTGGCATCTGCAACACCTTCAGCGAGCTGACGCCTTGCAACAGCCACTTCCGCACGCTGGCAGAGCAGGTGAAGATCGGCGTTTACGAAGCTGGCGGTTTCCCACTGGAGTTCCCGGTAATGAGCTTGGGTGAAACGCTGCTGCGCCCCACCGCTATGCTGTACCGCAATTTGGCCAGTATGGACGTGGAAGAGTCCATTCGCGGCAACCCCATTGACGGCGTAGTACTGCTGATGGGCTGCGACAAAACCACCCCCTCGTTGCTAATGGGTGCGGCCAGTGTGGATTTACCCACCATTGGCGTGTCTGGTGGTCCTATGCTGAACGGTAAGTGGCGCGGCCAGGAACTGGGCAGCGGCACCGGTGTGTGGAGCATGAGCGAGCAGGTGCGTGCGGGTACGCTGAAGCTGGCTGACTTCTTTGAAGCCGAAAGCTGCATGCACCGCAGCCACGGCCACTGTATGACGATGGGCACCGCTTCCACCATGGCCAGTATGGTCGAAGCATTGGGCGTCGGACTGCCTGGCAACGCCGCTTACCCGGCAGTCGATGGCCGCCGCAATGTGCTGGCACGCAGTGCGGGGCGGCGCATCGTGGAGATGGTTCACAGCGACCAAATCCTCTCCAAAATTCTGACGCGGGAAGCCTTTGAAAATGCGATCCGCACGCTGGCTGCCATCGGTGGCTCGACCAACGCCGTAATCCATTTGATCGCTATCGCAGGTCGCTTGGGTGTGCCCCTTAGCATAGACGACTTTGACCGCTTGGCCAGCGAGCTGCCCTGCCTGGTGAACCTGCAACCCAGCGGCCAGCATTTGATGGAAGACTTTTGCTATGCGGGTGGCCTGCCGGTAGTGATGAAAGAAATTGCCCACTTGCTGCACACCGAGATCGTCACCGCCAGCGGCCAGACCGTTGCACAGAATTTCGCTGATGCGCAAAACTACGACCCTCGCGTCATCAAAACCTTTGAAGCCCCGTTCAAAGAGAAAGCCGGTATCGCTGTACTGCGCGGCAACTTATCACCACGTGGTGCTGTCATCAAGCCCAGCGCAGCCACCCCTGCGCTGATGGTTCACACTGGCCGTGCCGTGGTGTTCGAGAACATCGAAGACTTTCATGCACGTATCGACGACGAAGACCTCGACATCGACGAAACCTGCGTGATGGTGCTTAAAAACTGCGGCCCCAAAGGCTACCCTGGCATGGCCGAGGTAGGTAACATGCCTCTCCCTCCCAAGGTACTGCGCAAAGGCATCACCGACATGGTGCGTATCAGCGACGCCCGCATGAGCGGTACCGCCTACGGCACCGTGGTGCTGCATACGGCACCTGAAGCCGCCGCTGGTGGGCCGCTGGCCGTCGTACAAAACGGCGACATGATTGAGCTGGACGTGCCCAACCGCCGCCTGCATTTACACATCAGTGACGAAGAACTGGCCCAGCGTTTAGCCCAGTGGGTCAAGCCACCGCCACCGCTGTCGTCAGGCTACTGGAAGCTGTATGTTGACCATGTTCTGCAGGCCGACGAAGGGGCAGATTTGGACTTTTTGGTGGGCAAGAGAGGCTCGTTTGTGCCTCGGGATAACCACTGATGGGTCTCGGGAAGGCGGTACTGTCATGACTTTGATCGCTGTTGATTGGGGCACCAGTGCGTTGCGCGGCGTCTTGCTGGGTGAGCACGGTGAAGTGATTGACCAGTGCACATCTGACCAAGGTATTTTGAAAGTACCTGCCGGCCAATTTGCTTCTGTTTTCAGAGCAAACTTTGGACACTGGCTGGACGCAAACGCCTCATTGACCTTAATTTCGGGCATGGCGGGCAGTCAGCAAGGCTGGGTGGAAGCCCCCTACTGCGCCTGTCCGGCGGGCTTTGAGGAATTAAGTGCAAAACTCCAATGGATCAATGCCGAGGGCATCACAACGCCTGTCGCCATCGTCCCCGGCCTGAGTTGCGAGCACAGTGGCATCCCGGATGTGATGCGAGGCGAAGAAATTCAAGTCTTTGGCGCCTTGCAGTTGCTGAGTCGGGTTGAAGCTACGGTTGTGCTGCCCGGCACGCACAGCAAATGGGTGACGGTGCGCGGGCAACGTATCCTGCACTTTCGCTCTTACATGACAGGCGAAGTCTTCGCGCTGCTGCGCCAACATTCCCTGCTAGCCCGCACCCTTCCCAGCATGGCTGACGGCGCGCCCCCTGAAGCAGAGGACACTGAGGCCTTTGACGATGGCGTCACCCATGCGCTACGTTCACAAAGCCTGCTTAACACCGCGTTCAGCACCCGCACTCTGGCTCTGTTTGGCCGCAAATCCCCCTCCGCGCTGGCCAGCTACCTCTCGGGCTTGGTGATTGGCGAAGAGTTGCGGGCAGAGCATCCTGAGCCCGGCTGTGAAGTGATCGTGATCGGCTCCCCGGCCCTTACGCAGCGCTACGCACGTGCGCTGGCCCTGTGTCAGATAAAAGTACAACAAATTGGTTCAGAGAGCACATGGAACGGTCTATGGTCGCTATCAAAAACATTGCAAACCACGGTCAAACCATTTCCAAATTATTAGAAAAATTAGCCCAAAGCTTTTCTTTACTGCCTTACTGACTTTTTGCTTCACTGCTTCACTGCTTCACTGCTTCACTGAACACCATGACCTTGCACACTCAATTTGCATCTGCCGTCCAAATCCTGCCTCTGGTCGCCATCTTGCGCGGCCTACGTCCTACAGAGGCCGTCGCCGTGGGCTCGGCCCTGGTCAGCACCGGCTGGCGGTTGATCGAAGTACCGCTGAACTCACCCCAGCCGCTAGACAGCATCGCAGCCATGGCGTCTGCCTTGCCTAACGCGTTGATTGGTGCAGGCACAGTGTTGACGTTGGCGGATGTGCGCGATGTCCATGCCGCTGGCGGTCAATTGATCGTGTCTCCGAATTTCAACCCTGCGGTGGTACGCGAAACGGTGCGTTTAGGCATGATTAGCCTGCCCGGCGTCATCACCCCCAGCGAAGCCTTTGCGGCGCTGGAGGCTGGGGCCAGTGGTTTAAAGCTGTTCCCCGCTGAGCAAATCAGCCCGGCTGTCGTCAAAGCCCTGCGTGCGGTACTGAGCGCCAACACGCTGCTGTTGCCAGTAGGCGGCATCGGACTGCGCAATATGCGTGAATGGCGGGCAGCAGGGGCCAGTGGTTTCGGGATAGGCTCGGCACTTTACAAGCCGGGAATGAGTGTGGCAGAGGTCAAGGCCAACGCTGTTGAATTTATAGCAGCTTATACAGAACAGGTAATCGCATGAATGACAAAAATACTGAAATTTACTTCGGCCTAGCTGATCGTGTTTGCCTCGTCACAGGCGGATCGCAAGGCATCGGTGAAGCTTGCATACGCCGCTTTGCCCGTGAAGGCGCAAAGCTCGTCATTGCCGATGTGAACGATACCAAAGGCCAAGAATTGGCGGCTGAACTGCAAGTCCAAACACCTGTGGTGAACGCTATTTATGTTCATTGCGATGTGGGTGACAAAACCCAGGTGGATGCGCTGGTGGCCAAAACCATCGCCACCTTTGGTCGCATCGACGTGTTGGTGAATAACGCCGGAATCTTCAAGGCCGCTGAATTCCTGGACGTGACCGAGGCTGACTTCGATGCGGTGCTGCGCGTCAATTTAAAAGGCGCTTTTCTGGTTGCTCAGGCCGTAGCGCGTGAGATGGCTATCGTAGGTAGCGGCAGCATTATCAACATGAGCAGCGTGAACGGCACCTTGGCCATCCCTACTATTGCAAGCTATAACGTCAGCAAAGGCGGCATCAACCAGCTGACTCGGGCCATGGCGTTGGCCTTGGCAGACAAAGGGATTCGCGTCAACAGTGTCGCTCCCGGCACCATCGCGACCGAACTGGCTGCCAAAGCCGTGCTAACCAGCGAAGATGCCAAAACCCGTATTCTCAGCCGCACCCCGATGAAGCGCTTGGGCGCACCCAGTGAGATTGCCGACACCGTGGCCTACTTGGCCAGCGACGCCGCCAGCTACATCACTGGCGAGATTGTGGTGGTGGACGGCGGGCGTATGGCGTTGAACTACACGGTGGCGGTGTAGGGGTGTAGGCTTCTTCAGATTACGCGCTAGCCACCTTGGCCGGCATCAGCGCCTCGCGGATCGGTAAATTCACCAGCGCAGCCCCCAAGGCCAGGACAATGTCGATATACCACACCCAGTCATATGCACCGGTGGCTTCAAAGATTTTCCCGCCTACAAACACACCCAAAAATCCGCCCACTTGGTGCGACAGCATCACTATGCCAAACAGCGTGGCCATGTTGGCCGTACCAAAAAATTTGGCGACCAACCCGGCAGTAGGTGGTACGACAGACAAGAACGTCACGCCCATCACCGCCGCAAAGATCAGAACCACCGGCTCGGTCTTGGGTGCCAGCACAAACACCAGAATGGCAAGACCGCGCGTGGCGTAGATCAGTGACAGCAACGACTTCATACGCCAGCGTCCCATTGCCCAGCCCATAGTCAAGCTGCCCACGATGTTGAACAAGCCAATGATGCCCAGCGACCAGCCCGCAATCTGAACGGGCAAGCCACAAGCGGCAATTACACCCGGCAAATGCGTTGCTAAAAACGCGACGTGAAAGCCACAGACAAAGAAGCCCGCACCCAGCATCAAAAAGCTGGGATTACGCAATGCAGCTTTGATCGCCTCACCGGTACTCACCGTCTTTTGCCCAGGTACCGCGACTTGCACAGAATTGCCTTTGAGAATGAGTGCTGCGGGAATAGCCAACAACACAATCAACCCCATAGCCTGCAGCGCGCTGGCCCAGCCGAAAGTGGCTGTCAACATGCCCGCCAACGGTGCCAGTAAAAACTGTCCGAATGAACCACCAGCATTGACGATACCTATTGCCACACCACGCTTAGCTGGTGGAATCAACCGCGTTGTGGCGGACATCAGGACTGCGGGCCCGGCCAAGCCAGCACCACCCGCCGACAGCACGCCAACGGCAAAAATCAATCCGGCTGTGGTCGTCATCAACGGGGTGATGAAGGTGCCCACCGCAATCAAGACAGCCCCCAGTAACAACACCCGTCCAGCGCCTATTTTGTCAGCAATCGCCCCAGCAAATGGTTGGGTCAGCCCCCACCAAAGTTGGCCAAACGCAAACGCCAGACTGATGCTGCCAATGCCCAGGCCAGTGGCCGTGTTGAGCGGACTCATGAACAGGCCCATGGTCTGGCGCGTGCCCATCGTCAACGCAAAGGTGCCCGCGGCGGCCAAAAGCACCAACCAGGCAGCAATGGATTTCGATGTGGGCGGAATTGGGATGGCCATTGACGTGGCCAGTGGGGGTTCACTCTGGGGCTTATTCATCAGTTGCTCCGTCAAGGTTAGGGGACAGCAGTCCCAGGGATTCATCAATCAGTGCGTGGAGCGCAGCCACGCGTTGCACACCCAGCATCTCGTTCAAGCGATGTTGGGCGACCTTCCAGTGCTGCTGAGCTTCAGTGCGTTTTTGGTGTCCAGAGTCAGTCAGCGTGACAGTGCGGCTGCGGCCATCGCTGCCTTCGCTTACCACCAGCCACCCTGCCAGCACCAGCGGTTTCATGTTTCGTGTAAGCGTTGAGGCGTCCAGCGTCATTGCTGCAGCCAAATCACCCGGACGTATCGGTCCCAGGTGCAACACATGCGACAGCAGCGAATACTGAGTGGTCTTCAGCCCGGTTTGGCGCACCTCGTCGTCGTAATGTTGGGAAATACGGCGCATCAGTTGACGGAGCTTGAAGTTGGTACAGCCTTGTAGCGTCAGCTCAGAGGACGGAGCCACTGGCGTTTCAGCGCGGGTAAGCGGTACTAGTGTTTCCATGCCTTAATTGTATATGCAATTATTGCATATACAATATATATAATTTTTCCGAGGAAATGACATGAATACCAAAGCAACGCCTCAAACATCATCGCCCAACACAGTCACCGTAAAAGCCGCTCTGAATGCAGAGGTCACACAAGTGCTATGGATTCAAGAGCGTGACGATGCAGTAGCCCGCATGGCCGCCGGCGGCGGCAAAGCAGGCCTGGCACGCCCCGATCAAATCCACGGTAAAACCGGCCTGCAAATCATGCAGGCCATGTTGGCAGGCGACCTGCCTTACCCCCACATTGCAGACACGCTGGATTTCTCACTGATTGAGGTGGGTGAAGGTCGGGCGGTGTTCCAAGGCGTGCCTCAGCTAAAGCACTACAACCCGCTGGGCACAGTGCACGGCGGTTGGTATGCCACGCTGCTCGATTCCGCGCTGGGCTGCGCCGTCCACACGCTGATGCCGGTAGGTCGGGGCTACACCACCGCTGAGTTGAGTGTGAATATCGTACGCGCCGCATCCATCAAGTCCGGCCCGTTGCGGGCCATTGGCACCGTGATCCACTGTGGACGCCAATTGGCCACAGCCGAAGCCCGCATCGTCGGGCCAGACGGTAAGCTGTATGCGCATGCCACTACGACTTGCCTGGTGTTTGAACTTAAATAGCTATCACCTCTACTTACCCTCTTCTCACCGTTCCTAACCATTCAGCGGCACAATTGACCTATGAGAATCCTCCACACCATGCTCCGCGTTGGCAACCTTCAACGTTCTATTGATTTTTATACCCAAATTTTGGGTATGAAGCTGCTGCGCACTTCGGACAACCCCGCATACAAGTACAAGCTGGCCTTCGTGGGCTACGGCAACAACCCCGACCACGCAGAGCTGGAGTTGACTTACAACTACGGTACTGAAAGCTATGACCTGGGCACCGCCTACGGTCACATCGCGCTTGCAGTGCCCGATGCAGCAGCGGCCTGCGACAAGATCAAGGCCGCAGGCGGCGTAGTCACGCGGGAAGCTGGGCCTGTTAAGGGTGGTACTACAGTGATCGCATTTGTGGCAGATCCGGACGGGTACAAGATTGAACTGATTCAGCGCACGCACGAAAGTGCTGGTGGGGGACTGCGGTAAGTCTCAAAAGCATCCTTAACCGCCTCGTTATCAGGCAGAAATGAAAAAACCACCATTCAGGTAGTTTTTTCATTCAAAAATCGAATTCGCTCTCACCCCCGCAGTGTCGTCGCCGCCAGCGCCAGCGCCGTAATCCGAGCCCAATCGCCCTGCTCCATCGCGTCGGCGGGCACCAGCCACGAGCCGCCCACGCAGGCGACATTACTTAAGCCTAAAAAGTCTTTCGCGTTTGCAATCGATACGCCACCGGTAGGGCAAAACTTCACGTCACCAAACGGCCCGCTCCAAGCTTTCAACATGGCCAAACCACCGGCCTGCATGGCGGGAAAGAATTTGAGTTCGGTGTACCCGTCTTCCTGCGCCATCATGATCTCACTCCCTGTGGCCACACCGGGCAGCAGCGGTAGACCCAGCACATGGCAGGCTTTGCCCACCGCATGGGTATAGCCGGGGCTGACAGCGAAACGCGCACCGGCGGCAACGGACGCCTGCGCATCAGCCACGCTGCGGATGGTTCCGGCGCCAATAACGGCTTCGGGTACATCGCGGGCGATGGCTTCTATGCATTGCAGGGCAACAGAAGTGCGCAGTGTGACCTCTAGCATTCGGATACCACCAGCTACTAGAGCACGTGCCATAGGCACAGCGTGCTCTAATTTATGTAGCACGATGACTGGAATGACGGGTGCATCGCGCATCACGTCCAGCGCGGACAAGTTGTCGGGCAAAGGTTTCAAAGCCATGAGGAAGCTCCTTCTTCAGCGGTAAGCGCGCTGCGGCGCATGTTGGTAAACAGTTCGCGGCCCATGCCGACGCTATTGGCAGCGCGCAGGGCTTCAGGCATTTTCGCGACAGGGCGCGCAGCCCACTCGGCGGCATCGACTTTGACCTCTAAGGTGCCCGCTACCGCATCCAGACGGATCACGTCGCCATTCTGAACTTTGGCCAACGGACCACCGGCGACGGCTTCTGGGGACACATGAATGGCGGCAGGCACTTTGCCAGATGCACCGCTCATGCGGCCATCCGTCACCAGCGCCACGCGAAAGCCTTTGCCTTGCAACACGGCCAGCGGCGGGGTGAGTTTGTGCAGCTCGGGCATGCCATTGGCCTGTGGGCCTTGCCAGCGAACGACGCAAATCACGTCTTGGTTCAGCTCACCAGCCTTGAAGGCGACGTGCAAATCGTCTTGCGAATCGAACACGCGGGCAGGCGCTTCAATGATGTGGCGGTCGTCAGGCACCGCGGACACTTTGATGACGCTGCGACCCAGATTGCCTTGCAATAGCTTCAAACCGCCCGAGGCGCTGAACGGCGCAGTGGCGGGACGCACGATGGTGTCGTCTTTGGAAACGCCAGTCGCATTCCACACCAGCGTATCGCCGTCAAGCGCCGGTTCACAGGTGAATTCGCGGAGACCGCCCTTGCGTACCGTCAGCACGTCTTCGTGCATGAAGCCCGCGTTAAGAAGTTCCTGGATGATGTAACCCGTACCGCCTGCGGCCTGGAACTGGTTCACATCGGCGCTGCCGTTGGGATAGACATGTGACAGCAGGGGCACCACGTCAGACAGAGCAGCGAAATCGTCCCAGTCGATAACGATACCCGCAGCACGGGCCACGGCCACCCAATGGATCAAGTGATTGGTAGAGCCACCCGTCGCCAAGAGCGCGACCATGGCGTTAACGATGCAACGCTCGTCCACCACCTGCCCGATGGGGGCGAAGCGTTTGGCTTTGGTGATGCTGAGGACGGTACGCGTAGCCTCGCGGGTCAACTCGTCGCGCAGTACGCCACCTGGAGCGACAAAGGCGGTACCGGGAACATGCAGACCCATGGCTTCGAGGAGCATTTGGTTGCTGTTAGCTGTGCCATAGAAGGTACAGGTGCCGGGGGCGTGATAGGCGCGACCCTCGGCTTCCAGCAAGGCTTCACGCCCAACAAGGCCCTGAGCAGCGAGTTCACGCACCTTTGATTTTTCGTTGTTTGACAAGCCTGAAGGCATGGGGCCGGCAGGCACAAACACCATCGGCAAATGGCCGAAATGCAAGGCACCAATCAGCAAGCCGGGAACGATTTTATCGCACACGCCCAGCATCAGCGCGGCGTCGAACATGTCGTGGCTGAGTGCGACGGCGGTCGCCATGGCAATCACATCGCGGCTAAACAGGCTGAGTTCCATGCCTGGGGTGCCTTGCGTCACGCCGTCGCACATGGCGGGTACACCGCCAGCCACCTGAGCCGTGGCACCGCTGGCGCGGGCCTGGGCCTTGACGATGTCGGGGTATTGCTGCAAGGGCGCATGGGCTGACAACATATCGTTGTAAGCGGTCACTATGCCAATGTGCGGCGCACGCTCAGTGACGACGCAGAATTTACTGATGCCTGTAACCGCTGTGGTTTTGTCGTCCTCTGGCATACCAGCAAAAGCATGAGCGACGTTGGCGCAGCCCATGCGTTCGTTGCCCGGCGGGCGATTCACAGCCTCATTCAGGCGTTGCAAATAAGCGCTGCGCGTGGGGGCGCTACGCTCGAAAATACGCTGCGTAACGGCAGCGACAGTGGGATGGAGTTGCATTTTGAGTCCGTAACAAAATTACATGTTTCAATGGTAACTCGAATGACTACCGATAACCCATGGTGCAGTTACGAACCGGTTTCCAAATGCGCAACGGCCCGTGCAGCTTAAACCGCACGGGCCGTTGATTCTGGAAAAACCAGATTGTCAAATTGACAATTTGTTATTGCACGCTAACTTCCACACGACGCGCTTCGGCGTTCGAGCCGGTGCCCGTCATCGCTTCGGGCTTCTTCAGCTCCACCTTATCTTCAGCCACGCCAAGCGCTTTGAGCGCATCACGCACAGCAAAGGCACGGAACTTGGAGAGTTCTTCGTTCTTGGCCAAATCACCCGTAGCATCGTGGAAACCGCTGATGACTGCTTTTTTACCTTCAGCCACAGCTTTAATGATCTCGGCCAGGGCTTCGTTTCCACCATCCGCCAAATCCGACTTGGCGGTTGCGAAGTAGAACTTGACGACACCATTTTCGACTTTAACGCTAGCACCGTCTGCATCGTTAGCAGGCATGGCAGGAGCGGCCATAGCGACTACAGGCTCTGCAGCGTCCATATTGGTTTTGTAGATGGCAATGCCAATTACCAAACCAATGACCAGCGCAATCACGCCAAACACTACGCCCAAAACCACACCTTGGTTGTCATCGTCAGAAGAAAACATTGCTTTTAGCTCCAAATAATCTGGTCCTCATTGTAATCAGCCAGCAACGGCGAGAAAAATAAAGAAAGGAAAGTAGCCCAGCCCAATCTGTTCGATACTAAGGATTAACCATTTTTTGGAGATGATGTATGCGCAACCATTTCAACCTACGCCCCGCTGTTAACGCCCTGCTAATGTCCATCGCGGCGATCTCCCTGACCGCTTGCGGCAGCATGATGATGGCTCAAGGCCCCAGCGCTATAGCCCCCCTGCAAGCGCGCAGTGGCTCAAGCGTCAGCGGTACCGTGAAATTCGTCCAACAAGGTGATCAGGTAATGGCTACCGTGAAAGTAGCGGGCTTGAAACCTGGCCAGGAGCACGGCTTTCATATCCATGACAAAGGCGATTGCAGCAGCCCTGATGGCATGAGCGCTGGCGGCCACTTCAATCCCACCGCCAAACCCCACGGCCCGCAAGCCAGCGAGCACCATGGCGGCGACATGCCTGCACTCAAAGCTGACGCCAGCGGCAACGCTACAGCCATGTTCAATCTGAGAGGTGTCACTGTGACCGACGGCCCCACCAGCATCGTGGGCCACTCACTCATCGTCCACAAAGACCCGGACGACTACACCACCCAACCCACAGGAAACTCGGGCGCACGGATTGCATGTGGAGTGATTACGAAGGCTTCGTAAGCCTCGTAAGCTTTAAAAAATCACTGTGCACTTTGGGTGAGGATCTATGAATCTCATGAGTTTCCATGAGTAAAGCCTTTTCAGCCGCATGCAACGCCTCTACCGTGTCAATGTCCGTCACGCACCCCGCATCGTTGACGACCAATTCCTGCACTACTGAGGCTCGCACCACGGCCGCTGCACCTTTGTCACCTTGCAGCGCCGCCAAAGCAGCACCGCACGCCGCTGAAAACCCCACCGGATGTCCACGCTCCCCCTTGTAAACAGGCACAACTACAGCCGATGAAGCCAGCGCCGCCGCCACTGCCCGAAGCGTGTCGGCGCTAACCAGCGGCAAGTCTCCTGGCAAGATCAACCAGCCTGCCCCACCAGCAAGGCTACCCGACGTCGCCCGTACCGCCGCTGCAATGCTGTCCCCCATGCCGGGATGTCCGGCGTCTTCGAGGTGCCACGGCAAACCGCTGGCGCGTACCGCGTCCAGCGTGTGCTCCAGCACAGGCTTGCCTGCCAGCAGCGCTTTGAGCTTATGTGTGGTGCCACCCGACGCGAGGAAGCGCTCGCCTCGACCTGACGCGAGAACGATCACCGTCGGTTGCACTGCAAATAATGCAGGTGAAGCGGTGGGGGACAATGACATACTGACTCCTGATGGCGTGACTACTACGCTAGCTTGAACGGCAGCTCGCGCAGCCGCTTACCCGTCAGCTTTGCTACCGCATTCGCAAACGCTGGTGCCAACGGTGGCAACCCAGGCTCGCCAATACCGGTAGGCGCATCGGCGCTGGGCACGATATGCACCGCCATCAACGGCATGTCAGTGATGCGGGGCACCGCGAAATCACCGAAGTTGGTTTGCTCGACGATACCGTCTTTGAGCGTGATGGCAGCACCGGGCAAACACATGGACAGGCCCATCAGCGCGGCGCCTTGCACTTGCGCTCCCACGCTTTTGGGATTCACAGCCAAGTTGCAATGCACACCTGCGGTCACGCTGTGCAGCTTAGGGGTGCCATTTGTCACCGAGGCCTCTACAACGTACGCGACAACCGACTGGAACGATTCGTGCACCGCCACGCCCCAGGCGCGGCCTGCTGCGAGTTGCTTTTTGCCATAGCCAGATTTGTCCACCGCCATTTGTAGCGCGGCTTTGTGGCGTGGGCTTTTGTCGCCCATCAGCTTGAGGCGGTAGGCAACCGGGTCTTGCTTCGTCACAGTTGCGATTTCGTCGATCAGCGTTTCCATGACGAACGCGGTATGGGTGGAGCCTACGCTGCGCCACCACAACACGGGCACGTTAACCTTAGGGTGGTGAACGGACAAGCGCATGGGGAATTCATACGGCTCTCGCAGACCTTCCACCATGGTGCCATCCACACCGTTTTTTACCTGCATGCCTTCGAACGGGGTTCCGGCCATGATGGACTGGCCCACCACCACGTGGTCCCAACCGACGATCTCGCCCTTGGCGTCAAAGCCAATTTCAGCGCGGTGGACGTGCATGGGGCGGTAGTAGCCGCCTTTGATGTCGTCCTCGCGGCTCCACAACGTGCGCACCGGGGCGTTCAGGCCCGCAGCATAGGCAGCTTTAGCGATAGTGCAGGCTTCGACCACGTAATCGCTGTTGGGAATGCCGCGACGGCCAAAGCCGCCACCGGCCATTTGCACGTTGATTTTGACGTTTTGCGCAGGTATGCCCAGCACTTTCCCTGCTGCCATGCCGTCAAAACCAGGCATTTGCGAGCCCACCCACAACTCGGCCTTGTCACCCGTCACCGCCACCGTGCAGTTCAGTGGTTCCATAGGTGCGTGGGCGAGGTAGGGAAACACGTATTCAGCGTTGATTTTCAGCGGCGCAGCCGCGATTTTGCTGACATCGTCGTTGTACTTGAGGGCTCCGGTTTTTTGCGCCAAGGCTTTGTAGCTGACCAGCTGTTGGGCGCTGTCCACCTTTTCGACGGTGCTGGTATCCCAGACTATTTTCAAAGCGTCGCGGCCCAGCTTGGCAGCCCAGTAACCATTGGCCACTACGGCCACCCCCTCGCCGCCTCGATCTAGCGGCACTCGCAGTACGGCTTTCACGCCTTTCACAGCTTTTGCCGCGCTGTCGTCAAGTGAAGTCATCCGTCCGCCGAACACTGGCGAATGCGCCACCACAGCAGTCAACATTCCGGGCAAGCGCACGTCGATGCCGTAGTTTTGTGTACCACTGGATTTGGCGTTGGCATCGAGTCGGCCTGTCGGCTTGCCGATGATGCGGAAATCCTTGGGGTCTTTCAGCGCAACCTTTTCGGGTACGGGCTGTTGCATGGCGGCTTGCGCCAATTCGCCATAACCCAGTTTTTTACCGCCGGGGCCGATTACATTGCCGTTTTGGGTGCGTAGAGTGGACGGGTCCACCTGCCACTGCGCAGCAGCGGCGTTGACCAGCATGGCGCGGGTACGGGCACCAAGTTCGCGGTACTGGGTGTACGAGTTTTTGATCGAGCTGGAACCACCGGTGAGGTGGACGCCATAGGCTGGATCAACGTACGCAGGATTACTGCTGCCGTGGATACTCTTCACGCGAGTCCAGTCGGCGTCCAGTTCTTCCGCCAGGATCATCGGCAGACCAGTTTGCACGCCCTGTCCGAAATCTAGGCGGTTGATGGTGACAGTGACGGTGCCGTCATTGGCAATCTGCACAAAGGCTGAAGGCTGCTGGGTGGCTTTGAGAGCGGAAGGTTTGGCAGGCGCTACAGCTTCTTGTTGCGCACTGGCCAACAAAGGGTAAGCGCCCATCGCAAAGCCGCTGGCAGTGGCCGCTTTCAAAAAGCTGCGACGCGGCAACGTTGCGGTGCTGTGATCGTTTGCACCCAAAAGCATAGCGTCTTGTTCTTTTTCAGCAAGGACAGCGAGGTATTTAGGCATTTCAGAGGTGTTGAAGTCGAAGTGCATGGTCATGGTGTTTCCTTACGTCTTTACTTACGTGTTTCCGTAACTTCAAGCCAGGGTGCTGGCAGCGTCATGAATGGCCGCGCGGATGCGCACATACGTGCCACAGCGACAAATGTTGCCCGCCATGGCTGCATCGATATCGGCATCGCTGGGTTTCTTTTTGGTTTGAAGCAAAGCCGTGGCGCTCATGATTTGGCCGCTCTGGCAATACCCGCATTGCGCAACGTCATGCTTGACCCAAGCAACGTGAACTGCTTTGCCCACTTGGTCGCTAACCATCGCTTCAATCGTGGTGATTTTTTGACCAACAGCGCTGGAGATTGGTGTGATACATGAGCGAATCGCCTGCCCGTTCAGATGAACGGTACACGCGCCGCAGAGCGCTTGACCGCAGCCAAACTTGGTACCAGTCATGCCTAGCGTGTCCCGCAAGGCCCAGAGGATCGGAGTAGAGGCATCCGCATCGACTGCGACGTCTTTGCCATTGATATTGATATTGAGGGTGGTCATGGTGGGGTTTATCGTTTTAAGGTGGACACTGTCAAAAAATTGCCATCAAATCAGCTCACAAGGCGGGCAGCACGGCTTTGAACACCAACGTCCACCGAGTAAAGGGCAGCCGGTGATGGGCACAGTTTTTTCATAGATGAATATTAATTCGATTAAAAGTTAAAATTGCACTGCGGCTTTTCCAAAGTCACGCCTTAATGCCATCCCAACACAGCGCAAATGCCATGTTCAGCGTTGCCTCATCTTCAGACAACGATTGGTTTCGGATCAAATTGGTGGTTTCGCGCACCGAACCAAACAGGCTACCCGTCAACATCGACGTGGGAACTGCCTTCAATTGCTCCTGGCGCTGGCCTTCTTCGAGGAGTAGAAAAAATCCGGCAAACAGCTTAGACACCAGTTCGCGGCTACCCTGTGAGAACCAGGGGGAGTTGTAATACTGCTCTTGAAACACTGCCTCAGCATAGTGATCGAGTCGGTTACGCAGCATATTGTTCCAGATACACCGCACGCTACTGCGCAAGGTGGGCGCCTCAGACACGCCCTCCATCAGGCGCTGGGCAGTCGCGGTTTTAGCGGCTTGGTAGAGCTCAGAAATCAGCGCGTCTTTAGAGGGGTAGTACACGTAAAGCGTGCTGGTTGCCATGCCCGCTGCCTTGGCAATGCTCGCCATGGTGAGGCCACTCAAACCCGTTTGCTCGACCAAGGCAAAGGTCGCCTCGGAAATAGAGCGGAGTTTGTCGTCACATTTAGGCTTCATTGAAGTAAGTATAGGCGAATAGATATTCGGTATCAAGTACCAATATAGCCATTGACCGTCAAAACCGCTGCGAGCTATCGCGGGCACAATCCCAGCATGCTAGATTTATTGCGCACTTTTTCTTGGCGGGAACTGCGCCATCACCCTTGGCGAAATGCCGCAGCTGTGGTGGCGGTCATGCTCGGCGTGGCGCTGGCTTTTTCAGTCCACCTTATCAACGCGTCTGCGCTGAGTGAATTCTCAGGCGCAGTACGCTCGGTGAATGGCGAGCCAGATTTATCACTTCGTGCAGTCTCTGGTGGCTTTGATGAGAAGCTGTATGGCGAGTTGGCGCGTCACCCCTCTGTATTAGCGGCAAGCCCGGTAGTAGAGGTCAACACCTATGCCGTGCCAGTTGGACGTGAGCGCAAACCTTTGCGTATTCTGGGTGTTGATGCACTGGTTGTAGCCCGCGTGGCACCATCGTTAATGCCAATCCCTTTTGCGGACAACACCACCGACACGGCTCAGCCAGGACTAAGCAAAGAGGACGCGAGCGCAGGAGTGGGCCGAAGCGGCAGCGGGGCCTATGCCTTGTTTGCCCCCGACACGGTATTTTTGAACGCGAGTGCTATGGCCTTGTTACGCCCCCAAACAAGCACTCCAAGCATCGAGGCCCGTGCACCAAACCGTCCAGCGCGCCCCGGCACCGAGGTGCTGAGTGTCCAAACTGGGATGCACTTGCAAACTTTGCGGGTCGCAGGCACTGTGATGGGCAATGGAGCAGGAAATAAAGGAAGCACCGCAGACAGCGGCGCAGTGGCCAGTAGCCCGGCACTGGCGGTGATGGATATCGCCGCTGTGCAAGAGTTATTTGGCAAGCTAGGCCAGCTCAGCCGGATCGACGTGCGCTTACAAGCCGGGGCTGACCAGGCTGCATTTTTAGCTGATATTCAGGCGTTGCCGGGCTTCGCAGGCCAAATCACTGTGGCTGAGCCGGGCGACGCGAACCAGCGTATCACCGCACTTTCCCGCGCGTACCGGGTGAACCTGACGGTGTTGGCGCTGGTGGCGCTGTTCACAGGTGCATTTTTGGTGTTTTCAGTACTCTCGCTCAGCGTGGCTAAGCGGGCTCAGCAGTTTGCACTGTTGGGTGTTCTGGGGCTGACACCTGCTCAGCGGTTGCACTTAGTACTCGCTGAATCGGTGATTTTGGGTATGGTGGGCAGCGTGCTGGGGCTAGCCCTGGGTGCCGGCTTGGCTGCTGTGGCGCTGGCGGTGCTGGGGGGCGATTTAGGTGGTGGTTACTTCACTGGCGTCACGCCGCGCCTGCAATGGAGCACAGGGGCGGCGCTGGTGTATGGCGTACTGGGCGTAGTGGCGGCGGGCGTTGGCGGATGGTGGCCGGCGCGGCAAGCACAGCGGCTACCCCCAGCGCAGACTCTCAAAGGCTTGGGACTGGCACCTGGAAGTGCGGGCCAGCACCGTTGGTTCGGTATTATTTTGATAGCCATTGGTGCCCTTTTCGCTGCTGCTCCCCCCGTATTTGGCATCCCATTGGCAGCCTACCTGTCGGTGGCGCTTATTTTGCTTGGAGGCATCAGCGCACTGCCCGGCGGCATAGCCTTGCTGTATGACGCGCTCAGCCCAGTCGTCGCAGGCCGCGTGCTGCCCATGCTCGCAATAGAGCGGGCGCGGCGGCAACGCGACACGGCGGCGGTGGCCATCAGCGGTGTGGTGGCGTCGCTCAGTTTGGCGGTAGCGCTGACGGTGATGGTGACGAGTTTTCGCGAGTCAGTAACAGCATGGCTGGACGTCGTGCTGCCTGCGGGCTTGTACGTGCGCATGGCGAATTCAGCAACAGCGGGAGACAGCGTTTACTTTGAACCTGCCTTCGTGCAAAACGTTGCGTTGCTGCCTGGTGTGAAAAAGCTCACCTCGCTGCGGGTGTCCAGCCTGCAACTTGACCCTACACGCCCCCCCGTTGCGCTAATCTCCCGCCCACTGGACGACCCCTTGGCCGCGCTACCGCTCGTGGGCACGCCTGTGGTTATGCCCAAGGACAATGCCCAATCAGGCGATGCGGTTCCGGTGTTCGTCAGCGAAGCTTTTTCCGACCTGTATGCCGTACATCCGGGTGAGTTTTTCAAGCCTTTTAGTGCTAATGCGCAAGTTACGCCATCATCCGGCGCTACGCTATCAGGAGCAAATTTCTTCGTCGCCGGTATTTGGCGCGACTACGCCCGTCAGCATGGCTCTATCGCGATCGACCAAAGCGACTTCGTGCGCCTGACCGGCGACCACCGGGTGAACGATTTAGCGCTATGGCTGCAAGACGGCGCAGCTCCGGAGGGCGTGCAAAGCAGCATCCGTAAGCTGGCCGATTTGAACTTTGGCACCGACAGCGCTGCCAGTAAGCTGCTGGAGTTCTCCAGCGCAGCACAAATTCGTGCCGTATCGCTGGACATTTTTGACCGCAGCTTTGCTGTCACCTACTGGCTGCAGGGGATAGCGATAGCGATTGGCCTCTTTGGCGTGGCGGCGAGCTTCAGCGCGCAGGTGCTGGCGCGGCGTAAAGAATTCGGTCTGCTGGCCCACCTAGGCTTAACCCGCCGCCAAATACTCAGCGTAGTCGCTGGTGAAGGCTTGGTGTGGACAATCATTGGCTCCATCGCCGGGCTGGGGCTAGGGCTGGTGGTTGCCGTAGTTCTCGTTGATGTGGTAAATCCACAGAGCTTCCACTGGACGATGGATTTGGCCGTGCCGTGGCTGCGTCTGATCACGCTATGCGCAGCGGTTGTGCTGGCGGGCACCGCGACGGCGTGGCTGGCTGGGCGTGCTGCAGCAGGGAAAGATGCTGTGCTGGCGGTTAAGGAAGATTGGTAACCAGCGGCTGAACGGGTAGCTGAAGTCGCGTCAACCGAGGCCGCTTGACGCGACTCGATCAAGGCTTGATGAATTTCAGTACAAATCCATCTTTCGCCATTGCAGGCACTGGGGTATTGCGGTCGCGAGGGTCTTCGGGGTTGCGCAGAAAGTTACCTCGATCAGCCAGACGCAGGCCTGCCGCTTCCACCTCTTGAACCACAAATGCTTCTTCGACACGGTGCAAAGTGCCAGACTCTGAAATACCTGTGCCACTGCGTCCTGTATGGTCGGCAATTACATAAACGCCGCCCGACTTGAGGGCCGCGTAAACAGCGCGGTTCATCCGTACCCGGTCAACACCGAGGTGACCAAAATCATGGTAATTGAACATCAGCGTAACAATATCCAGCGCGCCGTTGGCCACTTCAGGAGGCACCGGATCGTCAAAACTACGCATCACTGGCACGATCTGCGTGAGCCTCTGTGCCCGCTCGGCCAGCGTGACGGGAGTTGCCGCAGGTCCTGCAGTGGAGACCGGAGCGGGCGGTACTGAGGCGCCTTCGGCCTGCGCTGGCGCCACGCGGTTGGCGTTACGCGGTGCGTTTTGAGCGTAGACCTTGCCATCAGGCCCGACGGCGCGTGCCATAAGCTCCGTGGTGTATCCGCGCGCAGCACTGATGTCCAGCGCAATCATCCCAGGCCGAACACCGGTGAAAGCCAGTGTCTCGGCAGGCTTGCGACGCACATCGGCAGCGCGGTCAGCATCACTGCGCTGCGGGTTCGCGACGATGGCCGCGATGCGGTCATTCGCCAACGAAGCCATAGCGGTCGTCGAAGCTGCGGGGCTGGCGCATCCCCCCAACGCACTGAGAGCAAGGGCGACGGTGACTGCAACGCCGATTAAAGGTGCGCAAGCGCGCAGACGGTAGGGGTAGAAAATCATTTGTATATAGCCCAGTTATTACCGGCTTATTGCACCGGAGCTTTGCGTACTTTTACACTGCACCAATCTTGCCATGCAGAGCTTTAGTGTCGGTTTTTTGAGGCCCTATTTACCCATCTTTACAGACTGGGTTTATCTAAATTCAAGGTTTTCTAGGTATTGCAAGTGCCAGTGATGTCAAAACGCTTGCGCAAACCTAACGGTAAGCAACTGCAGGCATTTCAGGTGTAATCACTCTCCTACCCCCCTTCTAATCACCCCTTTTTTGCTTCGTAATTCACTATGAATCCCTTCTTAAACATCCCCCGCCGCCTGCTGCTGGGTGGCCCGTCGGTGATGGCTGGGCTAATGGGCTTGGGCTTCAACCCATTGGCCATGGCGATTTCGGAGGGTGCTTTGGAGTTCCCACGTGACCACGGCGCGCACCCAGACTTTCGTACTGAGTGGTGGTACATAACTGGCCAAGCCTTCAAAGCCACAAGCGGCGAGCGTGCCGACGCTGAGACGGCTGCACTGGCAGAGCCTGATTTCGGCTTTCAGCTGACGTTCTTCCGCTCACGGGTGGACGCAACACAGGGGATGCGCTCCGCATTTGCAGCCAAACAACTGATCTTTGCCCACGCAGCGGTGACTGACGTGAAAGGCCAAAAACTCTTGCACGACCAGCGCATTGCCCGTTCCAGCGGTGACGAAAATATTGATTTAGCCTCGGCCAGCAAGCGCAACACGGTTCTGGAGCTACGCGACTGGTCGCTCAAACGCAGCCCAGTGCGCGACAAACAAAACCCTGATGCGCCGCAAGGCAGCGTTTACCACGCCAAATTGCCAGGGCGAGACCTTAGTATCGACTTGCAATGCACCAGCACCCAGCCGCTGCTATTGCAGGGCGACAAGGGCTTGTCACGCAAAGGACCACAAGCTACGCAAACCAGCTTCTATTACAGCCAGCCGCAGATGGCGGTGCAGGGCAGTTTGAGCTTGCAAGGCAAAGCGTTCGAGGTGAAGGGCAAGGCTTGGCTAGACCACGAATGGAGCGAAGAGCTGCTGCACCCCGACGCCGTAGGCTGGGACTGGATAGGCATGAACTTGGACGACGGTAGCGCCCTCACCGCCTTTCGGCTGCGCAACAAAGATGGCAAGTCGCTGTGGGACGGTGGCTCGTTCCGCAGCACCGCGCAAGCCAAGCAGGGCAAGACCTACGCGTTCAGTCGAGGTGAAGTGGTGTTTCGCCCCCTGCGCTATTGGAAAAGCCCACTGAGCCAAGCTAACTACCCTATCGAATGGCTGGTACGCACACCCGTGGATTTCTACACGGTACGTGCCTTGGTAGAAAGCCAGGAACTGGACAGCCGAAGCTCGACTGGCGCGATTTACTGGGAGGGCCTGTGCGAGCTGCTAGACAGCAGTGGACACAGGGTGGGGCGAGGGTATTTGGAGATGACGGGTTATGCGGGAGCGCTAAGAATGTGATTCGCGCATGTGAGGAGTACAGCGCGCCTGGCAATTACAAATTACCTATTACCTACTACCAACGCTCCATATACGGCCGCAAATCCAGCTCAAACGTCCACGCGTCTCGGGGCTGCGAATGCAGATACCAGTAGTTCTCAGCAATGTGCTCGGGATTCAAAATCCCGTCTTGGTCCTTCAACGCATAGCGATCAGGAAACGTCGTGCGGATGAAATCGGTGTCGATGGCGCCGTCCACCACCACATGGGCGACGTGGATGTTTTGGGGGCCAAGTTCACGTGCCATACTTTGCGCCAGTGCGCGCAAGGCGTGTTTGGCACCGGCGAAAGCCGCAAAGTTGGCTGAGCCACGCAGCCCCGCCGTAGCCCCCGTGAACAAAATCGTGCCGTGGCCACGCTTGACCATGCGCCTTGCTGCGGCTTGTGCGTTCAAAAAGCCGCTCAGGCAGGCCATTTCCCAAATCTTGAAGTATTTGCGCGCAGTTTCGTCGAGGATGCTGCAGGGCACGTTAGCGCCGATGTTGAACACCATTACATCAATGGGGCCGTGTTCAGCCTCGATGGATTCGAACAACGTAGTAACTTCTTCCTCTTTGCGGGCATCGCTGGCATAGCCGAACGCGTGCCCGCCGTCTGCATGGATACTGTCGATAAGCGGCTGTAACTTGTCGGCGTTACGCCGCGTCATGCAGGCGATGTAGCCCTCTTTGGCGAAGCGCTTGGCGATAGCGCCGCCGGTAGAGTCGCCGGCACCGATAACCAAGGCGACCTTGGGGGAAGTTGAAGAAGTTACTGTAGCAGTTGTCATTGTTTTCCTTTAAAAAACGAACGTTCAGTAAACGAACGTTATTCAAAATATCAACTGCTGTCAAGCTCAGCGCTAAGTTCGTGCGTTCTGTGCCTGCGCTTTGTCCAGAAACCGACGGCTAGCAGCCAAGATTTCTTTGCGTGTGCGATCGCTTTCTACAGCACGGGCTAGCACCAGTGCACCTACACATTGCGCGATGAGTGCCCAAGCGGTGTCAGGGTCATCGGTGCGGGAACTCCAGCTCTTTTGCGTCCGTTTGAGCGCAGCTTCTACCTGCGTACGCACTGCGGGACCAGCGCGGGCTATCTCTGCGCCCAAGGTGGGTAGAACGCAGCCGACTTCAGGGTTGAGTGCATGAAAAGTGCTGAGGTAGTCACGCAAGCACTTGGCAACGTGGTTGTCGGGTGAGTCTATGTCGCCAGCAAGCATATTGCTGCTGTTGTCCATTTCCTCTGCAATCAGTGCTTCAAACAGCGCTTGCTTGGATGGAAAGTGGCTGTAAAACGCACCCCCAGTAAGGCCGATTGAGGCCATCAGCGCATCAATGCCCGTGCTGTTAAAGCCGCCCTTTTTGGCAATAGCACGGCTGCTGGTCATCAGCTTTTTGCGGGTTTCATCTTTGTGGGTGTTGGCGTAACGCATGGCTTAACCTGAGTAGTTTCCAGATTGACAAAAATCTGACGATAACATACCGTTCGTTTAATGAACGAACGTTTTATATAACTTTTATCCATCTAGAACCAGGAGATTAACCATGTCCAAAATTGCAGAATTTTTCTTTGATGTGGGCAGCCCCGCATCTTATTTGGCCTGGACGCAACTGCCCAAGCTCTGCGCTAAAACCGGAGCTACATTGGTCTATAAGCCGATGCTGTTGGGCGGCGTTTTCCAAGCGACGGGGAATTCATCGCCCGCCTCAGTGCCGCACAAAGGACGGTATATGACAAAGGACTTGGGCCGGTTTGCAAAGCGTTACGGCGTGACGTTGGTGATGAATCCCCACTTCCCGATCAATACCTTGACCCTGATGCGTGCGCTCGTGGGTATTCAATTGCATCAGCCTGAGCGCTTCGACGCGGTACTGAGTGCGGTATTCAACGCTATGTGGATCGAGGCGCAGAACCTGAACGATCCGACGCTCGCGGTGCAGGTGTTTGAGAAAGCCGGGTTTGCAGCAGCGCAGATCATGGCGCTGGTGGGCGATGCTGAAGTGAAGGCAGCATTGAAAGCAAACACTGAGGCAGCGGTACAACGCGGGATATTTGGCGCACCCACAGTGTTTGTGGGAGACGAGATGTTCTTTGGACAAGACCGGCTGGATTTTGTCACTGAGGCCTTGATGGCCTAGCCGAAAACTCCTTCAAGCACCAACCTCAACCTACCGCTTCACAGCGTGGGGCTGATGCGTTGGTTTTTTCTTTAAGCCAATTACGCCAACTGCAAACGCGCCCGTGCAGCGGTGTATTCACGCTTGAGTTTGCCGACAAATTCTGCGGTAGTTGAAATCTTATCTACCGAGCCAATGCCCTGGCCACAGCCCCAAATCTCTTTCCAGGCCTTGGCTTTGCTACCTTCCCCGGCGGCGAAATTCATGGTTTTCACATCACCTTCTGGCAGATTCTCAGGATCCATGCCTGCAGCACGGATGCTGGGTGCAAGGTAGTTACCATGTACGCCAGTAAAGAGATTGCTGTAAACGATATCGTCTGAGTTGCTGTCCACAATGGCCTGCTTGTAGCCGTCTGCGGCGCGGGCTTCTTCGGTCGCAATGAACGCGGAGCCAATGTAAGCAAAGTCAGCACCCATAGCTTGGGCGGCCAACACGGCGTCGCCGGTGCTGATGGCACCACTCAAAGCAATAGGGCCGTCAAACCACTGGCGGATTTCCTGGATCAGGGCGAAGGGGCTTTTAACACCCGCGTGGCCGCCAGCACCAGCAGCCACAGCGATCAGGCCATCCGCACCTTTTTCGATAGCTTTTCGGGCATGCTTGTTGTTAATGATGTCGTGCAGCACCACACCACCGTAGCTGTGCGCGGCGGCGTTGATGTCTTCGCGCGCCCCAAGGCTGGTGATGATGATTGGCACCTTGTACTTAACGCACATCGCCATGTCGTGCTCTAAGCGATCGTTGCTTTTATGGACGATTTGGTTAATGGCGAAAGGCGCGGCAGGCTTGTCAGGGTTGGCCTTGTTGTAAGCCGCTAAGGTTTCAGTGATTTCGATCAGCCATTCTTCGAGCTGAGCTGCAGGGCGGGCATTCAGGGCGGGCATAGAACCGACCACGCCGGAGAGGCACTGGGCAATCACCGATTTTGGCGTGCTGATGATGAACAGCGGCGATGCAATGATGGGCAGGGGCAGGTTTTGCAGGGTAAGGGGCAGCTTGGACATGAGGTTTCCAATAAAGGGTTAGAAAGACAGCAAGACGGCAGGGTATATTTTCAATAAAAAAGGCTTTAGCGCATGATGGATGCGCTGTGTTAGCTATTAAATAGATAATATTGACAGCATTAATAACATCAAAAGGCATCCAGGGCCAAGGCCGTGACGCACTCAGCGCCCTCGACGATGCTGTCGCGCATTCCTGGTGCTTTGGTCAGCAGGTGGTCGGCATAGAAGCGGGCGGTGGTGATTTTGGCGTGCATGAAAGCAGCGTCTTCACCGCTGGCCAATTCGCGCTGCGCCGCCAACAAGGCCCTGCCCATTTGCCAACCAGCCATCAGGTTGCCGGCCAACATCAGGTAAGGCACGCTGCCTGCATACACGGCGTTGGGGGAGGATTTGGTGTTTCCAGCAACGAAATCAACCACGTCAACAAAGGCAAGGCGAGCAGCTTTGAGGCGCTTGGCAACTGCCAAAGCATCGGCAGTGCCCAAAGCAGCGAGCGCGGCTTCTGTCACCTCAATTTGACCCGCAATAGCTTTGGCCGTTTGGCCACCATCGCGCATCGTCTTTCGACCCACCAAGTCATTCGCCTGGATGGCGGTAGTGCCTTCGTAGATGGTCAAAATTTTGGCATCGCGGTAGTGCTGGGCGGCACCGGTTTCCTCAATGAAACCCATGCCACCGTGAACCTGAACGCCCAAGGATGTGACTTCCAAACTCATCTCTGTGCTGTAGCCCTTGACCAGCGGCACCATGAACTCATAGAAAAGCGTATTTTGCTTACGTACTTCAGGGTCAGGGTGCTTGTGAGCGGCGTCGTAAGCAGCAGCAGCGACGGTAGCCATAGAGCGACAGCCTTCGATGTAGGCGCGCATCGTCATCAGCATTCGCTTCACATCCGGGTGGTGAATGATGGGCGCGCTGGCCTTGATGGAACCGTCCACGGGGCGGCTTTGTACACGGTCTTTGGCGAAATGCACGGCCTGCTGGTAGGAACGCTCAGCCACGGCGATACCTTGCGTGCCCACGGCGTAGCGGGCGGCGTTCATCATGATGAACATGTATTCGAGCCCCCGGTTTTCTTCACCGACCAGGTAACCCACCGCACCGCCGTTGTCGCCGAATTGCAGCACCGCCGTAGGGCTGGCCTTAATGCCCATTTTGTGCTCGATGCTGACGCAATGCGCATCATTGCGACTGCCCAGCGAGCCATCTTTGTTGACCATGAACTTGGGCACAACAAACAGGCTAATACCCTTCACGCCTTCAGGCGCACCGGCCACACGGGCCAGCACGAGGTGGACGATGTTCTCGGCCATGTCATGTTCGCCGTAGGTGATATAAATCTTGGTGCCAAAGATTTTGTAGGTGCCGTCAGGCTGTGGGTCAGCCTTGGTACGCACCATGGCCAAGTCTGAGCCCGCTTGCGGCTCGGTCAGGTTCATCGTACCCGTCCATTGGCCACTGACCAGCTTGTGCAGGTAGGTTGCTTTGAGCTCGTCGGACCCCGCAGTCAGCAGGGCCTCAATGTTGCCATCGGTCAGCAACGGGCACAGGGCGAAGCTCATATTGGCTGAATTCAGCATTTCTACGCAAGCCGCACCAATCAACTTAGGCAGACCTTGACCACCGTATTCAACCGGGTGCTGTAGCCCTTGCCAGCCGCCATCGGTGTACTGCTTGAACGCTTCTTTAAAACCGGGCGTGGTGGTGACTTTGCCGTCTTTCCAGCTGCTGGGGTTTTTGTCGCCTTCCCAGTTCAGCGGGGCCAACACGTTTTCATTGAATTTGGCGCATTCTTCGAGCACGGCCTGGGCCGTCTCCAAACTTGCGTCTTCAAAACCGGAAATAAGTGCTACCTGCTCGATGTTGGCGAGGTGCTTCATCGCGAACAGCATATCTTTGATCGGGGCTTTGTAGGTCATGGCTATTACTTTGTGTCGAAAAGCTGTTTTGAGCGTAAAAAAACAGCCCTGATGACGGGGGTCAAGAGGGCTGCGTGAGGCGTTTTAAGTCCTAGGGCGGATGAGGGGTTTGGGCTTACAGAGCAGCCACCAGTTCAGGCACCGCCGTGAACAAGTCAGCCACAAGGCCGTAGTCCGCCACACTGAAAATAGGCGCTTCTTCGTCCTTATTAATAGCGACGATGACCTTGCTGTCCTTCATACCGGCCAGATGCTGGATGGCACCGGAGATACCGGCAGCAATGTACAGCTGGGGCGCAACGATCTTGCCAGTCTGGCCAACTTGCCAGTCGTTAGGCGCGTAGCCTGCATCCACGGCGGCACGGGATGCCCCCATGGCTGCGCCGAGCTTGTCGGCCAGCGGCGTCATGACTTCAGCAAACTTCTCGCTGGAACCCAAGGCACGGCCACCGCTCACGATGATTTTTGCGGCGGTGAGCTCAGGGCGGTCGTTCTTGGCGATCTCACTCCCTTTAAAGCTGCTCTTGCCGCTGTCGGCCACGCAAGTAGCGACTTCGACAGCTGCAGCGCCACCGCTGACAGCCGCAGGGTCGAAGCCTGTGGTTCGCACGGTGATGACTTTGGTAGCGTCTAGGCTTTGTACCGTTGCTATGGCGTTACCGGCATAGATAGGACGCTCAAACGTATCGGCAGCAATCACCTTGGTGATGTCGCTGATCTGGCCTACATCCAATTTGGCAGCAACGCGGGGAGCGACGTTCTTACCTGCAGCGGTGGAAGGGAACAGCAGATGGCTGTAACTGCTGGCAATGGCAACCACTTGGGCCGCGACGTTTTCTGCGAGGCCGTGGGCAAACTGTTCGCCATCAGCATGGATGACTTTGGCAACACCTGCAATTTTGGCAGCGGCAGCGGCAGCGGCACCGGCATTGGCACCGGCGATGAGGACGTGAACATCACCACCACAAGCGAGGGCTGCGGTAACGGTGTTGAGGGTAGCGCCTTTGATGCTGGCGTTGTCGTGTTCGGCAATAACTAAGGATGTCATGTGTTTGTTCTCCTAAAGGGTCAGTCTGGTCAGTCCAGTCAGTCGGCTTAGATGACTTTGGCTTCGTTCTTGAGCTTGGCAACCAAGGTAGCCACATCGGGCACCTTTATACCGGCGCTGCGCTGGGGTGGCTCGCTGACTTTGAGGGTCTTGATGCGTGGCGCTACGTCAACACCCAAGTCGGCGGGACTGAACACGTCGAGCTGTTTCTTCTTGGCCTTCATGATGTTGGGCAAGGTGACATAGCGTGGCTCATTCAGGCGCAAGTCGGTGGTGACGACGGCGGGCAGGCTGATAGCAAGGGTCTCAGAGCCGCCATCGACTTCGCGGGTAACCAGGGCTTGGTTGTCGGCGATCTCGACTTTACTGGCGAAAGTGGCTTGGGGTAAATCAGCCAACGCGGCCAACATTTGACCGGTTTGGTTGCAATCGTCATCAATGGCTTGTTTGCCGAGAATGATGAGGCCGGGTTGCTCTTTGTCCACCAAAGCTTTGAGCAGCTTGGCGACCGCCAAAGGTTGCAGCTCTTGGTCGGTCAACACATGGATGGCACGGTCTGCGCCAATAGCCATGGCAGTGCGCAGAGTTTCTTGGCACTGCTGCACACCACATGACACGACGATGATTTCGGTGACAGCGCCCTTTTCTTTAAGACGAACGGCTTCTTCGACGGCGATTTCGTCAAAGGGATTCATGCTCATCTTGACGTTGGCGATATCTACACCTGTTCCGTCTGATTTGACGCGAACTTTGACGTTGTAGTCCACTACGCGTTTCACTGCTACCAGTACCTTCATGCTCATGCTCCGATATGTAAATTGACTTAGACACTCAACGAACGATTTTAGGCTTCTGTAGCGCAGTGCCTGTAAGGTTCGCGACCTCACGTGCTGTGAGGCTTGTTTAATTTGAATAACTTTGAAAAACAAAAAAAGAACGATCGTGCTTTTTAATTATTATATCAAAGGCACAATCGCTCCATGAGTAACTTGCCCCACACCACCGCATCCCCTGCCCTTGCCGATCTGCGCAAAAGCTACGAACACGCCGAGCTGAACGAATCTGCTTCGCAACATGACCCGCTCGCGCAATTCGCCCAGTGGCTGAATGAGGCCATCGCCAGCCAACTGCCCGAACCCAACGCAATGACGCTGGCGACTGTAGGCAGCGATTTACGCCCCAGCACACGGGTGGTACTCATCAAGGGCTATGACGAGCGTGGCATCGTCTGGTACACCAACTACGAAAGCCGTAAGGGCCTGGAGTTGGCAGGAAACCCCTTTGCCGCCTTGCAATTTCATTGGGTAGAACTGGAGCGCACCGTGCGTATTGAAGGCCGCGTTAAGAAAGTCAGCGACGCCGAGAGCGATGCCTATTTCCACAGCCGCCCACTGGATTCCCGCTTGGGTGCCTGGGCCTCACCGCAGTCGCAGGTGATTTCAAGCCGGGCGGTGCTGGTCGCGAATGCGGCCAAAGTAGGTGCGCAATATTTACTCAATCCACCCCGCCCCCCCCACTGGGGTGGCTACCGCCTGGTACCAGACAGCTGGCAATTCTGGCAAGGCCGCCCCAGCCGCCTGCATGATCGACTTCGCTATACCCTTAATAGCAATAAAGGATGGCTGCGTGAGCGCTTGGCGCCGTAATAAGCGTTTTTTTGTTTTACTTCATCCCACCAGCGCCATCACCACCGACACCGTAACCAGCGCCAGCGCCGTAGACACCGCAACACTGGCCGTAACCAGCTCCTCTTCCACCTTGTAGCGCTGCGAGAACAAAAACACATTCGCACCAATCGGCAGCGATGCTGCGACGACCATCACCGTCAGCGGCAGGCCTGTCAGACCCAAGGCCCAACCCAACGCTACCACCAGCACCGGATTTAGCAGGTTTTTGACCAGTGCTTGTGCCAGCGCACCCCGCAGATGCTGTCCCACGGCGGTATGCGCAAGCGTGATACCGACCATGACCAGCGCCAGAGGACCAAAGGCTTGGCCAAGCAGTTGGATGGGTTTATCGATCACCTCAGGCAATACCCAACCGGTTTGTGCGAACAGCAGTCCAACAATAATGGGAATGGGCACAGGGTGAAACACCGCATTGCGCACCGCCGTCAGTACGGTGGACAGCATGGGTCGAGGCTGCACCGACACGCCATCGCGTTGGGCCGTCAGCGTGGCATCACGAGATACGGCTAACTCCAACACGACCGTAGCGGTAGTCAAAATCACCAGCGAATGCAAAGACACCAGCGTCAGCAACGTCACCATGCCCTCTGGCCCGTAAGCGAGGCCAATCAACGGGATGCCGATCATCACCGTGTTGCTGTAGGTATTAGCCAAGGCGAGAACCGCAGAACGTGAATTAAAACCCCTCAGTACCAACGTGCCCGAAAAAATCAACCCTGCTGCCATGAAATACACCGCGACAGGCCGCAGGCTGAGTTGCTCGATGTGTACCGTGCTCATGGCCCGAAACAGCAGCGCGGGCGAGAGCAGGAAGAAAACGAGGTTCGACAGGTCTTTAACCGACCCTGCCCTTATCCATCCTCGCTGTCCCGCTATGAAACCCGCAGCAATGAGTAAGACTACAGGAATCAGCGAAGTGAGGACAGGATGGTTCATGGCGTCTATTGTCCTGTCTGCTCCTCCCGTTAATCAGCCCTATTTGCTAGCCTATTGCTTAAAACGTCGCTTGCACGCCCACCTTCAGCCCGCGTCCAGGCAGCGGAACACGGTTCGGCGCGGTTTGCGTCAGTACCGAGCTGGCGCTGTAGGCCAACTGGTTGGACGCATTGTCCAGCCGTGCGAACCACACCAAATTGCTAGCACCCGCCTTCATCGCATAGGTAGCAGAGGCGTTCAGGAAGGTGTAGCCACCGGTAGTTCGGTCGCCTGTAGGCACACGGTTTTGCGCCGAGAACACATCCACGCCGAAACGCGCGCCCCAACCCTGCGTGCCAGTTCCCTGCCCCCAAATCAGCGTCGCGCCGACACGGGCCGGAGCGATACGGGGCAAGGCTTGGCCCGTGCTGACATTGGTGGCACGCACCAAATCGCCTTTGAGGGCCAGATCAAGCGTGCTGCTGGCCGTGGCCAGACCTTGCGCCCCCAGCAAACGCACATTGCCTGTGGTCTCCAAACCCGTGAAGCGAGCCTTGACTTGTCGGTACGCGTATTCAGGCAGGTTATCAACGGTGTTACCTGTGGATTCGAGGCTAATGTAGTTGTTGAACTGGTTGACAAACGCGTTCAGGCCCGCGTGGTTAGGGCCGGTCTTCCAGGCTAAACCCACGTCCACGTTGACCGAGCGCTCTAAATCCAAGTTAGCGTTACCTCGCTCGTAGGCTGCGGTGGCGAGATGGGGGCCTTTGGCATACAACTCGTAGTCTTTGGGTGCTCGCTGGGTGTACGAGAGGTTGGAAGTAGCCGTCCAGCCGCCGCCTTTTTCACCATCCTGCGCCCCGCCTAAATTCCATAATCCACCCAGCGCGTAGCTGCCTGGGTTGAAGCTGCGGCTGTCAGCAAAGAAGCGCGCAATGCCAGGGCTGCCCAGCGACTCGACGCGCACAGACTCCAACCTTGCACCCAAGCTGACTTTGCCCCAGTTGGTGCCCAGCTCTTCGTACGCAAACAAAGCCTTGGATCCGGTACGGGTGTACGGTGCAAAAGCCTCAACCCCCGTCGCGGAGAAACGGTTGCCTTCGACTTGCAGGCCAACCAAACCATCCAAACGGCCGACCTTGGTTTGCCGCGCTTCGAGCCGGAAATCGTTACCTGCGTTATTGAAGGTAGTACCCGCTACACCCGATTCGTACTCGGTATGCTGGTAATTCACCGCGCTCCACTGGCCTTTAACGGACTGGAATGGGCCCTGGAACCCCCGTAACTCGCCTTGCAGTGCATAGCGGTTTTGCTTCATGCCGATATTGACCGTGTCTTCCGCGACCGAGCCGTAATTGGTTTTAAAAGTCTCTACCGATGCGCCCAGGTAGCCTCGGTCAAAGAAGGCCGTCCCACCCACAGCCCCCCCATTGGACTGGCTGGACGAGTTGCACAAACGTTGTGCAAAGCCCGGCGTGCCAGTGGCTTTGGGGTCGCAGGCAAGGCTCGTGGGCACACGCACGTCCGAGGTCTTGCGGTCAAACGCATCGACATGGACTGTGAACTTGTCTGTTCCCGTCTCCAGCAACGCACTGGCAGCGCGCTCACTGTCGGCCCCACCACCACGCACTTCGGCGCGCCCCGTCACACCGCCTTTGTCGTCAAACAAAGGAGATTCATGAATGCGGTGGTTGATGACGTTCACCACGCCCCCAACCGCACTGCCGCCGTACTGCAAAGCCCCGGGGCCACGCAAGACCTCAACGCGCTCAATCACCAGTGGATCGATCGGCACAGCATGGTCAAAGGACAAGCCCGAGGCATCAACACTGGCACCACCGTTGCTCAACACTCGGATGCGGTCGCCGTCTTGCCCACGAATGATGGGGCGGCTTGCGTTGGGACCAAAGTAGGTGCTGCTGACGCCGGGCAAGCCATCAAGTGTTTCGCCCAGACTACTTTTCTTACGCAACAGCAGCTCTGTGCCAGTCAGCACTGTTGCTGGCGCTATTAAATCCGCAGCACCTAGAGGGTTACCAGTAACGGTGACTTCACCCAGCGTAGCGGCAGGCACGGCACTGCTGGTGGTGCTTTGTGCTGAAGCCAGCGGAATCGCAACGAAATTAAGAGCTAACAAGGCAGATGTTATTTGGGCAACAGCTGATTTTTTAAATACGGGAGAGATAACAATCTTCATGAAATAAGGTTCCTGCTTCGTCAAACACAGGTGGGCCAGTACGCACATCAACCGACGGTGCACTAAGGCTCACTAGGGAAGGGGGGTGTTAGCGCGAAGCAGGCGGGCCGCGCGCATTGAACTGCGCAGCCCAGCGGGCAATGAAATTGCCCGAGAGAAGTGAGAGGTAGGTCAGCGACGGCATGGCCGCTATGGTCAGAATGGGCATGGACGTGAGGGCATGCCCAGCGCTGAGGTGGTCTAACACCCCGCACAGACTGGCATCGTGGGTCGGGAAACCCGTGAAAGCTATCGGGGCGGCCACATGAGCCGTGAACTGCGCTACTGCCACTGCTTCCACTCGGCTAGCGTTCCCCATCTCATGCGCGTAGCGGTGCACCAAGCCCAATTGCTGCATCAACAGCAGAGCAAAAACAGCAAACCAGCAAAGGTGACGGCGAAGAATAGGCACGGGCGGACTATAACCAATCCTCGCCCAAGTAGTGGGCGAGTGACCGCGCTGTCGTCACGCACGGCTGTGCACAATGGTGGGCAACGCCCGCATGATGCAGTGGTCAGGTAAATTTCGTCTGCTTTTTTTAATAGCTGTACGCGTACATAGAATCTGCGCCAGCGCCCTATTTGGTACAAAAAATGCAAGTCCATCACGCCAACACCTCCAGCGACTCCTCCACCGACGCCACAGCGCACCTCAACCAATTCGCGCTGCTGAAGCAGCGCCGCTTCGCGCCGTTTTTCTGGACCCAGTTTTCTGGCGCGGCGAACGACAACTTGTTCAAATTCTCGTTCACCGTGATGGTGACCTACCAGCTCAGCGTCAGTTGGTTACCGCCCGCACTGGCGGGGCTGGTGATCGGGGCGCTTTTCATCCTGCCGTTTCTGCTGTTTTCGGCCACTAGCGGGCAACTGACCGATAAGTACCCCAAGACGTTGATGATCCGCGCGGTGAAAAACCTGGAGATCAGCATCATGTTGCTGGCCGCCTACGGCTTTTTCATCAGCAACGTAGACGTGCAGGTGCCGGTGCTGCTGGCCTGTGTGTTTTTGATGGGCCTGCATTCCACGCTGTTTGGTCCAGTCAAGTTCGCCTACCTGCCGCAAGTGCTGAGCGATGCCGAGCTGACCGGTGGCAACGGTATGGTCGAGATGGGCACCTTTGTAGCCATTTTGCTGGGCGACATCGTCGGTGGGCTTCTGGTGGCGATTCCAGAGTTCGGCCATACCGATGTGGCCGTAGGCTGCGTGAGCCTGGCACTGGTAGGCCGCTGGGTGGCGCAGGCAATTCCACAGTTGCCTGCCACCGACCCTGACCTAAAAATCAACTGGAATCCGTTTACCGAGACTTGGCGAAATTTAAAGCTCGCTAACGGTAACCCGGTGGTGTTCCGCTCGCTGCTCGGCATAAGCTGGATGTGGTTTTTTGGCGCAGTGTTCTTGAGTCAATTCCCCAGCTTTGCCAAAGAGGTGCTGCACGGCGACGAACAAGTGGCAACGCTGATGCTGGTGGTCTTCTCCATCGGCATCGGCACTGGCTCACTGCTGTGCGAGGTGCTGAGCCGCCGTCACGTGGAGATTGGCCTGGTGCCTTTGGGGGCAATCGGCATGAGCGTGTTTGCGGTGGATTTATATTTTGCCGCGCGCGGACTGCCACCCAGCGCGGTAATGGGCCTGGCCGCCTTTACCGCGCTTTCAGCCCACTGGAGGGTGATGGCCGACTTGGCGCTGCTAAGCCTGTTTGCCGGGCTGTACAGCGTGCCCATGTACGCGCTGATCCAGTTGCGCAGTCAGCCCACGCACCGCGCCCGCATCATCGCGGCCAACAATATTTTGAACGCGCTGTTCATGATCGCCAGCTCAGTGATCGCCGGTGCGCTGCTGACCAGCGGCTTCACGATTCCTCAGATATTCCTGTTCACCGGCATTGCCAATGCCGTGGTGGCGGCCTACATCTTTCTGCTGGTGCCCGAATATTTGCTGCGCTTTGTGGCGTGGATGCTGTCGCACTGCGTGTACCGTTTCAAGGTCACCGGCGACCAGCACATCCCCCTCACAGGCCCGGCCATCCTGGCCTGCAACCACGTGAGCTTTGTTGATGCCGTGCTGCTGATGGCTGCCAGCCCCCGCCCCATTGTGTTTTTGATGGACCACCGTATCTTTCAAGTGCCGGTGCTAGGCTGGCTGTTCCGCCTAGCCAAAGCCATCCCAATTGCTCCCCGCGCCGAAGACCCTGCGGCCTACGAAGCTGCCTTCGCCGCTGCGGCCAAGGTACTGCAAGAAGGCGATTTGCTGGGTATCTTCCCCGAAGGCGGCGTTACCAAGAATGGCAAGTTGCAAGAATTCAAAGGCGGCATCATGAAGATTTTGGAAAGCGCACCGGTGCCGGTTGTGCCCATGGCGCTGACCAACCTGTGGGGTTCGTACTTCAGCCGGGTTGAGGGCGGCACAGCCATGTCCAAGCCGTTCCGGCGCGGCGTATTGAGCCGCGTGGGCCTGAACGTGGGGCCGGCAATGGCGGCGGACGCGGTGCAGCCCGAAGCGCTGCGGGCGCGGGTGGCGGGGCTGGCATGAAGGCTACCGCGTTGCACTTCCCCTTCGTTTTTGCCCTGACCGGGGCTGTGCAAGGCTGGGTGTTGTGGTGGCTGTGGTCTGCGCAGGCTAGCGGGCAGTTGCTGTCCACGCAGCCGATGGTGCAGTCGGCGCTGTGGTACGCCGCACTGGCGACTCCGGTTGCGATTTACGCAACCCAAAGCATTGACGGACTAGCGCGTGGGGTACGGCAGCTGGCGGTGCTGGGGTACTTAGTAGCGTACGCTGCGCTGGGGGCCTATTCGTCATGGGCATCTGGGGCGCAAAGCCATGCACTGAACGTACAGCCACAAGACGTGCTGGCTTCTGGTGTGCTGGGTTTTGTCAGCCTGGGCCTGCTGTGCGGATTTAACTTTGAGACTAAGCGCTGGCAGTATGTGCGGCTGTTCAACTACAGCTGGCGCAATGGCATTGTGCTTCTGACTGCCGGAGCCATGACCGGGGCGGTGTGGTTGGTGCTTTTTGCCGGGGCCGGGCTGATGAAGCTCATACAGGTGGACTGGATTGAAGTACTGATCCAGAAGCCGATTTTCATTTTCCCAGTGTCTGGGCTGGTGGTAGCTTCAGCGGTGGGGCTGGGTATTACCCGGGCGGTGATGACCGAAACCATCCGGCGATTTTGGCTGTCCATTGCTGCGTGGCTGCTGCCCTTGGTGCTATTTTTTGGTGTAGTGTGGGTGCTGGCTGTGCCGTTGACTACGCTGGCCCCATTGTTTAAAACCCAAAGCGCGGCGCTGATGCTGTTGTGGTTTGTCGCCCTGGCGGTGAAGTTTGCCAACTGCGCCTACCAAGACGGCGAGGTAGCTTCGCCTTACCCCACATGGTTAGGCCGGGTAACCCAAGCCTCATGGTTAAGCCTGCTACCCATCGTGGCAATAGCCTGTTGGGCACTGGGCCTGCGAGTGCAGCAGTACGGTTGGTCTGAACAGCGATTGTGGGCCGCATTAGTGGCGCTATTAGGGGCCATTTATTCGCTGGGCTATGCCTTGTCGTGGCTGCAACCGGGACGCTGGATGACGGGTATTGCGCGCACCAATATTGTGGCTGCCCTGGTACTTTGCTTGAGCCTATTGGCATTTTTGACACCCATTGCCAATATTCAGCGACTGGCTGTGAATGCACACATTCACTATGTACTGACTGCTGGCAATAAGACCGAGCCTGATTGGAGTTATTTGCGTTGGAACAGTGGTCGCTTTGGCCGCGAGGCGCTACAGATGATGGCCGCTGGCGGCGCACCCAGCCCAGAATGGGCGCAACAGGCCCGTGAGACGCTGGCGCAAACCGACCGAAACCAAGATGCCCCAGTGGTATTGACCGATGAAACCGTAGCCCAAAAGCTCGCCGTGCATCCGCCGGGGCGGCATTTGCCCGCGACTTTTGTGGCCGATATAAAAAAGGCTAAGGAACAAGAGCTCAACACGTGCATGAAGGCCAAGAATTCGTGTGATGTGTGGCTGGGTGATTTGAATGGAGACGGAGTGGAAGAGCTGGTGCTGTTCCACTCGGGGAGGTATAGGAGCACCACGTTGTTTGTCTTTTACCAGGGTGCCTGGCACGCTCAGGGACAGTTGTCATCGACCCTTGCCTCTGGTAACAGCTTTGACCCAGCGCAATTAGACAGCGCCCGAGCTGCCCCGCCCAAGTGGCAAGATTTACATATAGGGGATGTGCAATGGAGTGTGCGGCCTTGAGAGCGAGGCATCAGCGCTGAGCTCCGTCTCTTCCCTGCCGGTGGCATCGGTGCTGGTGGGGGCCTGCGCGGCCTGTGGCTGGTGGCGTTTGTCTTCGGCGGGTTCCTGATTGGCTTGGGCGGTAGTGTGATGGGCGATATGCCGAAGGTCGAGCAGACTCTGAACCTGGAGGATTTCATCACCAAGCCCGTTGCCATCTAGACACGGGCCACCATTGCCAACGGCCAAAATACCGAAACAACTGCCGTTGCTGCGCTTGAGCAGGCCCAGCGAGCCCAAGAGCTGCGCGTGTTCGGCTATCGGTTAGCGTTGACCCTGCCGCTGCTGGCCATTGCCGGTTGTTTGCAAAGAAGCGTAAAAGCACTTACTGGTCATTTGTATGGGGCTTCATCTACTTTTCGCTGTTTGCTTTCTTTGTCGAACTGGTGCCTTACCTGCTGAGTTACGGCGGCTACGTGCGCTATGTGGTGGGTATCGTTCTCACCGTATTGGTTAGCAGGCAGGCCATCGTGGCGCTGAACCGCTATCTGGAAAGGCAAAAGCTGACCGAAGCCCTGCCCGGTGGATCTGAAGAACGGCAGCATTGATTTCTGCCCGCACTACGGCATTGGCCTGCACGACCACTGCGCTCCTTGCCACACCCGCAAGTGTGCATTCGCCAAGTTCTGCCATGCCTGCGGTGCATCGGCCACGTAATCCATTGCTCATTTGATGACAGCTTAAATCGGTTTTCGCCTGCATACGATGGAGGGCAACTCTACAAAAATACAGTGTGGCTAGACACCACCGTGTGGGACGCGCCACTGACTTTGTCGGCAGCAGAGCGTGCTGAGGCGTTAAGTAAATATAAACGCCATCCCATGACGCTTGTTAATCAGAGGACATTTACTATGAAGCACTTTCCATTGATCTTGGCCGCCTCCGTTGCAGTCCTGGTCGCTACGGCAGGCAGTTCAGCAATTGCTGCAGATGTTGGCGTGTCCGTACAAATCGGTCAGCCCGGCTTTTATGGTCGTATCGACCTTGGCAACAGTCCACCACCTGTGCTGATCTACCCGCAGCCGATAGTCATAACTGAAACGCCTATCTTTGTGCCACGGCAACCTATCTACTTGCACGTGCCACCGGGACATGCAAAAAACTGGGGTAAGCACTGCAGCCGGTACAACGCCTGCGACCAGCCGGTTTATTTTGTGCAAGACAATTGGTATAACCAGCAGTATGTGCCGCAGTTCCGACGGGATGACCGAGATGAACGCCGGGGCGACTACAAAGAACATGGCCGGGATGATCGCGGTGACCGGGGTGACCACGATCGCGGTCATGGTCGTGGAAATGGACGCGGGCGCGATTAATGAACAGGGGCCGTCAAGCGACGGCCTTGCACGTTCACTTTGATCATCGAACCAAGTCCGTGAACGTCTTACGGAATTTTGCGACCTTGGGCGCTGCAACCGCCATGCAATAGCCCTGGTGCGGATTGTTGGCGAAATAATCTTGGTGGTAATCCTCAGCAGCCCAGTAGTTGGCCAAGGGCAGCACTTCCGTGACGATGGGTCGATCAAAGAGCTGCTCTTGGCGCATCTCACGAATCATCTCATCAGCCTCGGCTTTATGTGCCGCGCTGCTGACGTAAATCCCGCTGCGGTACTGCGTGCCTCGGTCGTTACCCTGGGCGTTTAGCGTGGTGGGATCGTGGATGACGTAGAAAATTTCTAGAATCTGGCGCAGGCTGATTTGGGCAGGGTCAAACTCAAGTTTCACGACCTCGTTGCAGCCGGTGCGTCCTGTGCAGACCTCTTCGTAGCTGGGCTTGGAAACTTGGCCGTTGCTGTAGCCGGACTCCACATCAGTGATGCCTTTGACCTCCACAAAAACGGCTTCGGTGCACCAAAAGCATCCACCGCCTAAGGTGATAGTTTCGGTAGTTTCGTTACTGGAACTGGAACTGGAACTCGTGCTGGGCGGAAAATTTGCCATGGATAACTTTCAAAATGTTGAACACGGTAGTCGCGTACAGCGGTGCTTACTTACACCTCAGCCGCCCGCACCGCTTCTAAAAACGATGACAGTGGTGCATTGTCGCGCTTGGTTTTCCATAGGCAGTACGTGTCATAAGGCGCGGATGGCGCATCTGCGGGAAAGTCCAAGGGCAGAAAAACGGTATTCGCAAGGCCAGACTGGCGCAGCGCCTCGGGCACCAGCGCCACACCTAAACCTTGAGATACCAGAGACACGACACTGAGCCAGTGCCGAAGTTCATAGCGTAAGTCAGGATGAAAGCCTGCGGCCATACACAACGCCACGATACGCTCGTGGTAATCGGGTGACACAGCGCGGGCTACGGTGGCAAAAGGTTCGCCTTCCAACTCGCGTAAAGCGAGCACTGTGCTACCCGCTTTGGGATGCGATGCCGGTAAGCAGCAGACAAAGGGCTGGCGGGCCACCAAAATGCGTGACAGTTCAGGCGGCACTTGGGTAGTGTGGACAAAGCCCACATCCAGCCGCTCGTGTGACAGCTCAATCAACTGCTCTTGCGAACTGAGTTCGCGCAGCAGCACGCGCAGCCGTGGATATTGGGCTTGAAACTGGCGCAGCATCTGCGGCAAGCCCCGGTAGAGCATGGCTCCGACAAACCCAATTTGCAACCTCCCCACCAAACCCCGCTCCACATCGCGTGCATGGCGCGCAGCTTCTTGAGCTTGTTCCAGCAAAGCGCGCGCTTTGGGGACGAAGGCAACACCGGCGGAGGTGAGACGCACCTCGCGGCTGTTGCGGATGAACAGTTTGGCAGCGATGGAAGCTTCAAGCTGCTGGATATTGAGGCTGAGTGGCGGCTGCGAGATTGACAGGCGTTCCGCAGCACGGCCAAAGTGCAACTCTTCGGCCAGAGCGAGAAAGTAGCGGAGGTGGCGGAATTCCATAGGTAACTCCGAGTTCATGAATACGAAAATTGTATTGCTAAAGACATATTTGCTATTGGACAGCTATTGATCGCCGCCCAATAATCAAACCTTGGAGACAAATTCGCCATGAAATCCCCCACTCGCACAGCGCCCTGCGCCACAACGGCTGTACCCGATCAGCACGGCATTAACCTTTACACCACCGACACTGGCTTGCAAGCCTTGCTGGGGGTGTACTTGCCGCCCGATATCTTGGCCCACCTGACGCCGCTGTTTGAGCGACTGGGTGAGTTAGCTGGTGGATCGCTGGACGACTTGGCCCACACGGCTGACAAAAACCCGCCAGAATTGGAATACCGCACCCGCTCCGGCCAAGACAGTCAACGCATCATCAAGCACCCGGCTTATGTAGAGATGGAACGGCTGGCATTTGGCGAATTCGCGCTGGCGGCGATTTCACACCGCAGCGATGTACTCGGCTGGCCAGGGCAACTGCCCAACACCGTGAAATACGCACTGACGTATCTGTTTGTTCAGGCTGAGTTCGGCCTGTGTTGCCCAGTGTCGATGACCGATTCACTGACCCGCACGCTCAAGAAATTTGGTACCCCAGAGCTGGTCGAGCGTTACTTGCCCGCCTTGACCAGCCTAAACTTGGACGAACTGGCGCAAGGGGCGATGTTCATGACCGAGCAGGCTGCTGGCTCTGATATATCCGCTACTGAAACTATAGCAATTTTCGATCCTAAATCCGTCCCTGCAACCGACCCTAGCCATCCCGGTTCGTGGCTGTTAACAGGTGACAAATGGTTTTGCTCCAACCCCGATGCAACGCTGGCGATGGTGCTGGCGCATGTCGATGGCGGGCCTGCAGGCATGAAAGGTGTTTCGCTGTTCCTGCTGCCACGCACTCTGCCTGACGGCTCGCCCAACAACTACCGCATCATCCGGCTCAAAGACAAGCTGGGGACTCGCTCCATGGCGAGTGGCGAAATTCGGCTAGAAGGCGCATGCGCTTGGCTGGTAGGCGAACAGGGACGCGGCTTTGTGCAGATGGCCGATATGGTGAATAACTCGCGTCTATCTAACGGCGTGCGTGCGGCAGGTCTGATGCGCCGCGCCGTCAGCGAGGCTTTCTTCATCGCCCGCAACCGTGTCGCCTTTGGCAAAACGCTGATCGAGATGCCGCTGATGCGCCGCCAATTAATCAAACTGTTGCTGCCCAGCGAACAAGCCCGCACCATGGTGTTCCAGACAGCGCAAGCACTGCGATTGGCCGATGCCGGGGATACGGATGCAGCACGATTGGCACGCATCCTCACTCCGCTTATTAAATTCCGCGCTTGCCGTGACGCTCGCAAGGTAACGGGTGATGCGATGGAAGTACGCGGTGGCTGCGGCTACATTGAAGAATGGAGCGACCCGCGCTTGGTGCGTGACGCACATCTCGGTTCGATCTGGGAAGGCACCAGCAACATCGTGGCGCTGGACGTGATCCGCGCTGTCCGGCGTGAAGACGCACTCACCGCGTTACAAGCCCATTGGCAAAGTCTGCTAGACGCCTCGGTAGCCAGCAACCCGGAAGATACGCCGCTGTACCAAACCTTGCAACAGCTGATGGCGCAAGCCGCAACACTTACGACCGCCGCCGTAGCTGAGGGCGGCGATGTGCTAGCACGGCGTGCAGCCTCAGCGCTTTACCACCTCACCAGTGCCATCGCTATGGTCTGGGAGGGCGCGCAAATAGGAACACCACACCGGGGGCAACTGGCGCGCTGGGTAGTGCAGCACCGCTTGCTGCCACAAGATCCGCTACAAGCCCATCTGCCCGATGACGAAGCCGCTATGGATTTGTTTTTCTGACCCTAAAAATACCTAGGACGCTAAAACGCTAGAACGCTAGAACGCTAGAGCATTAAAACGCAGCAAGGAGACAAACATGCGTACCCGAAACATCACCCGCCGAAGCAGCCTCATCACCCTCGCCACAGCAGGCCTGGGAAGCGCTTGGGCGCAACCAGGCTTTCCGCAAAAACCGGTCATCCTTGTCGTGCCTTTTTCGCCTGGTGGCCCTACCGATGCGATGGCGCGCACCTTGGCAAACGCCATGAAGCCGCTCCTGGGTCAGCCCATGTTGGTGGACAACAAGGCAGGCGCAGGCGGCAATATTGGGGCAGAATACGTGGCTCGGGCCGACGCAGACGGTCACACTTTGCTGTTTGGCACTTCGGGGCCGCTGGCAATAAACGTCAGTCTGTACAACAAAATGGCGTATGACCCGGTAAGAAGTTTTTCACCCATCATCGAGATTGGCTATTTACCCAACGTATTGGTGGTGCATCCCAGTATTCCCGCTAAAAACGTCAAAGAACTCATCGCCTACGCTAAGGCCAACCCCGGCAAGCTCAGTTACGCCTCTTCAGGCAATGGCGCATCGTCACATTTGGCTGGCGTTTTGTTTAATCTGCGTACTGGCACCGACATTCAGCACATCCCTTACAAAGGCACCGGCCCAGCACTCAATGACCTGCTCGGTGGGCAAGTCACCATGGCGTTTACCGATGTATTGACCGCAGTACCGCACATCAAATCGGGCAAATTACGTGTGCTGGGCCTGACCTCGGCCACACCTTCTGCAGCCTTACCTGGTGTGCCCACGCTGATGGCACAAGGCGTGAAGGACTTCGACGTGAGCGTATTCTTTGGCATCGTTGCGCCCTCCGGCACGCCGCAAGACACGGTGACGCGCCTGAACGCCGCCTTTGTGCAAGTGCTTCAACAGCCCGAAGTAAAAGCCAATCTTGCGGCCCAAGGGCTGGAGCGCAGCAGCAAAACCACACCTGCCGATTTGGCGGTATTCATCCGCAGCGAGGTCGCCAAATGGCGCGAAGTCGTGGCGGTATCAGGGGCCAAGGTGGACTAAAAGATGACAACCCAAAACGACATAAATATCAGCAATAACATGAATGATATGAACGACATGAACCGTGCAAATACAAGTACAGCCACACCGACGCAACAAGCGGCGCCACCTCAAGGAGCGCTCGCAGGAATCCGCGTGATCGACCTTTCACGTATTTTGGGTGGCCCCTACTGCGGCCAAATTTTGGGCGATCACGGCGCGGATGTATTGAAGGTCGAGCCACCACAAGGGGACGACACACGCACCTGGGGTCCGCCGTTCAAAGACGGTGTGGCTTCGTACTACCACGGGCTGAACCGCAATAAGCTGGGAATGCGTCTGGACTTGTCCCAACCCCAAGGTCGCGAAGTGCTGATGGGCCTGCTCGAAGGTGCGGACGTGCTTATCGAAAACTTCAAAACTGGCACGATGGAGCGCTGGGGCTTGGGCTATGACACGCTCGCACAGCGCTTTCCACGCCTGGTGCATTGCCGCGTTAGCGGTTTCGGGGCCGATGGCCCGCTGGGTGGCTTGGCCGGGTACGACGCCGCAGTGCAGGCCATGACCGGACTGATGAGCGTGAACGGTGAAGTCGGTGGCGATGCCCTGCGTGTGGGTCTGCCCATTGTGGACATGGTCACAGGCCTGAATGCGGCACTGGGTGTTCTTCTGGCGCTGCAAGAACGAGGGCGAAGTGGATTGGGTCAGTTCATCGAATCCAGCCTCTATGACAACGGCCTCTCGCTGCTGCACCCCCATGCAGCCAACTGGTTCATGAACGGTAAGACTCCTGGGCGTACCGGCAATGCACATCCCAATATCTACCCCTACGACGCGTTCAACACAAGTACTGTGCCCGTCTTTTTGGCTGTGGGCAATGACCGGCAGTTCCGCTTAATGTGCGACTACCTGAAGGCAGATCACCTCAGCAGCGAAGCCTCTTACACCACAGCAGGAGGGCGCTCGCTTAACCGGGTCGCGCTTCGCGCTCAGCTGGAAATCCTGTTCAACCCCTTGGACGGCAACGAACTGGCACAAGGTCTGATGGACGTGGGTGTGCCCTGCGCACCGGTACTGTCTGTGGCCGACGCTCTGCAGCATCCGCACACGGCACACCGCGAGATGGTGGTCACCATTGGCGAGAGCTATACCGGCGTCGGCTCTCCAATCAAGCTCAGCCGTACGCCAGCCAGCTACCGCCACGCGCCGCCTGCGTGACACCGCAACACGATTCACCCCGTAAACTTCCCCCCATAACTTTCCCTTTATCTCAGGAGACTCCGCAATGAAACCTACTTTCCAATGGCAAGACCCTTTTATGCTCTCAGAGCAGCTGACCGAGGACGAGCGTGCCGTCGTTGAGGCCGCTCACACTTTCAGCCAAGAAAAGCTGCAAACCCGCGTGTTAATGGCCGCACGGCATGAGAAATTTGACCGCGAAATCATGAACGAATTCGGTGCCATGGGCTTCCTCGGCTCCACCATCGAAGGCTACGGCTGCGCGGGTATGAACTACGTCACCTATGGCTTGGTTGCTCGTGAAGTCGAGCGCGTAGACAGCGGCTACCGCAGCGCCATGAGCGTACAAAGCTCCCTGGTGATGCACCCTATCCACGCCTACGGCTCTGAAGCCCAGCGCCAAAAATACCTTCCTAAACTCGCGACTGGCGAATGGGTAGGCTGCTTTGGTTTGACCGAACCCAATCACGGATCTGACCCAGCAAGCATGTTGACGCGCGCCAAGCCCGTGGACGGTGGCTTCATCGTCAAGGGCGCCAAAATGTGGATCACCAATGCGCCGATTGCCGACGTGTTCGTGGTCTGGGCCAAGCTGGAAGACCCAGACGGCAAAGTCGGCGGGCAAGAAAGCATCCGTGGATTTGTCTTGGAAAAAGGCATGAAGGGTCTCACCGCGCCAAAGATCGAAGGCAAGATGAGCCTGCGCGCCAGTATCACGGGCGAAATCGTGATGGACGACGTGTTCGTGCCCGAAGCCAACCTGCTGCCCAATGTGTCTGGCCTCAAGGGCCCGTTCGGTTGCCTGAACAAAGCCCGCTACGGTATCGCCTGGGGTGCGCTGGGTGCTGCTGAAGACTGCTGGACACGCGCCCGTCAGTACACGATGGACCGCGTGCAGTTTGGCCGCCCCTTGGCTCAGAACCAACTGATCCAGAAAAAGCTGGCCGATTTGCAAACCGAAATCGCCCTGGGCCTGCAAGGCTGCTTGCGCGTAGGTCGCCTGATGGACGAAGGCAAGTCCGTGCCCGAAATGATTTCACTCATCAAACGCAACTCGTGCGGCAAAGCCTTGGACGTAGCCCGCATGGCGCGCGACATGCACGGCGGTAACGGTATCCATGACGAATACCACGTCATCCGTCACATGATTAACCTGGAAACGGTAAACACCTACGAAGGCACACACGATGTTCATGCGCTGATTTTGGGCCGGGCACAAACAGGCTTGCAAGCGTTTTATTGAACGTATTGAACGTTTAGCTCTGCTGAAGGCTCACCTGCTTTGCCAGTTCAGCCTTCAGCATCTCCACGAAGCTCTCGGCGGCAGGTGAAAGGGAACGGCCTTCGCGCTTGACGAGCGAGATGCTTCGCGTGACTTCAGGCTCGACCAGTCGGCAAAATGTTAAATTTTTAAAGGGTGCATTGGTCAGCAGTGCGGCGCTGAGAAAACACACCTCATTAGTTACTATCAGGTCAACACCCACCTTAGCCGCTGTAGCACCTGAGCAGCCGATGGCGCTGATCGACCTGTTACGTGCCGCTACAGCTCAAGACAGAAAAAAAGCCGACTAAAAGACTGGCCATCTTCAAAGCTTTGACGCAAATGCATGATCCGGTTATATTACTAACCAGTCAGTCATTAATCTATGCACCTGCTCAAACAAAAAGTCGAAGAAATCCGGGCCAAGCGCACGCGCCGTAAAGAGGCACGCCCCGGCGAGCTGCTGGAAGCGGCGCTAGATTTGTTCGTCGAGCGGGGCTTCGCCGCTACCCGCGCCGACGACGTAGCCGCGCGAGCAGGGGTTTCCAAGGGCACGCTATTCCTTTACTTTCAAAGTAAAGAAGAACTCTTCAAAGCTGTAGTGCGCGAAAACATTTCGGGCCGTTTCAAACTGTGGAATACAGAATTTGAAATGTTTGCAGGCAGCACCTCCGAGATGCTGCGCTACGCGATAAACAGCTGGTGGACCAATGTCGGTGCAACCAAAGCCTCAGGTATCACCAAACTGATAATGAGTGAGGCGCGCAATTTCCCCGAGTTAGCCGCGTTTTACCAAGACGAAGTGATTCGCCCTGGTAATGAACTGATTCGCCGAATCCTGCAACGCGGCGTTGACAGGGGAGAATTCCGCGCTATCAATATTGAATACAGCGTGTACAGCGTGTTGGCACCGATGATGTTCCTCACGATGTGGAAGCACTCCATGGGCGCCTGTGCCGATCATGGTTTCGAGTTGGTGCCTGAGCAGTACATCGCAGCCCAGTTGGACACGCTCCTTTATGGATTTTGCACTAAGCCTTAGGCGCCTCAAAGCGGATAGGCGACTTCAATAAATCACTGCTCGTCTTACGCCACGTCAGACACTACCAGCGCCACCAATCTAACTCATAAAACCCGAAACACACCACCATGAAGCGTTGGATTAAGTTGGTTATTGCGATCACCGTTATCACTGCGATTGCCGTGGGTGTGGTGCGGGCACTTGTTGCCCGCAAGGCAAAACAACAAGCCGTGGCACAAGCCACACAGACCAAAATCCAAACGGTGATCGAATTGGCCAGCTCGGACGTGCTGAAAGCTCAAATCCATGAATTAGCGCAAGGCATTGCGATTTCAGGCTCGTTGAAAGCCGTCAACACCGCCGTGGTTAAAGCCAAGGTGGCCGGTGAACTCAAGGGGCTGACCTTGCGCGAAGGTGATGCGGTCAAAGCCGGTCAGGTAATCGGTACGGTAGACACGATCGAATACCAAGCCCGCGTTAACCAAGCACAGCGCCAAGCCAGTGCGGCCAAAACCCAGATCGATATCGCCCAGCGCCAATACGACAACAACAAAGCGTTGGTCGACCAGGGCTTTATCTCCAAAACAGCGCTAGACACTTCATTGGCCACGCTTGAAGGTGCCAATGCTTCATATGAAGCCGCCTCAGCTGGGGCTGACGTTGCCCGTAAATCGCTTGACGATGCGGTGTTGCGTGCACCAATTTCAGGCTTTGTGTCGCAGCGCCTGACCCAGCCCAGTGAACGTGTCGCCATTGACGCCAAAATTATTGAGATCACTGATCTGAGCCACTTAGAGCTGGAAGCGAGCTTGAGCGCGGCTGATTCTATGGCTGTGCGTTTAGGGCAAACCGCCACGCTACAGATTGAAGGTAACGCCAATACGGCACCTGTAACTGCCCGCGTGGTGCGTATCAATCCGAGCGCTCAAACCGGCAGCCGAAGCGTCTTGGTCTACCTCAGCATTGACCACCCTAGCGGCTTACGTCAAGGCCTGTTTGCCCAAGGCACCCTGGGCACAGCGAACACCTCGGTGCTGTCTGTGCCACTCAGTGCCGTACGCACCGACAAACCTGCACCTTACGTGCAGGTAGTGGAAGATGGCAAAGTCGTCCATAAACCCGTAGATTTGGGCCTTCGCGGCACCGACAGCAAAGCCCCAGACGCCCAAATACTAACGGCAGTTGCAGGTTTGAGTGAAGGCGCGACCGTCATCAGCGGTGCATTAGGAAGCCTGCGCGAAGGCACCTTGGTAAAGTTCACGGCGAGCGCAAAGTAAACCATGTGGTTCACCCAAGTCAGCCTGAAGAATCCCGTTTTTGCCACCATGGTGATGCTCGCCCTGGTCGTGCTGGGGCTATTTTCTTACCAACGTCTGCAAGTCGATCAATTCCCGAACATTGACTTCCCAATCGTCGTTATCACCACTGAATACCCAGGGGCTTCGCCCGAAATTATTGAGAGCGAAGTCACCAAAAAGGTTGAAGAAGGTGTCAATTCAATTGCGGGTATCAATGCCCTCACCTCACGCAGCTACGAAGGCACATCGGTTGTCATCATCGAGTTCCAACTGACCGTAGACGGTCGCAAAGCCGCTGAGGATGTGCGTGAAAAAATCGCTTCTATCCGCCCCACTTTTCGCGATGAAGTAAAAGACCCACGTGTACTGCGCTTTGACCCTGCGGCTAAGGCGATTTGGTCGATTTCGGTACTGCCACCGCCTGTAAATACTGCTACCGGTGCACCGGGGATGGACGCCGTGGCCTTAACCAATTGGGCAGATCAAATCCTCACAAAACGCCTTGAAAACGTCCGCGGTGTTGGCTCTGTCACCTTGGTAGGCGGTACCAAACGTGAGATTAATATCTACCTCAACCCGCAAGCCATGGAAGCGCTCGGCGTATCGGCGGATCAAGTGGTCAACGCCGTCAAAGGCGAAAACCAGGACTTGCCAGTTGGGGCGATTCGTTCGCTGCAATCTGAGCGCGTGGTGCAGATCGCCGCGCGCATGAAGCGGCCGGAAGACTTTAACGACATCATCGTTACCCGTAAAAACGGTGTGGCGGTGCGCGTCAACCAAATTGCACGGGTAGCCGATGGTGCACAAGAAATCGACAGCCTTGCACTCTACAACGGCCAGCGCACCCTGCTGCTGACGGTACAAAAGGCCCAAGACGAAAACACCATAGAAGTCGTTGATGCACTGAATGCGGCCATTGCTGCCATTACGCCGCAGTTACCTCCCGGTGTGCGTCTGGAGTCGGTCACCGATGGCTCGCGCTCTATCCGGGTGTCGGTGGACAACGTTCGCCGCACACTGATCGAAGGCGCAGGGTTGACCGTGCTGATCGTATTTTTATTCCTGAACTCGTGGCGCTCTACCGTCATTACAGGTCTGACACTGCCCATCTCCATCATCGGCACCTTTTTGTTCATGAATATGTTTGGCTTCACCATCAACATGATCACGCTGATGGCCTTATCACTGTGTGTCGGCTTGCTGATTGACGATGCCATTGTGGTGCGAGAAAACATCGTGCGCCATGTCCAGATGGGTAAACGGCCCTACGACGCTGCGATGGATGGCACTAAGGAAATTGGCTTGGCTGTACTGGCCACCACCTTCTCCATCGTCGCTGTGTTTATGCCGATTGGGTTCATGGGCGGCATCATTGGCAAGTTCTTTCACCAGTTCGGCGTCACCATCGTGGCGTCAGTGATGATCTCAATGTTCGTCAGCTTCACGCTCGACCCAATGCTCTCCAGCATTTGGCATGACCCTAGCATTGAGAAGCACGGCAAGCGCGGGCCGCCGGTTACGGTCTACGACAAAACCATTGGCCGCGTGACCGGTTGGTTTGACCACGCCACAGACTCGCTGTCTGATGGCTACCAAAGCATCTTGCGCTGGTCGCTCAATCACAAACTGGTGACATTGCTGCTGTCGGTGGTGATATTTGTAGCGAGTATTTTCATGGTGCCGCTGCTGGGCACCGAGTTTGTGCCCAAGGCGGACTTCTCGGAAACCACGTTAAATTTCTACACCCCAGTAGGCTCATCGTTGGAAGTGACAGAGGCAAAGTCCAAGCAAGTCGAAGCCATCATCCGTGAATTCCCTGAAGTCCGCTATACGCTGGCCACCATCAACACCGGCAGCGCAGTGGGCAAGATATACGCCAGCATTTACGTGCGCATGGTGGATCGAAAGCTGCGCAGCCGAAGCGTGGACCAAATGTCTGCCGCACTGCGCGACCGCTTGCAGCAGGTGCCAGGCATCACCGTGACCCATGCAGGTTTACTGGACTCCGTTGGCGGTAACAAGCAAGTGGAGTTCTCCCTACAAGGCCCAGACACTAAAGAGCTGGAACGACTCGCCAAAATAGTCATGGACAAAGTCCGCCCCATCCCTGGGCTGGTGGACTTGGATTCCAGCGTCAAAGCAGACAAGCCCACCATCGACATTGATGTGAAGCGTGACGTGGCCAGCGATTTAGGGCTCAGCGTGGCCCAGATTGGCAGCCAACTACGCACCCTAGTAGCAGGCCAAACTGTAGGCAACTGGCGTGCCTCTGACGACCAAACCTACGATGTGAATGTGCGCCTCGCCCCTGATGCTCGCAACGCGCCGCAAGACTTGGAACGCCTGCCCTTCACGGTAGGGGCGAACGCCGACGGTTCCTCGCGCATCGTGCGGGTAAATCAGATTGCTACCGTGCACGAATCCACCGGATCCAACCAGATCAACCGCCGAGATTTGACCCGCGAGGTAGCCATCAACGCCAATGTCTATGACCGCTCCGCTGGCGAAGTCTCGAACGATATCAAGGCCGTCATGGAGGGCATCAGCCTACCTCCTGGCTACAGCTACCAGTTCAGCGGCAGCGCCAAAAATATGGCCGAATCCTTTGGGTATGCAGTATCTGCGATGGCGCTTGCTATCATTTTCATATATATGATTCTGGCCAGCCAGTTTAAAAGCTTCTTGCAGCCGCTGGCGCTGATGACCGCCCTGCCTCTCACGCTGATCGGCGTGGTGTTGGCCCTGTTGATGTTCCGCTCCACGTTGTCAATGTTCTCGGTGATTGGTGTGGTGATGTTGATGGGCTTGGTCACTAAAAATGCAATTTTGCTGGTGGACTTCACCATCCGCTCGCGCGAATTCACCCAAGCGGCTGACGGCTCGCATCTGTCAGGTCTTTCACGCAACGAAGCCCTGCTGCTGGCGGCCAAAGTGCGGTTACGCCCGATTTTGATGACCACACTGGCGATGATTTTTGGCATGGTGCCGCTGGCCTTTGCCATCACTGAAGGCTCCGAGCAACGCGCTCCCATGGGTCAAGCGGTTATTGGCGGCGTCATCACCTCATCGCTGCTGACTTTGGTGGTGGTGCCGGTGGTGTATTGCTATATGGACGACTTGGCCAACTGGTTCAAAAGTAAATTCAGTGGCAGCCCTAAAATTCATACCTTGTCCTGACTACCGACAACCACTGACACCGAGAACCCCCATGAACATCGAACAAGCCCGCTTCAACATGATTGAGCAGCAAATCCGCCCCTGGGATGTGCTGGACGCTGATATCTTGGCCATGCTTTCCGCCGTGAAGCGCGAAGCTTTTGTACCGCTGGCCCATAAAGCCCTGGCGTTTGTAGATACTGAATTGCCTCTGAGCGATGGCCAGTACATGCTATCCCCAAAATTGGAAGCCCGCCTGGTACACGACCTGAAGATACAAAAGCACGAACGTGTGCTGGAGATCGGTGCAGGTTCTGGCTACATGGCCGCCTTGCTGGGCAGCCGGGCTGCGCAAGTGCTGTCTCTGGAAATTAAACCCGCGCTGGTGGACTTTGCAAAAAACAACCTGCGTAATGCGGGCATCGGTAACGTAGAAGTGCGCCTCGCTGATGCTTCCAAAGATGCGGATGTGTTGGGTAACTTTGACGTAATTTTGCTCAGTGGCTCCGTCGCCAGTGTGCCGTCTGCGTTGCTGAACCTGCTCAAAATCGGTGGCCGTCTTGCTGCCATCGTCGGTGCTGAGCCCATGATGCGAGCCCACTTTGTGACCCATACAGGCGACAAAATCTTCGAAACTCGCCAGCCTTGGGACACCATCGCACCGCGTCTGCTGAACTTCCCCGAACCTTCGCTTTTCAGCTTTTGATGTCCATCTCACCTCAGTCACTTCAGTTTTACCGCTGCTTTTCAACATGATCGACCATATAAGCCCCTCTGCCCTGCCCGCATGGCTGGCCACCCATGCCACGTCCCACGGCAGCCCCGTGGTGCTCGACGTGCGAGAGCCCTGGGAACTCCAGACTGCGGCTATCAAGCCCACTAACGCCATCAGCGGCTTCACACTCATCAGTATTCCTATGCGCGATGTGCCGTCCCGCCTAGGTGAGCTCGATGCTCAGCAGCCTATCGCCTGCTTATGCCACCACGGTGCCCGCAGCCTGCAAGTCGCTAATTTCTTGGTACAAAATGGTTTCAGCAAGGTCGTGAACATCAGCGGCGGCATCGCCAGTTGGGCGGACGAGCTGGACTCAACCATTCCCCAGTACTGAACTTTAAGTTGCGCTGAGTTGCGTTCAGCGTTTAAGGCATTTTGCCTACAGCCTTTTGGTTTGGCTGTCTCTATCCCCACCCTAGGAAGCGTATGAGCTTGTTTCGCCGTCTGCCGCTATTTACAGCACTGTGTACCGCACTGCCCCTGCTTGCTCAGGCCCAAAGCTTGGTGGAGGTATACGAGTCCGCCCGCGTATATGACGCGACGTTCCTGTCGGCACGCAATCAGTTTGATGCGAATCAAACCAAGGCAGGTCAAGCCAGAGCCGGCCTGCTGCCCACAGCAGGGTTGGTCGCGACAGTCCAACGCTCAGAATTAAAGATATTCCCTGATTTGGGCGGAGCGGCGAGCAACGTAGACCGTATTTTTGGCGCTAAAAGCGCCACACTCAGTGCAAGCCAGCCTTTGTACCGCCCGGCTAACGTGGCGCTGTACAAGCAAGGCGTTAAACAAGTTGAACTGGCCGATGCACAGCTGTTGGCTGCCGAGCAAGACTTGCTCATCCGTGTCAGTCAGGCTTACTTTGATGTACTGGCCTCGCAAGACAGCCTGACCTTCATCAAAGCCCAAAAAGCCGCCGTAGCTGAGCAGCTCGCTTTCGCCAAGCGCAACTTCGAAGTTGGGACCTCCACCATCACCGACACCCGCGAAGCCCAAGCCCGCTATGACTTGGTCATTGCCCAGGAAATAGCCGCTGACAACGACTTGCGCGTCAAAAAAATTGCGCTCGATCAACTGGTCGGCAAACCTAGCACTGAACCCAAGCCTTTGGCAGGCGTCATCACCCTTCCAGCATTGCTACCTGACGAGGTGAACACCTGGGTAGACCTGTCGCAAGCACAGCACCCCAGTATTAAGCAAGCCCAAATCGCGCTCGATGTTGCTCAGCTGGAGACTCAAAAAGCCGAAGCAGGCCACAAACCTACAGTGGATTTGGTAGGCAGCTACGCCGGCACCCGAAACGACAATGGCACCTCACTTTCAGGGGTGTCTTCTGTTGGCTCCAAGGTATACGCCGCCAGCATCGGCGTTACGGTCAACATCCCATTGTTCGCTGGTTTTGCCACACAAGGCCGTATTCAGGAAACACTGGCCCTTGAGGATAAAGCCCGTAACGACCTGGAAGGTGCCCGCCGTGCTGTGGCCCAAGGCACCCGCACCGCTTACTTTGGCGTGGTATCAGGTCAAGGCCAAGTCAAGGCGCTAGAAGCCGCTGAAGCATCCAGCCAGAGCGCCCTGGAGGCGAACCAACTCGGCTACCGCGTGGGTGTGCGCATCAACATCGACGTGCTGAACGCGCAAAGCCAATTATTTCAAACTAAGCGTGATCTGGCCAAAGCCCGGTACGACGTGCTGGTAGGTGGGCTGAAGCTGCGCCAAGCAAATGGCACGCTGCAAGCGCAAGATTTAAGCGTGGTGAACGGGCTGTTGGCGCCATAACCCGTAACCAAGTTCGCATTCACCCTTCAAAATGAGGGTGAAGCTGCCGAATCCGCCCCATAGCCATCCCCGCCGCTGCCGTACGCGTTTCCACACCCAGCTTGGCGAACACCCGTTCCAAGTGCTTTTTGACTGTGGCGGGGCTCGCACCCAAGATGTCACCAATATCACGGTTGATCTTGCCCTTCACCACCCAGTACAGCACTTCAGCTTCGCGGCTGGTCAGCTTGAAGCTAAGGCTCATAGCTTCGATGATGGCTGCGTCGTTCACTTCACGCATCACCAAGAGCCAGTCTCCACCGCCTTCGCTGTCACCCGCTTGCTGGTGCAGGCGGAAGGTTAAGCGGCGTGCACCATGCTCAACCACCAGACGCGGGGGTTCAGGTGGTGGCGGGTCTGACAGCATGTGCGGCACATTGCGACGCAGCCAGTCCAGCACCTTTTCAGGTACGGTGTGACTGGGGGGAAGCGTTAACACTGGCAACTCAAAAACGTCAAGAACATTAGAAAGATCAGATGCAATCGGAGCTCTGTTTAATCCAGGAAATCGCTCACTGCTATCAAAATAGGACTCCAACAATTCACGTGCCAGCGGAGTTTGCCAGCTAATACGGCCATCGCTCAAGCGTACCGTGATGCTGGCGTAGCCAAAGGCGTCCAGCGCACTGCGGGCTTGGCGGGCTACTTGCATTTGCTGGCGGGCCCGGCGAGCCCCTTGCAAATGCACACCCATGCGGGCCAGCATTTCCTGCGCTTTGATGGGTTTGGTGAGGTAGTCCACACCACCCGCTTCCAGTGCCGCAACCAAATGCTCAGTTTCTGTTAAGCCAGTCATAAAGATGATGGGGATGTGGGCTGTGAGCGTTGAGGCCTTGAGCTGACGGGCGACTTCAAAACCGTCCATACCGGGCATCACCGCATCGAGCAGTACGATGTCAGGCAAGCCTTGGGTAGCGCGCAGCAATGCGGCTTCTCCGCTGGTCGCAACCAGCACGGTATAGCCGGACTCCTCCAGCGCGTCGTGTAGCAGCGAGAGGTTGTCGGGCACATCATCCACGATCAGTACCACGTCACTGTCGGCGCGGTCATTTGTCAAGGCATTGTTGGCAGGGTCGATCACGGTGTCAGGCGCTGAAGTAGAGTTTCAAACTGGAATTGTCGTGCCAAGCCACGCATCTCGTTGATAAATATGATGCACTGCGACTCGGCAGCCTCCAGCTCATCCAGTTTATTCATGATGCCCCGGTAATAGCCCAAGCCCGCCAACTCCCGCAAAGCCGAAAGCCAAGGCGCAGAGGGCCGCACTTGTGCAGGCAGAGCTTCTTTTGGCGTGGCAACTTTCGATACTGCAGTCGCTATGGCAGCATCCGTCCACACCAAGGCCAGTCGGCGTTCCAGCCAGTCCAGCAACTCGGAATGCCGTACGGGCTTCAGCACAAAGTCTTCTGGCACGATACCCACGTCGTTGTCCAACCCTTTGTCAAACGCGTTGGCAGAAACAATAGCAATGTGGGTTTTCGACAGACCCAAACGCTGCGCACGGCGGATGGTTTCCCAGCCATCGATGCCAGGCATTGCCAAGTCCATCAGTATCGCGTCGGGGCGGTAGCCGGTGGCGAGCAAGTCTAACGCATCGTGACCGTTAGCGGCGGTGCGTAGCTCAAAACCCAGAGGCTCCAGCACGCGCACCAGCAGTTCACGGTCAGGCTCTTCGTTGTCCACTACCAGCACGCGACGGCGCGGGCCCGCATACCCAGTTCGGCGGCTAGCTGGGTGGGATTTTTGTGCGGCTAGCGTACTGCCATGTATCTCGGGCAAGAACAGCTTGACACGAAATACTGCCCCTGCGCCCGGTGTGCTGCTGGCGGTTAATTCACCGCCCATCAACGTGGTCAACATGCTGGCGATAGTGAGTCCCAGACCCGCACCGGGCACTGGACTGGCGCTGTCGCCGCGCTCAAACGGCTCAAAAATTTGTGCCAACTCTTGCTCGGTCAAACCCGGTCCAGTGTCTTCAATCTCTATGGTCGCCATCTCAAATGCATGGCGCAGACGGAAAATAACATGACCGGACGGCGTGAACTTGATGGCGTTGGCCAGCAGGTTGATGATGATCTGGCGAAGGCGTTTTTCATCCGCGCGCACCACACTGGGCAGCACGCCCAAAACGTCAAACTGGAACTTCAGCCCTTTGGCAGCAGCTTGCAGCTCGAACATGCTGGCGATCTCATGCACGCCATCGGTAAAGCGCATGGGGTGAATATCGAGTTTGAGCTTGCCACTTTCGATGCGCGCTAGGTCAAGAGTACCCTCGATCAACGACAACAAATGCTCGCCGCCGCGCCGTATCACGCTAACGGCCTGTTTGCGGTGCGCAGGCACCGAAGCGTCTTCGCCCATCAGCTGCGCGTAGCCCAAAATGCTGTTCAGCGGCGTGCGCAACTCATGGCTGATAGCGCTGATGTAGCGACTTTTAGCCTGGTTAGCATGCTCAGCTATGCGTTTGGCGGCCTCAGCCTGCGCCTGCGCCTGTTCTGCTTGCAGCGTAGCCTGCTCGGCTACCACGCGTGCGCTTTGCAAGGCCGCATCGGTGACGCGGTGGGCGTCTATCTCTTGCTGCAAGACGACCGTTTGCTCGTGCAGCAAATGGGTTTGGCGGTTGGACTCCTCTTGGGCGACTTGGCGACTTTTATGCGCCAGCACCAGCCACCACGCGACGATGCCTGAAACCAGCAGCAGCGCCAGGTAGGCTTTGACTAAACCGGAACGCAGCGCTGCCCCCGATTGTTCAGCGCTGAGCGAACCGGAGACGTAAGCGGCATTCAAGGCATTTTCAGCCAGCGTGCGCAACTCCTGGTGGTACAGCAAGCCCAGCACCGCCGCCAGCACAGGAACGATCACCACCATCAGCAAGAGAAAGTGACCTAGCCCGGTGTCCAAATACGGCCAAATGCGCTTGGGTAGCAGCCAGCGCAGGGCGGCTGACCATTGGGTTGAGAGATTGGCGTGCGGCTTGCACACATCACCACAGCGGGCGTCCAGCGTGCAGCACAGCGAACAAATCGGCCCTTGGTAGGCGGGGCAATGCGCCATATCAGGCGTTTCGTATTCCCGCTCGCAAATCACGCAGCGGCGTAAACCTGCCGGAGGCCACAGGCGCTGGTAACCGCCAACGTCAGCCAGATCGCCACCACCGCCTGCAGCAGTGCCGGTACTTGAGTCTGCCTCCGGCCTGCGAGCCAGGTAGTACCGCCCCTTCGTCGCCCAGGCAATGAGCGGGGCGGTCACCAAGGACGTGATCAGTGCAATCACAGCTGAAAACGCCTGCGCGTCCTCCCCCCAAAACCCCAGATGCGCAGTGATCGACAGCACCGACGCTAGCAGCATCGCACCCACGCCTACCGGATTGATGTCGTACAAATAAGCGCGTTTGAACTCAATGCCTTTGGGCGACAGACCCAGTGGTTTGTTGATGACTAAATCCGCCACCACCGCCATCATCCAGGCGATGGCGATGTTGGAATACAGCCCAAGCACGTCCCCCAGTGCCTCGAACACGTTCATCTCCATCAGCATGAAAGCGATCAGCGTGTTGAACACCACCCAAACCACACGTCCCGGGTGGCTGTGCGTGAGGCGCGAGAAAAAATTGCTCCAAGCTAGCGAGCCGGCATAGGCGTTGGTCACGTTGATTTTGAGCTGAGACACCACCACAAACAGGGCAGTGGCTGCCACCGCCCAGTTGTAGTCACGAAAGACGTATTCGTAGGCAACCAAGTACATCTGGTTTGGGTCCACGGCACGGTCTGTCGGTACGCTGTGGGTAATGGCAATGTAGGCCAACAGCGCACCACCCAGCATTTTGAGCACGCCCAGCACCACCCAGCCCGGCCCGCCCACCAACACACTGGCGTACCAGCGCCACTTGTTGGCAGGCGTTTGTGCGGGCATGAAACGCAGGTAATCAGCCTGCTCACCCATTTGGGTGATGAGCGCAATACCCACCGTCAAAGCGGCACCAAACAACTGCAGGTCAAACTGATTGCCAAGCCCACGCTCACCGCCGTACTGCATCACGCCAGCGATGGTGCCTGGGTCTTTGACCAGCACAAAGACAAAAGGCACCACCAGCATCACCAGCCACAGCGGCTGCGTCCAGGCTTGCAGACGGCTGATGGCAGAAACGCCGTGCGTGACCAGCGGGATCACCACCAGCGCACAGACCAAATAGCCCCAACGCGGCGGCACTCCCAATGCCAGCTCCAGCGCATAGGCCATCACAGCTGCTTCCAGCGCAAAAAATATGAATGTGAACGAGGCGTAGATCATTGAGGTCAGCGTCGAGCCGATGTAGCCAAACCCGGCACCTCGCGTCAATAAATCCATGTCTACGCCAAAGCGGGCCGCATAGATGCTAATGGGCAATCCAGCCATGAAGATGATCAAGCCTGTCGCCACAATGGCCCAGAAGGCGTTAACAAATCCATACTGCACCAGCAGCGTGGCGCCTACGGCTTCCAGAATCAAAAATGAGGCCGCTCCAAAAGCCGTGTTCGTCACCCTAAAGGCGGACCACTTGCGAAAACGCTGAGGCGTGTAACGCAGTGCGTAGTCTTCCAGCGTCTCGCTGGCCACCCAGCTGTTGTAGTCACGCCGGATTTTGATGACCCGCTGCGGGGCCTGGCTGGACGGTACAGAAAGAGGATCGGACGGGGCTGGGGGCTGCATAAATGGAAGTTTGACGGTCTTTTGGTACTGTGCCACACGTTGCCAAATATTAAATAGCTATAAATTAAATAGCAACAAATGAAAGCAGGTATTGCACACCAAACCTTTATCGCTTAAATCAGTGGAACATTGCTTTCCGGTTACGTCTAAAAACCCGCTATTTTTCTGTTCCAATTATCTTCGTACTAACCCTATGAACTTACCCCCACCCACTGCAAAAATCACACTGCAAAGCCATCCGGCTGGCTCTGCGGCGTGGGTGAATCACCTTAACTTCAGCATCCGCGTTTTACTGTGCATGCTGCTATTTTGGGTGGCATTTCAGGGATTCCAAAGGGCTCCCACAGCTTTGGCGTCGCCGCCCATTGCCACAGTGGAATGCTTTGGTGCTTGCGGTCTTGACGCCATTTTGGACGCCGAAGTCATCGTCAGTACAGACACCAGTCAGGTCAGCTGCAGCGGGGACGACCTTTGGCCGTGTGAGCCCGATCACAACGATTTGGACATGCTGCACGACTCGGGTCAGTCACTCGCCGTCACCGTTCTGAAGCCCTCTTTCACACCTCTCGTGCCCACACACGAGTTTCAGCTGAGCCCCTTGCTCAAGCCGCCACGGTACTTGGCTTAACACAAGCCTGTGCCCGCACTGTCGTCAGGCTTAACGCCTAGCGACCCCAACGCGCCAATCGGTTACGCCACTTTTTTGCACGGCTTCTCTGATTGCATACGCTTCTCAGCGCGCATTCTTTGCATTCTTTGATTTCTGACTTTGGGTGCCGCACCTGCGGCTCACGCATTGCTATGACCTTTATGACCTCCAAAACTCAACTTTGCGGGCTGGCCCTGGCTTTAGCCTTCAGCCACACCGTTTCCGCTCAATCCAGACCCACGACGTCTTCGGCAGCATTCACGATCGAAACTAAATCAATAGCAAATATTGAAATACCCGTCTTCACGTTGACCGATTTAATACGTACGGTGGTGCAAAACAACCCCGCTCTGCTCGCCAGCCAGCGCACCCGTGAAGCGTCCGCTGCCACCATCACCAGCGCCGGCGCGTTTACCAACCCCAGGCTGGAGATGAACGCGGGCACCAACCGCGCCCGCCTGCCCAGCGCCAATGGGGGCAACGTATCGGGTTGGGCTGTGTCCCAGTTCATCGAAAACCCGGCCCTGCGCGAAGCCCGTATCAGCGGCGCACGCTTTGCCGAGCGCAGCAGCGGCCATCAAGTGGCAGCCAACACCAACGAGTTGGTAGCGCAAGTACGCCTCAAAGCCTTTGAATACCTGCTGCGCCAAGAAGAAGCCAAAGGCGCATCTGAAGCACTGGAGTTGCTGGAGCAAATACGCAACCGCGTCAAAGTACGGGTAGAAAGCGGCGAGGCTGCGCGGTACGAAATCATCAAGGCCGATGCCGAAATCATCAACGCCCGACAAAAAATGCAAACCGCTTACCTGCAAATTGACCAGGCCGCTTTGGGCATCAACCGCATGGCCGCAGGGGCCCTGCCCGCCCGTTGGACATTGGCCGCCACCCTGAGCGATGCCCAAGAGGTAACGCCACTAGAAGACACCAAGCGGTCTGCCAACGACAACAATCCTGAACTCAAAGCCTTGCAAGCCGAACTGGACAAGCGGGACGCGAACTTAAGCGAAACCCGCGCCAGCCGCTGGCCGGGTATAGAGCTGCGCTACAACCAGCTGCGCGACCCCGATGTCCGCCAAGGGCTGTTTACCGCCAGCATCCAAATCCCCCTGCTTGACCAGCGCCGTGGCCCCGTCGCACAAGCGAGTGCCGAGTTAGAACGCGCCCGCACCCTGTTGGACGGTCGCCGTGCGGAGCTCACCCAGCAGGTGCTGCTGGCCTGGAAAGCGATGGAAATGGCCCGCGTTCGTGTGAACGCCCTCAGCACTGGAGCAGTCCGTGAAGCGGAAGCCGCCTTGCGCGTGGCCGAAGCCGCCTACCGCTTTGGCGAGCGCGGCATTTTGGACGTACTGGACGCCCAGCGACTGTTGCGCAGCGTGCGCGCCGATTTGCTCGATGCCCGCTACCAGGTGCAAGCCGCGAATGTCGACCTGGACTATCTGGCAGGCCGCTACGCCGATGCCTATAGCCCCGCAGCAATCACGCTTCAGCCTTAAACCTTATGCCTTACGCCTTACGCCTTATGCCTTGTACTTTGTACTTTGTGCCCTGCATTCAGCCCACAGAAAAACCTATGACAACCCGTTCCATACACCTCAAAGCAATCCGCACCCGTGCGCCACACTTGCTGTTGCCTACCCTGACCTTAGCGTTGCTGTTGGCAGCCTGTGGCAAGAGCGACACAACAGGCAGCACTGATAAAAAGAGTGCTGTATCAGCCAACGCTGCAGTGGCCTCTGCAGCCTCAAATCGTGCCGTTGATCCAATGCTGGTAGAGATCAAACCCGAAATGGCGGACAACTTCAAAGTCGCCCCGCTTCAACCCGTCGCCGTAGCCGTGATGCAAGAGCTGTCAGGTCGTATCGACGCAAACGAACGTCTCGTCACCCGCATTGGTGCGGCTGTCACAGGCCGCGTGACCGAAGTGCTGGCCGAAGTCGGAGACTCTGTGCGTACAGGCCAAACACTGGCCCGCATTGCCAGCCCCGAGCTGACCACGGCACAACTGAACTTCCTGCGTGCCAACTCCGCTGCCGCCTTGGCAGAACGTGCGGTAGAGCGCGCGCGCCAGTTGATTCAGGCCGACGTGATTGGCTCCGCTGAGTTGCAACGGCGCGAAGCAGAATTGTCCATCGCCCGCGCTGAATCGCGTGCTACCGCCGATCAGCTGCGCTTGATGGGTCTGCCACAAGACGCCATCAACAAGCTGCGCGACACCGGCAGCCTGTCTCCTGTCGCCAACGTCACAGCCACCTTGTACGGGGTGGTAACGGAGCGCAAAGTCAGCCAAGGCCAAGTTGCGCAGCCGGGCGAGCAAATGTTCACCGTGTCCGACTTGTCAAATGTGTGGGTCATCGGTGCACTGCCAGAGCAAGCAGCCCGCACCGTCCAGCTGGGCCAACGCATCGAGGTGGAAGTACCCGCGTTGGGAGAGCACAAGTTAACGGGCAAAGTAGTGTTCATCAGCGATACGATTTCGCCTGAAACACGGACTGTCACGATCCGCACCCAAGTGGACAACGCCAAGCGTGAACTCAAGCCCCAAATGCTGGCCACGCTGCGCATCGCCGGGCAAACCAGCCAACAACTCGCGATACCGATTGGTGCCGTGGTGCGTGAGAACGATAAAGACCATGTGTACGTGAAAGTAGCCGACAACCGCTACCGCCTGACACCTGTGGATTTGGGCCCAGCAACTGATGGTCTGCGCCCTGTCATCAAGGGCTTAACTGCGGGCATGCCGGTGGTGATAGACGGTGCATTTCACCTGAACAACGAGCGCAAACGCGCTGAGCTGGAGTAAACCGTGATCCATTCCTTAATCCGCGCTGCACTCTCGCAGCGCTTGCTGGCCATCGTGCTCGCGCTGGTGCTGTGTGGCTTTGGCCTGCGCGAAGCCACCCGCCTGTCGGTTGATGCGTTTCCTGATGTGACCAATGTGCAGGTGCAAGTAGCGACCGAATTCGGCGGACGCAGCCCCGAAGAGATTGAGCGCTTCGTCACCGTGCCGCTGGAAATCGCCATGACGGGCATGCCCGGCTTGGTGGAAATGCGCTCGCTGAACAAAAGCGGCCTCTCCATCATCACACTGGTGTTCACTGACAAAACCGATGTGTACTTCGCCCGCCAACTCGTGACCGAGCGGTTGATCGAAGTCACACCGCGCATGCCCCCAGGTGTCACGCCCGTCCTGGGGCCGGTATCCACCGGTTTGGGCGAGGTGTACCAGTACACCTTGGACCACCCTGACGACAAAGACCGCGCCTTAACGCCCGCTGAGTTGACGGAGCGGCGCATCGTGCAAGACTGGGTGGTGCGCCCCCTGCTGCGCTCGATTGCAGGTGTCGCAGAAATCAACTCTCAAGGCGGTTACGTCAAGCAGTACCAAGTGCTGACCAGCCCTGAGCGCCTGCGCCATTACGATTTATCGGTGCAGCAGGTGGTGAACGCCATCGCCAGCAACAACGCAAACGCAGGCGGTGGCATCTTGCCGCAGGTCACGGAGCAGTTTTTGATACGCGGCGTGGGCTTAATCCGTACCCTGGACGACATTGGCAACATCGTGGTCAAAGAGCAGGCAGGTGTGCCCGTGTTTGTGCGCGATCTGGCCGAAGTAAAAATTGGCCATGAGGTGCGCCAAGGGGCCATCGTCAAAGGCGGCTACACCGAGAGCGTAGCTGGGATTGTGCTGATGACGCGGGGTGGTAACGCCAAAGAAATTGTGACCCGTATCAAAGCGCGGGTGGACGAAATCAATGCCAAAGGCATGCTGCCCAACGGGCTGAAGATCGTTCCGTTTTACGACCGTACAGAGCTGGTAGATTCCGCGCTATGGACGGTAGCCAAGGTGCTGATGGAGGGCATCTTTTTGGTGGTGATCGTGCTGTTTATCTTCTTGGGCGATGTGCGCTCCAGCTTGATCGTGGTGGCGACGCTCATCATCGTGCCGCTGACTACGTTCATCGTGATGAACCGCTATGGAATATCGGCCAACTTGATGTCATTAGGGGGCTTGGCGATTGCCACCGGGTTGATGGTGGATGCGACGGTGGTGGTGGTGGAAAACGTCTTCCACCGCTTGGGTGAGGCCGCCGAGGCGGACGCTGCACTGGCCGCCAGCGATGCAAAAAATGCACCAAGCTCACGCGTGCGTGTCATTTTGCAAGCTACCAGCGAAGTCGCAACCCCCACCATCTTTGGCATTGCCATCATCATCTTGGTGTTTTTGCCGCTGATGACTTTGCAGGGCATTGAGGGCAAGATGTTCGCGCCGCTGGCGTTCACCATCGCCATCTCGCTGGCGGTATCACTGTTTGTCTCGTTGTTTTTGTCGCCGGTGCTGTGCGCTTACATCCTCAAGGTGAAGCCAGGCGCGGGCCACGACACCAAGTTCATCGCCTTTTTGAAGCGCCATTACCTGCGCTTGCTCGACACCGCCTTGCTCCGCCAGCGTGGCACACTGGTGGTGGCAGTGGCGGTTTTGCTGGGCTCGATGGCATTGTTCCCGCTGCTAGGCAAGTCATTCATGCCAACGATGAAAGAAGGTGCGCTGACGCCGCAAATCAACCGCGTCCCGAGCATTTCACTGGAAGAGTCCATCCGCATGGAAATGGCAGCGATGAAGACGATTGCCGAGGTGCCGGGCGTGCGCATGGTGGTGTCCAAACTTGGGCGCGGCGAGTCACCAGCTGACCCTGCCGGGCCAAACGAGTCTGACCCTATCGTGCTGCTCGACCCCAAGAGTGACCGCACACAAGAGGAGATTGACGAAGACATCCGCAAACGCCTCTCCACCATCCCCGGTGTGCAAATCGTGCTGTCACAGCCGATTGCTGAGCGTGTGGACGAAATGGTGACGGGCGTGCGCTCTCAACTCGCTATCAAAGTGTTTGGCGACGACTTGAACGAACTGCGCCGCATCTCTGAGCAGGTAGCAAGGGTGCTGAAAAGCGTCAGCGGCTCCCGTGATATCCGCATCGAGCGCTTGTCGGGTCAGCAGTCGCTGACGATTGACGTGGACCGCAAAGCCATTGCGCGCCACGGCATCAATGTGGCCGATGTGCAAGCCATCATTGCGACCGCCATCGGCGGCAAGGACGTGACGGTGGTCTACGAGGGTGAGCGCCGGTTCAACGTGGCAGTACGCTTCCCAGAAGTGGCACGCAACTCTATCGAGGACATCCGCAACACGATGCTACGCACCCCCGGCGGGGCATTGGTGCCGCTGTACACCGTGGCCAAAATCGAGCTGCTGGACGGCCCAGCGCAGGTCAGCCGCGAGAGTGGTAAGCGCCGCGTGGTGGTGGGTGCCAACGTGGAAGGCCGTGATTTGGCCGGCTTTGTAACCGAGGTGGAACAGTTGCTGGACGCCCAAGTCAAGCTGCCCGAGGGGTACTACTTTGTCTTTGGCGGTCAATTCGAGAACATGCAACGCGCCATGGGCACACTGGCGGTGATCGTGCCACTGACGATTGTGGCGATCTTCTTCTTGCTGTTCATGCTGTTCCGCTCGGTGAAGCTGGCGTCACTCATCATTTTGGTGCTGCCGTTCGCCTCGGTGGGCGGCATCATCGGGCTGTTCGTCACGGGCGAATACCTGAGCGTTCCGGCGTCGGTCGGCTTCATTGCACTGTGGGGTATTGCGGTGCTCAACGGCGTGGTATTGGTGAGCTGCATCCGCAAACTGCGCGAAGACGGCAAAAGCGTGGCCGAAGCGGTCCGTGAAGGCTGTGTCATGCGCTTTCGCCCCGTAATGATGACTGCCACGGTGGCGCTGCTGGGTTTGGTGCCATTTCTGCTGGCAACCGGCCCTGGCTCAGAAGTTCAAAAACCACTGGCGATTGTGGTGATTGGCGGGCTGCTCTCGTCCACGCTGCTGACACTGGTGGTACTGCCCACGCTGTACCGCTGGTTTGATGACAACCCGGTTGAGGCTTAAGTGAAATCCCCTTCATTTATGTCATTCCTTTCTTTCCTTTCCTTCTGCTTCAGTCACTCTTGGAGACCACTATGAAAGAAATACGTGCCATCGTGCGCCCTCACCGCTTGGACAAACTGCGTGACGCCTTGCGCTCTGTGCCCAACTTCCCCGGTGTGACGGTGTTCAAAGCCGAGGGCTTCACCGCCCCGGCAGCGCTGCACAAGCGCACCGTGAAAGAAGAGTTAACCGACTTTTCCGACAAACTGATGGTCTGCGTATTGGCTGACGATGCCATGGTGGACACCATCCGCCAAGTTATCGTCGAAAGCTGCGCGACAGGGCAGCTGGGTGACGGCATCGTGTGGACGGTGGACATTGCCAGCATCCACCGCATCCGAGACGGCAGCGCTATTACTGGCGTTTAAACCGCCTCAGCGCCAATGCACAACCTTGGTGCATTGGCGCACATAACAGGTGAATTTAGCTAGCCTCCGCCTGCCAGGTAGCCAATTATTTGAGGTAATTTGAGGTATCCCCCTCCTGCACGGCACATGGGCAGGTTTTGTGCTTTACGCTATGGTCTGAAATTTTGGCCCACCGCTGTTTGAGCACCTAAACCCCCGAAATCCGCCATGGAACTCACCCCCCGCGAAAAAGACAAGCTCGTGATCTTTACCGCTGCTTTGCTGGCCGAACGCCGCAAGGCACGCGGCCTCAAACTCAACTACCCCGAAGCGATGGCGTTCATCAGCGCCGCCGTGATGGAAGGTGCTCGCGACGGCAAAACGGTCGCTCAGTTGATGAGCGAAGGCCGCACCATCCTCACCCGCACAGACGTGATGGACGGTATCGCAGAGATGATTCCGGACATTCAGGTAGAAGCCACCTTCCCTGACGGCACCAAGTTGGTCACGGTACATCAGCCGATTGTTTAACCTCTGAAGGACATTCCCCATGATTCCAGGCGAATTGCTGACCGACGAGGGCGAGCACGCCCTGAACCCAAACCGCCGCACTGTGACAGTAGTGGTGCAGAACACCGCTGACCGTCCCATCCAAGTCGGCTCGCACTACCACTTTGCTGAAACCAACGGCGCTCTGGCCTTCGATCGTCTCACCGCACGCGGAATGCGCCTGAACATCGCCAGCGGCACAGCCGTGCGCTTTGAGCCAGGCCAGCAACGCACGGTGGAACTGGTGGACTACGCTGGCGAGCGCCGCGTATACGGCTTTCGCGGGTTGGTGCAAGGCCGCGTTTAGTTGCCTTATTTTTGCCTCATTTACCGAAGTTCATATTCAAAGAAAGCAAGAACATGGCAACCATTGGACGACGCGCCTACGCTGAAATTTTTGGCCCTACCGTGGGCGACCGCGTTCGCTTGGCGGACACCGACCTGCTGATCGAAGTTGAAAAAGACCTCACATTGGTCGCAGGTGGCTACGGTGAAGAGGTGAAATTCGGCGGTGGAAAAACTATCCGCGACGGCATGGCGCAATCGCAGCACACGCGAACTGAGGGCGCGGTGGACTGTGTGATGACCAACGCCCTCATCATTGACGCCAGCGGCATCTATAAAGCCGACATTGGTTTGATGGGCGGCCGCATCGTCAAAATAGGCAAAGCAGGCAACCCCGATACCCAATCCGGTGTGGACATCATCATCGGCCCAGGTACCGAAATCATCAGCTGCGAGGGCAACATCGTCACCGCAGGTGGCATCGACAGCCATATCCACTTTATCTGTCCGCAGCAAATCGAAGAAGCGCTGGCCAGCGGTGTCACTACCATGCTGGGCGGCGGCACCGGCCCCGCGACCGGCACCTTCGCCACCACCTGCACGCCGGGCCCCTGGAACATCGAACGCATGCTGCAAGCCGCAGACGCCTTCCCGATGAACCTGGGCTTTCTGGGCAAAGGCAACGCCAGCCTGCCCGCCGCGCTACATGAGCAGATTGATGCGGGCGTGATAGGCCTGAAGCTGCACGAAGACTGGGGAACTACACCGGCCGCCATCAGCAACTGCCTGGACGTGGCCGAAGAAACCGATACCCAAGTCGCCATCCACAGCGACACCCTGAACGAGTCCGGCTTTGTCGAAAACACCATTGCCGCGACTAAGGGCCGCGGCCTGTGCGCCTTTCACACCGAAGGTGCGGGCGGTGGGCACGCACCAGACATTCTGCGTGTGGTGGGTGAAGCGAACTTCTTACCCAGCTCCACCAACCCCACCATGCCGTACACGCACAACACGCTGGATGAGCATGTCGACATGCTGATGGTCTGCCACCACCTCGACCCGGCCATCGCGGAGGATTTGGCGTTTGCCGAAAGCCGCATCCGCAAGGAAACCATCGCTGCCGAAGACGTGCTGCACGACCTAGGCGCCATCAGCATGATGAGCAGCGACAGCCAAGCCATGGGCCGTGTGGGTGAAGTCATCCTGCGAACATGGCAAACGGCGCACAAAATGAAAATCCAGCGGGGTAAGTTACCTGAAGACACTGCGCGTAACGATAACTTTCGCGTCAAACGCTTTATTGCCAAATACACCATCAACCCCGCTATTGCCCACGGCATCAGCCATGAGGTGGGGAGCATAGAGGAAGGTAAATGGGCCGATTTGGTAGTTTGGAAACCTGCATTTTTCGGCGTGAAACCGGCGTTAATCCTGAAGGGCGGCTTTATCGCCATGGCGGCAATGGGTGACCCGAATGCGTCCATCCCCACGCCCCAACCAGTGCACTACCGGCCGATGTTCGGCGCATATGGCGGTGCGTTGACGCGAGGCTCTCTAACCTTTGTGTCCCAAGCAGGTTTGAATGCGGGCATAAAGGAGCGCTTTGGTTTGAACAAAGCACTGAGCGCTGTGAAGAACATCCGCCAAGTCCGTAAACAGCACATGGTGCACAACGCCTATTTGCCAAAGATGGAAATAGACGCGCAAACCTATGCGGTTCGGGCAGATGGGGTTCTGTTGACCTGCGAGGCAGCAACAGTGCTGCCCATGGCGCAGCGGTATTTTCTCTTTTAAAAGCCTGCAAGCACTGGCATTGTTCACCTTATAAGTTATTGCACATGCAGTCACACTGCTAACTCACCGCACCTCACCTGACAACCTATGCTCACCGCCAACAAACTCATGCCCCAAGGCCAAGGCCTTGCTCCCATCCTGCTCAAACGCGCTGCCACCCTGGAACTCGATTGGGATGTGCGCCAAAAAAGTCGCTTTGATGCGACCGATTCACTGGGTCGGGAGTTGGGCGTTTTCCTGCCGCGTGGCACTGCCGTGCGCGGGAGCGATGTGCTGGTGGCTGAAGATGGCTCGCTGGTGCGTGTGCTCGCCGCGCCGCAGCCAGTGCTGGTCATCACCCACTGTACGGAGCACGGCACGGTGTTTGATTTGACCCGTGCCGCCTACCACCTGGGCAACCGCCATGTACCGATTGAGCTGCGACCCGACCACCTGAAGATTGAGCCTGACCATGTGCTGGCGGACATGCTGCGCGCCATGCACCTCATAGTGCGTGAGGCACACACCGCGTTTGAGCCTGAAAATGGGGCTTACACAGCCCATGGCCCTGCGCACAGCCACGAGCCCACGCAGCCGACCGCACGTAAACCCATCGCTATTCCAGTGAAAGCCGCGCCACATGTCCATGGCCCTGACTGTGATCACGGGGACGATCACGGTCACAGTGATGGCCACGGTCATTCACACAAGCACTGAATGACACCTGTATCACCGTCCAGCCTGCTTCAGCTCATCTGGCTGGCCTCTCCGGCCTTGCCAATTGGGGGATTTTCTTACTCTGAAGTGATTGAAGCCAGTGTTGAATGGGCCGGAGTAGCTACTGAATCCATAGCATCTGATTGGCTGATCGATCAACTGCACCTGGCGCTGGCCCGCAGTGATCTGCCGGTGGTTGCACAGGCTATGCCCGCATGGCAAGAAGGTGATGTCGCAAGACTTCAGCAACTGAACAACTGGGTATTGCACACCCGCGAATCAGCGGAGTTGCGCCAGCAAACCGTGCAAATGGGCCGATCGTTTGTGGAATGGCTGCGGTTGCACCATGCCGATGCACAAGATCAATTTACCCATGCACTCAAAGACACCTCGCCCACCTACCCCATCGCCTTCGCTTTTGCCGGCGCCAGAACTGGGGCCAGCGTGCAGGATGTGGGGTTGGCGTTTGCCTTTGGCTGGGCAGAAAACATGGTCGCCGCTGCCGTCAAATCCGTGCCGCTTGGCCAAAGCGCAGGGCAGCGAATCCTCGCCCGCCTAAGCGCCGCTATTCCCGACACCGTCACCCGTGCCCTCGCGTTCACCGACGATGACCGCCAAGCCTTCACCCCCATGCTCGCCATCCTCTCGGCGCGGCATGAAACCCAATACTCCCGCTTGTTCAGAAGTTAAACCAGCCCCCCTCCAACCCTGACACCCCTGCCGCCATGAACATCAGCACATCCGCTTTGCACCACATTAAAAACCGCACCAAAAAACTCCCACCTTTGCGCGTCGGCATTGGTGGCCCGGTCGGTTCCGGTAAAACCACGCTGCTGGAGATGCTCTGCAAAGCCATGCGCGACCGCTACGATCTGGTGGCCATTACCAACGACATCTACACCAAAGAAGACCAGCGCCTGCTAACCGTCAGCGGTGCGCTGCCCGCCGAACGCATCATGGGTGTGGAAACCGGTGGCTGCCCGCACACCGCTATCCGCGAAGATGCGTCGATCAATCTTGAAGCGATTGACCGGATGCTGGTGGACTTCCCGAATGCCGACGTGGTGTTCATCGAGTCTGGCGGCGACAACCTGGCGGCCACCTTCAGCCCCGAGCTGAGCGATCTCACGCTCTATGTGATCGACGTGGCCGCTGGCGAAAAAATACCCCGTAAAGGCGGGCCTGGGATCACAAAGAGCGATTTATTCATCATCAATAAAACCGATTTGGCCCCTTACGTGGGTGCCGACTTGGCGGTCATGGAAGCTGACACCGTGCGGATGCGCACCACGGCCAAAGGGCTGAAACCTTACGTGATGACGAATTTGAAAACGCTGACGGGCGTGGATGCAGTGATGGCGTTCATTGAGACCAAAGGGATGCTGAAGGCCAAGGGCATGTCAAGCGAAAGTTGTCGAATATAGGCGTTTAAGCTTGACACGGGCATCTTTGGTCGTGAGCTGCCAGCTGACTTTTGCCTGAAGATTGCCACGTCGACGCTGCCACGCAGCGACTTCGCTTCGCATGCTGGCGGTTGAACGTCTGCTACCGTCAACGTCACTTTTTAATTTTCCATCCCTCCTTATTGCCCACGCCACTTTTCTCTTGACGCAACTAGGGCATCGAGCCAAAGATGTTGCTACGTCCGCCCATGGCGGTAAGCGTCGATTCCATCCGGGGCAACAACAGCCATCAGTGGTTCCAGTCGCTGCCATCGGGCCGCTTTTGGGCTGATCGCGCACTCCAGTTCTGCACTCATGGGTCACGCATAGCGAAAACCCTGATGTGCAGCTCTGATTGGTTCGCAATAATACAAACCATTCAGTCGGTTTGTTTACAGCTAAGGCTTCATGAAAACCAAAGAAACATTGCTGAACGACCAGCTCGTCAAGGAACGCCTGCACGAGCTGGAAAGAGATCAATGCCGACATAGTGGCCCCTGCCGCAAGCCTTTCAGCCTTTCAATTACCTAAAACCGCTAACGGAGACAACCATGAAATTGCTTAACAAGACCAAACACCTGCTGCTGCTCGGCACTCTCGCGTGCTCTGCGATGCACTGTTTGGCCCAGTCATTTCCGACCAAGCCAATTCACATCATTGTTCCCTACAACGCAGGCGGGGCGCTGGATGCCGCTGCTCGCACACTGGCCAATGGCCTGACCAAGCGCTACGGACAGCCGGTGCTTGTGGAGAACAAACCCGGTGCCAACACCCTGATTGCGACTAGGTACGTCCTCTCATCCAAACCGGACGGCTACACGCTGTATTTGACCGCGACTACGCCGTTCTCCATGCTCCCCGCACTTTACAAAACGCCATTGGGCTACGACGCCCAGAAGGACTACACACCTGTGGTCGTGATGGCCGAGGTGCAGAGCGTTGTGTTTGCAAATCCGAAGAAAAAAATCAACACGCTAGTGGCACTGGTTGAGCAGGCCAAGACCAATCCGGGGAAACTGACATTCAGCTCTTCGGGAACCGCACAGCCCTACACACTGGCTACCGAACTCCTGAACTCGAAGCTTGGCATAGATCTGCTTCAAATTCCGTTCCAGGGCGCAACGCCCGCGATCCAGGCCGTGGTGGCAGGGGATGTGGACATTGGCCTTCAGGATGTGGGGGGAACCTCGGCCTTCATCAAGGCGGGTCGCCTCGTGCCGCTGGCAGTGACGAGCAAGAACAGGCTCCCAAGTTTGCCTGACGTTCCCACGATAGCCGAAGCCGGTTTCAGCGGCGTCGATATTCCGGAAGTCTGGATTGGGATTGTAGGTCCTGCAGGCATGCCTGCAGACGTAGTCAAGAATCTGAATGAGGCCATCACTGCCCAGCTTTCAAGCCCTGAGATGACGGCGTTTCTGGCGACGTGGTCGCTAGGCGCGATAGGCGGCACTGCCGAACAAATGAATGTACGCATGAAGTCGGACGCTGAGGTGTGGGGACGGATCATCAAGAAGCTCGGTTTGCAAGTCGAATAACCCATAAGGCCCTCTCATGAATCGCTTGAAAGACAAGGTCGCCCTGATCACTGGAGGTGGCAACGGAATCGGACGAACTTCAGCCCAACTGTTTGCTAAAGAGGGGGCGTTGGTTGTCGTCGCGGACCTGATGGAAGAAGCCGGACGCAGTGTTGTGGATGAGATTCGGGCATCGGGCGGAAATGCCGTCTTTGCACATACGGACGTGACTGATGAGAAATCGGTTGTGCAAGCCATTCGCGTCGCAACAGAGGCCTACGGCCGGCTCGACGTTCTCTACAACAACGCGGGTGCCGCATTGCCTGGGGACGGTGGCGTGGCGGAGGTCACCGACAGCGAAATCTTCTGGAAATCCATCACACTGAATCTCTTCAGCGTCTGGCTTTGCTGTCGCCACGCAATTCCGGAACTGATCAAGGCCGGCGGCGGCTCCATCATCAACACCGCTTCAGTCACGGCACTGACCGGCGTTCGAGGGCGTGATGCCTACAGCGCTTCCAAGGGCGGCGTGGTTTCAATGACGCGTTCCATGGCGGTGCACTACGCGCCTCAACGCATACGTGTGAACGCCATTGCGCCGACACACACCCTGACGGAGCGATCACTTGAGCGGAGCAAAGGCCGGGACGTTTCTTCAGAGAACAGCAAGAACCTACTGGGCCCGATCCAGCCCATCGAGGTTTCGTCCATGGCCGTCTATTTGGCTTCTGACGAGTCGCGGGTGACTACCGGCCAGACTTTCCGTCTCGACAGTGGTTTCACGATCTCTTGACGAGAAGACCATCGAGCCTCATACCAAGGAGTAAGCATGCAAATCGATAACAAAAGTTGTGACGTCATCGTCATCGTCATCGGCGCCGGCATGGCCGGCCACTGCGCCGCGCTGGAAGCGGCACGTTCAGGCGCTTCTGTCCTGCTGCTGGAAAAAATGCCTGAGTACGGTGGCAGCACCATGATGTGTGGTGGCGCGTTCGCGTTCGCCGGCACGCGGGTACAAAAGGAACAAGGCATTGCCGACACGCCCGAGCTGCTTGAGAAAGACCTGATCACTTGCAGTCACAACGCGGGTGATCCGGCCATCATGCATGCCTATGCGGAGCACCAGTACGACGCCTATCGCTGGCTTGAAGACCTGGGACTGGTGTTCGACAACGTGACGTTAAACGGCGGGCAGTCGGTACCACGCCTGCACAGCCTGGACCCGAAGGCCATGCTGCGCTTACTGCACAAAGCATTAGTGGGCGCTGGTGGTGCGTTCCGCTCAAACGCTGGTGTGAAGCGCCTTTTGACAAGCGGCGAGGGCACCCAGCGCCGGGTCACCGGCGTGGAATTAGCCAACGGCGAATGCATAGGCGCAGAAGGAGGCGTGATCATCGCCACCGGAGGCTTCTCGCGATCGCGCGACATGGTGGCGCGCTTCGCGCCACACCTCGCTGACGCCAAGCCGATGGGTGGTGAAGGCAACACGGGTGATGGCCTGCGCATGGCCTGGGCCCTGGGTGCGGACATGGTGGACATGGGCTTCACCAAAGGCACTTTCGGCGCACCGGCATCGGCACCGTTGCCCGGCAAAGAGAGCATCGCGCCCCACCTCGTGCACACCATGTACAAGGGTGGAATGATCGTCAACTTGAACAGCGAGCGGTTCATCAACGAATCGGAGTCGTACAAGGTGATCGGCGAGGAATGCCTGAAGCAGCCGCGCGCCGTCGGTGTGCAGATTTTCGATCAGGCCATCATGGGCCAATCGGCCCCCTTCCCGACGGTGGACGATTACAACGCAGCGCTCGAGGCCGGGCTCATCAAACGTGCCGACACGCTGGCCGGACTCGCGGCGGCACTGGGCCTGCCTGCCGACCACCTGCAGGCCACAGTGGACCGCTACAACGCCGCGTGCGAAGGTCGCGGCCCGGACGACATGGGCCGCGATTGCCTGACGGCCGGCTATGGCAAGCCGCACGCGTTCACTACAGGTCCGTACTACGGCATCGCCTGCACCACCGGCCTCAACTCAACCTACTGCGGACTGCACACGGATGCACGAGCGCGTGTGCTGGATGTGTTCGGCGCCGTCATACCCGGCCTATATGCCACCGGTGAAGTGATGGGCGGCCTGCATGGTGCGTCTTACCTCAGCGGCTCGTCTCTCGCCAAGGGCTGCATCTTCGGACGCCTGGCCGCACAGGACGCGCTGCGCCACCCACGCAAGGAAGCAGTAGTTGCCTGACCGCATTCTCAAACCCGCAAAGGAAATTAATGTCTGAAAAAGTACTGGAAGCCGCTGCCCGCTACGACGCCATCCGCGACGTAGCCGAACTTGTGCGCGCGATTGACGCGCAGAACTGCACGCCTGGCTGGGTGCCGCGCAAGCAGCCACTGTTCTGGCCGTCACCGCGCTCGCACTTCATGCCGGTGCACTGGCGCTACTCGGAAATTCGCCCTGCCTTGCTCGCTGCAGGCCGCGTGATCGGTACCGACCTCGCCGAGCGCCGCAACTTCGTATTGCGCAACCCCATCGAGGGCAACGACTTCGCAACCACACGCACGCTGGTCGGCGCCTATCAGTCGATCCTGCCCGGCGAAAAGGCGCGCTCGCACCGCCATTCGGCGCACGCGTTGCGCGTGATTCTCGAATCGCGCGGGTCATATTCGGTGGTGAATGGCAACCAACACCCGATGGAGACCGGCGATATCGTCCTTACGCCCGGTGGCCACTGGCATGGGCACGGGCACGAAGGCAGCGAGCAGGCGTTCTGGTTCGACTGCCTGGATCTTCCACTGGTGCACTTGCTGGAACCGATGAAGGCGCAAGACCATCCGGAACATTGGGAGGCGAATGCCGAGCGGGTGGAGCAGTCGCCGATGCGCATCGAGTGGTCGCAGATCGAGAAGCTGCTGGCCGATGCCGACACCGGCACCGCGTTCTTCGGCAAGTCAATTGACGTGACCTCGGCCCTGATGCCGACCATCACGATCAAGGTGCACGAATGGGAAGCCGGCTGGCGCGGCACGCCGTTTTGCCGCAATGCTAACGCTATTCACGTGGTGCTGCGCGGTAGCGGCAACAGTGCCGTGGGCGATGAGCGCTTCGACTGGACATTCGGCGACGTTTTCGTGGCGCCGTTGGGGGCGCGCGTCGTGCACGAAGCGAATGAGGATGCGGTGGTCGTCGAACTGAGCGACGAGGGCGTGATGCGTTTTTGCGGCTACTACGATCTGCAGGCCTGCCCATGAGCGTCGAACCTGTTTTGATCGTAGGCGGCGGTCTGGGCGGTGTTGCCACCGCGCTGGGTCTGGGCAGCCAGGGACGCAAGGTGCGGCTGCTGGAGCAGTCTGCCGAGATCGCGCCCATCGGCTACGGCGTGCAGATCGGCCCCAACGTGCTGCCCGTGCTGGCAAAGCTGGGCCTGGAACGCGAGGTACGCCAGGCCGCTTACCTGCCCGACGAGCTGCTACTGTTGGATGCTTACACCGGTCAGCGCCTCCTGCGCGTGCCACTGAGGGGCGAAGTGTTTGAGCGGCGTTATGCGGCACCCTACATCGCCATTCATCGCGTAGACCTGCACGAAATTTTGCTCAAGGCCGTGCGCGCCATGCCGGGCGTGGACCTGAACCAGGCCACCACCGTGACGGGCTTCACGCAGACGCCCAGCGGTGTGACCCTGCAAACCGGGAGCGGTGGCAGCATAACCGGCTCCGCACTCGTGGCGGCTGACGGCCTGCGTTCGTGCTTGCGCGCGCAAATGCATCCTGACGACGTCTCGCGTGATACCGGCTACGTGGCGCACCGCGCCATCGTCCCCATGCAGGACGCGCCGGCGCGCATGCAAAAGCGTACCGGCGTCACCATGTTCACGGGCGACGGGTTCCACGTCATCTACTACCCGCTGCGCGGCCACACCGAGATGAATATCGTGGCTGTTTTCAAGGTACCCGAAGGTGTGGAGCCGGCGGACAACGGCGCCTACCGTGAGCACATCGCACGTGTGTGCGCCGATGCGCAGGCCGAGGTGAACGACGTGGTTTCGGTTGTGAATCTGGACCGTCGCTGGGCGATTGCAGACCGGAACCCCATCCGCCGCTGGAGCGACGGCCGTGTCACGCTTTTAGGTGACTCGGCCCACGCAACGCTGCAATCCCTCGCACAGGGCGCGGGCATGGCCCTGGAAGACGCGGCCGAACTCACCGCGCTGATGGGTGCGCATACCGACGACCCGGCCGCTGCGTTCAGAGCTTTTGAACGCAAGCGCTACCTGCGCACATCGCGCGTGGTGCTGGAATCGCGCGCGCTCTGGCATACCTACCACTGTGGCGGTATCGACGCTGAAGTACGCACCCAGCAGTTGCAGGAGCGCACCACGGAAGATCTGTACCGCTGCCTAGACTGGCTCTGGAAACTGGAAGACGGCTGCGCAAAATCTCACGAATCACACGACATATAAAGAAGGACTCCAGATGAAGTTGTGCCGATTCAATGACAGCCGCCTAGGCTGGGTCGAGGGCGACGACGTCCACGACGTCACGGCTGCCCTCGACGTGCTACCGGCCGTTCGCTGGCCAGTGCCGCTGGGCGACCCCCTGGTGGTGCACCTGGCGGCGCTGCTGCCGGCCGTGCGCCGGGCACGTGAAACCGCGAAGACGCTGAAGCTGTCAGCCGTGCGGCTGAACAGCCCGCTTACCAACCCGAGCAAGGTGATGGCAGCGCCGGCCAACTACCGGCTGCATGTACAGCAGGACACGAAGGATGCGGGCGTGGACCCGGGCGGCTTTCATGCCAAAGCGCTGGCTGGTATCGAGCGGCCGGCAGAGACCTACGGCCTGTTCCTCAAGGCTACCTCGGCCATCGCCGGGCCGGCCGAGGGCGTGCAGATCATCCTTCCCGACCGGCGCACCGATCACGAGGTGGAACTTGCGGTGGTCATCGGTAAGACCGGGCATTCGATTTCACGCGAGGATGCCATGGCGCACGTGGCCGGCTACACCCTGGGGTTGGACATGACAGTGCGCGGCACTGAAGACCGCAGCTACCGCAAGTCCCCCGACAGTTACACCGTACTGGGCCCCTGGTTCGTCACGGCGGACGAGATTGCCGACCCGCACGCGCTCACGATGTCGCTGTGGGTCAATGGTAAGCGCCGCCAACACAGCTCGACCGGTGCGATGACGGTGGACATCCCCGACCTGATCTCGCTCGCCTCCCACATGTACACACTGTACCCGGGCGACGTGATCCTGACGGGCACGCCTGAAGGCGTAGGGCCGGTATTGCCGGGCGATGAGATCCGCGTGGCCTGCGACGGCATCGGTGAGATGACACTATGGGTATCGCTCCACTCCTGACCTGATGCCATGCTCAAAACGCCGCCCAAGACCGCCGCCGCACCCCGCAATCGCCGTACCCAGGCAGAACGCACGCAACTCACACAGAAAAAGATCATCGACGGAGCGATCCAGTTGCTGAAGAAAAAGGGCTACGCGAGTTTCCGTACGGCCGAGGTGGCCGAGCTGGCGGGCGTTTCCAAGGGTGCACAGACACACCACTTCCCCGCCAAGGACATGCTGGTGCTTCAGGCGCTGGAAGAGGTGTTCCGCACTACCCAGAACCGGGCGCTAGCCCGTGTGGACGCGGCACTCGCGGCGCCCGCGCGCATGCTGCAATTGCTGGTAGCCGACAGCAATGAGTTCTTCCTGGGCGACGACTTCCTGATGTCGCTGGACCTGATGATGGTGGACCCCAACTCCGCGCTGGGTGCTGACGTCAAGCGGCTCGCGCAGCAGTACCGGCTGCCCGTTGAGCAGGCCTGGCTAGATGCGCTCCTTGAAGCCGGCCATCCCGCGCCGCAGGCGCGTGATGTGGTGCGGCTGACCTTTGCCCTCGGCCGCGGCTTCGGCATCCGCCAGGTCATTGCCGGGCCCGACCCTGAATACCAGCGCCTGCTGGCCACCTGGATGCGCATGGCGGAGGCCATGTTGCTGCTGTCAGCACCCACTGAGGCAACGCTGCCAACTGCGCTGCCTTTCATCGCGAAATCTGAAGCCAAACAAAAACCAAAACGCAGAACTTAATGAAAAATCTGAACCTCGCCCCTTCTCGCCGCACGGCGCTGTTCCGCTTGCTGGCCGCCAGCCTGGCCGCGAGCACCGGCCTGCCTGCACTGGCGCAGAAGTATCCGTCGCGCCCGATCAAAGTTGTGGTCGGCAGCCCGCCCGGCGCCTTGGGCGACGTGCTGTCACGCGCAATCGCGCAGAAGCTGTCTGATGGCCTGGGCCAGCCCGGTATCGTGGACAACCGCGCGGGTGCGGCCGGTGGCATTGCCGCCGACTACGTGGCGAAATCGATGGGCGACGGCTACACGCTGCTGCTTGCGCCCGACGCGGTCATGGTGGTCAACCCTTTCGTCTATACCAAGCTGCCCTACGACCCGGTGAAGGACTTCCGTTCCGTCGCTTTGCTCGGCAAAGCAACGCTCGTGCTGCTTGTGAGTCCGCAGCTCAAGGTGAAGACCATGCAGGAGTTCATCCAACTGGCCAAGTCCAAACCAAAGGCCATCAACTTCGGCACCGGTGGCTCAGGTCATCCGTCGCATATGGCCATGGAACTGCTGGCCAACCGGATTGGTATCGAGATGACGCATGTGCCCTACAAGGGCACCTCGCCAGCGCTGCAGGGATTGATGGGCGGTGAGGTGGGAGCGGTGATCGTGAGCATGGCCGAGGCCACGCCGCAGGTGAAAGCTGGCAACGTGATCGCCATCGCCGCCAGCGGCCCAGCCGCACGGGAAGTGTTTCCCGATTTGCCAGAGTTCAAGGAATTCCATCCCGACCTCAACATCTCCGTATGGTTCGGCATCTTCGCGCCAGCCAGCACGCCAAACGACGTGATTGCGATGCTCAACTCAGAGATAAACAAGGCCGTGATGCAGCCCGACATGAAGAAGCGGTTGGGAGATTTCGGTCTGACCGCCACCCTCAGCTCACCTGCCGATTTGGACACGCTCATGCGCCAAGACCGCGCGCGTTTCGGCCCACTGGTCAAGACGCTAGGTATCTTCGCCGACTAGTGTCACGTCAAGCGAAAGTTATCGAATACAGGCGTTCAAGCTTCACACCGGCATCTATGGTCGTGAACTGCCAGCTGACTTTTACCTGAAGATTGTCACGCAGCCACTTCGCTTGGACCTGGCGTAACTGATGCATCGGCGCAGGGTCAGTTGCGCCGATGCAAGCCCTTCAGCCTTCGATCAGGCCTTTGATGATGTTGCGCGCCTGTTCTACCAGGACGGATGCAGCCGTGGCAGTCAGGCGCTGTTCGCTTTTCGCGCTGTCTACCAAACCCATGTATTTTTGCAACACCACGACTGCTGCCTGAAAGTGTTCGCGGCGCGCAAGGCTTTTGACCGGCTCGGCATAGCCCTTGGCAGCCTCGAGATGCGCGTTGTCGACCGCGCTGAGCAAGGTCTCACCACCACGAACATCGTAGTAGAGCGTATTGTCCCGCAGAAGCCCTGTGGATGAAAAATCGAATGTGGCATGGCCGGCGCTGAGACACAGCGGTCCACATGGAAGACCCAGGCCGTGGGTCGACGCACGCGCCTCGGCGACTGTTTGCGCGGCATCCTCGGGCAGGATGAACCCGGCTTTGACCGACCTATCGGCTGCCTCAATTACCTTGCCGACATAGTCAGCATGCGTGGCATAGAGACTTTTCAACTTTTCCTCGGTGAATGGAACCCAGGCTCCAATGAAACCGCCGCAGTCCAGGCCATCGGCGCGAGCGACCGGCACGTCGGACGACGCCATGCGAATGCCACCGAGCGCGTTACCGTTTGCGTCACGCACGATCGAGATTGATGCGCCCTTGAAGGCTGTCGTAAAGGCGGGGCCAGAAGGCGGTATCGCGCCGCTTTTAATCTGCATCTGCAAATGGTAAATAGCCGAATTGATTACATGACGCAGCGGCGTACGCGGCCGCGTCGGAACCCCAGTAGCACAGGCGTCATTCTTCACGTTAGTCGCCCCCAGGTCGCGCGTGAACACGCCTGTCCGACCAAAGCGTTGAGTCTGGTCACCGTGTGACGTTCCTGCGACCCACCAACTGTGCCGCGTTGGCGTATCTTCCTGGGCAACGGCAAGCCAAGTGGAGTTGGCCTCCGACTCACTCATTACCTTGATAACGGGTGTCGTCATATCGTCGCGGATCGACGGATTCCAAACCTGGACCAGGAATGCGTCGTAAACAGGTGCCTTCATGTGAATGTAGTTAAGGAAGCTCTGCATAACTCTGGCACCTGTGTGCTTGCAGTAAGCCCGGCCTGAGAAAATACAGCCCATGAAACAAGCCAACTTGAAGCTCAATCTGA
>JAYUED010000006.1:0-2674 GCA_043739385.1 Betaproteobacteria bacterium | reverse complement strand
GCTGACGCTGGTCGGGTTCACATCGCCCCTGCAAGCAAGGCGCTGCGTAATTTCGGTTCAGACGTTTTGGGGGATAACCAGATGCCGAAAAACAGGCGGGAAAACTCAAGGTCACGAATCTCGCTGGTGGGCTTGCCATTGACCAGAAACGCAGCACCAACGCCTGGCTTGTTGATGCCCATCACGCGGTCACCTTTTTTGATGTCAGGGTAGGCGCGCATCATCTCCTCAATCCAGATCGCAGCCTGCGCGTCGCTGATGTTGGCGGAGCGGCGCATCTCAAGGATGGAGCGTTCCGCTACTGCCCGGTTTTTAAAGTCCCGCAGATAGGACAGTTCCAGCGCAAACGGTTGGGTCGCAAAGTTCTCAGCCTTGAAACTGCCCACGCTCCACAAACGTGCGTCATACACCTGAAGGCCGAAAAAAGTGAGCCTGCCTTTGCCTACCAGGCGGCTTTGCGGCAGCAGGTCTTTGAGTTCTGGTCGCGTGTCTTCCACAGAAATTGAAGCGGCAGGTAATTCACGCTGCGCATCAACGGACTGCGCCAGCACCGGCAGCGCAAGCTGCACCAGCAGCGCAGCGCAGACGATGAGGGTTTCGCGAATCATTACTTTTTGCGCAGGGTGTACTGCACCACATCGGTGTTGGCTTCTTTGAAAGCCGCTTCGCAGTAGCCGAGATAAAACTCCCAGATCCGAATGAAGCGCTTGTCAAATCCAAGTTGCAACACATGTGACTCCTGTGCCATGAAGGCATCACGCCACAGTTGCAGCGTGCGTGCGTAGTCCTGGCCAAAGGCAAATTCGTCCACCACTTCAAAGCCCGCTACGTTAGCTTGTTCCCTGAACTCCCTTGGGCAGGGCAGGCAACCACCGGGGAAGATGTACTGTTGGATAAAGTCGGTAGATGCGACGTAGCGGTCAAACAACTCGTCGGCGATCACGATGCTTTGGATGCAGGCGTAGCCGCCGGGTTTGAGCAGGCGGTGTACCGTTTGAAAATATTCAGGCCAGTATTCACGGCCGACGGCTTCGACCATTTCAATCGAACAAACCGCGTCAAATGGCTCGTCAGTTGTGGTTTTTCCAATGTCTCGGTAATCCTGCAAACGCAGATCAGCTTTATCCAATACCCCTTCGCGCTGCATGCGGGCTTTGGCCCAGTCGAGTTGCTCTGTGCTCAGTGTCACGCCGACGATGGAGGCATCAAATTCTTTGGTGGCTTTTTCGGCCAGCGCGCCCCAGCCGCAGCCGATCTCTAAAACGCGGTCGCCTGGTTTGACGCGTGCCATGCGCAGGGCGCGGCGTACCTTGGCGTGTTGCGCGTCTTTCATCGATGTTTCAGGGGTTTCAAAAATCGCCGACGAATAGTTCATCGTGCCATCGAGCCACAATTCATAAAACGCATTGCCGAGATCGTAGTGCGCGTGGATGTTTTTCTGGCTGTTGGCTTTGGTATTGCGATTTAGGAGGTGCTTGATGCGGTAGGCGAAGCGGCCCAGCCAGGTGCCGTAAATCACGTCTTCGACTTCCTTGCGGTTGACGATGAATACGCGCAGCAACTCGGTTAAATGCGGCGTGGTCCAGTCGCCTGCGATAAAGCTTTCAGCAAAACCGATGTCGCCGGATTTGAGCGCAGCACCGCACACATTCCAGTTCAGTAAATGCAGGCTGGCCATGGGTGCCTGACCGTTGCCGAAGCGCTGCACCGAGCCATCGGGCAGCTTGACGGTGAGCGTGCCGTGCTTGAGTCGCAGCAACATCTTCAGGGCGGTACGCGCCGCTGTGGGTGCATTGCCTGGCATTGAAAAGACCGAGGTGTTTGATGTAGAGGTGCTCATGGATTTAACAAAAGTTTGGCGAAAAGGGTTGGGGGCAAAGTTCAGCGCGTCACAAATATTTCAGGAACCTGGGGTTTTTTGATAAACGGCACGCGCTTCTTCCACAGCTTGAAGGCCTGCCAGTGAATCCGGGCTATCACGCCAAAGGTCATGGCCGGATAACCCCAGAGTGCCTTGCGCAGGCTGCTGCGGGTAACTGGCTCCAGCGTGCCGCTGACGCTGGTTTCCAGCAGCGGTCCGGTGTTGTCGTCGTAGTCCACGCGGGCGACTGTCTTCTCCACTCCGCCATGAGCACTGCGCATAAAGCGAAACCGGTAACCACCTTCTAACGTGCAAAACGGCGACACATGAAAAACCTTGTTGGCCTTGAGCTCGTGCCCATAGGCGGGCTCATTTAGCAGGTAGCAATGGCGCTCGCCAAAAGTGTTGTTGACCTCGACAACGATGGCACGCAGGCTGCCGTCAGCACGGTGGCAATACCAGAAGCTGACGGGCTTGAAGGTGTAGCCCAATACGCGTGGGTAGGTGTGTAGCCAGACCTCGCCTGCTGCGTCTTCCACGCCTTCGCGCTGCAAAAGTTCATCTATCCAGCTGACGGCGTTTTCACGCCCGTCGCCGTGGTCGCGGTCAAAAAAACTCAGCAGGCTGCCGTGGTTATGTGCCAGTGCGCCGCTGCCGTTTTGCTGCATGGCGCGCATCGGCAGCATTAAAAAATAGGTGGGGTAGGAAAAAGTGTTCTGAACTGGCTTTAAGCGCGCGTGCCTGACCTGACCGAAACCAAGCTGAGGAATTGCGCTAAAGCCCGATGCACTCACGCTGCACTACCCGCAGATT
>JAYUED010000005.1:0-2715 GCA_043739385.1 Betaproteobacteria bacterium | reverse complement strand
AGAGCTATTTTTAACCTCTAATTTGCCGGTAGGGTTTTCTGCTCCATTAGCCGCATCAATCGGCATATCAACTGCAGGCGGTGCGGGGTAGCGGCGCTGCATCTCTAGGTCAAAGCGCGTGAAGAAATCTTCTGCCATGGATTTAGCAGCACCATCGATCAAGCGCTGACCCAGTTGGGCGATCTTGCCCCCTACCGACGCGTGAACCACATAGCCCAGCTCGCAACCTGGCGCACCATCGGCCAGCGGTATCAGATTAACTTTGGCGTCGCCCTTGCCAAACCCTGCGGCACCGCCTTGCCCTTCAAAGGTGATGGTGTAACTGTGCGGTGGCACGATATCGGTCAAATTAATCTTGCCGCCAAACTTAGCTGAAACCGGGCCAATTTTGAGCGCCATGCCGATGGCGTACTGGCCCTCACCCGTGGGCTCCACCTTGTCGCAACCGGGTATGCAAAGTTTAAGGACTTCGGGGTCGTTCAGCGCGTCCCAGGCTTGCTGCTGGGTTATAGCGAGGGTTCGGCTGGCTTGCATATCCATGGGGAAATCCTTTGAATGAGAGAAATAAATTTTTTAAAATCAACCGGCTATCAACGGCATCACCGGGCCAACAAAGCGGCGATGCTACTGGCCAAGTCTTGTAGACGTTCTAAATTGTGAACTGCCACCATGCCATGCGCATGGCTGTGTAATACCGCCGCACCTCGCGCTGTGGGCAAATAGCCGTCAAAGCGCAGTAATGGGTTGAGCCACAACAGACGGCGGCTGTGGAGGCGCAGCCATGCGAGCTCTTGCGCTAGCTCTGCCGGCTCTCCCGTGTCCAGCCCATCGGTAATCACCAACACAAGAGTACGGCGACCGACCAAGCGGCGGGCATGGCGGTTACGCAAAGTGCCTAAAGACTCACCTAAACGTGTTCCACCAGCGAAGTCAGCTATCAATTCACTAGCAGTAGCAAGCATGACATCGGTATCGCCCAGCGCAAAAGCAGGGGTGAGATCCGTCAAATGGGTGCCAAAGGCGAACACATCGCGGCGGCGATGCGTTCGAGTCGCTGCATGCAAAAAGGCCAGCAGCAAGCGGGCGTAACGCTCCATTGAGCCGGATACATCGACCAGCACCAGCAACGGCAACGGTTGTGCGCGGCGTTGCAGGCGCGGTAGCCGCATCAGCTCGCCACCCGTCTGGGCCGCTTGGTGCATCACACCAGGCCAGTGAATGCGGTGGCCCCGGCTGCCCGGCTGGGTACGGCGCGAAGGTACACAGGGGATAGGCAAGTGAATATCCCGCGCCAAACGCTCGACAAGGTGGTATTCCGTGGCACTCAGGGCATTGAAATCAGCGTGCTTGAGGCGCTGCAAATCGCTGGCCGTCATGGCAGCGTCGAACTCGACTTTAGCGTCCGTGGGCTTGGGCAGCGCTTGGGCCACGGCTTTTTGGGGCGACAGTGCTTCGCGCACACGCGGGCGGCGCTTGGAGGGTTCGGCCTTTCCTTCTGCACTTGGCAGCATCTGGGCCAACAACTTGTTGGCAATCTCAGGGTCACGGAAGTAGGCGTCAAAGAGCTCGCGAAATACCCAGCGGTCTTGCTCGCGGCTTACTAAGACGGACTCGATCGCGGCACTCAGGTCAGGCTTGTTGTCTAGACCTAAGAGCATCGCGGCTTGCTGGGCTAGCGCGATACGGGAAGCGTCAGCAGGCACGCCGGCACGGCGCAGGGCACGGCCAAAACCTGTGATGTTGTCGGCGAGCTTGCCGGCACGGGCGTCACCTAACTGCATGACTGGCCTTCACGCCACATCAGGTTCAAGTAAATCCACGGCCATTTCCTGCGTCAACGCCGCCACATCTTCGCGCTGCTTGAACAAAATACCGGCGGTATCAGCTACCACTTCCGGATCGAGCACCAGCGTATCCAACGCCACCAAGGCTTTAGCCCATTCCACGCACTCGGCAATGCCAGGTGCCCGTTGGAAAGCGTTGGCGAAGGGCGCGCCGCGCAGCTTACCGACAAACAGCGCCACCTGCTCTGACAGCGCAGCACTGGCCTGTGGGACTTGCGCGCGCACGATGGCGAGTTCGCGCTCGCGCTCGGGGTAGTCCAGCCAGTGGTAGAGGCAGCGGCGCTTCACCGCATCGTTCAAATCCCGAGTACGGTTGCTGGTGAGAATCGTCACGGGCGGCACCACGGCCTTCACGGTGCCTATTTCAGGGATGCTGACTTGGTATTCACCTAGATATTCGAGCAAAAAAGCTTCGAATGGCTCATCAGCGCGGTCAACTTCGTCAATCAGCAATACAGCTCCAGGCGCAGGTGCTTGCAGCGCTTGCAACAACGGACGGCGAATCAGATAACAGTCTTGGTAGACCTCGCGCTCAATATCGGTAGTGGCTGCTGCTGACGTGTGGCCAGCTTCGGCGGCGCGCATGTGCAGCAACTGCGCGGGGTAATTCCATTCGTACAAGGCTTCACGCTGCTCCAGTCCGTCGTAACACTGCAAACGCACGAGTGGGCGATGAAGCACGGTTGCAAGCGCTTTGGCCAGTTCAGTTTTGCCGACACCGGGCTCACCTTCGAGCAGCAAGGGACGCTGGAGTTTAAGAGCAAGGAAGACAGCTGTCGCTAGACGGCGGTCAGCGTAGTAACCGGCTTGTTGCAAAGCTTGGATAAGGGTGTCAATGCTGGAAAAGGCGGTTGTCATATCAAACTGATTA
>JAYUED010000004.1:0-8204 GCA_043739385.1 Betaproteobacteria bacterium | reverse complement strand
CAAGTCCAAACTGTCTTGGCTCTGGTTGAAAGCGGCTTGGGTGTGGCACTCGTGCCGTCGGTCATGCAGCGCTTTGTCAGCGACAGGATCGTCTACCGTCCTTTCGTCGATTTTCCATCAGCGGCATCTATCGGACTAGCGCTTGCCTACATGGCCGAAACAGAGAGCCCGGCCGCGAACAGATTCCGCAAGCTTGCTTCCCGTGTATTCGCGCCACTCAGTCCTAGATAATTCTGACAATCAATCCGAATATTTATTCCCTGAAGCGCGAATTTTCGCTGGTGCTATCTGATCAGGCTGTCATACCGACGTGACTTAACCCAACGGGCCCCCACGGAAAACGGGGCGATTCAGTGAGCATCCCGGACTCAGTAAGACTTGGGCAAGCCAAGCACTTTTTCGGCGATGAAGCACAAGATAAGCTGAGGGCTCACGGGTGCCAAACGGGGAATCCAGGACTCACGCAGATAGCGCTCCACGTGGTACTCCTTGGCATAGCCCATACCGCCGTGGGTGAAGATTGCGTTCTCGCAAGCGTGGTAGCAAGCTTCTGCCGCAAGGTATTTGGCGCTGTTGGCTTCTGCAGCGCACGGCAAATGCTGGTCATAAAGCCACGCTGCTTTCTGGACCATCAAGTCGGCTGCTTCCAGCTCCATCCAGGATTTGGCCAGAGGGTGCTGGATGCCCTGGTTTTGTCCAATCGGGCGACCAAACACCTCGCGCTCATTGGCATAACCTGCGGCGCGTTTGAGTGCCGCGCGACCCAAGCCCACAGCTTCACTGGCGATCAGGATGCGCTCCGGGTTCAGGCCATGCAGGATGTAACTGAACCCTTTGCCTTCTTCTCCGACACGGTCTTCCACGGGAATACGCAGACCATCAATGAACACCTGGTTGGAGTCAACGCACTTGCGACCCAGCTTTTCAATTTCACGGACCTCCACCTTGCTGCGATCCATGTCAGTGTAGAACAGGCTCAAACCTTCCGTGCCCTTGCATTCTTCGATCGGTGTCGTGCGCGCGAGCAACAATATTTTGTTGGCTACCTGGGCCGTGCTGATCCAGACTTTCTGACCGTGCACGACATAGTGGTCGCCTTGACGCACTGCACGCGTCTTGAGCTTCAAGGTGTTGAGACCGGTATTAGGTTCGGTCACCCCGAAGCAGGCCCGGTCCGTGCCTGCAATCAGCGGGGGCAACCAGCGCTGCTTTTGTTCGTCAGTGCCGAACACCACCGCAGGGTGCAGGCCAAAAATATTCATGTGGACCGCAGAGGCACCGGACAAACCGGCACCTGTTGCAGAAATCGTATGCATCATGAGCGCCGCTTCACTAATGCCCAGGCCGGCACCGCCGTACACCTCGGGCATGGCGATGCCCAACCAGCCCGAATCAGCTAGTGCATGATGAAAATCATCAGGAAATCCACCTTCCTGGTCCTTTCGCAACCAGTAGTCGGCATTGAATGGCGCACAGACACGCTCTATTGCGTCGCGGATTTGTTCTTGATCAGGGGTTAATGCAAAGTTCATTGGGGGCTATGTTCGAAAGGGCGTTGTCGTGGCGAATCACGTTATCGGGGGATTCGCCGTAGGGTGGGCTGTAGATAACGAGCAGTTTCACCGGGGTGTCACTGGTGACCGTAAAGACGTGCATTTGGTCGGCAGGGAAGAAACAGGTGTCGCCTGACGTCATATCAAAAGACTGGCCTGCCACCTCCACATGAGCTGTGCCTTCCAGCAGGTAGCAGGCCTGCTCAATGCCGGGGTGGGCATGGGGCAAGGCCCCACCACCTTTGTGCAGCGTTCCGAGCAACACCTCCATCTGCTGGGCCCCGACGGTCTCGGGACCAATCAGCCGTTGATTGCTTGTGTGATGGTGATTGGCCGGCTGGTAGGCAGGCACATCTGCAGCACGAACTAGATAACTCTTTTGCATGTTCTAAGTCCTTTCAGGCGTCAGTTCGGCAAGTACCCTGTTCGATCAGGGCGTCGATACTCTCTTGGGTGTAGCCAGCTTCTTCCAGGAGCTGTCGGGTGTGCTCACCCAACCTCGGAGCGGGCGAAAAGCTTCGCGCCGGTGGCGTGGCCGACCACTTGGTAGGGTGAGCGAGTGCGTGCATCGGTCCTTCGGTCGGATGAATGATGTCACTGATAAACCCCGTGGCACGCAATTGTGAATTGACTAACAAGTCTTCCGGACTATTCATCGGCATGTTGGGCACGTCGGCAGCATCTAGCAATATGCGCCATTGCGCAGTTGTGCGGGTGCGCATGATACGGGCGACTTCTGCATAGACCTCGTCAATATTGGCCGCACGCGAGCTGTGCGTGACAAAGCGCGGATCACAACCCAGGCCATCGGACTCGCCGATGGCTTCAAAAAAGCATCTCCAGTGCTTGTCGTTGTAGATCAAGACGCAAACCATGCCATCGCTAGTGACATAAGGCTTGCGGTGGGGCGTCAGCAGGCGCGCGTATCCGGGTTTCCCAATCGGCGGCTCGAAAGTCAGACCTGCCATGTGATCACCCAGGATGAACTGAGCCATGGCCTCAAACATCGGCACCACCACGGACTGACCCACGCCCGACTGGCTACGGGCATACAGTGCAGCCGTTACTGCGTACACAGTATGCAAGCCTGTGACGCGATCTGCCAGCGTGGTGGGGGCATATGCGGGCTCGGGCATCCCATATTGCTCCATCAGCCACGGCACACCTGTTGCGCCTTGAATCAAATCATCATAAGCAGGACGGGCGGCATCTGGACCGTCTTGATCAAACCCACAGCAGCTGACATGGATGATGCGTGGGTTGCGCTGACGTATCGCCTCATAGTCCAGCCCCAAGCGGGCCAAAGCCTGCGGCCGCACGTTGCTGATGAACACGTCGCAACCCTCTGCCATCTTCAAGGCGGCCTCAAGGCCTTCAGGATGCTTGAGATTGAGGGCGATGCTTCTCTTGCCTGCGTTAGCATGCAAGAAGATATGTCCCATGCCGGCATGGAACATTGGGCCGACATGGCGCATGTTGTCGCCTTCTGGGGTCTCTACCTTGATGATCTCTGCGCCCAATTGGGCAAGGATCTGTGTCGCAAAAGGACCCATGACGACAGAGGTCAGGTCGAGAATCTTCACACCTGCCAGCGGACCGGAAGTGGAGGCTGAACACTGAGCGGTCATGTTTATTCCGGACGGATGCCAGCTTGCTTAATGAGGGTGCTCCAGTGAACGAGCTGGTCAGCCACGTATTTGGCAAACTCTTCCGGCGTCTTGGTCGGCCAGGTTTCAAAGCCCAGCTGGCTCAGCGCTTTTTGCACTTCCTTGTCTGCCAGGACCTCTTGCAGTTCCAGGTTCAGCTTGTCCACGACAGGCTTGGGCATGCCAGCGGGTCCGAAGATGCCGTTCCAGGATGTCAAGTCAAATCCGGGGACCTCCTTGGCGATGGGCACCGCATCGGGCATCGACTTCAAAGGCTCTTTCGTTGTGACACCCAGAACCCGGACGCTGCCCGCATTGATCATGCCCATGCCAGAACCCAGATCCACGACATACATTTGCACGGACCCGCCGATCAGATCGGTGAGGGCCTGCGGACTCGATTTATAGGGGATCGCAACAACATCCAGGCCGACAATCCGCTTGATGGTTTCAGAGGCCACCAGCGAGGTGCTATTCGGCGTGGCGTAAGAAAATTTTCCGGGATTGGCCTTGACCTGATCGATCCACCCCTTGAGCGACTTAGCAGGATCGTTTTTGTTCACCACCAACGCGAACGGAAGTTCGCCCACACGGGTGACTGGTGTGAAATCCTTGATCGGGTCGTACTTGAGATTGAGCACCAGACTGGGATTGGCTGAGTGCGACGTATTGGTCGTCATGAACAAGGTGTAGCCGTCAGGCTTGGCTTTGGCCACGAACTGGGCGCCAATCTGCGCGTTGGCGCCTGCTCGGTTGTCGATCAGAACAGGTTGCTTCAGGCGCTCACCGAGCTTCTTGGCAACAATGCGCGCCACGGAATCGGTGCCGCTGCCGGCAGCAAACGGCACGACCATCGTGACCGGCGAAGAAGGGTAGGTCTGGCTTATCGCGGCTGAAGCAGCCAGCAAGCTGGCCGCCAAGGTCAAGACACGAGGAAAAATTTTCATGAAGCGTCTCCGGTTGTAATTTGAATGTGCACCGTCGAGTCAATCGATGCACCTTAATCTTCCCCGGTGCAATCATTCGCGTCTAATACTTTTTTTGGCTAGAGTAATTCTTTTTATGAATCATTGAAGGATAATCAGCACTCAGTCATCCCCACTTTTCTGCACCATGAAGCTTCACTTTTTTCGCTACTTTGTTGTCCTGGCTGAAGAGTTGCATTTCGGGCGCGCAGCCAGCAAGCTTGCGATTACTCAGCCGCCGTTGAGCAGCGCCATCAAGTCGTTGGAAGAGGAGTTAGATGTTCAGCTCTTCATTCGTGATAGCAAGCATGTCGAGCTGACCCAGGCCGGCGAGGCCTTCTTGGAGGAAGCGCGCCAGATTTTGGAACAAGTGGCTCGGGCTTCAAATGTGGCAAAAATCGTCGCCAGGGGGATGCGTGGACGACTTGAGATTGGTCTGACCGGTTCGCTGATCTACCGGGAGGTTCCGGGCATTGTTAGGCAATTCAATGCGGAAATGCCTGACGTGGATGTGGTGCTCAGAGAGATGTCCAGTGCAGACCAGGTTAATGAGCTACTGCGCGGCCAGATTCATGCCGGGTTTGTGAATGCCTCTACGGTTCCGCCTCAGTTGGCATCTCTGCCCATGGGTGAAGATGAATTTTTAATCTGTCTACCAGAAGATCACCCCCAAGCACAGTTTGATTCAGTTGAACTGAAACAATTGGCCCATGAACGTTTTGTGATGTTTTCTCGGGATGTAGCTCCCGCAAACTATGACACCGTGATCGCCATCTTCTCTCGTGCCGGGATACACCCAAAAATTGCTCATGCGACCCGCCAATGGTTGACTATTGTGGCCATGGTCGCAAATGGCCTTGGTATTTCTGTTGTACCCAGCACATTGGCTCGCTCGCGTGTTCACGGTGTGAAATTCATAAGAATTAGAGGCGAAAAAGTTCAGGCACCTGCAATGCTGATATGGAATCCAGCTTACTACCCACCTACCCTACGTAGTTTTATTGAGTGCTCTGAAAAGACTCTCAAGCGGAAGCAGTGACTGATTAATACATTTTCTTCGGCAATATCCGGTGTGCAAAAAAGAAACTGGAGGCTCACCCCAGTGTCGGGTTCTTGCGAGGGTTGTCCAATCATGAAAACTGACCTGTCGCCAAAAACGGCCCCCGACGAGTCAGCAAAACTTTGAAGTTGAAATTCCGAAAAGCGGCCCGTGACCAATGACAGCACCCGCTGCAACGCAGTCATCGTCCCGTGCACCTAAGTGGCTTAGTTGAATGTCTGCTTTGAGCGGCGAATTCAACCGGTCGATGCAACAAGTTGGCTGAATCGTTCAGCAGGCGTTTCGTAGTTTAGGGTCTTCCTAGGGCGCTCGTTTAACCTTCTTGCCACCGCATTGAGCTGCGTCTGCGAGTAGCCCGATATGTCCACGCCCTTTGGGAAATATTGCCTCAACAGGCCGTTCGTGTTCTCGTTGCTGCCGCGCTGCCAGGGACTCTGGGGGTCACAGAAATAAACGCTGATATCCGTGGCCAAGGTGAAGCGCTTGTGGTCCGCCATCTCCTTGCCGCGATCCCAGGTCAACGATTTGTAGAGTTCCTGCGGTAGTTTGCGGGCATGCTTGATGAGCGCGTCGATCACCGTTTCCGTGTCTCTGCTGGCGACCTTCACCAACATGACATAGCGCGTCTGACGTTCCACCAGCGTAGCGATCTGGCTGTTGATATCTCCAAACACCAAGTCACCTTCCCAATGTCCAGGCACGGCCCGGTCTTCTACCGAAGCAGGACGCTCGCTGATGGAGACCGTATCCGTGATCCTGCCGTGGTTGTCTGCTTTCTGTGTGTGATGGCGCGAGCGGCGCATGGCCCGTGTGCGCCTGAGATGCTGCAGCAACTCCTTGTTCAAGGCGCCCCGGGCCTGAATGAAGAGACTGCGATAAATGGTTTCGTGTGACACGTGGTAGTCCTCGTCGCATGGGTAAGTATGCTTGAGCCAGCCCGCGATCTGCTGAGGCGCCCACTGGCGCTGCAACCTGTCTGCCACGACGCATGCCAGCTTTCGATTGCGAACCAGTTTGCAGGTCTTGGGGCGAACAGCTCTGTCCCACGCGGCCTGGTCGGCCTGGGTCGCCCGATAGCCGCTCAAACCGCCATTGCGTTTGATCTCGCGGCTGATGGTCGATGGTGCCCGACTGAGGGTCGCTGCAATCGATCGGACAGACTGACCCATCACCAGCGCGCGTGATATCTCTTCCCGTTCGGCCAAACTCAGCGCAGATTTGGAGCGACAGCGCTGTGACGGACGGATGCCTCCAGTCTCAGCAAGGATGCGGCTGACAGATTAGTGGTTTCTGTCAAACAACTGGGCAATCTGCTGGAGGGACTCGCCCTTCCTCCAGCGCTCCCACATCAGGGCTTTTTGACTAGCCGTGTAGTAAATCCGTGGTCTTTGCTTCATCTGCAACACTCCTTCTGCTTGAGCAGCTTTTAGTGTGTTGCATCGACCGGTTGAATCCGCCGTCTGAACCCGACATTGCGTTTGTGGGATTGAGCGACCGCTCACTGGAAATCAATTGGTTGGATCGTGCCGACAACGATGATCGGCAAGTCATTCCCGCAGAAAATCCATCGATTTGGCGTTACTGCCCAGTAACGCCCGCTCGGCTACGGAAAAATAGGATTTCTGCTTTCAAGGGTGTTTCGCGTACAACTTTGATTGGCCGCCAATCCTTTACCTCGCGAGGCCTGACGTCAACCATCGCGTCAAGTGCGGGACGGGTTGCATCAATGCAGCAGCAGGCGTTTGAATGTTTGACCTTTGCCATACGAGGGACTGAGTTCGATCAAAAGGCATCGAATTTTTAGCTCCAATACCGCAAGTTTAAAGGTTGGCCTCCACCTTGACTGTCTCACCGGGCAGATGCTCCATCAGATCTTGTATCTCGCAATTGAAGTATTCGCATAGTCGATCAACTGTGTCGGTGCCCGTTCCATACCCCTTCTGGTTCAGTATTTTTGAAAGCGTCATTCGGTTAAGACCGGTAGACATCGCGATTTCATTGATGGTGACACGCCGTCCTTCAACGAACTGCTTCTTTTCAATCATTTCGCCAAGCTTGAATCGAATCATGGGGGGGGGTAAAAAGTATCTAAAGATAAAAATAGTTATCAAAAGACTTGCATAAGTGTCTTTTATGCCTATCATTAGCATCAAGTGATAAAAATTTTAATCACTTGCAATACGAATTCTAAAGGAGTCACTAATGATAGGCCAGACGTATCTCACCACTGACGAACTGTCTTCGAAGATCAAATATGACGTTCGCACCATCCGCGAACGTCTAAAAGACAGTGTTTTGCTTGAAGGGGTCCACTATCTGCGGCCGTTTGGAGGCCGGAAAATATTGTTTGTGTGGGAGGCCATTGAGCGAGACATGAAAGTTGCCTCGTTCCAGCAGCCGATAGGCGTGAATGCGATCCCGATGGCTAATGGAGCAGTCCTCCATGGCTAAAGTGACTGTGCGAAAGGAAACCGGAAAGCTCCTGATCGACTTCACCTATCGAGGTGTACGTTGCCGTGAGCAAACAGCCTTACTCGACTCGCAGCAAAACAAAAAGCGCGTGCAAGGGGTGATTGAAAAAATCAAGAAGGCTCAGCAAGATGGCACTTTTGTATATAAGGATTTCTTCCCTGAGAGTTCGCTTGCAGCCCGTTTCGACCCGTTAATTTCCCCCACGACACCAGTGCCGAAAGAAATTCCATTTATCGTTGTGGACAGCACGCCACTTTTTCTCGACTTCGCCAACCAATGGGTCGACGAGCACAGCATCGAATGGCGCCGCAGCCACATCCGCTCCTTGCTGTCGACACTGAACAGCCGCCTGATCCCGCACTTCGGAGGCAAGGCGGTCGGCCACATCACCAAAGCTGACATTCTTGCTTTCCGCGCCACACTCGCCAAAGTTAAAGGTCGCGGAGACAAAGAAGGACTCTCACCCAAGCGCATCAATGAAATCATTGGCTTGCTCAACCAGATCCTG
>JAYUED010000003.1:0-8310 GCA_043739385.1 Betaproteobacteria bacterium | reverse complement strand
GTGTACGCGGTGATGCGGTTGGCGTCGTCATAGGTCACGTCCCGCAGCAGGTCGCCCTGTACCGAGGCGAGTGGATAGCGCGTGAGGCGTCCACTGGTGTCAAAGCTGCGGGCGTAGGCTTGGGGACCGCTTGCCATTTGCCAGGTCCAGCTTTGTACGGCCCCGAAGGGGGCGTACTGAATGTTGCTGAGCAGGGGGACTGGCGTTGCACTGCTGGTGGCACTGGCCGCCAGCGCAATCCCTGTGGGCAAACCTCCTGCGTAGCTGATGCTGACGACACGCCCCGAGGGGTAAGTGAGGCTGGTGATGTGGCCTGCAGCGTCGTAGGCGTAGCGGGTGGTGTGCACGATGTTCTGGCTGCTGGTGCCGGGGGCGGACTTGACGGTCTGCACGGTGCTCACCACCCGGCCTTGCGGGTCGTAGGCGTAATGGGTGCTGCCTTCGGGGAAGCTGGCGGTAGTGAGCCGTCCTATGCCGTAGCTGTTGCCCGTGCCGGTTTCGTCGTAAGTCCAGGTGTAGGTTTGGGCGGCCTGCCCTGCGAGGGTGAGGGTGGTGCCCGTCACGCGGTTTAAGGCGTCGTAGGTGTAGCTGGCCAGAACCCCACGGCTGTCGGTGCGGGTGAGCAGGTTACCGACGAGGTCGTAGGTGAGGTTCGTGTTGCCGGTGTCTGGGCTTTGCAGCTGGGTGACTTGGCCTAGACCGTCCCGGGGGGTCTGGGTGCTCAGGCTGCGGGGATCGGTCACGGTGATGACGCGGCCTAGGCCGTCGTAACTGAGCTGGGTCGCGCCATTGGCGGGGTCGGTCAGGGTGCTGGGGCGTCCCAGGGCGTCGTAGGCGGTGCTGGTGGTCAGGTTGAAGCCGGCGACGCCGGGGGCCTGGGTGCTTTGGGTGGGTTGGTTCTGCGCGTCGTAGGCGTAGCTGACGATGGGGGCGCTGGCGTTGGGCGGGCCTGGCAGGGGGGCGCTTGGGTCGGTCACGGTTTCGCTCAGGGTGGCTGAGGTGCTGGCGGCATAGGTTGCAGCACCGGCGTAGTTGGCGCTCAGGCTGTGGGTGCCTGCGGTGGTGAAACGGGTGCTCAGTGTGGTGGCACCTGAAACCAGCGTGCCCGTGCCGAGCACGGTGCTGCTGTCCTTGAAGGTAACCGTGCCACTGGCCGCGACCGGATTCAGCTTGGCCGTGAGGATGACGACTTGACCCACCGTGGTGGTCAAGGTGGAGGCGCTCAGGGTGGTAGTGGTGGGGCGGGTGGTGACGGTCTGGCTTTTAGCGGCTGAAGTGCTGGTGGCGTAGGAAGCTGCCCCTGCGTAAATCGCTGTCAGGCTGTGCGCAGCGACCGTTGCAAAGGACGTGGACAGCTTGGCTACACCTGCGCCTTCACCCGCGCTTAAAGTGGCGGTGCCTATCGTGGTGGTGCCGTCCTTGAAGGTGACAGTGCCGGTGGCTTTACTCGGGTTTACTGTGGCGGTCAGGGTGGTGGCCTGAACGACGCTCACAGACGCGGTGCTCAAGGTGAGTGTGGTGGTGGTAGGGGTATTAGTAGGGGTAGTGGCCGTAAGCGCTGTGGCGCTACCCGCCCACAGGGCCATACAGCACAGGGCAAGCCCTGCAAAAAAGCGGCTAAGACGTACCAGAGTCGCCACCAGGGCGGCCAAATGTGTCGTTGTCATCATGGTGGGTTCCCTCAGTTCAGGCCAGTGGTTTGTTGCAGGTTACCGAGCGCGTCGAACGCGCGGTTGACCTGCCTTTTAAGGGCGCCTGCGGGGTCTTTGATCTGCTCTGCGGTGCGGTTGCCGGCGTTGTCCAGGGTGTAGCTGATGCTGTTGCCCAGGCTGTCGCTGGCGCCATTGAGGCGTTGGGCCGCGTCGTAGCTGTAGGTGATGGTGCTGGCGTCGGCTTGGGTGGTCTGGGACAGCAGGCCGGTGGTGGTGTAGCTGTAGCTTGTGGTTTGTGTGCCTAGGCTGACGCTGGTGAGGCGGTTACGGGCGTCGTAGGCATACACGGTGGAGACCCCATTGGGGTCAGTGGTGGTAAGCAGGTTACCGTTGCCACCATACGGACCATACTGGGTGGTGTGGCCCATTGCATTAGTCACACTGCGCAGGTCACCAGCTCTGTGAGAGTCCGTGGTGTCGCTGTAATAAGTCCGCGTGCTACCGTGGTTCAATGGATCGCTGGCGATCAGCACTTGGCTGTAGAGGTCGTAGGACCAGGTCCAGATGCGTGCGGCAACTCCGCTCTGCAGTGGTGCAGTCAGGCCGACCGAACCATCAGCGTCGCTGGTGGCTTGCTGCACTTGTTTGCACAGCACGGCAACCGGGTTTCCATCTGGCAGCAGCGCTGCTGCCGGGGCGCATTGGGCCAGTGTGCCCGCATTGAACGGATCTGGCTGACCGTTATAGACGTAGGTGGTGCGCCGGCCAGGTTCGGCCACAACGGCCTGCAATGCCATCGTGGGATGCCATTGCGTGCTGGTCGCCAAGGCTTGGGGGCCGCCTGCAGCACGTGTCTTGGTCAGCGCCAAGCGGCGGACCGTATCCCAAGAGTAGGTGGTGCGGGTGCCTGCAAAATCGGTTTCAGCAATCACCAGCCCATTAGCATCCAGCGCACGGTTGGCAATGCTTGGTCTGCCTCCAGCGGCAGGCATCGACGCGCCAACAACTGCCATCTTGTTGTCTGTGACTTTGTAATAATAGAAGTGTCGAGTGCCCAATGGGTCAATCACTTCAACTACGGAGTCCGCAATTGACGTCAAGTAGTTGTAGTTAACCGAATAACGGTCAACCCCGCCGGCGTGTTCGGTGCTGGTTGCACGGCCATAACTTCCATTTTCATAACTAAAGGTCGCAAACCGGGTGCCGGTTTCGTCAATGACGCCTGTCAGTCCCAACGAAAAAACCGGGTTCTCGTAAGCATAAGATTTGCTCACGCCGTCCGCACGTTGCACGGAAACCAGCCGATCCGCACTGTCATACTGATAACGGATGACCTCACCTCCCGCGGTGGTTACGCTAATGAGCGTTCTGGCGGCGTTGTAGCCAAATGTCAGCGTACGTCCGAATTGGTTGCGCACTTGGGTCAACACATCCGCCGTATAGGAATAAGTCATTGTCCATCCGTTGCGCTGTGTCACGGAGAGCAACTTTCCGGATGCATCGAACTGCGAGATGCTGTCATCGTCAGTGCGGCGGTAGATCCAACCGTTTGCGGTTTGGCTGAGGCTGTCGTTGTTTTGAGACGCCTGCCACATCGTTGTGCCGGCAACAGGGATGAACGAACGGGCATAGCCGTCTCCCTGTATCACCTGCATCACTTGTATCTCTCGCACCGGATCGTCGGTTGCGACCAGCGATGTGCCGTAGTTGTGGTTCCAGACAAGGCCCATGGTGGAGGGCGCGCGGGGTAGGCCAACGCCCCAATCAGTCCTCGCGCCCCAAATGCTCCGATAAACACGGACAAAGCTTAACGGATGGGCCCCGTTGTCGGCATAGTCGGTAGCTTGTTCCACCTTATCACCCGCGCCTGGAATGATGGGGTTGCCTACGTCGACACCATCGGTTCGCGAGCACATTCTTGAAGAGCCGAGGGACGATAATTCTGGCAGCGGGAGCGCTGGAAGTGGCGGAGTTTGTGGAGGTGGTGGCGGCGGAGATGGCAGCGGCGGTGGCGGAGGCAGTTCCGGTGGCGGAAGCAGTGGCATAAGAGTTTCAGGATATTCACAGTACCCGGTGCTCTTGTCAAAAATTCTGTCACTTGGACATGTACAAAAATAAACCACGTCTCCAGCACCGGTAGTATCAGCAGAACCTCGACTGTAAGGTGCCCTATACGTTTTGGGTTTGGCGTTTTGAATGCTACATATAGGTATGACTGAATAACCGTCCTCGAACTCACTCGTTGCACACGGAACGTGATTCGGCAGACAAGTGTCCCTACTCCCGTAGAAATCCGTTCTGCAATAGTTAGTATACCCTCTCTTTTTTGAGCAAACACCTTCAACATTGTTAGAAAGAATCTCATAGGTTGATGTATCCGTGCCTTCATAGAGACCGTAACCCAAAGGTTTAAATTTATTAATTTGTTTATCCGGAGATTCCGCATTAACAACAGCGCTAAAAATAATAATAATTAAACCAAATGCAACCAGAAAATATTTTTTCATTTTTGTTTTATAAATTTTAAAATATTGAATTAATTCATCAACTAAAATACTAGTCGATATTAGTTATGGTTGTCTGTTTTTCTATTTGTTTATCGCTTCAGCGATAAACACTTTCCGAAAACTCATGCATTCGTCGGCCAGCCTCCGGCCAATTTTTAGGTTCATCAAGATGGATTTATTGGTCGGTTGTAACACCCTGGATTGTTTCGTTTATGTAAAGAAAATTATTTCATGCAAAAGTGGCATCAAATCTAATATCTATCCACAAATGGCATAAGCTCTACCATAAACATCACAAATCATCGATTTATTGGCATTAATGCTCTTTATTTAAAATGTGTTGTGTCACAGGCCCCCTTAAGGACACTCTGCAAAACCCGGCTCGAAATATGCTTACCTCTTGAGTCATGAAATAAACCGATCTGGGACTGAACCTGACGACTAAACGCACGAGCAAGGCTGAGTTTCTCGCGCAGATGCAAAGCGTGGTGCCTTGGGCGGCGCCGATCGATCTCATCGCGCCTTACTACGGCGATGGCAAGAACGGCCGCCCGCCTTTTGCGTTGGAGACCATGCTGCGGGTGCACTTCATGCAGCAGTGGTTCAGTCTGTCGGACCCAGCCATATAAGAAGCCTTCTTCGACACGCCGCTGTACCGCGAGTTCGCGCAGCTAGACGCCCATGGCCGGCTGCCCGACGAGAGCACGATCCTCAGATTTCGCCACCGCCTGGAGCGCCACAAGCTGGCCGAGCAAATACTGGCCACAGTCAACGCGTTGCTAAGCGAGAGCGGCTTGTTGCTCAAAGCAGGTACGGCCGTGGACGCCACGCGGGACCCCGCTCCCAATTCCACCAAAAGCAAGGACAGGGCACGCGACCCCGAGATGCATTCCAGCAACAAGGGCCGCCAATGGCACTTCGGCATGAAGGCCATTGGCGGCGTGGATGCGGATTCGGGCCTGGTGCACACCGTGCGCGGCACATCTGGCCATGTGGGGGACGTCACCGAAGGCAACAGTTTGCTGCACGGACAAGAAGTTGACGCCTTCGGCGACGCCGGTTTCCAGGGCATCGCCAAGCGTGCCGATGCCAGGGGCGGCGTCACCTGGCACATCGCCATGAGGCAGGGCAAACGTCGGGCGCTATTGGACCAAGTGACAACGTGCGCCGTACTGACCAACGTGTTGGAAAAGCTTAAGGCGGGCATCCGGGCCAAGGTGGAGCATCCGTTTCGGGTGGTCAAACGACAGTTCGGCTAGGCCAAGGTACGCTACAAGGTATTGAAGAAGAACACGGCCCAGTTGGTCACGCTGTTCGCGCTGTCCAACTTGTGGATGGTGAGAGCCAAGTTGCTGGCGATGCAGGGAGAGTGCGCCTTCAGGCAGCCGAGAAGCCTGCCATCAGGCTCAAAATGGCATTGGCGGGCCGTAAAGAGCGAACGGATCCGAGGATCTTGTCACTTCAATTCACGATACGAAAAAAGTCGCCTACCACCACGCTTGAACTTGAGTTATTCAAACCATCCTTAAGTGTTGTATTCGCCTGCAGCGCCCCGGACGCCAGATTGGAATAGGCTCCTACGAGATTTGCGATCACAGGAGTCCCAGTGAATGTATCGAGATCTCGACTGAGCGGCTGAATTAGCGAGCGCAATCCGTCAAGGTTCTCGAAAAAACGCTTGGGAGCGTGGCGTTAGTCACGGTTTTTCGAATCGAGTGGGGAACTTCACCGTCATGGAAGTTTTTATTTCCATTGCCCAACGGCGCTTATCAGCGAAGCTTCAGGCCCAACCGATCAGCCGCAGTACCAACTCGGCCAGCGCACAAGGGGAAATAGCGCAGCAGAGCTGGGCAGTGCTGGGCAGTGCTTCAATCATGGCTGTCGCTATACTTTCGCTATTCCATTATTGAATAGCGAACTAGCCATGAAACCTCTACGCCTCCACGTTTTCGCCCTGATGATGGCTTTGGCTGGTGGCGTACATTCAGCCAAAGCAGCTGAAGTCAGCGTCGCCGTGGCGGCCAACTTTGCCGGGCCTATGCAAAAAATTGCTGCGGCTTTTTCGCAAGACACAGGGCACAAGGCGGTGCTGTCTGTCGGCTCCACCGGCAAGTTTTACACCCAAATCAAAAGCGGTGCACCCTTCCAAGTCTTGCTGTCGGCTGACGATGAAACCCCTGCACTGCTTGAAAAAGAAGGCATTGGCGTCCCTAACACCCGCTTCACCTACGCCATCGGCCGCCTCGTGCTGTGGAGCGCTGACGCCACACTTATCGATGGCCGCCCAGAGATACTGAAGACCGGTGACTTCAAATACCTTGCCATCGCCAACCCCAAACTCGCTCCCTACGGTGCTGCAGCGATGCAAACCTTGGACAAACTGAGCCTGGCTTCCCATCTTCAAAGTCGCATAGTGCAGGGTGAAAACATTGCGCAAACCTACCAGTTCGTTGCAACCGGCAACGCGCAACTTGGCTTCGTCGCGCTGTCGCAGGTGATGGTGGACGGGCAGATGGGTGCAGGGTCGTTTTGGCTGGTGCCGCCCTCAATGCACGAGGCTATTCGCCAAGACGCTTTGCTGCTGAACACGGGCAAAGACAACCCCGCAGCGCTGGCGCTGATGAAGTACCTGAAAAGCGACAAGGCCAAAGCGGTGATTCGCGCCAGCGGCTACGTGCTGTGACCCCAGAAGACCTCACGGCAATTGGCCTCACGCTCAAGCTGGCAACAGTCACCTCACTGCTGCTGATGCTGCTGGCCACCCCGCTGGCGTGGTGGTTGGCGCGCACCCATTCGCTGTGGCGCACACCGATAGGCGCAGTGGTGGCGCTACCGCTGGTTCTTCCGCCTACAGTGATTGGCTTTTACCTGCTGATCTCTATGGGGCCACACGGTGCAATAGGCCAATTGACGCAAGCTTGGGGACTCGGCACCCTGCCCTTCACCTTTCCCGGTTTGGTCATAGGCTCGGTGCTGTACACGCTGCCCTTTGCTGTGCAACCGCTGCAAAATGCCTTTGAAGCGATAGGCGACCGTCCCTTGGAAGTCGCTTCTACCCTTCGCGCCAGCCCTTGGGATACCTTCTTCAGCGTGGTGGTGCCTCTGGCCCGACCTGGCTTTATCACTGCGGCGGTACTGAGCTTTGCCCACACCGTAGGGGAATTCGGCGTAGTGCTGATGCTAGGCGGCAACATCCCCGGCGTGACGCGGGTTGTGTCGGTGCAAATTTATGACCATGTGGAGGCACTGGAATACCGTGAAGCGCACACGCTGGCAGCGTTGATGCTGGTGTTCTCGTTTGCGGTGTTGCTGGCGTTAAACGTGCTGAACCGGCGGCGTGTGAAGTTCACCCTATGAGCGCACTCCTGCCCCCCTTGCCCGTTCGCGCTTGCTTTCAGCTCAGTCGTCCCGGCTTCACGCTTGACGTAGATGTGACGCTGCCTGGCCGTGGCATCAGCGTGCTGTTCGGACCCTCTGGCTCCGGAAAAACCAGTTTTCTGCGGTGTGTGGCAGGCCTGGAGCGGGCGCAAAGTGGTTTTCTGGAAGTGGCGGGCGAGGTCTGGCAGGATGACACTAGGAATACTACAAAGCGCCAATTTCTGCCCACCCACCACCGTCCGTTGGGTTACGTCTTCCAAGAAGCCAGCCTGTTCCCCCACCTGGATGTAAAGGCCAATTTGGCCTACGGCTATCGCAGAGCGGCCAAAGGCATTGCAACCCACCGGTTCTCCATGGAACACGCTATAGACCTGCTTGGTATCAGCCACCTTCTAGACCGCTACAGCACCACGCTCTCAGGCGGCGAACGCCAGCGCGTCGCTATCGCCCGCGCGCTTGCCACCAGTCCGCGCCTTATGCTGCTGGACGAACCGTTGGCGGCACTGGACGCGGCGCGTAAACAAGACATCCTGCCCTGGCTGGAAAAACTGCGCGATGAGCTGGACATCCCCATGCTTTACGTCAGTCACGCCGCCGATGAGGTAGCGCGGTTGGCAGATACGTTGGTCGTGATGGAGCAAGGCAGAGTCCGTGCTTGCGGCTCGGTAGGCGACGTGATGGCCCGGCTAGATTTACCATTGGCACTGGGCGAGGATGCTAGTGTTTTAATAGCAGGAAGCGTAAAAGAGATAAGCACTGCATGGCATTTATGT
>JAYUED010000002.1:0-149554 GCA_043739385.1 Betaproteobacteria bacterium | reverse complement strand
CATGACATTGAAGTGGAAATGATCACAGCGACTGGGCGGCGTATCTGGGTGTCTACCAAAAGTATGTTGACGGTAGAAAAGGGTCGAGTTGTGAAACGTACGTCGGTGATTCGGGACATCACCACCGCCAAGGTGGCGCAAGCCTCGTTGCGTGCCAGCGAGGAGTTGTTTCGCCAGGTTACTTCGCAGATGCCTGGAATGGTCTACCGCTTGCATGTGGCACCAGGCGGCCATCGCCAGTACAGATTTGTCAGTCCTGGGGTGCGTGAGCTTTTCGGCTTGGAGCCTGAAGCGGTAATGGCGGATGGCCGCCTGCTGAACCGCTACCTCCACCCGGATAACGAGCAGCTTTTGGCCGACGAGGTAGAGACGGTTATCACCCGCGGCTTGCCTCTGTCTATAGAGTTCAGGCTGCTGCTGGCCGATGGCACGCAAAAATGGGTACAAGTTACCTCGTCGATGATCAGCAAAGACGCCACCGGGACCGTGCGCAATGGCGTGATGATTGACATCACCGCCCGCAAGCAGGCCGAAGCTGCGCTGCATGAGCGCGATGCGCTGTGGAAGCTGGCGCTGGAAAGCACAGGCGATGGCGTATGGGACTGGTACATACCGACGGGCGTTGAGCTGTTTTCTAAGCGCTGCGTGGAGATGTATGGCTATGCGCAAGGTGAATTACAAGACTTGGCCATGGAGCTTGACCGCCGAACTCACCCCGACGATATGGCGCAGATGGTGCTGGACCGGCAAGCCCACTATGACGGTTTGACACCCTCTTACATCAACGAGCATCGCGTGCGTTGCAAGGATGGTAGCTGGAAGTGGGTGCTGTCGCGTGGCATGGTCATCAGTCGCGACCTTCAAGGAAAACCGCTGCGCATGACGGGTACCCACACCGACATCACCAGCCGCAAAAATGCAGAAACCTTGATCTGGCACCAAGCCAACTTTGACGCGCTGACAGGTCTGCCCAACCGCCGTATGTTGCGTGACCGCATGGATCAAGACCTCAAGCGCACTCAGCAGGCGGGTCTGAAGCTGGCGGTGATGTTCATTGATTTAGACCATTTCAAAGAGGTGAATGACACGCTGGGCCACAGCCAAGGCGACGCACTGCTAATTCAGGCTGCTGCACGCATTTGTGCCTGCATGCGTGAAGGGGATACCGTAGCGCGAATGGGGGGCGATGAGTTCACCGTGGTGCTGCCCGCGCTAAGCGATGTGGCCATCGCCGTGCAGATCGTACAAAGCATCATCAGCACGCTGGTCACCCCGTTTCGTCTGGGAACCGAGCAAGCGTTTGTGTCCGCCAGCATCGGCGTCACCTTTTATCCTTGCGATGCGACAGAAATTGACAACCTCTTCAAGCACGCTGACCAAGCGCTTTACGTAGCCAAAGATGCGGGGCGCAACCGCTCTAGCTACTTCACACCAGCGTTGGAAGATGCTGCTCAGTTGCGCGCCCGTCTTGCCAGCGACCTGCGCGGTGCATTGGCTGATGGGCAGTTCTGGGTGGCGTACCAACCCATTGTCGAGCTGGCAACTGGCGCAATTTACAAAGCCGAGGCGTTGATCCGCTGGCAGCACCCCACGCGTGGCTTGGTCAGTCCTGCGGCGTTCATCCCGCTTGCTGAATCCAGCGGCCTGATTAACGAAATTGGGGACTGGGTGTTTCGCCAAGCTGCTGCGCAGGTTGTGCAATGGCGGCGCGAGCACCATGCGCGGTTTCAGATCAGCGTGAACAAATCTCCGGTGCAGTTCCACAACAACCAGCATAGCCATGAGTCGTGGTTTACTCACCTTCATGAGTTGGGCTTGCCGGGCCAAAGCATTGTGCTGGAAATCACCGAAGGCCTGCTGTTGGACGCCAGCGCCAATGTGAACGCCCAACTGTTGGCGCTGCGGGATGCCGGTGTGGGCGTATCGTTAGACGACTTTGGCACTGGCTATTCGTCGCTTTCGTATCTGCAAAAGTACGATATTGACTACATCAAAATTGACCAGTCGTTTGTGCGCAATTTGCAGGCTGCATCCAAAGACTTGACATTGTGCAACGCCATTATTGTGATGGCGCACGCGCTGGGTATGCGGGTGATTGCCGAGGGCGTAGAGACTGAACTACAGCGTGATTTGCTCAAAGCGGCAGGTTGCGACTATGGTCAAGGCTATTTGTTCGCTAGACCCATGCCTGCTTCTGAGTTCGGTTCCTTTTTAGCCAGTAGACAATAGCGGTTTGAGAAGGTTGATACCCATGACGGTGTTGAAGCATTTGAAGTTTGATGCAGTGTTGTTTGACTGCGATGGCGTGCTGGTGGACTCAGAGCCGATTACCAACGGCGTATTGCGTGACATGCTGGCCGAGCAAGGCTGGCAGCTGAGCCTTGAAGAATGCATGGCGATTTTTGTGGGCAAGGCGGTGAAGGACGAATCAGCTCTGATCGCTGCCCGTACTGGCCAGCCTGTGACGGAAGACTGGTTAGCCAATTTCCGCTTGCGTCGCAACGCTGAGTTGGAATCGGGCCTGCAAGCGATACCAGGTATTTTGGACGCTGCGCAAGCTATTCATGGCTACCATGAAGGGCGCATCGCTTGCGCGTCGGGGGCTGACCGCTTTAAGGTTGAGTTACAGCTGCGCAAAGTCGGCCTGATGCCCTATTTTGAAGGTCGCATTTTCAGCGGGCACGAGACGCCGCGCTCCAAGCCCTTTCCCGATGTCTACTTGGCCGCTGCTGCTGCGCTGGGGGTTGACCCCCGCCGCTGTGCGGTGGTCGAAGATACGGTGACTGGCATCGCTGCTGGCGTGGCCGCAGGCTGCACTGTGTTTGGCTATGCGCCCAAGGATGAAGCTGACACTTTGCGCCAAGCTGGCGCTGTGGTTGTTTTCAATAATATGGCTGATCTACCTCAACTGCTGGCTTAAAGGGTTGGCTATGGCACTGCAAGCATGCCACAATTGACGTTTACGTAAACGTCAATCTAATCGTCAATCTCAGCGCCAATTAGAAGTTTGTTCGACGTTCATCAAATTCCTTCAAAAAAAGAGCACACCATGCCCGTTCTGGAGACCCAACTCAACGCCCGTTCCGCTGATTTTCAAGCCAACGCCAGTGCCATGCGTATCTTGGTGGACGACTTGAACCAGCGGATAGCAAAAGCACAGCAAGGGGGCGGTGATGCCGCCCGCGCCAAGCACACGGCACGCGGAAAACTGCTGCCCCGCGACCGCGTGACCGAGCTGCTTGACCCGGGCACTCCGTTTCTGGAAATCGCGCCTCTCGCAGCACTGGCCATGTACCCCGACAAAGACGGCAGTGACTCTGCCCCTGGCGCAGGCCTGATTGCCGGTATTGGTCGTGTCAGTGGTGTCGATTGCTTGATCGTCTGCAATGACGCCACCGTCAAAGGTGGCACCTACTACCCGCTGACCGTCAAAAAGCACTTGCGCGCTCAAGAAATTGCCCAGCAAAACGGCTTGCCCTGCATCTACTTGGTGGACTCGGGTGGTGCTAATTTGCCTAATCAGGATGAAGTCTTCCCCGACCGTGATCACTTTGGCCGCATCTTCTACAACCAAGCCAACATGAGTGCGCAGGGCTTGGCGCAAATTGCGGTGGTGATGGGCAGCTGTACCGCAGGTGGGGCTTATGTGCCTGCGATGAGTGACGAAACCATCATCGTCAAAAACCAAGGCACCATCTTTTTGGGCGGCCCGCCATTGGTGAAGGCGGCCACCGGTGAAGTGGTGACGTCCGAAGATTTGGGCGGCGGTGATGTCCACACTCGGCTCTCAGGCGTGGCCGACCATTTGGCACAAAACGACCGCCATGCACTCGCTATAGCGCGCCAAGCAGTTCGTAATTTGAATAGAAAAAAGCCTGTAGAGCAGGTGTCAGCTTCGCCAACCACTCCTAATCTAGCGCCTAAATTTGCAGCAAACGAGCTTTACGGCGTTATCCCCACCGACACCCGTAAACCTTTTGATGTGCGTGAAATCATCGCCCGCATTGTCGATGGCAGCGAGTTCCATGAGTTCAAAGCCCGGTACGGCAGCACATTGGTAACCGGCTTTGCACACATCGAGGGGATGCCTGTGGGGATCATCGCCAACAACGGTATTTTGTTCAGTGAATCAGCGCTGAAAGGCGCGCATTTCATCGAACTCTGCTGTCAGCGCAAAATTCCACTGGTTTTTTTACAGAACATCACCGGTTTCATGGTTGGGCGCAAGTACGAGAACGAAGGTATCGCCCGCAACGGCGCGAAGATGGTCACCGCTGTGGCCACAGCGCAAGTGCCCAAATTCACCATCATCATCGGTGGCAGCTTTGGCGCAGGCAACTACGGCATGTGTGGCCGCGCCTACAGCCCACGCTTTCTCTGGATGTGGCCCAACGCCCGTATCAGTGTGATGGGCGGTGAGCAAGCCGCCAGCGTGCTGGCCACAGTGAAGCGCGACGGTATTGAAGGCAAAGGGGGCACCTGGAGCGCTGAGGAAGAAGCAGCCTTCAAAGCCCCTATTCGCCAGCAGTATGAGGATCAAGGCAACCCGTATTACGCAACAGCACGGCTGTGGGACGACGGCGTGATTGACCCCGCAGACACACGGCGGGTGCTGGCGCTGGGGTTGTCGGCCAGCATGAACGCGCCGATTGCCGAGACGAAGTTCGGTGTGTTTCGGATGTAATGTGATGTACGGTGTATTGATATTGAGCACGCCGGAATTTGGGCGTGACTGCATCGTATTGGGTTAAACCGCACCTTGGAAAATCTCCTCCCTCACCTCATGGCTTGGCTCCGTTCCCTTATGGAAAGCGGTGGCGATGTCGCGGTCACGGTGGACAAAGCGCTGGGCGGCATGGACATGGCCGGGCTTGTTGCGCTGGCTGCGGCCTTAGGCTGGGCCAGCGGGCTGCGCTTGTACCTCGTGGTGTTCATTACCGGCATGGCGGGTTACCTGGGTTGGTTTCCCTTGCCATCGGGCTTGCATGTCTTAGCGCATCCGGCGATGTTGGCGTGCAGTGGTGTGATGCTGTTTATTGAGTTCTTCGCCGACAAAATTCCGGGTTTGGATTCGCTGTGGGATGTGCTGCATTCGGTCATCCGGGTGCCCGCTGGTGCTGCGTTGGCAGCGGGCGTGTTTGGGGCTGACAGCGCGACCTTGGGCGCGGTCGCGGGTCTGCTGGGCGGTACGCTGGCGGCCACTGCATTTGTCACCAAAGCTACCGCGAGGGCGGCCATCAACACCTCGCCCGAGCCGTTCACCAACATCGCCGCCAGCTTCGCTGAAGAGGGCATGGTGATGGGGGCGATATGGCTGGCGACGAACCACCCGATGGCGTTTGGCACCACGTTGGCTGTGGTTGTCGTACTGATGGTGCTACTGCTGGTGTATCTGCTGAAGTTTCTGAAGGCCACCATCACCCGTATTTCCACTTTTTTCAAGGACGCACCACCGTTGGCGTCGAATCGAGCTGACCGAGGATCCAAGCTGTGACAACATTAATGCGTTCGTTTATGGCAGCCATTGCCGTGTGCCTGATAGGCTTACAAGCAGGGGCGCAAACGTTAGTGCTGGCACAGGATGTACCGCCTGCACTCGACAGCGATATCCGAGAGGCCGTTCTGCGCGTTCCTGCGAGCGCTCAAAATGCTTTTGGAAAAACACTGGCTGGTGACCTCATCGTCACTACTTATCGCCCGAAAGGGGATGGCCCGTTTCCATTGGTCATCATCAACCACGGACGCAATCCAGAGACGCGTGCCGTATATCCACGCCAGCGCTATGAGTCAGCCGCCCGATTCTTTGTACGTAAGGGTTTTGCGGTTGCTGTGCCTTTGCGCCTGGGATATGGTGAAACCGCCGCTTTGGGCGACCCTGAGGACAACATGAGTTGTACAAATCCTCACTACGAAGCTGCCTTAAGTGCTGCTGTGGCGCAGGTTGTAGCGGTGGCTCAGTACCTGCAACAACAACCCGATATTGATGCCAGTCGGTTAGTCCTGGTTGGACAATCGGTGGGTGGCGCAACCACTGTTGCTGCTGCATCCACACCTCTGCCGGGGTTGATCGCCGCGATCAATTTTGCTGGTGGGCACGGTGGTAACCCCAAAACACACCCTGGTGAGGCGTGTGCGAGCTTCAATATGACGCGCCTTATGCACGTGTATGGCAGCACTGCCAAAGCCCCTATGTTGTGGGTCTACGCGGAAAACGACAAGTATTTTGGCCCTCAAAACAGCCGCGCTTGGAGTGAAGCTTATGCGTCAGGTGGGGCAAAACTTGATTTCCGTTTACTGCCCGCGTTTGGTACCGACGGCCATACGCTTTTCACCAAAGGAAATGACCTGTGGCAGCCTTTGGTAGACAGTTTTTTGAAGCAGTTCGGCTTTGTTCAGCCTGGTGTGCTGGCATCGCCTGACTTGGCGGCATTGGCCCCTTCTGTAAATCCACCAGCCTCGTTGGGCGCCACGGGCAAAGAGGCCTATGCCCGTTATTTGACCCAGTCTGCACCGAAAGCGTTTGCCTCGGGTGCCGGTGGTGCTTGGGGCTGGTCGTCTGGTGACGACACGTTGTCACGTGCCCTGGCCCATTGCCAGCGCAAAGGAAACCAACCTTGCGTAATTTATGGGGCGGAGCCATGAACATTGCCTATTACCGCCCTCAACTGCCTGAATAACCTGTAGTGGAACTCCCATGTTTACCAAAATTCTGATTGCCAATCGCGGTGAAATAGCCTGTCGTGTCGCTGCCAGTTGTACCAAGTTGGCTGTAAAAACAGTAGCGGTGTATTCGGATGCCGATGCCCATGCAAAGCATGTGGCAGCGTGCGATGAGGCTGTCCACATCGGTGGTAGCGCCCCCAAAGACAGCTATTTGCAGTGGGAGCGAATCCTCGATGCTGCCATCGCCACTGGTGCGCAGGCGATTCACCCCGGCTACGGTTTTTTGAGCGAGAACGAAGCCTTCGCCCAAGCCTGTGCCGATGCGGGATTGGTTTTTATTGGCCCACCCCCTTCAGCCATCAAAGCGATGGGCTTGAAAGCGGAATCTAAGCAACTGATGGAAAAGGCCGGTGTACCTTTGGTGCCCGGCTACCACGGTGCAGACCAAGACCCGGCTTTATTGCAACGCGAGGCCGACCGCATTGGCTACCCCGTGCTCATCAAGGCCAGCGCAGGTGGTGGTGGCAAGGGGATGCGGGCGGTGGACAGTGCAGAGGACTTCTCCGCTGCTCTTGCTTCATGCCAGCGCGAAGCCGTCAACAGCTTTGGCAATGGCGTGGTGCTGATTGAAAAATACGTGCAGCGCCCGCGTCACATTGAAATCCAAGTATTTGGCGACACGCAAGGCAACATCGTCTACTTGTTTGAGCGCGATTGCTCGGTGCAGCGCCGCCATCAAAAGGTGTTGGAAGAAGCGCCCGCACCTGGCATGACCGAGGCTATGCGACGACAGATGGGTGAGGCTGCCGTGGCGGCGGCCAAAGTGGTGAACTACGTAGGTGCAGGCACGGTGGAATTCATTGTCGAGCAACGGGCTGATGGTTCGATGAACTTCTTCTTTATGGAGATGAATACGAGGCTGCAAGTCGAGCACCCCGTTACCGAGGCTATTACCGGTTTGGATTTAGTGGAATGGCAGTTGCGCGTCGCGTCAGGCGAGCCATTGCCGCTCCAGCAGTCTGATCTTCGTATCACCGGCCACGCCATTGAAGCGCGCATTTGCGCCGAGAACCCAGATAACAACTTTTTGCCTGCGACGGGCACCTTGCACGTCTACCAAAAGCCCGGCTGTACGAGCTTCGAGCGCGCGAACCTGAGCGACACAGGCGTCGCTGTGCGCGTGGACGACGGTGTGCGTCAGGGTGATGCAATCAGTCCGTTCTACGATTCCATGATTGCCAAACTCATCGTCCACGGCAAAACCCGGGCTGAGGCGTTGGCCCGAATGGATATGGCCTTGTCGCAAACCCACATCGTTGGTCTGAACACTAATGTGCAGTTTCTGCGTCACGTGATTCAAAGCCCTTCGTTTGTTACGGCGCAGCTAGACACTGCGCTGATTCCGCGTGAAGAAGCTGTGCTGTTCAAACAAGAGCGTGTGGGTTTGCCGCTGGCTGCTGCTGCAGTAGTCGCACAAACGCTGGCGGATGAACGCCGTCAAGAGGATGCTGACCCTTTCAGCCGCCGTGATGGCTGGAGCACCCACGGTATTCGTACGCGGCGCTTTACGTTGGAGTTCCATGGCGAGGCGGTGGAGGCTGAGTTGCGCTACTTGCACGATGGCGCACTGGTGCTTCAGGTCGGTGACGCAGTTGGCCCGTTGGTCTGGTCCGTCGGTCAAGGCAACGCCGTGCTGGAGCTGCAATTCAACGGCAAGCGCTGCACCGCTCATGTGTATCGAAATGGCGAGGATAGGCATGTTTACACGACACAAGGTGCTACTAAAATAATAGTGGTGGATGCATTCGCCCACGCTGGTGAAGCGCATGCCGAAGGGGGGCGTCTCACCGCGCCTATGCCTGGGAAGGTGGTGTCGTTCTCGGTTAAAGCTGGCGATAAAGTCATCAAAGGGCAAGCGTTGGCAGTGATGGAAGCGATGAAAATGGAGCACACCATCGCAGCGCCGACCGATGGCGTTGTGGCTGAGCTGCTCTACGCGCCGGGGGATCAGGTGACTGAAGGCTCGGAACTCCTTAAATTACACGCTTGAACGGGCTGTAATCGAAATTTAAATTTAAATTGAACTCATGAAAATTGCGTTTTACTGGAAAGATGGCCGTACCGATCCCTGGGTAGATGGCTTTCGCGCCGCCTTGCCCGGTGCCGAATTCACTTCCTGGGTGCCCGGCGCCCCTCCTGCAGACTACGCTGTTGTCTGGGCGCCGCCCCAAGCCTTTTTTGACGAGCAACCTGACCTCAAAGCTGTGTTCAACATGGGCGCGGGTGTCGATGCGCTGATGAAGCTGAACATCCCACCGCAAGCCCAAGTGGTTCGGCTGGATGATGCAGGCATGTCGGTGCAAATGGCCGAATACGTGTGCCATGCGGTGATCCGTCATTTCCGTGAGTTCGACGGCTACGAGGCTGATACCCGTGCGGGAAAATGGTCGTACCGTAAGCCCAGGATGCGTGCGGATTTCACCGTTGGCGTGATGGGTTTGGGCGTGTTGGGCACGCGGGTGGCGCAGGCGCTCAAAGGCTTCGATTTCTCCGTCAACGCCTGGAGTCGTAGCCCTAAGGTGTTGGATGGTGTGCGCGGCTTTGCGGGAACCGAGCAGTTGGACGACTTTCTGGCTGCGTCCAAGGTGCTGGTTTGCCTGATGCCGCTCACGCCTGAGACGCAAGATATCCTGAATTACCGCAACCTGTCGCTGTTACAACCAGGTGGCTATGTCATCAACGTCGCCCGCGGCGGCCATCTGGTGGACGACGATTTGATCGCGCTGATCGACAGCGGTCACTTGGCAGGGGCCACGCTGGACGTGTTTCGCCAGGAGCCTTTGCCAAGCGCACACCCGTTTTGGCTGCACCCCAAAATCACCGTCACGCCACACACGTCGGCCCGGACTTTGCGGGAAGACAGCATTGCCCAGATCGCTGGCAAGATTACTGCGATGGCGCTGGGTTTGCCGGTAGCTGGCGTGGTGGAGCGCGAACGCGGGTACTGAGTACGGTTATTGATTGAGAACAGAAGAACAGAAAAGACCATCCTATGAATTTTCCCCACACTGTCAAACTTGTCGATGTAGGCCCACGTGACGGTCTGCAAAATGAAAAGCAACTCGTACCCGCCGCCGTCAAAGTAGAGCTGGTTCACCGCTTGCAAGACGCCGGGGTGATGCACATTGAAGCCACCAGTTTCGTGTCTCCAAAATGGGTGCCACAAATGGCGGACAACGCACAGGTGATGGCAGGTATCACTCGCAAGACCGGTGTGCGCTACGCCGTGTTGACACCCAATATGCAAGGCCTGCAAGCCGCTCTTGCAGCGCCGCGCGACCAGTGGCCCGATGAAATCGTCGTCTTTGGGGCGGCCAGTGAAGCCTTCAGCCAGCGCAACATCAATTGCTCCATCGCAGAGAGCATCGAGCGCTTTCGTCCCGTCACTGAGGCGGCGCGGGCGCAGGGCATCTACGTGCGCGGTGCGATTTCTTGCACCGTAGGGTGTCCGTATGAAGGCGAGATTGCCCCCGCGCGGGTGGCGATGGTGGCGCAGTTGATGCGTGACATCGGTGTGCAGCACATTGGTGTGGCTGACACGATTGGCGTGGGCACCCCGCTCAAAGTGCAGCGGGCGCTCGAGGCGGCCTTGCAGCATTACAGCGTGAACGATATTTCTGGCCACTTCCACGACACCTATGGGCAGGCGCTCGCTAACACCCTTGCCAGCCTGGAGCTAGGCATATGGCAGTACGACACCTCTGTTGCTGGTCTGGGCGGTTGCCCTTATGCCAAAGGCGCGACGGGCAACGTGGCGACCGAGGATGTGGTCTACCTGCTGCACGGGATGGGGATTGAGACGGGGATTGATCTCGATAAACTGGTGGACGCAGGCGCTTTCATCAGTGACTTTCTGGGGCGCAAGCCAAGCTCGCGTGCAGCGACAGCTATCCTTAACAAAAGAGTAAATTGATCCATGTGTGGTGCTGAACTGAAAACTCTACCTGAAGGCGTGCAGCGTATCGCCCGCGTTTTGCAGGCCTTGGATCACCCCCATGCGCCAGTGATGCTGGACGACGCAGCCCGCACAGCGCAACAGGCGGCTGACGCTTTAGGCATCGCCGTTGGGCAAATCGCCAAGAGCATTATCTTTCGCCGTAAAAGTGCCGAAACGGGTGCCGAATCGGATACCCATGGGGACAACGATGTGGCCGTGCTGGTCATCACCTCCGGTGACAGGCGGGTCGATGAGAAAAAAGTGGCAGCGCTGGTCTGTGCAGGTGGCAGCAAGTTGGGCCGTGCCGACGCTGATTTCGTCAAGGCTCAAACTGGCTTTTCGATTGGAGGCGTCTCCCCGGTGGGTCACTTGCATCCGCCCGTGACTTTGATCGACCGTGATCTTTTTCGATTTACCGAAATTTGGGCGGCGGCGGGTCATCCCCATGCGGTTTTCAAACTCATCCCCAGCGACTTAGCGCGTTTAACGGGTGCGCCAGTGGTTGATGTGGCCGCAGCCGTAGCTACTGCGGCTGTATCGCCATGATTGCTATTGATTCCATAGCTGTTCGTGCTCAGCAGGCAAGCGCAACAGCCTTGAACGGTGACAAGGTAGCTTCGCCGTGCATTTCAGTTTGCAAAATGAATGAAGACCAGAGTTTGTGCCTGGGCTGTCTGCGTACGCTCGACGAACTTCGCGCCTGGAGCACGTTGGATGACGATGGCAAGCGCGGTGTATGGAAGCAAATCGCCGAGCGTGCAGAGACGCTGCTTTGACTGAATCAGGAAGTACCAAGACGAATCACCATGAAGCACATCACCTTCTATCTTGATTTTATTTCTCCTTACGCTTACCTTGCGTTTGAGAAGCTGCCCCAGACGCTGGAGGGTTTGAGTTACAGCGTGGCTTACAAACCCGTATTGTTCGCCAGTTTTCTTAAGCACCATGGGCAGTTAGGCCCCGCTGAAATAGCTCCCAAGCGCGACTGGACTTACCGCCAAGTGCAGTGGCTGGCCCACGCTGAAGGCATTCCACTGGAGTTACCTGCTGCGCACCCGTTCAATCCACTTTCGTTGCTGCGTTTGGCGTTGGCGTGTCGAGAGGATGGCGTAGTCAATCGCTACGTGGTGGAGACCCTGTTCCGCCATGTTTGGCGCGGTGGTTCCGATGCGGTTGACCTTGTGCGTCTGGCTGAGCTAACGGCTGGATTGAACCCCCCGCGTGACCCCGCCGGGGAGGCTGTCAAAGCGCACCTCAAATCCGATACCGAAGCCGCATTGGCATTGGGCCTGTTTGGGGTGCCGACTTTCGTGGTGGACGACAAAGTTTTCTGGGGGCTGGATTCATTGCCGATGCTGCGTGCTTGGTGTTTGGGCGATGCTTGGTTTGACGGGCCAGCGTGGAAGGCTGCGACACAAGTGAAGGCAGGTGTCGTCAGAAAAACGGCGCCTTAGAAAATACCTACTTAACAACAGCATCATCCCGAAAACAGCGGAAAAATTGATATAGGCGCATATTCATCACCACATGAAATGTTTGGTAGGGGTAATTACGTAGTTTGTAAGTCGCTGTTGGTTTCGCGTCAGAGAGGGGTCAGTGCAGGCTTCAACAATGCGGTCGGGCTTTCACACCGAGAGCTGTGTATTCACATTTTTGGAGACAAAACATGGCAACTGCAGCCGCACCCCGGCCCATGAGTGCTGAGGAAAAGAAGGTCATCTTCGCCTCATCGCTTGGCACCGTTTTTGAATGGTATGACTTTTACCTCTACGGCTCGCTCGCTGCCGTTATCGCCAAACAGTTCTTTGGTGGCCTTGATCCAACATCGGCTTACATTTTTGCGTTGCTGGCGTTTGCTGCTGGCTTTTTGGTACGTCCTTTTGGGGCGCTGGTGTTTGGCCGTTTGGGCGACATGATTGGCCGCAAATACACATTCTTGGTGACGATTCTCATCATGGGTTCCGCGACTTTTGTTGTGGGCTTGTTGCCCGCCTACAAAGACATCGGCATCGCCGCCCCTATCATTCTGGTCGCTTTGCGCATGCTGCAAGGTTTGGCTTTGGGGGGAGAATATGGCGGTGCGGCGACCTACGTCGCTGAGCACTCGCCACAAGGCAGACGCGGGGCCTACACAGCGTGGATTCAAACCACAGCCACGCTGGGCTTGTTCTTGTCGTTGATCGTGATTTTGGTCACGCGCGAGTTGACGGGTGCTGACTTTGATGTGTGGGGCTGGCGCATTCCGTTCCTGGTGTCCATTTTGTTGTTGGCGGTGTCGGTGTACATCCGCTTGAGCATGAACGAATCCCCTGCCTTCCAAAAAATGAAGGCTGAAGGCAAAACCTCTAAGGCGCCGTTGACGGAAGCTTTCGGTCAATGGAAAAACATGAAAGTCGTCATCTTGGCGTTGATCGGTTTGACCGCAGGCCAAGCCGTCGTGTGGTACACAGGTCAGTTCTATGCCTTGTTCTTTTTGACCGCGATTGCCAAAGTCGATCCTAAAACAGCCAATCTGTTTATCGCTGCAGCGCTGATTATTGGTACGCCGTTCTTCATTGTGTTTGGTTCTTTGTCGGACAAAATTGGCCGTAAGCCCATCATCATGGGCGGTTGCCTGATTGCCGCGCTGACCTATTTCACTGTGTTCCCTATGCTGTTGGGATATGCCAACCCTGCATTGGTCAAAGCGCAGCAAACCATGCACGTGAGCGTAACGGCAGATCCTGCACAGTGCTCGTTCCAGGGTAGCCCGATTGCCCGTCCGATTGATTTCACCAGCTCTTGCGATATCGCCAAGCGCACGTTGACTGAAAATTCGGTGCCGTACACCAATATCGCGGCGCCTGCAGGTACCTTGGCAGTTATCAAAATCGGCGACCAAGATATCGCGTCTTTGAACGCCACGTTGAATGACAAACGCGATGGCTTCTCATCTGAAAGCGCTAAAGGGATTGCAGAATTCAAGAAGACAGTCGCTGATGCCGCCAAAGCGGGTGGTTTGACAGCCAAGGCTGACACGGCCACGATGAACATACCTATGGTGCTGGCGATTTTGGTTTTTCTGGTGATTTTGGTCACCATGGTTTACGGTCCTATCGCAGCCATGCTGGTGGAGATGTTCCCCACGCGTATCCGCTACACCTCCATGAGCTTGCCTTACCACATCGGTAACGGCTGGTTCGGTGGATTGTTGCCCACTACCGCGTTCGCCATGGTGGCCGCAACAGGCGACATCTTCTACGGTCTGTGGTACCCCGTGATAGTTGCTGCGGCGACGTTTGTGATCGGCATGCTGTTCATCAAGGAAACTAAAGACGTTGATATTTTTGCCAACGACTAAGTATGTCTGCACTGCCACACCCTTTGGGTTGAGGCAGCGCGGAACTTGACTGCTGAAGCCCTTGCCGGTAAACCATGGCGGGGGCTTTTTTTTGAAATCTAGTGTCTTAAACGACTTGAAATGAGGAGATCGTTATGTGGAAGCTCGTGGTTGGTTTTATTGTCTTTGCGGGTATCGCTATGTTTGTGCTGATGCGCAGTGGCGGGGATATTGATATGAGTGGTGAAAAGCACGGTTCTGAGGCGCCGCATGAAGCCGCTGCGCCAGCGGCTGCCAGCAGCACCGCCAAATAGAAGGCCGACGCGGCTGTAGGCACGCCATCATGATGGTGCGGTGTGGTCATTAGGGTTCAGTGCAGCAAGCCTTGGCTTACGAAGGTACTATCGCAACCTGAAAATGTTTGAAACCGTTTATTTAAAAACAGAACAAGGCCGCCATGCGTTCAAAGACCGCGTAGCTGGCATTACCCTGCGTCAGCGTTCTGCGTTCATTTTGTTTGACGGTACGCGCACTGTGACACAGGTGCTGGCAGCGACGGTCGGTTTAGGCGTGCAGCACGATGATATCCGTACCTTGTTGTTGCAGGGTTATTTGGAGGTCATTCCCTCCCTTGAGACGTCTTCACAGGCATCACTGGGCAGCGTCATGAATACGACAGCAGGCTTGCAAACGCATCCTTCGTCGTCCCAGCCGCAGCCAATTGCTTCTCTTCCCTCAGGGCTTGTCCCTCCCAGCACTTTCAGTGCATCCCAACAGCGCTACCAGCGCGCCTACCCTATAGCGGCCCAACTTACTGCCGGTCTTGGTTTTCGTGGTTTCCGGTTGCACATGGCTGTCGAAGCTGCCGGGGGCTACGAACAACTCCTGGCCTTGGCACCCAAAATTCGAGAAGCGCTGGGCGTTGAAAAATGTCGCCTGCTTGACGCCGCTTTGACCGAGTGAAGTTGGCACGTCGTACCGGCTCTTTCGGGGCAAGATGTACTTCCATAGTGTTTCAATTTGCGAGAATTTATGGGTGCTGGGATTAACCCGCATCATTTTGCTTGTCTACTGATTTAGGCTACACGGTCTAATCCAAGACCGGGCATTCACGCCTTGTTAAAACCAGGAGCATCCACGATGAGCGTCAAATTTCAAGTCAACGGTAAAGCCGTCACCGCTAACGCGGAACCCGATACCCCGCTGTTGTGGGTGATCCGTGACGAACTGAACATGACCGGCACCAAATTCGGTTGCGGTATGGCTCTGTGTGGTGCTTGTACCGTTCACGTCAACGGCAAACCGGTGCGCTCATGCCAAACCCCGCTGTCGGCGGTCGCAGGCCAAAAAGTCGCAACAATAGAAAGCTTGTCGCGTAACAACACTCACCCCCTGCAAGTGGCATGGATCAAGCACGATGTGCCCCAGTGCGGTTACTGCCAGTCAGGTCAGCTGATGAGTGCAGCTGCTTTGCTGCAAACCAACAAAAACCCCTCAGACGCTGACATTGACGCTGCGATGAGCGGAAACATCTGCCGCTGTGGCACATACCCCCGCATCAAGGCCGCCATCAAAGACGCGGCTTCCACCATGCGCGCTGCTTGAGGAGAACCTTCATGACCACCTTCAACACCTCTACCATCACTTCTACCTCTCGCCGCAACTTTCTGATGACCTCGGCTGCTGCCAGTGGTCTGTTGCTTGGTGTCGCCGTCCCCGCAGGTCTTCAAGCCGCTGGCACGATGTACACACCCAATGCGTGGGTCCACATTGCTGACGACAACACCATCACCTTGATTTCGGCGCGTTCCGAGATGGGTCAGGGCGTGTTTACGTCGATGCCTATGCTGATCGCTGAAGAGCTGAACGTCGCTTTAAGCCAAGTCAAAGTAGTGAACGCACCGCCCAATGCAGCGTACACCAACGCTCTGCTGGGTGCGCAAATCACAGGGGGTTCCACATCGGTGCGCGACGGCTGGGAAAAGCTGCGAACCGCTGGAGCGCAAGTACGCGAAATGCTAATCTCTGCAGCCGCTGAAAAGTGGAGCGTAGACCGCACCACCCTGCGTGCTGAAAACGGTATGGTCGTCGGTGCTGGCGGTAAAAAAGCCAGCTACGGTAGCTTGGCTGAAGCCGCGTCCAAATTGCCTGTGCCTGAAAAAGTCGCACTCAAAGACCCGAAAGATTTCACCATCATCGGCAAGCGTACCAAGCGCCTCGATACAGCGCTCAAAGTAAATGGCACTGCCCAATATGGTATCGATGTGAAGCTTCCTGGCATGGTCTACGCTAGTCTGGAGCAATGTCCGGTTATCGGTGGCAAGGTGGTTAGTTTTGACGCCTCTAAAGTCAAGGGCATGCCCGGCGTGATCGAAGTGGTGCAAATCCCTGATGGCGTGGCTGTGGTTGCTTCCAGCTACTGGCAGGCGCAAAAAGCACGTAAGAATCTCGTCGTGGTGTGGGACGAAGGTGCTGGTGCCTCGCTCGACCAGAACGTGGTGCTCGCCACTACTCGCGCTGCGGCAGAAACGGGCAAAGTCCTCCCCATCACTAAGCCTGTTGGTAATTTGGCTGAGGCCATGAAGGGAGCGGCTAAAACCGTCAAGGCTGAGTACATCAGCCCGATGCAGGCACATGCTGCCATGGAGCCTATCAACTTCACCGCCAGTTTCAAAGACGGCAAGTGCGTGGTGATCGGCTCCACCCAGTTCCAGCAGGGTGCGCAAGGCGTGGTGGCTGCTGCACTGGGTATCAAGCCTGAAGATGTGGACGTGCAGACCACCTTCCTTGGTGGCGGCTTTGGCCGTCGCCTGGAGGTGGACTTTATCGCCCAAGCGGCGCAAATCTCCAAAGCCGTGGGTAAACCCGTCAAGATGCTGTGGAGCCGTGAAGACGACATGACGCATGACTTCTACCGTCCGTTGGGCTTCAATCAACTGACGGCCGGCTTGGACGCAGCAGGTACCCCTGTCGCTTTTCACCACAAAGTCACTTCGCAATCTGTCACACAGCGCGCCTTTGGCTTGCCTAAAGATACGTTAGACCCGTTCATGGCCGAGGCCGCGGTGGGTGGATATGAGATTGCTAACACCCAGCATGATTTGGTGATCCACGACTCCGGGATGCGCGTAGGCTACTGGCGCGGTGTGAGCCACAACATGAATGCGTTCGCCGTTGAGAGCTTCATGGACGAGTTGGCCACTGCTGCGGGCAAAGACCCGTACCAGTACCGTATGGCTTTGCTGGCAAACAAGCCTCGCTTTGCCAACGTGCTGAAACTCGCCGCCGAGAAATCCGGTTGGGGCTCGCCGTTGCCCGCAGGCCGCGCACGCGGCATTGCGCTCATGGAGGGCTACGACACGTACATGGCCCAAGTTGCCGAAATCAGTATGGTTAATGGTGCTGTCAAGGTGCATAAAGTGACCGTTGCTGCCGATCTGGGTCATATGATTAACCCCGACACCGTGGAAGCTCAAATTCAGTCAGCTGTTGTCTTCGGTCTGAGTGCATCCACGATGCAAGAAATCACCCTTGAGAAAGGCCGTGTGCAGCAGACGAATTACCACAACTTCCCCGTGGTGCGCATGAGTGAAGCGCCGGTGATCGATATCGTGCTGGTCAAGAGCACCGAGAAGCCCGGTGGTATTGGTGAGCCCGCGACTGCGTTGGTAGCGCCTGCGGTGGCAAATGCAATTGCTACGTTGACTGGCAAGCGCGTGCGCAAACTGCCTCTGAGTGCTGACGCGATCAAGCAAGCGTAAAGCACCCAGCGCCAAAGCTTGAAAGCCATGCCCACCTCGTGATGAGGTCGGCATGGCTTTTTTATTGGCTAAATTCAGTGCTCAGTGTTTAACGTACAACGCTTATTGCTTATTGCTTATTGCTTATCGCTTATCGCTTATCGCTGAAAACGCCCATCGGCACCCACGATGGACAGATCTGCAAAATCCAATCCGGTATGGTCTGTCGGGCTGTAGCTGATCTCCAACCCACCCAAGTCAAATTTTTTCATACTTTCCAGTGCGGTCACGATACGGTCGCGGCTGGGTTTGTTGCCAGACCGTCGCAACGCTTCAACCAGCACCTTGGCGGCGGCAAAGCCTTCGAGCATGGCGGGGCTGACTTCTTGATGGCCTTTTGCACGTGCCAGAGATTGGGCTTCACGTACCAGCGCATAGGTGATAGCGCGTTCGTTGGGGAAGACCTGGGTAATCACGACACCTCTGGCGTATTTGCCCAGCGATTTGACGAAGCCGCCAGACGCATTGTTGGACAAGGTCACCACCTGGGCATTCGAGCCTGCGGCACGCAAGGCGCTGATGGCGTCTACAACGGCTGATCCTGAGCCGAACACCATGACCGCTTGAGGATTTGCGCGTGCAATAGCGGGTATCAATGCCGTGAAATCAGGCTTGGCGCGGTCAAATTTTTCTACCGCGACCGGTGTAATTTTGGCTGCCAAGAAGCCTTTTTTGGCCCCTATCAGCGCGTCTGCCCCAAAGCTGTCGTCTACCTGAATTACCGCAATGCGGGTGGTTCCGAGGGTGCTTAAGTGGGCAACGGCTTTTTCGGCCTCACGCTGGTAGGTGGTCCGCACATTGAAGATGTATTTCTGCACGGGTTTATGCAACACCATGGCCCCCGAGGACGGCGCAATCAAAGCTACCCCATATTTGTCCAGTAAAGGAATAATGGCCTGCGTATGCGGCGTACCTCGGTTGAGAAACATTGCCAGCACCCCGCGGTCTTCAATCAGCACTCGGGCGTTTTCGGCCGCCAACTTAGGATCAAACTTATCGTCTAGCGAGAGTAATTCAATCTTTTGTCCGCCAATACCGCCTTGGTTGTTCACCGCATCGAGGTACAGCTTGGCCCCTTCGGTTGTTTCCAGGACGCCCCCACTGACCACTCCACTGAAGCCCGCCGTCTGGCCAATCAGCAATTGAGCAGACGAAAAAGTGACCCAGGCTAGCCCAAGACTCAAGATTCCTAAACGATTTAGCTTCATCACGGACGGTCTCCAAACTTTGGCGGCAAATGCACTCTGCTGTGTGCTGCACAACCTTGCACATCTCCCTAGAATGCTTGGGTCTCTTTCAGGAAAGCCTCCCCATGCCCCAGGGTCTCATCCGCATACGCGGCGCACGTCAGCATAACCTTAAAAACTTGGATTTGGATATTCGCACCGGGGAGCTGACGGTGGTTACTGGCCCCAGTGGATCGGGTAAATCCAGCCTGGTGTTTGACACGCTGTTCGCCGAAGGCCAGCGCCGCTACGTGGAAACTTTTTCTGCGTATGCCCGCCAGTTCCTCGATCGCATGGACAAGCCTGCCGTTGACCGTGTTGATGGTGTTCCGCCCGCCATTGCCATCGACCAGACCAACCCGGTGCGCAGCTCGCGTTCTACTGTCGGTACGATGACCGAGCTTAACGACCATCTGAAGTTGCTCTTCGCTCGCGCAGGCCAACTGTTCGACAAATACTCCGCGCTTGCGGTGCGTCTCGATTCCCCTGACACCATCTTTGCGCAGCTACAGGCCAGAGCCGTAGCGCTGGGCGATCCGCGTCTGGTGCTGACGTTTCCGGTGGAGTTGCCCGCTAACACTACAGCGGATGAGGTGGCGCAGTGGCTGTCGGCCAGTGGTTTCACCAAGGTGCAAGCAGAGCGAGAAATGGCTATCCCCCTTGCTGAATCAGCCAACTTAGCGAAGATCGCTAAGTCAACGAAAGTAGCGACAGAAAAAACAGCATCGAAAAAAACAGTTTCTGAGGGCGTCGCAACGCGCAAGGTGCTGGACGTGGTGGCCGACCGCTTCCGTTTGGTTAACACTGAAAAAGTCCGCGTCGTTGAAGCCATTGAAGTGGCTCTTAAGCGTGGCGCAGGTCGCCTCAACGTCTACTGTTTGAACGAATCCACTGAGCCAGAGATCTGGAAGTTCTCTACCGGCCTGCATTGCCCCGAAAGCGATTTGCGTTACACCGACCCGATTCCGTCGGCTTTCTCGTTCAATTCGGCTGTCGGCGCTTGCGAAAGCTGTAGGGGCTTTGGCCGTGTCATTGGGGTGGATTACGGCCTCGTTATACCCAACGACAAGCTCACACTGCGTGCTGGGGCAATTAAAACTATTCAGACTCCCGCCTGGAAAGAATGCCAGGATGATTTGATGCGCCACGCCGAGGCGGCAGGCATCCCCCGCGACACCCCATGGAGCAAGCTCACAGCAGAGCAAAAGCACTGGGTCATCAACGGTTCACCGAACTGGAACGGTAAATGGAACCAGCACTGGTTCGGTATCAAACGCTTCTTTGAGTACCTAGAGACCAAGGCGTACAAGATGCACATCCGGGTGCTGCTTTCCAAATACCGTAGCTACACGCCTTGCCCAACGTGTGGCGGCGCGCGCCTGAAAACTGAGAGTTTGCTGTGGCGTATCGGTACGAAAGAAGACGCCGATTCCGTGCTGCCGCCAGCCAAACGGTTCTCACCCGTTGGTGCCCTGTGGTCCCGCGCCCAGCTCGAAGCCTTGCCCGGCCTGTGTCTGCACGATTTGATGCTGTTACCGATAGACCGCCTTCGGCGCTTCTTTGATGCTATACATTTTGAAGCGACAGACCATGATGCACGTGCGCTAGCACTGCTTTTCGATGAAATTCGAACCCGGCTGCGCTACTTGGCCGACGTAGGTATTGGCTATCTGACGTTGGACCGCCAAAGCCGTACGCTAAGCGGTGGCGAGGTGCAGCGTATCAACCTCACAACCGCGCTGGGCACGTCGCTGGTCAACACCCTGTTTGTGCTGGACGAACCCAGCATTGGCCTGCACCCGCGCGACATGGGCCGCATCATCGTGGCGATGCAGCGCCTGCGCGATGCAGGCAACACGCTGGTGGTGGTGGAGCATGACCCCGCAGTGATGTTCGCCGCCGATCGCATGATCGACATGGGGCCCGGGCCGGGCGAGAAGGGCGGGCAAATTGTCTTTGATGGCACTACCGAAGACCTGCGCCAGGCCGATACCCTTACTGGTGCTTACTTGGGCGGCCGCAAGCAGGTGGGCTTTGGTTTCAAGCGCATGGTGACGGACAACACGCCGCGCCTTGTGCTGGAAGGCGTGCGAGAACATAACCTGCACAACATCAGCGTCGATATTCCCTTGCAGCGGCTGGTATGCATTACCGGCGTCAGCGGTTCGGGGAAATCCACGCTGATTCAGGACGTGCTGGCTCCGGCCTTGATGCGCCACTTTGGCCGCGCTACCGAGTCCCCCGGCCTGCATGACCGCTTGATGGGGGCCGATCACCTGAGCGATGTGGTCTTTGTTGACCAGTCGCCCATCGGCAAAACCGCCCGTTCAAACCCTGCCAGCTACGTGGGTGCATGGGACGCGGTTCGTGAGATTTTTGCCACCGCACCACTGTCGAACCAGCGCGGCTACACCGCCAGCAAATTCAGCTTTAACAGCGGCGATGGCCGTTGCGCGCTGTGTGGTGGCTCAGGCTTTGAGCATGTCGAAATGCAGTTTTTGAGCGACGTTTACCTGCGCTGCCAAGATTGCGACGGTAAACGCTACCGGCCTGAGATTCTGGAAGTCACCGTGGAGCGTGGCGGCAGACTGCTGAGCGTGGCCGACGTTCTGAACCTCACCGTCAGTGAAGCTGCTGCGTTATTTGCAGCTGACCGTGATGTGCTACGGGCGCTACAGCCGATTGTGGATGTGGGTTTAGAGTACGTGAAGCTCGGCCAGCCGGTGCCAACGCTCTCTGGCGGCGAATCTCAACGCTTGAAGCTCGCAGGCTTCCTGGCCGAAGCTGCTAAAAATGCGACCGCCAGCCGTCAGGCTAAAGCCACCAAAGGCACGCTGTTCTTGTTTGATGAACCCACCACGGGCTTGCATTTCGACGACATTGCCAAGCTGATGCGCGCCTTGCGAAAACTGCTGGACGCGGGTCATTCGCTCGTCGTCATTGAACACAACCTCGACGTGATCCGCGCCAGTGACTGGTTGATTGATTTAGGCCCCGAAGGCGGTGAAGCCGGTGGCTTGATCGTGGCTGAGGGTACGCCCGAAGACTTGCGCCTGCACCCTAGCTCACACACGGGCAAAGCGCTGCGGGAGTACGAAGGTGCGCTGAGCGTCGGTTCGCACGAGGTGCAAGACAAGGGAAGAGCACTAGCAGCGTCTGTCGTCAAACCTCCGTTGCTTGACGCCATACAAATCATCAATGCCAAAGAGCACAACCTTAAATCCCTCAGCGTCAACATTCCACACGGCAAATTCAGCGTGGTGACCGGTGTCAGCGGCTCTGGGAAGTCCACGCTGGCCTTTGACATCCTCTTCAATGAAGGCCAGCGCCGTTACTTAGAGAGCCTGAACGCCTACGCCCGCAGCATCGTCCAGCCCGCAGGTCGCCCTGAGGTAGATGCGGTGTACGGCATTCCACCGACCGTTGCTATTGAGCAGCGCCTGAGCAGGGGAGGGCGCAAAAGCACCGTGGGCACCACCACCGAGGTCTGGCACTTCTTGCGCCTGCTCTACGTCAAACTGGGCGTGCAGCACTGCATCCACGACGGTACAGCCGTCCAGCCGCAAACGCCTGACAGCATCGCCGCTCAACTGCTCAAAACCTTCCGTGGTCAGCATATCGGCTTGCTTGCCCCCCTGGTGATGAACCGCAAAGGCGTCTACACCGAGTTGGCCGATTGGGCCCGCCCGCGCGGCTACACCCACTTGCGCGTGGACGGCAACTTCCTGCCCACCACTGGCTTCCCACGCATCGACCGTTTTAAAGAGCACACCATCGAACTGCCCGTGATGAGCCTGGATGTAATGCCCGAGAACGAGGCGCTGTTGCGTCAAAGTTTGGCTATCGCCTTGGAACATGGCAAAGGCGTGGTTCACATCCTGAGTGATTTGGGAGGACTGCGTGCGGCGATGGAAAGCAACGCGCCCACCGCCACCATCGGCAAACTCACAGCCTTCTCAAGCAAGCGCGCTTGCCCCGTTTGCGCCACCAGCTATGCCGAACTTGACCCGCGCCTCTTCAGCTACAACAGCAAACACGGCTGGTGCCCCGACTGTGTGGGTACCGGTGTTGGCCTGACCAAAGAGCAGCGCAAAGCCCTGGACGACTCCATTCGCGACGACGATAACAAAGGTCGTGAACAAACCTTTGCAGAAGCCGAAGTAGAAGATCTGAGTGACAAGCCCTGCACCACCTGCCACGGCTCGCGCCTCAATCTGACCGCCCGCGCCGTGCAGTTTGGTGCTACTGAATCCGTAGCTAATAATCAAGTAAGCATAAGCTACCTTGCCGGTTTAAGCGTCACCGAACTGCGTCAGTGGATGGAAGCAGTCGTCCTCACCGGTCGAGACGCTGACATTGCCCGTGACCTGATTCCCGAAATCAAAGGCCGATTGTCTTTCCTTGAAGAGGTCGGCCTGGGCTACCTCACGCTAGACCGTGGCGCACCGACACTCAGCGGCGGCGAAGCCCAGCGAATTCGCCTTGCCGCCCAACTCGGCAGCAACCTGCAAGGCGTCTGCTACGTACTGGACGAGCCCACCATCGGCTTACACGCCCGCGATAACCATATCCTGCTCAACGCCCTGCACAAACTGGGTGAAAAAGGCAACACACTGGTCGTCGTCGAGCACGACGAAGACACCATCCGCCGTGCCGACCACATCATCGACATCGGCCCCAGCGCGGGCAAACGCGGTGGCAGGCTGGTGGCCGAAGGCAGCGTCGCCGATGTATCGGCCGCTACCGACTCGATCACGGGCCGGTACCTGCTCCATGCCATGAAGCACCCTTTAATGCCAAGGCGCAAGGTGGATGGCCTAAAGAAGCAATCAAAAACAGAGCATTTAAAAACAGAGCAGTCAACAGCGGCTACTGCGACCACAGCGACAGCCCCCGATACCCTTAGCTGGATCACCGTCAAAGGCGCATCTCTTCATAACCTGCAAAACGTAACCCTTCAAGTTCCCCTTCAGCGCTTGGTCGCGATCACTGGCGTCTCTGGCTCTGGCAAATCGACTCTGGCCCGCGATGTACTCTTGGCCAACGTCCACGCCGCCGTCGCACAGCGCAGCACCAAAGCCGGTCGCGATGCCATGGCTGCGGGTCAATTTCCGACCTGGACAGGCTGCGAAGCCGTTCAAGGTTACGAGTCCGTAGACCGGGTTCTTGAAGTCGATCAAACCCCCATCGGAAAAACCCCCCGCAGCTGCCCCGCCACCTACATCGGATTCTGGGACACCATCCGCAAGCTCTTCGCTGAAACTTTGGAAGCTAAAGCCCGTGGCTATGCCGCAGGCCGCTTCAGCTTCAACACTGGCGAGGGCCGGTGCCCCGGCTGCGAAGGTCAGGGCGTACGCACCATCGAGATGAGCTTCCTGCCCGACGTAAAGGTTCCTTGCGAAACCTGCCATGGCGCTCGCTTTAACCCCGAAACACTGGCGGTGACATGGCGCGGCAAAAGCATTGGCGACGTGCTGCAAATGGAAGTGGACGAATCGGTCGAGTTTTTTGCAGCCATGCCCAATATCAGTCACCCCCTGCAATTGCTCAAAGACGTAGGTCTGGGCTACTTGACCTTAGGCCAGCCGTCTCCCACGTTGAGCGGCGGTGAAGCCCAACGTATAAAGCTGGTGACTGAGCTCAGCAAAGTCCGCGACGACATCACCCGCCGTGGCCAAAAAGCCCCGCACACCCTCTACGTGCTTGACGAGCCCACAGTGGGCCTGCACATGGCCGATGTTGAAAAACTTATCCAAGTGCTGCACCGCTTGGTGGGCGGCGGCCACAGTGTGATCGTCATCGAACATGATCTGGACGTGATTGCCGAAGCAGATTGGGTTATTGACCTCGGCCCAGAAGGCGGTAACGGCGGCGGTCGCGTGGTCGCCGCTGCGACTCCTGAGGAGGTTGTGCGCTTGGGGACGCATACCGGCAAGGCTTTGGCGGGGGTACTCGCGCGGGTGTGAGGGACGCGAGCGTGAGTTCATGCATTGAGGCGCGCCTCAATGCATGAAAAAAACCTAAAACCTCGGTAACTCAGGATGCGCTAGCACCCCACCACGCACCACCATCTTGCCGTATTCGGCGCAGCGGGACAGTGTGGGGATAACCTTGCCAGGGTTCAGCAGTCCGTGGTAATCGAACGCCCGCTTCACGCCGAACATTTGCTCGCGCTCTTCAGGGGTGAACTGCACGCACATGCTGTTAAGTTTTTCAATGCCGACGCCGTGCTCGCCTGTCACAGTGCCGCCCATGGCGACGCTGGTTTCCAGAATGTCAGCGCCGAACAGCTCGCAGCGGTGGAGCTGGTCAGGATCGTTCGCGTCGAACAAAATCAGCGGGTGCAGATTGCCATCGCCCGCGTGGAAGACGTTGGCGCAGCGGAGTTGGTATTTCTTTTCCATTTCCGCAATCGCCAGCAGGATATCGGCCAAGCGTTTGCGCGGGATAGTGCTGTCCATGCACATGTAGTCGGGGCTGATACGACCGCTTGCAGGGAATGCATTTTTACGGCCACTCCAAAAGCGCAGGCGCTCAGCCTCACTCTGGCTGATGGTGATGGCCGTGGCCCCGCAAGTACGTAAAACGGCGCTCATGCGGCCAATTTCTTCTTCGACTTCTTCGGGCGTACCGTCGCTTTCACACAGCAAAATCGCAGCGGCACTGAGGTCGTAACCCGCGTGTACAAAGTCTTCGACAGCTGCGGTCATAGGTTTGTCCATCATTTCCAGCCCAGCAGGGATGATGCCTTCCGCGATGATGGTGGCGACTGCATCGCCCGCTTTGCGCATGTCGTCAAAGCTGGCCATGATGCAGCGCGCTAGCCGGGGTTTAGGTATGAGTTTCACGGTGACTTCAGTCGTGACTGCCAGCATCCCTTCGCTGCCGATGATGAGAGGCAGCAGATCAAAGCCGGGGTTGTCCAGCGCGTCGGAGCCGAATTCCACTACCTCACCTTCGATGGTGAAGCCTTTGACTTTGAGCACGTTGTGCAGCGTGAGCCCGTACTTCAGGCAATGCACGCCGCCGGAGTTTTCTGCCACATTGCCGCCAATGGTGCAGGCAATTTGGCTGGACGGGTCGGGGGCGTAGTAGAGACCCAGCGGTGCAGCGGCGTCGCTGATGGCCAGGTTGCGCACACCGCATTGCACAACGGCGGTACGGCTGAGCTTGTCCAGCGATATGATTTTGTTGAATTTGGCCATGCTGAGTGTGACGCCCAAAGCGTGTGGCATGGCGCCACCTGAGAGTCCGGTGCCCGCACCGCGTGCGACCACGGGCACTTTCAGGCGGTGGCAGGTTTGCAGCACAGCTTGTACTTGGGCGTCGGTTTCCGGCAGGGCGACAGCCAGTGGACGCTCGCGATAGGCTGTGAGGCCATCGCATTCATAAGGCGTGGTGTCTTCAGGGTTCCACAACAGGGCGTGAGCAGGTAAAAGAGCTTGAAGTGCCCGAATTACGTGCATCTTAAGTTCTGTTTTTTGTAGCGATGAAGGAGCGATCGCGGAAGTGATTGATGCATTCATTCGAGATTCCTGTTTGAAGCTATCGACTCTAAGGCCCAACGGCAGCGTTGCGGTTGATGAATTTTGTAGCCTGCTTTGAAATGCCCGGCTGCGCAGGTCACTCTAGGCTTTTTTTGAGCCATTCTGCAAACGCCGAACATTCCCAGCGGTCCATCGCTCCCGTGTGCCAGCAGAGGTAATGGGCATGTGGCGAGGGCACGTTACGCGGAAAGAGGCGCACCAGCGAGGCATTGTCTAACCACGGTTTACCTAGCTTGAGGCGTACCAGCGCAACGCCTAGACCCTGTTCAGCAGCGTCGCACATCAGGCCAATGTCGTTGAAGCTTGAGCCGTCTACGGGTTCGGCCCAATCGAGTTCATGGGCTGCGAACCAAGTGCGCCAGGGTTCCAGCGGGCTGCGTAAGAGTTTGGCGCGCTGCAAATCTGCGGGTGCGTCGAACGGGCCGTGGTCTCGCAGGTAGGCCGGGGAAGTTAACGGTGTGACTTCGTCTTTGACCAAGCAAATGCTTTCAACATCGGCATACCGCCCAGTGCCAAAGCGGATGGTCAAATCCGCGTCCTCGGCGACCACGTCCAGCAACGGTATGGAGACCTGCAGTGTCAGGTCAATCTCAGGGTAGGCTTCCATGAACTGGCGCAGGCGGGGCATCAAGAGCGAGCGGGCAAAGGTGGGGGTAACTGCAATACGCAGCTTGCGCTTGCCCGGTACCGCTTCGCTACTGGGGAAGCGCGAAAGCATTGCCAGCCCTTCACGCACATGAGCGAGGTATTCGCTACCCTCGGTCGTCAGCGAAAAATCTGCCCGACCAAACAGGCGTGTACCGAGCAACTGCTCCAGCTGCTTTACCCGGTGGCTGACGGCGCTTGGCGTTACGCACAGTTCTTCAGCAGCTTGGGTGCCTGAGCGTAAGCGGGCTAAGGCCTCGAAAGTCAGCAGGCATTGGATGGGCGGGATGCGAGTCGCCCCCGCACTTGCCGCCCTGTTTGCTGCGCTACCTGCAGAGGTTATCAGCATCCCTTGGGGGGGCTCGTCGGTGCTCATGGGTATTCTTCTTTCGCGTATTACTTGTACTTCGTGTGTTACTTGAAAATCACAGTCTTGTGGCCGTTGAGTAGCACCCGGTGCTCGCTGTGCCATTTCACGGCGCGGGCAAGTACTTGGCTTTCAGTGTCGCGACCCATGGCAGTCAGGTCTTCCACGGTTTTGCTGTGGTCAGCACGGGCCACGTCTTGCTCGATGATCGGGCCTTCGTCCAGGTCGGCCGTAACGTAGTGTGCGGTAGCGCCGATCAGTTTCACGCCACGTTCATGCGCTTGGTAGTAGGGCTTCGCACCCTTGAAGCTGGGCAAAAAACTGTGGTGAATGTTGATGGCGCGGCCAGCGAGTTGTTGGCATAAGTTGTTTGACAGAATTTGCATGTAGCGTGCCAGCACCACAAGTTCTGCGCCTTCGCTCTCGATGATGTCCAGCTGCTTTGCCTCGGCCTGCGCTTTGGTGGCGGCTGTCATGGGAATGTGATGGAACGGCACGTTGTAGCTGGCTGCCAGCTGGTAAAAGTCCCGGTGATTGCTGATGATCGCGCGGATATCTACGGGCAGTAGACCGCTTTTCCAGCGAAACAGCAGGTCGTTCAGGCAATGGCCTTCTTTACTGACCAGCAGCACGGTGCGCATGGGCTGAGCGGTGGCGTGAAGCTGCCAGTTCATAGCAAAAGCTTGCGCGAAATCACCAATTTTCTGCGTCAATTCTTCGTGGGTGAACTGGTTGCAAGCGAACTGCACGCGCATGAAGAACAGGCCTGTTCCGTGGTCGTTGTACTGGGCGGCTTCTTCGATGTTGCCACCGTGCTCAAACAAAAATCCAGACACAGCGTGGACGATGCCTGAGCGATCAGGGCATGAAAGGGTCAAAATGTAGGTGGAGCTCATAAGGCTGAATTGTCGCAGCATGCAGTGCGGAAAGCCTTGTGGGATGTGACCAGCGCTTGGGGTGTTCAAGTCCCAAGCGCGGGCGCTGTACAAACCAAGCCTTGGCGGGGCTCGCTCCCCTCTTGCTCTTGGTTTGTACGGTGCGCTGTTTAGCCTACGCTCAGAACGTGTGCAAAATGCCGACCGAGAAGGCTTGTGGGCTCAGGCCTTTGGTGTTGTTGGCTTGGCCTAAGCCAGCGTTCAGACCCCAAGCGGACTGGCTGTTGTTGCTCATTTTCACTGCTTGGCCATACAGCCAGGTGCGCTTGGAGAGGTAGTAGGTGTAGCCGATTGCCAAGGTGTTAGCCTTAGCGCCGATCAAGCTACCAGAGTTAGCTTTCAATTGCGCCAGACTCACGTCCATGGAGCTTTGTCCGGTCAAATCAAAGCGTGACGTGATGGCAAAGGTGTTCATGTCGCAGCCGACCACATTACCCGTCGATTGGCAGGCGGTGGAGTTTTTGGTTCGACCATAGTTCACACCCACCGTAGCTGGTGCGATGGCGTAGCGGCCTGCCACCATCCAAGTAGTTTGATTGGCGTCACCAGCGTAGGTGCCGGCGGCAACGCCAGCAACGGATGCCGTGTATTTTTGATATGCACCGCCCAAGTACATGGGGCCTTTTTCGTACTGCACGTTGAACGCTGAAGTGCGACCATCGTTTCTCGCAGGGCTGTTATTCGAGTTTTCGGCGCCAAGACTGTAGGCCACTTCACCCTTCAGGCCTGAGATATTGGGTGTGCGGTAGCGTACCGTGTTGTCGTAAAAACCGCCCCAGCCGGTTTTGCCGGTGAGTGCTGTGTGTTGCTGAGTGATGGATGCACCCATTGAACCCAAGCCCAGACCGCCAATGCCTGGGTCCGACGCTAAATATACCCAGAACGTAGGCATGTACATCTTGCCTAAAGCGAACTCACCCCAGCTGTCGCTGGCCAGTGCTACTTGCGAGCCACGGTTGAAGCTCAAGCCACCACCGGTTGCGCCGCCTGTGCCCGTGTCGATGTTCAGGCCAGCTTCCAGGCCGAAGCTTGCGCGCAGACCACCACCCAGGTCTTCCGTGCCTCGAAAGCCCAAGCGGGACGCGGTGTATGGCCCACTTTGAAGCAGGGTACGGTTGCCTGTGGAGTCGAATTTTCCAGTGACGATACCGCTATCAATACGCCCGTAAATTGTGACGCTCGATTGTGCTGCGGCTACGCCACTCAGCAGGGTCAGAGCAGCGGCTGACACCCATTTGCGTTGAAACATGTTGTATCTCCGAAAAATAATTTGAAACTTAAGCGGTACATAAAACTTCGGTTGAGAAATTTTGTGTACTGCGTGATTGTTAAATGTTAGCGATAACATGTCACAGCCAGAAGTCTCGCGCCAAATGCGATAGCCCGCATGTGGGTTAACCCGAATTCATCGGTTCAGCGCTCAAATTTTTCAGGAGTGTTGCGAATTTAAAACACGCCTTGGCGCTGTTCAGGTGCTGGCGCGGTGAATGACCTCAGGGCGCAATTCTGCGGGCAGGTTAGTTGTGGTGGTCGGCATGCTGCCCAGTTCTTGCAGGATGCGTGTCGCAGTCGCAAAGCCGATCTGGTGACGCTGAGTGGCAACACTGCTGATGCCAGCACCCAATTCGGTGGCTAGTGCGATATCACCAAAACCCAGCATCGCTACGGTTTCAGGCACGGCCAAGCCTATAGATTGGGCGTGCAAATAAGCGCCTACCGCCAAGTGGTCATTGGCAAAAGCCAAAGCGCGGGGCAGGCCGGTAGTGCTCATGGCACGAAGGGTTGCACGCCCTGCAGCCATAGGCTCGCCAATCGGTGCCACTACGTTCACTACTTGGCAGCCTGCTGTTTTCGCATGACGCACAAAACTCAAGCCGCGCTCATGGGCGCGAAAATCGTCGGGTACGCCGCTGTCCACATAGGCCAAATCGGTATAGCCACGGGATATCAGATGCTGGGCCATCAGCGCGCCGGCTTCCTGGTGGTTAAAGCCCACTTGAATAAATTCAGAAGCGCGTGCTGTTTTGTCCCACATCTCAACTACAGGCATACCTCGGTCACGGGCATTGCGCATCATCTGCAAGGTGGCTTCGTTGTGGCGACGCCCGGTGATGATGAGTGCTGCAGGCATCCAGCCCAACATGGCGCGCACTTGCTCTTCTTCGCGGTCTAGATCGTAATTGGTGGCCGAAAGCAGCAACTCGTAGCCGGAGCTTTGAAACACCTCACACAAAGCCTGGACAGTTTCCGCAAACAATGTGTTGCCAACATTAGGAATCACCGCCGCAATCACTGGTGATTTGCCGCTGGCCAGCCCCCCCGCCTGTTTATTGGGCGTGTAGCCTGTGGAGTCCAGTGCTTCCTTGATTTTTGCGGAGGTGATGGGCGACACACGATCTGGTTCTCGCAGGTAGCGGGAGATCGTCATAGTCGTGACGCCTGCGATGGCCGCCACGTCCACCAAAGTGCTTCGACCTGTGGCACGGCTATTGAATAATTTTTTGGGAAGGCTAGGGTTTATCACTATGACAGTGTAGCCAACAGCGGTTAATGTTAGCGGTAACACAAAACTACAACCACTTAACTCTTGTGATTAAAAAGACTTTGTCTGAATTGCGCAGCCGCCTCTGGTTCTCGGACGCCGGTATGCGGGGCTTTGCGCACCGCCAACGTATGCAGCAGCAAGGCATTCGGCGTGAAGACGTGATGGAGCGTCCGATCATTGCCGTGCTGAACACGTGGAGTGATTTGTCACCCTGTCATGCCCATTTGCGCGAGCGGGCTGAAGCGGTTAAGCGTGGCATTTTGCTGGCCGGTGCTTTCCCGGTGGAGTTGCCTGCGATGAGCCTGGGCGAAGTGATGGTCAAGCCCACCAGCATGCTGTACCGCAACTTTCTGGCAATGGAAGTCGAAGAGCTGCTGCGCAGCCTACCCTGCGATGGTGTGGTGATTTTGGCGGGCTGCGATAAGACCACACCTGGTACCGTAATGGGTGCGTGCAGCGTGGGCATTCCCATGCTGTTTTGCCCTGCAGGCTTCATGCTGAACGACCGATATGTCAAAAATGGGATTTCTAAAACTGTGGGCGCGGGCACCCATACCCGCATGTTTTGGGATGAATTCCAAGCCGGAAAAATTGACGCCAAAGAGTTGCAATCGCTTGAAGGCCGTATGACCCGCGCGCCAGGCACCTGCAACACCATGGGTACGGCGTCCACCATGACGAGCATCGTTGAAGCGCTTGGCTTGACGCTCCCCGGTGCCAGTTCTATTCCTGCGATGGACTCAGCTCATACCCGTATGGCGACCGATTGCGGACAGAGAATTGTGGAAATGGTCTGGGAAGATTTAACCCCGAAGCGCATCTTGACGCGTGGCTCTTTCCAAAATGCACTTGCGGTACAAATGGCGTTGGGTGGGTCTACCAACGCTTGTGTTCACCTTATCGCGATGGCGCGCCGAGCCGGAGTGGAGCTGAATTTGAGCGATTTGGACGCTATGGGTCGTAATGTCCCCGTGATCGCCAACTTATTCCCCAATGGCGACAAGTTGATGGAAGATTTTTACTATGCCGGTGGCCTGTCTGCATTGATGAACGTCATCGGTCAGCACTTGTCGCTCGACGAATTGACGGTAAACGGCATCTCAATGGGTGCGCAAATTGCCACCGCTCAAGTACATGACGATGCTGTCATTCGCCCGCTGGACAAGCCCGTTGCGCAAACCGCGCTGGCCGTGTTGCACGGCAATCTGGCCCCTGAGGGCGCTGTCATCAAACCTAGCGCTGCAACACCCAGTCTGTTGCAGCACCAAGGACGCGCCCTCGTGTTCGACAACCCACCCGCAATGTTGGCCGCTATGGCTGATCCTGATTTGGACTGCGATGCCAACACCGTGCTGGTGCTGCGCAATGCAGGTCCTGTGGGCGGGCCAGGTATGCCCGAGTGGGGTAATTTGCCAATTCCTAAAAAACTGCTGCAAGCTGGTGTGCGCGACATGTTGCGCCTCTCTGATGCCCGTATGAGTGGTACCCACTACGGCACCTGCGTGTTGCACATCTCGCCTGAAAGCGCTGTGGGTGGCTGTCTCGCTTTGGTCCGCAATGGCGATGTGATTGAGCTGGATCTGGCCAACCGCAAGTTGCACCTGCACGTCAGCGACGATGAACTGGCATTGCGTCGTAGCGCGTTGCCCAAACCCGCAGCCATTGCCCCACGAGGCTACCTGCGCCTCTATCAGCAGCATGTGACGCAGGCCCACGAAGGCTGCGATTTCGACTTTTTGCAAAGCCCTGAAGCCCTTCCCGAACCGGTGATATTTTGATGAAAAACCCCTTCTTTTCCCTGCTGGCCCGCACCGATCTGCCCGTGGGCTACCCAGTGGGTACTTGGATCATGTCCGCAAGCCCTGTCATTGCCGAGGCTGTTGGCTGTGCAGGCTTTGATTGGGCTGTGGTCGATATGGAGCACACGCCGTTGGACCAGATGGACTTGGTCCACCTGCTGCAAGCAGTAGCCGGTACACCCATGGTGCCCGTGACCCGTGTGCCGTGGAACGACACGGTGATGGTCAAGCGCGTACTCGATGCGGGCGTACAGACGGTGTTATTTCCTTTCGTACAAGACGGCGAAGAAGCCCGCCGTGCTGTGGCTGCTACCAAATATGCGCCTCAAGGCGTACGCGGCATGGCTGCTATGAGCCGAGGTTCTCGCTTTGGCACGGTGAAAGACTACTTCAAAGTGGCGAACGACGGCATCGGCGTGATCGTGCAAATCGAGACACCCCATGCGATGGCGCGCCTGGAAGAGATCGTCAGCGTACCGGGTGTGGATTCCCTCTTCATGGGGCCAGGTGATTTGAGCGGTGCCATGGGCCATGTGGGCGACCTGATGCATCCGGAGGTATTGGCCGTGATGGGCGATGCCGTCAAGCGCTGCCATGCTTTAGGCAAGCCTATCGGCACGGTGGGCGGTACGCCTGAAGCTGTAGCTACTTACCGAGCGCTGGGTTTTGATTACCTTGCTTGCGCCTCTGATTTAGGCCTGCTGATGCGCAATTGCGCCAGTATCTTGTCTACCATCCGCTCGCAAGAGATCAAGATTCACAGCCAAGGCTACTGAGGTAACGGACGGTAATTAAGAACAACTAGTACTGCAAGCACAGCAAGTACAACAAGAGCAGGAGAAAACATGGCAGATGTAGAACTCAAACAGGTCGCTAAATCGTACGATGGCAAAATCAAGGTCATTCACGGTATTGATTTGCATATCAAAGATGGTGAATTTGTGGTCTTTGTGGGCCCGTCTGGTTGTGGGAAATCCACACTGCTGCGCATGATCGCAGGGTTGGAAACCATCAGCAGTGGGGATGTTTACATTGGCGGAAAACGGGTGAATGACGAGCCCCCCCGTAACCGCGACATTGCCATGGTGTTCCAGGACTATGCGCTGTACCCGCACAAAAGTTTGTACGACAACATGGCCTTCGGTCTGCGTCTGCGTGGCACCGAAGAGGCTGAAATCAAGCGTCGCGTGATGGACGCTGCAAAGCTGCTTCGTATTGACCACATGTTGGACCGTAAGCCCGGTGCGCTGTCGGGCGGTCAGCGCCAACGGGTAGCGATTGGCCGCGCCATCGTGCGTCAGCCTAAAGTGTTTTTGTTTGATGAACCCCTGTCCAATCTCGATGCGCAGCTGCGCGGAGAGATGCGTACTGAGATCAAAAAACTGCATCAGCGCCTAGGGGCCACCATCATTTACGTGACGCACGACCAAGTGGAGGCCATGACGCTGGCCGACCGCATTGCCGTGCTTAGCGCAGGCAACACCATGCAGTACGCCACGCCTTCTGACATTTATAACGCACCCGCCGCTGTGTTTGTGGCGGGATTTACGGGTTCTCCTGCTATGAATTTAGTGGCATGCAAGGTACATGGGCAGAGCATTACCGTGGGTTCTGCCACATTTGATGCGCCCGCAGGTTTGATTCCTGGTGCACCACCCCAAACCATGACGTTTGGTATCCGACCAGAGAACATTGCCCTGAACGCTAGCGGCACCGACTCGGCCGCCTTGAATGCCCGAGTTGTCCTCAGTGAGCCCTTGGGCGCAGAGACACTGGTTACGTTCAGCTTGGGCGATATCGAGCTTGTTGCGCGCTGCTCGGCCAGCTTTAACTTGGCATCAGGTACCGCTGTGCAGATTTACCTGAGCAAAGCGCATATGCATTTATTTGACAGCCAGACCGGCACTGCACTGCACTGAGATCGCTTTCGCAGCGTTGTGCTGCGCGCTTTACACCCACGCTTTAGCCCCAACGATTTACCCCCACGCTACTTTCAACGGAGACAAACATGCAAAAACGTACTGCAATTCAGGTTCTGGCTGCCTTAGCCTGCGCCTCTGCCACCCACATTGCCTTGGCCCAACAAACTACAGTGCGCATCTTTTCAGGCGGACAAAACCAGCGCCCTGACCTGATGCGCAAGCTGTTTGACGAGTACCAAAAGCAAAACCCCAACGTCAAAATCGACATGGAAACAGGCGGTGCTACCTCCGAGCTGCAGCGCCAGTACCTCAGCACGGTGCTGAACGCCAAAGACGCCACTATCGACATCTACATGATCGACATCGTCAACCCAGCGCAGTACATGTCTGCCGGGTGGCTAGAGCCGCTGGACGCTTACCTCGGTGGCCCAGCTGCTTTGGCGCCCTATCTGCCGGTGTACAGCACGGCCAACGTGGTGAACGGCAAGCTCGCTGCCATGCCTGCGTTTGCGGATGCGATGTTCATGTATTACCGCAAAGACCTGCTGAACAAATATGGCGTCAAAGAACCTAAAACCTGGGACGAACTGGCCGCTGCCTCAAAAACTATCATGGCGGGCGAAAAGAACCCCAACCTGCAAGGCGTGAGCTTTCAGGGTGCCCCGATTGAAGGCGCAGTCTGCACCTTCATGCTCCCTTACTGGAGTCAGGGTAAGGCCTTCAACGATGCAGCTGGCAAGATGACGCTGGACAAAGCAGCCGCTACCAAAGGCATGGACATGTGGCTGAACCTGGTTGACCAGGGTGTTGCTAAAAAGAACATTGCTGAAGTCAAAACGCCTGATACCGTGAACGAGTTCAAGGCCGGGCAGGTGGTGTTCGGCATTAACTGGGGTTTTGCGTGGGATCGGTTTAAAGACGACGCGGACAGTACCGTCAAAGGCAAAGTCGGTGTGATGCCATTGCCCGCTATGGCCGGTGGAAAGAGCGCCACCTGCGTGGGCGGGTGGCAGTGGGCGGTGAGTGCGTTCAGCAAAAACAAGGTCACAGCGGCCAAGATCGTGCAGTTCATTTCTTCGCCAGCTTCATCCAAATTCCTGGCAAAGGAAGGCTCGCTGTTGCCCACCGTCCAAAGCGTTTATACCGACCCTGATGTGGTGAAAGAAGTGCCATGGTTCAAGGATGCTGCAGCCGTAGTTGTGGCTGGGCAAAGTCGCCCCATTAGTGCGCGTTACGGTGAAGTGAGTGATGTGATTCGCACCACCACCAGTGCTGTGCTGGCCCGCACAAAAACGTCTGCTGAAGGCGTGGCTGAGATTGAAGGCCGCCTGAATCGCATCATGCGCTGAGGGGATTCACGTGTTTGCCAAACTGCTTACCAACGTGCGTGACCCGTCTGAAAAGACGCTGGGTATTCTGCTGCTGGCGCCTGCATTCACTCTGCTGGCAATGATTGTGGCGTACCCGATTGGGCGGTTGATTTACAACAGCTTCTTTGACTTGCGCCTGTCGGGTGGTTCTGGCCTCGTTAAATTTGTGGGCTGGGACAACTACGCCGATGTTTTCAAAGATGCTGATTTTTGGAACGCTACTAAAAACACCTTGCTCATCACCCTCATCACGGTACCTGGTGCGTTGGTGGTGGGGCTGGGGCTGGCTATGCTGGCGAACCTGCCTTTCAAGCGCAAGTGGCCAGTGCGCCTGGCGCTGCTGCTCCCGTGGGCTTTACCTCTGAGCTTTTGCGGGTTGATTTTTGCTTGGTTCTTCCATACCGAATACGGTGTTATCAACGATGTCGTTCGACGTCTGGGCGGCGAATCAGCCACTATGTGGCTGCTCAAACCCAACTGGGCGTTTGCAGCAATTTGTATCACCATCATCTGGAAAACATCGTCCTTCATGGCGTTGATTTTGTTGGCGGGCTTGCAAATGATCCCCAAAACCCTGTACGAAGCCGCTGAGGTGGATGGCGCGAGCCACTGGCAACAGTTTTGGCAAATTACGATTCCCATGCTGATGCCCAGCATCATCGTGGCGTTAATTTTTCGAACGATAACCGCGCTGCAAACTTTTGATATTCCCTACACCATGACCAAAGGTGGGCCAGGGAACTCCACCGAAACCCTGTCGATGCTTATCCATAAAACCACCATCGAATACCTTGATGTGGGCTACGGCTCTACGCTGGCGGTATGTATGTTCTTGCTCTCTTTGGTGGTCACCGGCTTTTACCTTAAGCGGATTGGACGCTCAGCATGAAAAACATATGGTCTTCCACCAACTTGCGTATCGCAGCAGCAGTGATGGTGGTCTTCAACGGATTTTTCCCTGCGGTGTGGATTTTGTTCACCTCGCTGAAGAAAGAAGTGGAATTGGTGCAAAAGCCTATCACCTGGTTTCCGCACAACCCCACTTTCCAAAACTACATTCAGGCGTTCACCGACCAGCCATTACTGCGCTATTTAGGTAACAGCTTGTGGGTGGCGCTGGTGTCCACTGTTATTTCTTTGCTGGTTGCCGCCTTTGCCGCCTACGCTATCGCCCGGCTGAACCTCAAGCACAAGCAGATGATCTTGACGGCCATCGTCGCGTCCAGCATGTTTCCGTTGGTGACGTTGCTGGTACCGATTTTCGAGACTATGCGCACGCTGGGATTGCTTAACAGCTACACCGCTCTGGTATTGCCGTATGTAGTGCTGAATTTGCCGGTGTGCACGCTGGTGTTGGTGAGCTTCTTCCAAAGCATTCCCAAAGACCTTGAGAACGCCGCCATGATCGATGGTTGCACCCGCATGGGCGCGCTGTGGCAAGTGGTAGTTCCATTGGCGGCTCCCGGTATCTTTACCGCTGGCATCTTGGCTTTTGTGAACGCATGGGACGAGTTTTTGCTCGCTCTTTCACTCAATTCCGGTGCCACCATGCGAACCTTGCCTGTGGGTATCAGCCTGTACCAAGGCGAGTTCAGCTTTCCCTGGCCCATCATCTCTGCTGCTTTGATCGTCGCGATCGTGCCGATTGCAGTACTGATTGCGATCTTCCAGGAGCGCGTGGTCGGTGGATTGACGCAAGGCGGGCTTAAGGGCTAAAAAAGCTAAGAACGGCTAAGCCTTTCCCTATTTTTCTTTTCAAACTCAACATCATGATTCAGAAAATTCGCTACGGCATCATCGGTTGCGGCAGTATGGGCCGCGAGCATATTGAAAATATCAAGGCGCTGGACGGTGCGGAGGTTGTGGCCCTGGCCGACCCCCATGCACCTGGCCTGCAGGCGGCTGCGGCCTTGCTCAGCGGCGCAGCCGTCACACCTCGGTTATTTGAGCGCTTTGAAGACCTGCTCGATAGCGAGCTATGTGACGCCGTAGTCATCGCCACACCCAATTTCACCCATGCCGATGTGATGCGCTTTGCGTTGCCTAGCAAGGCCCATTTGCTGATCGAAAAGCCACTTTGCACCACCATTCCAGACTGCTTGGATTTGGTGCAAAGAGCCAAGGGCCGCATTCCATTGGTGTGGGTCGCGCAGGAATACCGCTACATGCCTCCCGTGGCCGAGATGATCCGTATGGCCCATGCTGGAGCGGTCGGGCGTTTGCATCAGGTGGCGATTCGCGAACACCGCGAGCCTTTCTACCCCAAGGTCGGTGACTGGAACCGCTTCACTGCCAACACCGGCGGCACGCTGGTCGAGAAGTGCTGCCATTACTTCAACCTGATGGACGTCATTCTGCAAGAAAAGCCCGTGCGCGTGTTCGCTTCTGGTGAGCAACGCGTCAACCATCTGACCGAGCGCTACAACGGTCAGCAACCCGATATTCTGGACAGCGCCTACGTCATCGTTGAATACGCCAGTGGTGCCCGTGCCATGCTGGATTTGTGCATGTTTGCTGAAAATTCGGTGGACAATGAACACGTCACAGTGGTGGGTGATGAGGGCAAGCTGGAGTCGCTGATTCCCTCGCTCACGCTGCGCCATGGTCGCCGCGAAGACTGGGGCACACGCAAGGTCTGGGGCGAACCTTCGGGCAGCGGCAAGGGTGTGGCGGTGCGCCGGGTGTGGGACACCAACATTCGCTATGCTGGACAGCACTTTGGTGCGTCGTATATTGAGCATCAAAAGTTTGCCAACGCCATCCGTCAAGGCTTGCCGGCCGAGGTCAGTTTGGAGGACGGAATGCGCAGTGTGGCGACGGGCTTGGCCGCCCACCGCAGCATAGCAACTGGCCTGCCAGTAGCCCTGAGCGACGTGCTACCAGCGGGGTACTGATGGCCGTCGGTTTGGTACTGGCACACGGCGCCTTGCGCCTAGCGTTGCAGCCCGACTTAGGCGGCTGCATCGCCGGTCTATGGTGGGGTGATGTGCCTGTGCTGCGTTCTACGCCTGCCGCGTCATTGTGCAGCGTGCGCCACAGTGCTTGCTACACGCTGGTGCCGTATTCCAACCGTATCGCACAAGCGCAATTGCACTGGGCCGATGCTGTCTACCCCTTATCTCCTAACTTCGCACCCGAAGCCCACGCCATCCACGGCGTAGGCTGGGAGCGGACTTGGGAGGTGATGGCTGTAAGCGGTACATCCGCCACCTTGCGCTACGCCCACGAGCCAAATGCAGCGTGGCCATTTGCTTTCAATTGCGAGCAGACTTTTCTACTGGACGATCAATGTGTGGCGATGACCTTGCAGGTCACCAATTTAGCCCCGCACCCGGCACCTGCAGGTTTGGGTTGGCACCCATTTTTCGTCAAACGCCCTGGTAGCCAGGTTCGCTTCGACGCTGAGGGCCGCTGGGCCATGAGCCAAGATAAATTACCTACGGTGTTGCAAGCCTCCGCTGGGCTGGATTGCGCCTGCCAAGCGTTGGAAATAGACCACTGCTTTGACGGTTGGCAAGGTACGCTGCACCTGCTGGACGACCAACTTCACACCCAAGTGCAGTCGTCGCTGAGCCATCTGGTGGTGTTTACCCATCCCAGCAAAGACTTCATCGCCATTGAACCCGTCAGTCATGTGAACAACGCCCTAGGTGTGGTCCGTCCGCTGGATGCTTTGGTGGCGCTGGGCGTGCGCGTGCTCCAACCCCAGGCGGCCACGACAGCCTGGATGCAGTTGAAAATTAAACCTATTTAGTCCCTTGCCGCATGCTCAGTGTGCGTTATTTGCTATTTATTCAGGAGTATTCATGAGTGCAAACTACCCTACGTTGGCCGGGAAAACCGTCTTCATCTCGGGCGGCAGTTCGGGCATCGGCGCTGAACTGGTCAAGTCCTTTGCAGCGCAGGGCGCGAAAGTCACGTTTTGTGGCACAAAAGATGGCGGCGGCGATGCGCTGATCGCTGAGATCAGCGCTGCAGGTAACCCTACGCCTTATTACGAAGCTTGCGATGTGCGCGATGTCCCTGCCGTCCAGACCTTGTTAGAGCGCGTAGGTCAGCACTTCGGTCCTATTCAGGTGCTTGTCAACAACGCGGGGCGTGACGATCGCCACAGCCTGGATGAGTTGACCCCTGAGTACTGGGACAACTGCCTCAACCTTAACTTGCGCCACCATGTATTCGCAACCCAAACTGTGGCTCGTCAACTGCGCGCCGCCAAGTTGCCCGGCAGCATCATCAACATGGGGAGTATCAGCTGGATGCGCGGCCGGCCCAACTTGATCGGCTATACCACCAGCAAAGCTGCCATCAGCGGCATGACCCGCAGTCTTGCCCGCGAACTCGGAGAATTCGGCATCCGCGTGAACGCCCTGGTGCCCGGCGCCATCGTGACCGAACGCCAAAGCGCTCTGTGGCGCAACCCCGAAGAAGACCAAAAATTCATCGACCTGCAATGCCTTAAATTCCGTCTTGAATCGCTACATGTGGCGCGGCCTACGCTGTTTTTGGCGAGTGAGGAAAGCGCTGGGATTACGGGGCAGAGTTTGATTGTGGATGCGGGGCTGGCACAGGTGTCGGTGGTTGGGTAGTCATACTTGCTGCGAAAACTTGGCGGATATTGTGGTGTATTCGTCCTTTTGCTGCACGCCATAAATCCGTCTGCTAGCATTTGCCATGCTCTACCGTGAAGTCAAACAAAAACTAGTTGCCGATATCGTCTCGGGGGCTGCGCCTCCTGGTGGCAGTTTGGCCAACGAAAGCGAATTAGCCAAACGCTTTGGGGTATCGATTGGTACTGTTCGACGTGCAGTTGATGAGCTGGTAGCCGACCATATTCTGGTACGCCAGCAAGGCCGTGGCACCTTTGTCGGTAAGCTGGACAAAGAGCGCTTCATGTTCCAGTTTTTCAAAATTGTGGGGCGTGACGGTGCCAGGGAGTTTCCGCAGGTCAAACTCTTGTCATTCGAGCGCTCTCGCGCCACCCAGCACGAGGCAAAAAATCTCGATGTCGTTGCTGGAGCCGCTGTTTTTCGCATTGAAAACGCGCTGTCACTCGGTGGCTGTACAGTGATTCACGATTCGTTGGTCATCAGCGCTACCCGTTTCAGCCGCCTCACCAAAGCGCAGTTCATTGCGCGTGAAGGCACCATTTACGAACTGTACCAAACTGCTTTTGGGGTGACGGTGGTTGGGGCAGATGAGCACATCCGGGCTGAGTCTGCTTCAGCTGCAAGTGCTGCCGTTCTGGGTATTCCCGAGGCTTCGCCCGTACTGCACATTGAGCGCATCGCTTTTACCTTTGCACAAGAACCAGCAGAGTACCGGGTGTCGGTCGTGAATACCCGAAATTTTGATTACGCCGCCCGTTTGGTCGGGCCCGCGTAAGCTTTTACTTTTAAATTTTCTACAAATATATAAAAAGTATATAAAAATTCTTGTTAAAAATTCATATAGATGATACAGTTGAATTAAGTATTTCAAACCCCATAGGAGACCCCATGATTCATTGTGTTTTGCACGACCCTCAAGACAGCGTGGCTGTCGTGGTCACCGAGAACGTTAAGGCGGGCCAAACGCTCACTGCCTTGATTCTTGATGAAGACCGCACCATCCAGATTCCTTGCCAGGCCGACATTCCGTTGGGCCACAAAATCGCCATGAAAGACATGGCGGTGGGTGACACGGTCATCAAATATGGCGTTGACATTGGTAAGGTGGTTGCTGCCATCAAGACCGGCCAGCACGCCCACGTTCACAACATCAAAACGAAACGCTGGTAAGCCCTGGGCTGCTCTACGTTGACGATTTAAAAAATACGCAAGGATTTCCCATGTCATTTCTGAATAAAGACTCCACCTTCTGGGGTTTTCGCCGCGAAAACGGCCGTGTTGGTGTGCGCAATCACGTCATTATTTTGCCGCTCGATGATCTGTCTAATGCCGCTGCTGAAGCTGTTGCTCACAACATCAAAGGCGCGATGGCCATCCCCCATCCTTATGGTCGTTTGCAGTTTGGTGCGGACTTGGATTTGCACTTTGCCACGCTCATCGGCGCTGGTTCTAACCCCAACGTCGCGGCTGTGGTGGTGATTGGTATTGAAGACAGTTGGACGCAAAAAGTGGTGGAAGGCATTGCCAAAACCGGCAAGCCCGTCATCGGCTTTGGCATTGAAGGCCATGGCGACCACGAGACCATCATGAAAGCCTCCAAAGCTGCCCGTGAATACGTGCAATTCGCTACAGAACAGCATCGCGTGGAATGCCCTATCTCCGAGCTGTGGATTTCTACCAAATGCGGTGAGTCCGACACCACCTCCGGCTGCGGTGCCAATCCTACGGTAGGCAATGCGTTTGACACGTTGCACGCTTTGGGCACCACCCTGGTTTTCGGCGAAACGTCTGAAATAACCGGTGGCGAGCAAATCGTGGCGGCACGCTGCAAAACGCCTGAAGTGCGCGACCAGTTCATGGCCATGTTTAACCGTTACCAGGACATGATCCAGCGTAACAAGACCACCGATTTGTCGGAGTCTCAGCCTACCAAGGGCAATATCGCGGGCGGCTTGACCACCATCGAAGAAAAAGCGCTTGGCAACATCCAGAAAATCGGCAAAAAGTGCACGGTAGACGGCGTGATCGACAAAGCTGAGGTGCCTGCGCACCCTGGTCTGTGGTTTATGGATTCGTCTTCAGCTGCTGCTGAGATGGTGACGCTGTGTGCTGCTTCTGGTTTTGTGGTGCATTTCTTCCCCACAGGGCAAGGTAATGTGATTGGCAACGCCATCGTGCCAGTCATCAAAATTTGCGCTAATCCTCGCACTGTACGTACCATGAGCGAACACGTGGACGTGGACTGCTCGGGTCTGCTGCAACGCGAACGCACTATGGATGAAACCGGCGACCAGCTGCTGGAAATGATGATGCGCACCATCAACGGCCGCTACACCGCCGCCGAAGCCTTGGGCCACCGCGAGTTCGTGATGACGCGTTTGTTTGAAAGCGCGTAAAGCGACATAAATGCGTCATAAACGCGTCATAAAAGCACCTTAAACCGTCTCGGTTTTCGGTGCTTGCCGCCTGTACCTCACGTATGGGCGGTTTTCTAATTCCAATGTCACAAGTGGCCTGCTCCTATGAACTTGTTTCGCACAGTTTTTCTCAGGCTGGTTGTAGATGCTGCTGCTGTGGCTATCTTTTTGTTTGTGCCCTCTGTGCCTAGTTTTGCGCAGAACACGGCGCCTTATCCCAATCGTCCCATAACCTATGTCGTGCCCTACGCTGCGGGCGGAGCCGCTGACGCTTTTGCACGTCAATTGGCGCATGAGTTGGGTAAGCGGTTAGGTCAACCCGTGGTGGTTGAAAACCGTGCTGGTGCAAACGGCAATATAGGCTCGGCGCAAGTTGCGCGCGGTACTGCTGACGGCTATACCCTGCTGCTAGGTACCGCTAGCACCATCGATATCAACCCACATCTCTACGGCGCTCGAATGCCTTACGACCCGTTGAAAGACTTGGTACCCGTGTCAGCCACCCATTCCATGGTGAATGTGCTGGTGGTGGGGGCGACTTCAAGTCTCAAGAGCGTGGCGGATGTAGTGACGCAAGCCAAGCTCAAGCCTGGCAGCCTTTCGTATGCCTCTGCCGGCGTGGGCAACACCATGCACTTAGCGGGTGAACAGTTCAAAACCCAGGCGGGGATCGACATTGTTCATGTGCCTTATAAGGGCGGCGCACCGGCGCTTAACGATGTATTGGCCGGTCAGTTGCCGATGATGTTTAACAACCTGCCAGCGGTGGTGCCTCTGGTGAAATCCGGTAAGTTGAAAGCGCTGGCTGTAGCCGCGCGTCAACGCTCTCCACTTTTACCCGACGTACCTACCATGGCTGAGGCGGGTTTGGCTAATTTTGAGTCTGTGGTCTGGAACGGCGTGTTCGTTAAAACAGGCACCCCAGCCGCTATCGTTAACCGATTAAACCGTGAAATTTCTGCGGTCTTGAACGACCCTGCTGTGCGCACTTCTTTAGAGGAGCAAGGCTTTGAGGTCACGCCTTCTACGCCAGAGCAGTTTGCACAGTTAATACGCACCGATTTCCCACGGTGGGGCGTGTTGGTTAAGCAGTCCGGAGCGACGGCTGACTGATATTTGCACACTAAGTCCCAATCACAACAACGAGACAACCGATGACTGCTAACCGCCGAACTTTCTCCGCTGCCTTGGCTACTCTGGGTTCCAGTGTGTTGCTGCCTGCCTTGGCACAGTCACCTGGTGTTACTCCAAGTGCAAGCGCTATTCTTGTCCCTGGAATTAGCGACTTCCCTAACCATCCGGTTCGCTACGTCGTACCCTTTCCCGCTGGCGGACTGACCGATGTGATGGCGCGCCTGGTGGCTCAAAAGCTCACTGAATCGCTTAAGCAAGCGGTCATCATTGACAACAAACCGGGCGGTAGTGCGAATTTGGGTGCTGACGTGGTTGCCAAGTCCCCGGCAGATGGCTACACCTGGTTGGCGGTGACGTTAGCGCATGCAGTGAACCAGTCGCTGTTTTCCAATTTGACTTACAGCCTTGAGAAAAATTTTGTGCCTGTTGTCCAGCTGGCGAGCAGTCCCTTAGTGCTGGTGGTTAATGCGAACAACCCCGCTAAAAATCTCAAGGAATTTTTGGAGCGCGCCAAAACCCAGCAGCTCAGCGCTGGGTCATCGGGCAATGGCACACCACCGCATTTGGGCCTGGAGCTACTGTCGGGCTATGCCAAGTTGGACGTGACCCATATTCCTTATAAAGGTGGTGCGCCGTCCATGAACGATCTGATGGGGGGGCAGCTCGATTTTGTGGTGTCCAACCTGCCTGAGTCGGTGGCCTTCATCAAATCTGGCAAGTTGCGGGCTTTGGCCATTACCGCCGCGCAGCGCCACCCACTGTTGCCCGATGTACCTACGTTTAACGAGCTGGGCATGCCGACTATGGAGTTGGAGAACTGGACGGGTTTGATGATGCCTGCCGGTACGCCTAAAGCCATTGTTGACAGGGTCGCATTGGAGGCGGTGCGGATCGTCAGAACAGCGGATGTAGCGGCGCGCATCAGCACCTTGGGTTTTACCGTCACAGGGCTAGGGCCTGCCGAGTTTGCAGCCACCATACAAAAAGACATTGCAAGATGGCGTGAGATTATTAAGGTGCGGCACATCAAAGCCGAGTAGCTTCGCTGCACCTTTGCATCAAATCTTCAAACCACAATTTAAACCTTAACTAAATCTTAACTCAACAGCAACCCGTCACGCTATGAAAAAAATTGTTATTACCGAGTTCATGGACACCCCCGCCGTCGAGTCGCTCAAAGCTCGCTACACCGTGGTATATGAGCCAACGCTGGTGGACGATGTCGCACGTTTGTTGCTCGAAGCGGCCAATGCCGACGCTGTTATTGTGCGCAACCGGACTCAGGTGCGCGGCGAGCTGTTAGCTGCTTGCCGTCAAGCGACGGTTATCGGTCGTCTTGGCGTGGGGTTAGACAACATCGACGTACCTGCCTGCGAAGCACGAGGCATGAAGGTGATTCCTGCGACCGGAGCTAATGCGCTAGCTGTGGCGGAATACGTCATCGGTACAGCCATGCTGCTGCTGCGCGGTGTCTACCAAGACAGCGCTGCCGTGGCAGGTGGCAAATGGCCGCGTGCACGACTGTCGAATGGCCGCGAGATTGCGGGGAAAACGCTGGGGCTGGTTGGTTTTGGCGGTATTGGTCGTTTGACCGCTGGCTTGGCCAAAGGTCTTGGTATGACCGTGGTGGCCTATGACCCGATGCTGCCCGCTGATGCCCCCGTGTGGGCTCAATCTGGTGTTACACCGGTCACCCTCGAGCAACTGTTAGCCCAGTCCGATGTGGTCAGCTTGCATGTGCCGCTGACGCCTGAGACCCGCAACCTGCTGTCCAAAGAGCGCGTGGCACAAATGAAGGCAGGGGCTGTCATCATCAATTCCGCACGTGGCCACATTGCAGACGAAGCCGCGATTGCTGATGCCATCCGAGCTGGGCATTTGGGTGGTGCGGCGTTTGACGTGTTTGAGCCTGAGCCGCTCAAAGCCGGCAGCCCTTGGGAAAACTGCCCCAACATTGTACTCACACCGCATGTGGCTGGCGTGACTGCTGAATCCAACGAGCGCGTCTCCACCATGATTGCGGCTGAAGTTGCGAAATTTTTGGGCTAACTCCGCTACAACCTCGTCGTAGGCTGAACAGTCACCCCAACAGTAAAAAAAAGCAAAAAATTATATGAATCTTCAAGACATTCACGCCCTAGCAAGCCAAGCGCTGCAAAACGCAGGCGCATCCGCTATGCAAGCCGACTGCACCGCCACCGCGCTGGTCGCAGCCGATGCCCAAGGCTTGGCCTCGCACGGCGTTTCGCGCATACCGATGTACACCGGGCATTTGCGCACGGGCCGCGTTAACGGCCAAGCCGTCCCCAAAATCGTCGCGCAAAAACCCAGTGCCATTCTGGTGGATGCTGGGGAGGGCTTTGCCTTCCCGGCCTGTGCTTTGGCGATTCAAGAAGCCATTACGTCTGCCAAAGTGACTGGCATTGCCATCGCTGCCGTTGCCAATAGTCACCACTTTGGTGTGGCCGCTTACCACTTGGAAGCCGTAGCCAAAGCTGGTTTGGTCGGTATTGCCATGGGGAACTCACCCGCGGCCATGCCCGCCGCCGGTGGGAAACGGGCAATTTTTGGCACCAACCCATTGGCAGCAGCCTTCCCCCGGGCCAATGGTGAGCCAGTGATGATCGACATGTCCTTGTCCGAAGTGGCCCGTGGCAAGCTGATGATGGCTGCCAAAAAAGGTGAATCCATTCCGCTGGGTTGGGCGTTGGACAAAAATGGTCAGCCCACTACCGACCCTAAGGCCGGCATGGAAGGCTCCATGCTGCCCTTTGGTTCCACTGGCGGCTCCAAGGGTGCGATGCTGGCGTTGATGATCGAGCTGATGGTGATCTCGCTGACTGGCGCACGCTTTGGCATGGAAGCCGATTCGTTTTTTGAGGACGTAGGCAATGTTCCCCATATCGGCCAAGTCTTTATCGTGATTGATCCTTCAGCGCTTGGAGGTTCTGCGGTTTATGAGGAACGCGTCGAAGCGCTGATTGCTGCGATGCTGGCCGACAACGGTGTACGCATTCCTGGCTATCGGCGTAATACGTTGGCCGTTAAAGCGATGAGCGAGGGCGTTGAGTTACCACCAGCCACTTTGACACCATTGCTGGAATTGGCTAACAAAGCGTGAGCTGTTGCCTGTGAATGCAGCCCTACAACGCTGGCGGGCGTTCGTTGCTAAAAACCTGCCTGGTACGCTGGTGTGCTTGGTCATCGCGCTAGCAGCTACGTTTGTTTCTGATCATTACGGTGGCCCACAGCTGCTCTATGCGTTGCTGATGGGGCTGGCTTTCCATTTCTTGGTTGCCAACCCTCAAGTCGGTCCTGGTATAGGTTTCTGTGGTCGCACGGTGTTGCGCTTTGGCGTGGCTTTGCTGGGTGCGCGTATTACCCTGTCGCAGGTGGCTAAGCTAGGAGTGGGGTCGGCCTTACTGATTATTTGCGCGACAGGCTGCACGATTGTTGTGGGTGCCTTGCTCGCGCGCTGGTTTAAGCGGCCACTTGACGAAGGTCTGTTGTCTGGCGGTGCGGTTGCTATTTGCGGTGCCTCTGCGGCGCTAGCCGTGGCATCGGTGCTGCCGCAAACCAAAGAAAATGAGCGATTTACGCTATTGACGGTGGTGGGTGTGACGGTACTTTCCACCGTGGCAATGGTGCTTTACCCCTTCATGCTTAAGCTCGTGGGGGCCACTCCAGAGCAATCAGGCATCTTTTTGGGCGGCACCATCCACGATGTGGCGCAGGTGGTGGCGGCGGGGATGATGCTTGGGCCTGAGGCGGGAGACATCGCAACGGTAGTCAAACTCTTCCGCGTAATGTTGCTGATGCCGGTGGTGATCATAATTTCCATGCTTTACCGTAACCATGCCAACACTGACGCTGAGGCGCAGTTTGACGTGAATGCAGACCGCACCACTACTCGGGATGCCGTGCCGCTGGTGCCAGGATTTTTGCTCGCTTTTATCGTGCTGGTGCTGCTGGCCAGCGTGGGGGTGTTTAGCCCCACAATGATCCAGCTTGCGGGCGATACCTCGCGCTGGATGCTGGTGACTGCGATTGCAGCAGCAGGCGTTAAGACTTCTTTTGAGGAACTGCTCAAGCTCGGCTGGCAGCCCGTGGCAATGTTGCTTGGCGAGACGATTTTTATCGCTCTTGTGGTGTTGACTGCGGTGTTAGGGTTGGGGCTTGGCCTTGGCCTGCATTGAGGCTCTGAACTCGGCGCAGTAGTCTTTGGGTGGCAGGGCAGGGGTAGGCCATACGGCATCGAAGGGCTGCGCGTCAGTTGCGGGCTGCGCCGAGTTGTCCGCCAACAGCCGGATCGACGCCACTTTGACCTGAAGTGGCAGGTGCTGTGGTACGCCGAGTTCACGGTCAGCGTGACCGCTGCCTGCTATCAATAAAACGATGGGGCGGCCTGAACGGTGTTGCTCTGGACTAAGCGGCGCGGTGCGGTCAAGCGCTTGTACCAGCGTATCGGCCATAGCCTTGTCGCGGGCGATCTGGATGCGTGTCATAGGTCGCAGTTGAGTCGCTGCCAGCAGACCGCAATGGCTGGCTTCAATCAAATCTTGTTGTTTTTGCAAGCTTGAGCTTGCCAGTCTTGCATCGAGTGCTTCATCTTTCATAGCGGTACGCTGCTGATTTCGGGGAAGGTTTGCCCCCAACACAGCCACGCCGTCACGCACGGCTAGCATGACAACAGGGCCGTAAGTCGCCCACGGCCAACCGATTTCGTTCCAACCCAATGCAGTTTGGACGTCGGCCTCGCTGGCATCGCTTTTTAGGCCTGCGGTTGAACGCCCCTGTTCCGCCATTTCTAGTGCCAGCGCGGACAAGCGGCCGTGGCGCAGAAGCAGGCGCACCACATCGCGTTCAAGAGTCTGGTGCTGGGGCGCATCGTGTTGTTCGCCTAAAAGCAAGATTTGGGGAGGAGCGCTGCCCCAAACCAGAGGTGCTAAAAGCAGATCGGCGCTGGGCAACGCTGTGTCACTGCCTGCTTGCACATTGGGTGCTATGGCGGCCATTAGCGCCGTTCGAGTTTGTTGTATCTGTACTTGTGTTGGCGTGCGTGAGACTGCACAGCCTGCAAGCAGGGCGCAGGCAAGCAGTGCAGCATGGGTCGGTTTCACGCGGGTAGAGAGCAAATTGTCGCCCCTGATTCAGCATTAGCCTTAGTGCATGACCACTGGGTTTTGTGCCAACTCGGCGTAGCGGTCTAGCGTGTCCTCCACCTCTTCTTGTGTCGGAGTGTCTTTTTGCCAGGCGATAATCTGTATCTGAAACAGCTCGGCCCAAGAGCCATCAAGGTACAGCTCTTTTCCAGAGCGTTTGTCCACAATCTCAAAGCCGTGGCGGGCCATGGCAGGGAGTTTTCGGCCTTCGTTGTCTTCAAGCAGATCGTTTTTGCCCATCAGTGAGGGCTGGTCGGTTTGCACATGCACAACCACAAAAGATTCAGAGTCATAAAGCATTTGCATGGAGTTGTTCTTTCTGCTTTGTTAGATGGACTGCCGATCACAAAATTCAAGTTTTATGCGTGCATTCAGTATGCGGGCTTTCAGCGCCTTTTAAGCAGTAAAGAAGCGTAACTTTTCAGGGTTTTTAGGGCATTGCAACTGATTTGAGCTGCAATTGAACAAAGTCCCCGTTATCTTGTGTCAAACGCAGCTGCACTGGCAGGTAAGCGAGGTCTGGCGCCAACCACACGTCCACCTGCACATCGTGCTCGCGTTGGGGGACACGGCTGAGTTTGCGGGCTTTATGGTCGCCTTCAGGCAGTGCCAAGGTTTGTTCTTCGCCCACTGTAAAGCGCCAGTCGTCGGCGTCTTTGGGGCCAATGGTTTGGATACTGATGCTGCTGCCTGCGGGGTAACGCTGCGGTGAGCCGGCCAGCAGGCTGCCCAACTGCAGCAGCACGCTCAGGCGGTCTTGCGCACCGGGTTGCAAGGGCACATCTGGTGTATTTGCGCTGAAGCTTACGATGCCTTTGTCGCGCTCGAAATGTGCAGCGACTTCGGTTTTTACCTTGTCGCTGAAGCGTTGCGGGGCGAGGCCTTCTGCCGTCACCTGCCCAGCGCTGGTCTGGATGCGCGAGCCCAGTAAAAATGCAGTGATGGCCAGCCTAGCGTTGTAACTGCTGCCGTCTTGGGTCCACAGCAGATCGGCGCTGGCGGTGTAGGGGAATCTCTTGGCTTCGCCGGATACGTCGAACAGCAAATGCCGAGAGCCTGGCAGGCGAACGGCGGCTGTGTGGCTGCCAGATACACCGGTAGTTTGGATTTTGAGGGCGATTTTGGCGCCAATCGACGGTCGTGGCGCAGGGCTAGATACTTTTTCAGGTTCGTCTGCGTCGGGTCGACTTTGAGGCTCGGTCGATACAAAAGTCGTAGCTACATACGCTCTACTTCTTTGAGCTGCAGGGTAATTTGAATCAGTTAATGTGTCGTTGTAAGCGGTGTGACTGCTTACGACTTGCGGTGTGTCGGGCGTGGCCGCACTGGCGGTATCCGTATGCTTGTGCGGGCGTACTTTTACTTTAGGCTGCTGCGTAACGGCATCTGTCGCCACAACCGCCACTGCCGTTGGTGCAATTCCTGCCGTAACTACGTTGCGCGTTGCAAACGTTGTCACCAGGGGGTGAGCAAGCGTTGGTTTGACACGAAATTCGCTTGGCGCTCCAACCAATATTGCTGCATGCGCTATTACTACTGTAGCAATCAGCACCCCGAACGTTGTGCGAGGAAGCCGTGGTGAGGTGCGATTTCTCAAGGAACGTACCCCAAATCTGCTGAAAGTTGCGCTGCTGCAGCTCGCAAAGCCGTGGCTACGCTGCCATCCCATGCCACATCCAAATTCGCAGCAGAACCCAGCACAACCAAGCCCAGTGTCATATGTTGGTCGGAGTCAAACACAGGAGCGCAAAACCCCACAATGCCGGGTAGCAACGTTTCCACCACCCGTGCCATACCGTGCGCACGCACATCCGCCAAAACGGCTTGCACCTGCTCCATTGTGTTTGGCAGATCACGGCGTGCTAATTTTTGGGCTTGTACCAGCTCGGTTTGCAGCATCGCAGCAATGGCTTCGGGTAGCGCGTAGGCGGCAAAGCAGCGGCCTGTCGCAGACGACAGCAGCGGCATCACGTCGCCCAGACGCAAACTGACCGTGACGGCGAGTTGTGATTCTTCCCAATGCACAATGGTTGGCCCGTGGTTGCCCCACACCGCCAGCGCCAGTGTGTGATGACCGACTTGCTCCAGCAATGCAGGTACCCGTTCGCGGGCCATCTTCATGCTGTCAAGCCTTGCCAGCGAAGCAAGCCCCAACTTTAGCGCTGCTGGCCCGAGGTCATAGCGGGTATTTCCGCTGTCTTGCACGACCAAACCCAGGCGCTGAAAACTTACCAAATAGCGGTGCGCTTTGGCCGCGCTCATGCCCGCTGTTGCGGCCAAGTCGCGCAGCATCAGTGACCCGTGCGCTTGTGCCAAAACGTCTAACAATGTGAAGCCGACCTCGACCGATTGAATGCCTGCGCGTGTTTTTTCCATGGGTGTGATTGTCGGTGTTCTGTTAAAATTTCGATTAGAGAAATTAATTTAACTAATCGAAATTTTCTGATCAAAATTGTTTGTGCGACAGTTTTTGAAGGTTTTTGAATATTCTTTTTCTCAACGCGCCTGCCCCACAAGATGGAGACACCATGAAACTTGCCACCTATAAAGACGGTTCCCACGACGGTCAACTGGTCGTCGTCTCACGCGACCTCAGTACCGCGCACTATGCCACTGGCATCGCCAACAAGCTGCAGCAGGTGCTTGACGACTGGGGTTTCATCAGTCCGCAGTTGCAAGACCTGTATGAGACGCTTAACAACGGGAAAACCCGTCACGCTTTCCCCTTCGATCCTAAGCAATGCATGGCCCCGCTACCCCGCGCCTACCAGTGGGCTGACGGTTCTGCGTACTTGAACCATGTCGAATTAGTTCGCGCTGCCCGCGATAGCGACGTGCCACAAAGTTTTTACGCCGACCCGCTGATGTACCAGGGCGGCAGCGACGACTTCATTGGCCCCAACGACAATATCGTCTGCGCCAGCGAAGCTTTTGGCATCGACTTTGAAGCTGAAATCGCCGTTATCACCGGCGACGTTCGCATGAGCAGCAGCCCTGAGCAAGCACTGGACGGCATCCGCCTGGTGATGCTGGCCAACGATGTGAGCCTGCGTAATTTAGTGCCGGGCGAGTTGGCCAAAGGCTTTGGATTCTTTCAAAGCAAGCCTGCCACCGCCTTCAGCCCGGTCGCGGTCACTTTGGATGAACTGGTCTTTAACGGCGAAAGCGCGTGGGACAAAGGTCGCTTGCACCTCACCGTGCAGAGCACCTGGAACGGCCGTAAAGTTGGTATGTGCGACGCAGGCCCGGAGATGACGTTCCATTTCGGTCAGCTCATCGCCCACATCTGCAAAACCCGCAATGTGCGGGCAGGCAGCATCATTGGCAGCGGCACGGTCAGCAACAAAGGCGTGGAAACCAAAGGCGGCAAGGGCGAGAAGGTGAAAATCGACTGGCCCAAAGGTTATAGCTGCATCGCTGAAAAGCGTGCGATTGAAACCATCCAGGACGGCAAACCCAAAACTGATTTCATGAGGTACGGTGACACCATTCGTATCGAGGTGAAGGGTCGCGATGGTTTAAGCGTGTTTGGCGCGATTGACCAAGAAGTCGTAGCGTTGAACTGAACCTGGAATTTTTGGCATTTCCAATTCGGTTCTGATTCTGATGTCAGGTTGCGTACAAACCTGCCATAGATGCAAACCCTTTGATTTCAATCGGGTTGCCAAACGGGTCACAGAAAAACATCGTCCACTGCTCCCCTGGCTCGCCGGGGTAGCGCACTTGTGGCGACAACACAAACTCAGTCTTTGCTGATTGCAGCCGCTCCGCCAGCGCTTGCCAATCGGCAAGCTGCAGCACCAGCCCGAAATGTGGCATCGGCACCAGGTGTTCACCCACTTGGCCGGTAAGTGTCGTCTTGAACGGCTCGCCCAAGTGCAGCGAAATCTGGTGACTGAAGAAATCAAAGTCCACCCAGCTGTTGGTACTGCGACCCTCTACGCAGCCCAAGATGTCGCAATAATAGCGACGGGCGATATCGAGGTCGGTGACGTGGAAGGCTAGATGGAAGAGGCTTTTCATCGAGGTCAAAGATGTCGTTGCGCTAGCGCAAGTTTCGCGCAAACAGGCTGTATATCCTCTCCCAATGCCGCTCGGCCGCTGCCAAGTTGAATATGCCAGTGCGCTTTGGAAATACAAAGCCGTGTTCCACGCCTGGGTACCATTCAATACGGTGGGAGGTGCCTGCGGCTTGCAGTGATGCCTCTAGTTTTTGAATGTCTGCTGGTGGTGCCCACTTGTCGATTTCGGCGCAAGCGAAGTAGGTCTCGCATTGAATTTTGGGTGCTATTTTGTGTGGTGAGTCTGGCGCATCGGTTGCCATGTTGGCGCCGTGGATCGATGCAATACAGTTGATACGGCCAGGGAAGGCTGCAGCCGCCCACATCACAAAAGGGCCGCTCATGCAGTAGCCTACAGCGCCTATGCGCGAGGCATTGGCCTCGGGCTGTGCGTCGGCAAACTTTAGCAAGGCGGCGGTATCAACCTCGGTCGTTTGGCGGTCTAGCGTAGCCATATACCCAAACATTTCGGCCATTGCGGTTTCGGTGCGCTCCTGTAGCCAGAAATCGCGTGACTTGCGGTAATACAAGTTGGGCAATATCACGTAGTAGCCCACAGCCGCAAAGCGCCGTGCCATGTCGTGTAACTCTTCGCGTTTGCCCGGTGCGTCCATATAAAACAGAACTACGGGGTGTGGTCCGTTTTCTTCCGGGTAGACGACAAAGGTGTTCATGTCACCGTTTGCGGTAGGGATGTCCAAGTGTTTTTCGATCATGTGCAGCCTTGTGTCTCAGTGGGGTGTTAAGTGGCGTGTCTGAAGTTGTATTTATCTCCTCATTGTTACCTTAATTTCGCCATCTTGTCTCCCTGTGCTGTCTGCGCAGAGACAGGAAAGTAGACTGAGGGCAAATACGCCAAGGGCTTTTTATATTCAGGTCTTGCCAGCGATAATCCATCTTATGACCCCCCTGCAATCCCTGCGCCAAGCCCACCAGATAGCACGCCTGCTGCTCGTGTGGTTCATGCTGGCTATCGGCGTTGCAGTTGCGTCCCCCATGGTCAATCCGCAGGCGGTCGAGCTGATTTGCTCAGGCTCGGGTGGTATGAAGGTGTTGATTAAAACGGACGACGGCGTTAAAGAGGCTTCGGGCAGCGGCGTCAGCCACACGCTGGATTGCCCCATGTGCGCGGCGATGGGTGCGCCGCCCCCTGTAGTCAAGTACACGGCTGAGTCGTTTCAGCCGTTGTCTTATGCGCTGGGCAGCTTGCCTAGTGCCATCATCGCGGCACGCACTGCAGCACCACCACCGGGCCGTGGCCCACCCGCTTTCTCCTGAACTATTGAATTGATAGCGCCTCCTGCACGTTACGTGTAGGCCGGAGGCATATTTCCTTTAGATTTTGGAGTTTCCTATGCGGAAGAACCGTGTTGCTGTGGCCGTCGCCATGGCATTCCCTTTTGTGCCTCTTTTTGTCACGCCTTTTTTGGCATTCAATGTCCAAGCGCAGACCACCACATCTGCTTCTTCTGCCACTTCCTTATCCTCTGCTGACGCCCCCGTCAAAAGTTTGGGCAGTGTCACTGTTAACAGCGGGCGACCGACTTCGCTGCCTGCACAGATCCCCACCACCATCGAGGGCATCACTGGGGCGCAGATCGAGCAAACGGTGAACGCTACCGACGCCGAAGACGCGCTCAAGTACCTGCCCAGTCTGAACGTGCGCAAACGCTACATTGGCGACTACAACCACGCTGTGCTGGCCTCACGCGCCACAGGCACCGACCGCAGTGCCCGCTCACTCGTCTATGCCGAGGGCATTCCGCTGGCGAATTTGCTGGGCAACGGGGCTAACTACACACCGCGCTGGGGCTTGGTGACGCCGGAAGAGATTGAGCGGGTAGACGTGCTCTACGGCCCCTATTCCGCTGCGTACTCAGGGAACTCCGTGGGGGCAGTGGTGGATTTCCAAACCCGTATGCCGACCCAGTTTGAGGCACACGCCAAGATCGGCTTTGCCAGTTCGAATTTTTCGCAGTACAGCAGCAATGGCAATTTCTCCGGTAACCAAGCCAGTGCGTCCTTGGGCAACAAGAGCGGCGACTGGTCGTGGTTTTTGAATGTGAACCATCTCGACAGCAATGGCCAGCCGCTGGTCTTCCCTGCCAAACTGGTCAGCGCAGGCGCTGTCAGTACCGCCGGCACGCCTGTCACCGGCGCTATTCTGGACAAAAACCCGCAGAATGTCGATTGGCTGGTGCTGGGTTCTACCACCCAGTACCACACGGTGCAAGAGCATGTGAAAGCTAAGGTGGCTTACGATTTTTCATCTACCGTGCGCGCCAGTTACACCTTGGGCTGGTGGGGCAACACCTCGATCAGCACCGGCGATAGCTACCTTCGCGACGCAGCGGGTAAGCCGGTGTACAGCGGTAACGTCAACATCAATGGTCGACAGTACACGCTGGCGAACACCGACATCTCTACCAGTCGCGCCAGGCTGGAACACGTCATTCACGGCTTGAGCCTCAAGTCCAACACCAAGGGCGTGTTTGACTACGAAGTTGCCGCCAGCCTCTACAACTACGCCAAGGATGTATCCCGCGCACCCACCGTCGCCCTCCCTGCTGCGCTGAGCGGTGGCGCAGGCCGCATCACGGACATGGCTGGCACTGGCTGGAATACGCTGGCATTTAAAGGCACATGGCGGCCTGATGTGGCGACGACCCAAGCCCATGTGGTGGATTTTGGTTACCAGCGCGAGGCCTACCAGCTGCGCACCACGGTATCCGACACTACCGACTGGGCGGGCGGTGCGCCCGCTGCCCGCTTTTCGGTTTTCAACGGCAACACCAGTCTGCAAAGCCTGTATGCGCAAGACAGCTGGAAATTTGCCCGCGATTGGAACACCACATTGGGCGGGCGCTTAGAGCAATGGCGCGCGTATGGTGGTGAACTCGGCAGCGCGACCAGTGCGCTAGGTCTGGCGGAGCGCCGCGAGACCTATTTCTCGCCGAAAGCCGCTATCGCCCACCAGTTGACCCCCGTATGGGCTTTGAAGGCGGCTACGGGTCGCGCCGTGCGAATGCCTACGGTGTCTGAGCTGTACCAAGGCAGTGTGACTAGCAACGCCATCGTTAACAACGACCCCAACCTGAAGCCTGAGCGTTCGTGGTCGACGGAATTCACCGCTGAGCGCGATCTCTCTAACGGGTTACGTATGGGTTCTGTGCGTGCCACGCTGTTCCACGAGGACACCCGTGACGCGCTGTATTCGCAGACCAATTTCAGCGTGTTGCCCACCATTACTAACATTCAGAACATTGACCGCATCCGCACAGTGGGGCTGGAGCTGGCTTATTCGGCTTCGGATGTCGCTACAACGTGGGGTTTACGGGGTCTTGACCTCAGCAGCAGCCTTACCTACGCCGACGCCAAAATCGTTGCCAATGCCCAAAACCCCGCCAGCGTGGGAAAACGTGCACCCCGCGTGCCCGACTGGCGTGCCAGTTTTGTCGCCACTTACAAGCCTACCGAGTCCTGGAGCTCCACCTTCGGGCTGCGCTACAGCGGTACCCAGTACAGCCAGTTGGACAATAGCGATACCAACGGCATGACCTATCAAGGCGTCAGCAGCTTCCTCGTGGCCGACGTTCGTGCGCGCTATCGCATTGCCAAACAATGGACAGCGAGCGTCGGTATCGACAACTTGAAAAACGCAAAATATTGGGCGTTCCACCCGTACACGCAGCGTACATTCGTTGCTGAACTCAAGTTCGACCTCTGAGCTGTTACCGTTTTAACACCCTGGATTTACCTATGAAAACTATGAAAACTATGAAAACTATTAAATTTATAGCATCTAACAGCCTGCTGATTTGTACTTTCGTCGCTTCAACCTTGTTTTTTAGCGCCAGCGCCCATGCCCAAGCAGTGGTGGTGAAAGACGCCTGGGCGCGTGCCACGGTGCCCGGTCAAATGGCCACCGGTGCATTTTTGACCCTCACAGCCAAAGTTGCTACTCAGCTCGTCAGCGTCTCCACGCCCGCCGCTGGCATCGCTGAAGTTCACGAGATGAAGATGGAGGGCGACGTGATGAAAATGCGCGCACTACCGCGTTTGGATTTACCCGCAGGCAAGGCTGTGGAACTCAAACCCGGCGGCTTCCATGTGATGCTGATGGACTTGAAAGCACCACTGGTTAAAGACAGCAAACTGGCTCTGACACTGGTGTTCCAAGACGCCAAAGGAACTGAGAGCCGCATGACGGTGAGCCTGCCTGTCAGCGTCACTGCTCCTGCCGTGATGCCAAGCCATTGAACCAAGCATTACAACGAATTACCCGGCGTTCACGGGGTGCTGCGTTGGGGTAAGCTGTCAGCTTCCAACACTTATAACGATCAGGAGACCCCCATGAGCGATACCGAAAACTTTGGCTTTGGTAAATTTGTACCGGGTTTTGATTTTTTGCAAAATTTAACTAAATCTGCCAGTGCATCCAGTGCCATCCCTAAACTGCCCAACATGGGCGGATGGATCGCGCCCACGATGAATGTGGAAGACCTGGACAAGCGCATTGAAGAGCTCAAAACTGTGCAGTTTTGGCTCGATCAAAACGCGGTGGCACTTAAGGCCACCATTCAGGCGCTTGAGGTGCAAAAAATGACGCTGGTCACCCTTAAAGGGATGAATGTCAGCATGACCGACTTGGCAAAAGCGTTTACCTTGAACACTGCCCCGGTCGCCAGCCCCACGAAAAAACCTACTGAAGCGGCAGTTCCTGCTCCAGCTCCAGCTCCAGCCGCCAAGGCACCCGTGGAATCTGCTGCTCCCGCTGCGGCAGAAGGGGACGCCGCAAGCACTGAGGGCAAAATTGACCCTATGCAGTGGTGGGGCTCGCTGACCCAGCAGTTTCAGCAGATTGCCAGCACCGTCATGAAAGATGTTGCTGAAAAAACGGCGGCCGCTAATCTTGCCAAAGAAAATATGGCCAAAGATGCTATCAAGGCGGCTACGGACATGACCACGCTTGCTTCTAAAACAGTAGCAGGTACAGCGCGTGCATCAAGCGCTCCCGCCAAAAAAGTAGCCAAAACTGTCGCTAAAGCCGTTACGAAGACTCCTGTGAAAACAGCCGCGAAAAAAGTGGCTAAAAAAAGTTACTAAATAAATATTGTCAAATAATGACAAGTGATCGCCATGAGCCACTCAAAACTGGTTAAAGCCTTCTGAAGCCCCGCCCTCCCTACTGCGTTCCGTCGATACCCTCTGAGTTCTTTGCATGAAGCTTTTCCCCTACGGCCACGCCACCCATCCACAATGGCAAATGGCGGGTGCTTTGGTACTCGCCCAGTTGCGTGCCCAAATGGCATCGCCCGAGTACGCCGATGCCCCCAGCTTGGCTGTGCTTTACATCACCGACCATTACGCCAATGCTTCGCAAGAAATTCTGGACTACCTGGCCGCTGAATTGCCTGAGGTGACAGATTGGACGGGCACCGTAGGTGTTGGTGTCGCCGTCAACAACGCCGAATACTTTGACGAACCCGCCCTGGCCGTCATGCTGTGTGATTTGCCTAGCGACCAGTACCGCGTGTTCTCTGGCGTTGCCCCGCTCGGTGTGGGCGACGGCATGGGTTTCGAGCCGCATACTGCCCTTGTCCACGCTGATGCAAGCACCCACGACATGGCCGAGCTGATTGCCGAGCTGGCTGGGCGCACTCAAACCGGCTATTTGTTCGGCGGTTTGACGGCCAGCCGAGCCCTGTCTGCGCAGTTTGCCGTGGGCGGCAACGGCAACATCAAAGGGCAGGGCGCTGCGCGAGGTGTGTTCCAAGGCGGTTTAAGCGGTGTCGCCTTTAGCGATGACGTAACCTTGGTGTCACGTGTCACCCAGGGTTGCCAGCCTTTGCTAGGGGTACCGGTGCGCCGTATTACTGAAGCTGATGGCAATTTGGTGTTGGCGCTGGACGGCCAGCCAGCACTGGATGTGTTGCTAGGCGATTTGAAGGTATCGCTCGACGAGCCCCAAAAAGCCCTGGCAGCCGTGCGCGCTACGCTGGCTGGCATTACCAGTGCAGGCAGTGATGCTGTGAAGCGCACCGGCAATTTTGGTGCTGACACCCGCGTGCGCCACATCATCGGTCTGGACCCCCGCCGCAAAGGAGTGGCGCTTGCCGAGATGGTCGTGGAGGGCGATCAGCTGTCGTTTTGCCAGCGCAATGCGGCGGCCGCCAAAGCCGATTTGATCCGTATTTGCGCTGAAATTCGTGAAGAGTTAGAACCGGCAGAACTCACGCTCAGCCCGCAACCAGCCCTGGCTGAGCCTGACGCAGAAGGTGGTAACACTAATAAAGTCACCGAAGTCAAAGCCGCAGAATCAATCCCGTACCAGCCCGCTCAGCGCATCGTTGGGGCCATCTACGTCAGCTGCTCCGGTCGCGGTGGTCCTCATTTTGGTGCCCCTAGTGCCGAACTCCAAACCGTCCGACGTGCTTTGGGCGACGTGCCGTTGGTGGGATTTTTTGCCGGTGGCGAGATCGCACGGCAACAGGTGTATGGGTACACAGGGGTGCTGACGGTGTTTACGTCCCCTCTGTAAGTTTGGTGATTGCGCCGTTTTTTAATGACATAAAAAAACGCAAAAAATACGTAAAAAATGCAGAAAGAAAATCTGCCAGCCCCTAAGCCTCCCAAAATTCCCCAATCCGTGCTGGTGGTCATTCACACCCTGGAGTTGGAAGTTTTGTTGATTCGCCGAGCCGACCTGGTTGATGATTTCTGGCAATCCGTCACCGGCTCTAAAGACTTTGCTGACGAGACCTATGCCGAGACCGCCCGCCGTGAGGTGTGGGAAGAAACGGGTATTGACTGCCGTCTTGGCACGCCCTTGGCGTCTTCTCTGTGTGACTGGCAGCTGGAAAATATCTACACCATCTACCCCCAGTGGCTGCACCGCTATGCACCAGGTGTGACGCATAACACCGAACACCTGTTCAGTCTGTGTGTTCTGGCAGATACGACCATATCGCTCAGCCCGCAGGAGCACACGCATTACCAGTGGCTGCCTTACAACGTGGCTGCGGACAGGGCTTATTCGCCTTCGAATGCCGAGGCGTTTTTGCTGTTGCCACGATTTGCGCCTAAGCTTGGGGCAACTTGATTACGCCAACAGTGACACCATGACCCTTGCACACCACGCACCAGATATTTTGCGCGTTGCCACCTACAACATTCATAAAGGCGTTCAGGGCCTGGGCATCGCGCGGCGGCTGGAGATTCACAATCTGGGTCATGCGGTAGAGCAGTTTGATGCCGACATTATTTGCCTCCAAGAGGTACGCAAATCGCACAAGCGCGAGGCGCTGCATTTCACCCATTGGCCTGCGCTGTCTCAGGCAGATTTTTTAGCCCCTGAAGGTTATGAAGCTGTTTACCGTACCAATGCCGTTACCCGGCATGGCGAGCATGGCAATGCTTTGCTGTCGCGCTGGCCAGTGGTAAGCCACCAGCATGAGGATATGTCCGACCACCGCTTTGAGCAGCGAGGCTTGCTGCATGTGGAGCTGCTGGTGCATGGCCGAGTGATCCACGTCGTCGTAGTGCATTTTGGTCTGATACCGGCCAGCCGCCGTCGCCAGGCAGAGCAGCTTTGCCAGTTTGTGACGCGAGAGATACCCGTTGACGCGCATCTGCTCGTCGCTGGGGACTTCAATGATTGGGGGGGGCGTGTAGACAAAGCGTTCAGTGCCGTCAACTTGGTAGCGGTTAAAACGTCAGAAGCGCTGACTTACCCGTCGCGCTTGCCAATGGTGCAGCTGGACTGCATCTACGCCCGGGGGCTACGCCCTTTATCGTTGGAGGTACCGCGTGGGCGTATCTGGGGGCGCATGTCAGACCATTTGCCACTTATTGCAGAGTTTGGATTCTGAGATGTTGGCCGCTGACCCTCTGTCGCGTCCACCGGATGAGAAGCACGAACCAAAGCACGAATCTAGGCACGAACCCCACGAAGTTGCTTTGCTGCTGGGCAGTCGCGCATTTTTCCCCGCGTTGATTGCCGCGATAGACGCCGCGTGCACCGAAGTGCGGTTGGAAACCTATATTTTTGACTTGACTGCGGGTGGTACAGACGTAGCGTTGGCCTTGGAGCGCGCCGCGCAGCGGGGTGTGAAAACCGAGGTTCTGGTGGACGGTGTGGGTAGCGCGCCCTTGCCCCCTGAATGGCAGGCACGGATGATTGCCGCTGGCGTGCAGTGGCAGGTGTTTGCGCCGCTAGGAACCTGGGGCATATTGCGGCCTACGCATTGGCGGCGCTTGCACCGCAAGCTGTGTTGTGTGGACCAACAGGTGGCGTTTTGCGGTGGCATCAACATACTGGACGATTTTCATGACCTTAATTTCGGTACGCTACAAAGTCCCCGGTTTGACTTCTCAGTACGCCTAACCGGTCCGTTGGTGGCTGAGGTGCATGCGGCGATGCTGCAACTCTGGGAGCGCACACGGCGTGGTTCAGGGTTACGCTCAGGCTTACGAGCGGGGCACCTCAAGCAAGCCTTGACGGCAGTAATTAGCGCAACTCAAGAGGCGCGTGCTGTGCTGCATAGCGCGGTAGCCGAGGCCCGGGTTTCAACCCAAGCTGGGCCGCAAGTGAAAGCGGCCTTGGTGCTGCGCGACAACCTGCGTTACCGCGCCAGCATTGAGCGGGCCTACCGCCGCGCCATCGGTCATGCGCAGCAAGAAGTCATCATCGCCAACGCCTACTTTTTGCCGGGGCGCAAGCTGCGCTTGTCGCTCATTCATGCCGCAAAGCGCGGCGTGAATGTGCGCTTGCTGCTGCAAGGCAAGTACGAGTATTTCATGCAGTACTACGCAGCCCGCCCGGTGTACGGCGCCCTGTTGAAAGCAGGCGTAGAGATTCACGAGTATTCGGCCAGTTTTTTGCACGCCAAAGTGGCGGTTGTAGACGGCCGCTGGGCCACGGTGGGGTCGTCTAATCTTGACCCCTTGAGCCTGCTGGTCGCGCGCGAGGCCAATGTCACGGCACAAAGCAAAGATTTTGCGGCAGAGTTGCGCACTGAGCTCATGTACGCTATTGCGCACGAAGGCCAGCGCATGGACCCGGCTGACTATGCCCGCCGCCCGTTACGCCAGCGCTGCATGGAGGCTGTGGCCTATGCTGCGATGCGCGTAGCGCTGTTGTTCCAAGGGCGAAAGTACCTGTAGTCCAGCTAGCGGTTAGGATAGAAGGCTATCCGCACATTGATCCTCAAAGCTCCGTACCCTATGAACCCAGACAACGAAGGCACGCCCGTATCCGTCAAGATTCGGGAACGCATTGCGGCGTCGCGCAAACGCTATTTCGCCAACGACAACATCGCTGAATTTATTCAACCTGGAGAACTTGAAAAGCTGCTCGACGAAGTCGCCGACAAGATGAAAGGCGTGCTCAGCAGCATGGTGATTGACACCGAGAACGATCACAACACTGGTGATACGGCTCGCCGTGTGGCCAAGATGTACGTGAACGAGGTTTTCCGGGGCCGCTACGTACCGGCACCCGCTATCACCGAATTCCCGAACGTGGGCCATTTGAACGAGCTGATGATCGTCGGCCCTATCTCCGTGCGCAGCGCGTGCAGTCATCATTTATGCCCAGTGATCGGTAAAATTTGGATTGGCGTGATGCCTAACGAGCACACCAATGTGATTGGCCTTTCAAAATACGCACGTCTCGCCGAGTGGGTGATGGGGCGTCCACAAATTCAGGAAGAAGCCGTGGTGCAACTTGCCGATTTGATTATGGAAAAAACGCAACCTGACGGGTTGGCGATTGTCATGGAAGCCAGCCATTACTGCATGGGCTGGCGCGGCGTGAAAGACATGGACAGCAAGATGATTAATTCCGTCATGCGTGGCGTGTTTTTGAAAGACTCCTCCTTGCGCCGTGAGTTTTTATCCCTTATTCCTAAGAAAGTCTGATCATGCTTGTACGCCTGCTTTACGCCAGCCGCGCCGTTGATTGCAGCCCTGAAGCGATTGACGACATCCTTATCCGCTCGCGCCACTACAACCCTGCTTTGGGTATCACAGGTATTCTCTGCTACGGTGGAGGTATCTTCTTGCAAGCCATTGAAGGAGGTCGTAACCCGGTAAGCGACCTTTATGGCCATATCCAAAAAGACGCGCGTCACAAGGAGGTGGTGCTGTTGCACTACGAAGAAATCACTGAACGCCGCTTTGGCGGGTGGACGATGGGCAAGGTTAATCTGGCCAAGCTCAACCACTCGATTTTGTTGAAGTACTCGGAAACACCTGAGCTGGACCCGTATGCCGTGTCGGGCAGGGTGTCGCTGGCGCTGTTGGAAGAGTTGATGGCGACAGCCGCTATCGTGGGCCGTGCCTAGTTCTACTCCGTCTGTTCCTGCTCCTCTTTCTGTATCGCCGCCCCGTGTACTGCTGGGCTGTGACTTCTCTAGCAGTCCCAGTCGCCGAAAACCTGTTGTTATTGCAGTAGGGCGGTTAATAGGTGCGCGTGTTCAGCTATCAAAATTAGAGCGTTTTGATAGTCTGGAGGCATTGGGTTTCTGGCTCACTGGGGACTCCGCCTTGCCATCGCCCGGCCCGCCCGCATGGTTGGGGGCGTTCGATTTGCCCTTCGGCTTGCCCCGTGAACTGGTTGAATCGTTGGGCTGGCCCGACGATTGGCTGAGCTGCATGCAGCACTACAGCGCACTTAGCCGGGCCGAAATTCGCGCACATTTCCGCGCCTTTTGTGATGCCCGTCCCGTGGGGGGGAAATTCGCCCACCGTGCTACCGATATACCCGCAGGCTCAAGCTCGTCTATGAAGTGGGTGAACCCGCCTGTGGCCTACATGCTGCACGCCGGTGTGCCGCTGCTGCTGCAAGCGGGGGCAGAATTGCCCGGTTTGCACACTGGCACGCCTGCACTTCCCGTTAGCCGGGACGCACAGGGATTTGCCCACCGGACAGCGCTAGAAGCCTACCCGGGCCTGCTCTCCCGCGAGGTTCTAGGCCGTACAAGTTACAAAAGCGATGACCGCAAGGCGCAAACACCCGAGCGTCTGATTGCCCGTAAAGACCTCATTACTGCACTGGAGCATGGCCAGACCCGGCTTGGCTTGGCCCTTAAGCTCAGCCACGCCCAGCGAGATGTACTGGTGGACGATGCCAGCGGTGACAGCCTGGACGCAGTGCTCTGCCTGTTGCAAGCCGCATGGGCGCTGAATTGTGCGCAAAAAGGGGATGTCTGCTACGGCTTGCCCGCTGACTTTGATGCGTTGGAAGGCTGGATTGTGAGTGCCTGAGTGAGCTCGTGCCATCAGTTTGGAGCTGTTTGGTAAACGGACAAAGGGCGTACACGCCTGCGGGATAATCACCTGCATGGCTTTTGTATTTGAAAAACCCTCGCTGTTTCAGCGAATCGTCCCCTTGTTTAAGGGCTTTGACGGGCCGCTGGCCTTTGCGGTGTTCTTGCTCGGGTGTGCCGGTCTGTTGACCATGTATTCCTCTGGCTATGACCACGGCTCTCGCTTTGTTGACCATGGTCGCAATATGCTGATTGCGGGCACTATTTTGTTTTTTGTCGCTCAAATTCCCCCCCATCGCTTGATGACACTGGCCGTTCCCCTGTATGTGCTAGGAGTTACGCTGTTGGTGGCGGTCGCTGTGTTTGGTGTTACCAAAAAGGGCGCCCGCCGCTGGTTGAATTTGGGCGTCACAATCCAGCCCAGTGAAATTCTCAAAATTGCCATGCCCTTAATGCTAGCCTGGTGGTTTCAAAAGCGTGAAGGCTTGCTGCGTCCTCTGGACTTCGCTGTGGCACTGGTGTTGTTGGCCGTGCCAGTAGGGTTGATCGTCACGCAGCCGGACTTGGGGACTGGCATCCTGGTGCTGTCGGCAGGGCTTTCGGTGATCTTTTTTGCGGGGCTGAGCTGGAAGCTGATATTGCCACCCTTGTTAATTGGCCTTTGTTGCATGGCGGCCATCGTGTGGTTCGAGCCCGAACTCTGCGCGGATGGTTTTCGCTGGCCGGTGTTGCACGATTACCAGCAACAACGCATCTGTACTCTGCTAGACCCTTCGCGCGACCCCTTGGGCAAGGGCTTTCACATTATCCAAGGCATGATCGCCATCGGCTCAGGCGGTACTTGGGGTAAGGGCTTTATGCAGGGCACGCAAACGCACCTGGAGTTCATACCCGAGCGCACCACCGACTTTATTTTTGCTGCGTTTTCTGAAGAATATGGCTTGGTGGGCAATCTATTTCTGATTTGCGGCTTCATCTTTTTGCTGATGCGCGGCCTGATGATCGCGCTTTACGCCTCTACGCTGTTCACCCGCTTGCTGGCGGGCAGTGTGTCGTTGATTTTCTTTACCTACGCTTTTGTCAATATGGGTATGGTCAGCGGCATCCTACCGGTGGTCGGCGTGCCCTTGCCCTTCATCAGCTATGGTGGCACCGCGATGGTGACTTTGGGGCTGGGAATTGGGATTTTGATGTCGATCGCAAAATCTAAAAGGCTGGTTCAATCATGAAGGATATGGCGGTTAATTCGAAACTTTCTGCGAAGCTCTCGGTAGGCATCATCGGTGTGGGCAACATGGGCGGCGCGATGGCTGCGAATTTACTTGCTCAGGGCTGGCCAGTTCAGGTGCATGACTTGGACGAGGCTAAAACGGCAGAATTGCAGTCTTCAGGGGCTGTTGTGCAATCAAGTTCTGCATTAATTGCTATGAGTTGCATAGTATTAATTGTCTGCGTGGTGGATGCGACCCAGACTGAATTTGTTCTTTTTGGCCCGCAGGGTGCTGCGAATCACCTTACGCCCGGCCATACCGTGTTGCTGTGTCCCACCATCGCCCCCGAAGATGTGGAACGTTTCACCCATCTGTTGGCCGAGCGTGGCGTCCAGACCATTGATGCCCCCATGTCAGGTGGTCCTGCCCGTGCCCGTGATGGCAGCATGAGTCTGATGCTGGCCGCGCCTGATGCCGTGCTTGCTGCCAATGCCGCGTTGCTCCAAGCCCTGTCGCACAAGCGGCATCACGTCAGCCAGCGTCCAGGTGATGGTGCGCGTACCAAGCTGGTCAACAACTTGGTCGCGGGCATCAACCTCGTTGCTGCTGCCGAGGGCTTGGTCATGGCTCAGCGAATGGGGCTGAATTTGGCGACTATGCTGAACGTGATCGAGCAGTCCAGTGGCCAAAGCTGGATAGGCTCCGACCGTATGCGCCGTGTGCTGGCCAATGATGGGGCGGGAGACTATGCCCCGCGAGCCCACATGACTCTGCTGCAAAAAGACACCCGCCTTGCCGTGGCGGCGGCCAAAGCCGCAGGCTTCATCGGCCCGCTGGGGGCCAGTGCCTCCGCGGTGTTTGAGGCGGCGTCCCGCGCTGGCATGGTCGACCTCGACGATGCAGCCGTGTTCAAGTTGCTGTCAAACGCGTAAATGCCTGACAACGCCCGAAATTCATCCGAAGCCTACAATCCAACCATGATTTCACGCGAACCCACCATCGAACGTTTGGCCATTGCCCAGGGCCTGTTGTTACAACCTTTCGGTCTCGACGAGTCGCATCTCACCCGTGCGCTGGCCGAAATCACCGCCCACAAGGTGGACGACGCTGACCTGTACTTCCAATACACCCGCAGCGAAGGCTGGAGCCTGGAAGAAGGCATCGTCAAAACCGGCTCCTTCAGCATTGACCAAGGCGTCGGTGTGCGGGCCGTTAGTGGCGAAAAAACCGCGTTTGCCTATTCGGACGACATCTCTGAAGCCTCGTTGCTCGATGCGGCGCGCACTGTTCGCACCATTTCGGCTGCAGCGCAGAATAAGCGTGCCAAGGTTGCCACCAAAAAAATAGCAAAAAGTCGTTCGCTCTACAGCGGCCTCGACCCCATCGCCTCGATGGACAGCACTGCCAAAGTTGAATTGCTGGGTCGCGTCGAGAAACTCGCCCGTGCCAAAGATCCGCGCATCATGCAGGTAATGGCTGGCCTCGCCAGCGAGTACGACGTGGTGATGGTCGCCCGAATGGATGGCACCCTGGCCGCTGACGTGCGCCCACTGGTGCGCCTGTCCGTCACCGTGATGGCAGAGCAAAATGGCCGCCGCGAAACCGGCTCTGGTGGCGGCGGTGGCCGCTTCGGATTCGCCTACTTTGATGATGCCAAGATTGAAGAGTACGTGAGCGATGCCGTTAACGCTGCGCTGACCAATCTGGAAGCCCGCCCTGCTCCTGCAGGCGAGATGACTGTGGTGTTGGGGTCCGGCTGGCCTGGCATCTTGCTGCATGAGGCTATCGGTCATGGCCTCGAGGGCGATTTCAACCGCAAGGGCTCCAGCGCCTTCGCAGGTCGCATCGGCCAACGTGTCGCCGCCAAGGGTGTGACGGTGTTGGACGACGGCACCCTCCAGGACCGCCGGGGTTCGCTCAACGTGGACGACGAAGGTCATGTCACTCAGCGCAATGTGCTCATCGAAGACGGCATCCTGAAAAACTACATCCAGGACTCCATGAACGCCCGCCTGATGGGCGTTAAGCCCACAGGCAATGGTCGTCGCGAAAGCTACGCCCATGTCCCGATGCCGCGCATGACCAACACCTACATGATGGGCGGTGACAAAGACCCGCAAGAAGTCATTGCCAGCATCAAAAAAGGCCTCTATGCCAGTAATTTTGGCGGCGGGCAGGTGGACATTACGTCCGGCAAGTTCGTTTTCTCGGCGAGCGAGGCATTTTGGGTCGAGAACGGCAAAATTCAGTACCCGGTCAAAGGCGCCACGATTGTTGGCAGCGGCCCGGAATGCCTGAAGAAAGTCAGCCTTATCGGTAACGATATGAAGCTCGACCCCGGTGTCGGCACCTGCGGCAAAGAAGGCCAAAGTGTGCCTGTGGGGGTGGGGCAACCTACGCTGCGTATTGATGGATTGACGGTGGGCGGTACGGCATAAATTGCTTTTGAAACACTGGTTGCAGGCAGCTATTTACGTACCTGTGCTACAGTTATCTTCTATGCAGCTTCGCAAATTTGCCTATTTTTACTTTTGGTTCTCAGTCCCCGGCGGACGAGAGGCGCAACTGTAAAACTGCACACCTCACGACAACCGCCAGAGTTTCACAACTCAGGCGGTTTTTTTTTGCCCCTGTATTTTTCGTAAGCTTTTCGTTATTGCATTTTGTTAATTATTGAGTTCACCTTAAGGAAACCACGATGACCGCCCTGAAACAAGCCCACGCCAGCTCCCCCGATGCCGATACCTGGTATCCCCCTGGCACGCAGCCCATCGACCGCACCAGCCAGACCGACGACGAGCGCATCAAGGACATCACCGTGTTACCTCCTCCAGAACATCTCATCCGCTTTTTCCCTATCCGGGGTACTGCCACAGAGCAGCTGATTGACAGCACGCGCAAGCGAATTCACAACATCATGACGGGCAAGGACGACCGCCTGCTGGTGGTGATCGGGCCTTGCTCTATCCATGACCCGGCGGCTGCCATTGACTACGCCCGCCGTCTGAAGCCACTGCGCGAGCAGTACGCGGATACGCTGGAAATCGTGATGCGTGTGTACTTTGAGAAACCCCGCACCACGGTGGGCTGGAAGGGTCTTATCAACGACCCTTACCTGGATGAAAGCTGTCGCATCGATGAAGGTCTGCGCATCGCCCGCCAACTGCTGATTGAAATCAACCGCATTGGCCTGCCCGCTGGTAGCGAGTTCTTGGATGTGATCTCGCCCCAGTACATTGGCGATTTGATCTCTTGGGGCGCAATCGGCGCGCGCACCACCGAGAGCCAGATTCACCGCGAACTGGCCTCTGGCTTGTCAGCGCCGATCGGCTTCAAAAACGGCACCGATGGCAATATCAAAATCGCCACTGACGCCATTCAGGCCGCAGCTGGTGGGCACCACTTTTTGTCAATCCACAAAAATGGCCAGGTTGCCATTGTGCAAACCAATGGCAACAAAGACTGTCACGTCATCCTGCGCGGCGGCAAAGCGCCGAACTACGACGCATCTAGCGTAGCCGCAGCCTGTAAAGACCTGATCGCAGCCAAGTTACCCGCTTCGTTGATGGTCGATTGCAGCCATGCCAACAGCAGCAAGCAGCACCAAAAGCAAATCGAAGTGGCCGGCGATATCGCGGCGCAAATTTCAGGTGGCTCACACAGCATTTTCGGCGTGATGATCGAAAGCCACATCAACGCTGGCGCCCAGAAGTTCACACCGGGCAAAGACGATGCCAGCAAGTTGGCCTATGGCACCAGCATCACCGATGCGTGCATCGGCTGGGATGATTCGATGGCGGCGCTGGGCGTACTGTCGCAAGCGGTGAAGACGCGACGCGGGTAATTTTTGCCAATCCCGCCAATCTCGCCAACCCCTGCTATCGCCCGATAGCAAACACTGCAGGCGTCGAATTATTCGGCGCACCAGCAGTGTTGGGGTTCTGTTTCCACGCTTTTACCCCCTGGCTGCAGGTGGCCGCTGTAGCCAGCGTCAACCCGCTGCTGACCGCCAGCCGTGTGTTGGCTTGTAGCGTCTGCACCAGCGCCTGCAGCAGTTGGGCATTGCGGTAGGGCGTTTCAATGAACAGCTGCGCTTGGCCGGTTTTGAGCGCCAGCGATTCCAGCTCGCGAATGCGCGCGGTTCGTGCGTCGCTGTCTTGGGGCAGGTAGCCGACAAAAGCGAAGTTTTGCCCGTTCAGTCCGCTTGCGGCCAAGGCCAGCAGCAGCGACACCGGCCCAACCAGCGGCACCACGGTAAGTCCCAGTTCATGGGCTGCGCGCACCACCGAAGAACCTGGGTCGGCCACCGCAGGCATTCCGGCCTCGCTGACCAGTCCGATGTCATGCCCGCCGTTCGCTGCCAGCGCGGCTGTCAGCAGTGGTTTGGCGTCAAAGCTGTGGGGTTGGTGGTCACCCTTTTTATGGACTTCACGCGGGAGTTCCTGAATGTGAAGTGCCTGTAGCTCACTGGATAAGGGCTGCAAGGCATTAACCCGCTTTAAATAAGCCCGCGTAGTTTTAGCGTTTTCACACACCCAGTGCTGCAAACGCGCTGCCACCACCAAGGTGCCGCGGGGAATCACATCGTCCAGAGGGGCCTGCGTGTCACAGCCGAAATCCAGCGGTGCGGGGACGAGGTAGAGGCGACCGTTCATGGGTTTATCCGTTATAGCTGTTGTAGATGTTGTGTCTGTTGTCGTTGAGGTCATCACAGCACCTTCACGCCAGCGGCGCGCAAAAGTTCGCAGGTGCGGATCAGTGGCAAGCCGACCAGTGCGGTGGGGTCGTCGTTGTCAATGCGTGCCAGCAGTGCAATGCCCAGGCCTTCGCTTTTGGCACTGCCTGCACAGTCATAAGGTTCCTCGGCACGCAAATAGCTTTCAATTTCTGCATCGTCCAGGTTGCGAAACTGCACGCGCACTGGGGCTAGCAGCATTTGTTCAAACCCTGTCGCCAGACAAGCCACCGCTACCGCCGTTTGAAACACTACCGAGTGCCCGCGCATCTGCCGTAGCTGCGCAACTGCACGTGCATGGTTGCCCGGTTTGCTCAGCGGCTCGCCGTTCAAATCAGCCACTTGGTCAGAGCCAATCACCACCGCTTCGGGGTACAGCGCTGCCACCGCACGGGCTTTGGCGATAGCGAGGCGGCAGGCGAGGGCGGCTGGGGCCTCGCCGGGCAGCGGGGTTTCGTCCAGCTCAGGCGAATGCACATCAAAAGGGAGCCGTAAACGCTGGAGCAGCTCACGCCGGTAGCGGGAACTGGAACCCAGAATCAGGCGGCGAGGTTGTCCAGCGTGGAGAGTTGGGGCAATAGAAATAAGGGGGGAGAGCGCAGAGGTCATTCCTTGATTTTCGCGGATTCGGCATCGCCTGTAACCCTGTACCTCCTGGCTTTCTTTTACACTGCCCCCATGACTACAGAGTTTGACCCCCTACGCCTTGATGTCCAGGCCTTCGCGCTGGCTGGTGCATCGCTTTCTGCCACTGATTCGCTCTCCAAATATGAGCGATTAACCCATGAAGGATTAGCGCCGGATGCTGATTCTGCTGCTAATTCAACGGTCTCCTGGTCGGCCCACGGTGAATGGCGCGAAAAGCATGGCGAAGCTTCGCAAGCGTGGCTGCACGTCACCGCTGAGGCATGTGTGCCACTGACCTGCCAACGCTGCCTGACCCGTATGGACGCTGATTTGCACGCCGACCGCTGGTTCCGCTTTGTGGCTGACGAAGACACTGCTGAAGCACAAGATGACGATGCCGAAGAGGATTTGCTCGTCACCAGCCACACGTTTGACCTGCCAGCGTTAGTGGAGGACGAGCTGCTGATGTCGCTTCCCATGGTGCCGGTGCATGATGTGTGCCCCGTGAAGGTCAAGCTTCAAGTGGCCGACGTTGGGTTTGAAGAGGCTACAGCCGCCAAAGAAAACCCGTTTGCTGCGCTTGCTGGACTTAAAAAATCGGGAAATTAGCTCTGGATTTTCTTGAATGGCATTTGCATCATCCGCCTTGGTGCAAATATATACAAGTGCTTACAAGTCATGCACCATAAGCGTTACGTGCTCTTATTTTTGATTTAAAAACTGTCCAGAACACTGGCATGATGCTTGCGGTTCTAGGTGTCCCACTTTTCAGTTTTTCAATCTAACTTCTAAGGGCACCCGATGAATTTCAAAACGACAGGCGCAATGCTTATCGCCGCTGCTTACGCCTTGGCCGCCAGCCAATCTGCTCAAGCAGCAGAATGGAGCGATACCTCCATCGGCTACCGCTATGGCAGCAACTTTCAAGAGCCCTTCAACGGCAAAAAGATTACCAAAAATATCTTCAACATCACCCACGCCAGTGGCTACAAGTACGGCAGTAACTTTTTGAACGTAGATTTGTTGCAGTCCAACAGCGTGGACAGCAACGCTCAAGAGGCCTATGTGGTCTACCGCAACACCTTGGATTTTGGCAAAGTCACCGGTAAAACGTATGAGTTTGGCCCCGTGCGTGGCATAGGTCTTACCGCTGGATTTGACTGGAATACCAAGAACGACCCTGGCTACGCCTCTAAAAAACGCATGCTGGTCATTGGCCCTACGCTGATGGTGGACGTGCCCGGCTTCTTGAATGTCAGCTTGCTGGTGCTGCAAGAAAGCAATCTGCCCAAAGGTCTTGCCAACCGCTACACGTACAAAACCCATCCTATGTTGACGGCTGCCTGGGGCATCCCAGTTGGTGCCGTGCCGGGTCTGTCATTTGAGGGCTACATGAACTACATCTCGGCCAAGGGTACAAATGAGTTCGGTGGTGGTACATCGCCCGAGACTAACTTTGATGCAACTTTGTTTTATGACGTTGGCACGTTGATGGGGGCTGGCAAAAACACCTTCCGCGTGGGTGTGGGCTACCAGTACTGGCGCAACAAGTTTGGCAGCCCGTCCAACGTGCCTGGCTCTCTGGCGAAGACGCCTATGCTGCGGGCGGATTACCACTTCTAAGGCTCAATCTAAAGGCTTCTAGCGCAAAAGCGCTATGGCTGAGCCCGGTCTGCGTTCCTGCCTGCGCTGACCAGCGCAATAAAGCGGCGTGCGCCCAAGCCCAGTGGTCGCTCTTTAGACCAGACCACGTCCGCCCACAGGGCCAGCCCGTTGGTCAGGTTGTCAAACGGCATCGCTACCAACGTGCCCGCTGCGACGTGGCTGCGCACCAGAGATTGTGGCAACCAGCCCCAGCCTAGACCGGCCTCGATCAGTCCCAGCGCAGCAATGTGGTTGTCAGTACGCCAGCAATGTAGGGCATAGGCAAAGCGGGTGTCGATGGCGGCCAGATCGCGGCTGGCCACTACGATCTGGCGGGTGTTCGTGAGCTGATCCTCGCGCAGACCCGTGCCCAGTTTCAGGCTCTGCGCGAGCAGGCTTGGGGCCATCACGGCGACCAGGGTTTCGCTGCTCACTTCTTGAAATCCCTCACGGCCATCCAGACTCGGCCGCTCGAACACCAGCGCCAAATTAGCCCTGCCCGCGTGCAGCATGGCCAGCGCGTCGGCCTGGGGCGCGGTCAGCACTTCCACCTCTAGTAACGGGTATTCCTGCGCCAGAGTGGCCAACGGGCTGCGCCACTCAGCGGCCAATAGCTCGGGAGCGATGGCCAGCGTCAGACGGTTTTCCAGGCCTTGCGTCAAGGCGAGTGCTTGGGCCTTTAGCTGCTGTAGCTGGGTTGCCAGTAGTCGCGCCTGTGGCTCCAGGGAGTGGGCGGCAGCCGTGGGGCGTGGCTCGCGACCGCTGCGGTCGAACAGCGACAAGTCCAGCTCGGCCTCCAGGTGGGCGATAGCCATGCTGACTGCCGAAGGCACGCGGCCCAGCGCTCGGGCAGCGGCCGAGAACGAACCCCGGTCCAGCACAGCCAAAAAAACCTGCACGCTCTCAGACGTAAATGCCATTTTTAATCTATCAGTAAAACTGAAATAAGCTAACTTTTTATATCAAAGTTTAAGACATACAGTGATTGCATCACACGTTACCAGTAGCTATTTGCTTATTAGCTAGTGGTCAGTCATCCAACACAAAGCCGGAAGGCCAGGAAAAGCGCTATGCAAGGAATACAGAGAAAAGTGGTTTATGTCAGCCTGTACGAGGGCTTCGCCATCGTGGCCTCCACCCTGGGTTTGGCGGGTATGTCGGGCCATGGCGTACAGGATGCGGGCACGGTAGCGGTGGCCACCTCAGCAATTGCAGTCGTCTGGAATCTGGTGTTCAACACCCTGTTTGAGAGTTGGGAAGCCCGCCAGACTGTGCGCGGCCGGAGCGTGGCGCGCCGGGTGGCGCACGCCATCGGCTTTGAAGGCGGCTTGACGGTCGTTTTTGTGCCTCTGATGGCCTGGTGGTTTGACACTACGCTGTGGCAAGCCTTGCTGATGGACATAGGGCTACTTGTATTCTTTCTGCTCTACACCTTCGCCTTTAACTGGACGTTTGACCGTTTTTTTGGCCTGCCTGCTTCGAGCATGCAGGCGGTGGTGGCAGCCTAAAACAAGCCCTTAAGGGTGGGGGGCAGTGCGGCGCCCACCTAGGCCCGGTGTTTGGTGGCCCGGGCTTTATGCGCTGTGACGACACCGCCCAAGTATTTCAAAACGTATGCTGACGATGGATCCTGCGTTAAGGTTAGGGCGTACTCGGATTTTTGAACGACGGCCTGCTGGTACTGCAAGAATGTAAAGCCCGCAAAGGAGTAGCTGCATCAGCTGTCGGCACTAAAACCAATTGATTTGACTAGCGGTGCCCAGCGCTCTACATCTGTGCGCTGCATAGTCGCAAGTTCACTAGGCGTTGACGATGCAGACTCCAACCCGATGGCAGCCAAGCCTTCTATGACATCGGGCGCGGCCAGCGCGGCCACAAGAGCCGTGTTGAGATGTTGTACCACGTCAACGGGCGTTTTAGCGGGGAGGTAAAATCCAAACCAGTCCCGAAACACCATGTCCTTGAAGCCTTGCTCTGCGAAGGTGGGCACGCCAGGGGCGAACTTGCTGCGTTGTGATCCGCAGGTGCCCAGCAGGCGGCACCTGCCGCTGGCGATGAATTGTCTGAACTCACCGACGGGGCCGCATACGGCAGGAATCTGACCGCCTATCATTTCTTGGATGGCAGGTAGGGTACCTCGGTACGCTACCTGCTGTAAATCAACGCCGCCTGCGCGTCCAAGAAGTATGCCGACAAAGTGCGCAATGGAGCCTGCAGCAGGCACGCCAAAGCTGGCCAGCTTTGGGTTGGCCTTGGCCCAAGCCAGGTAGTCTTGCAGCGTCTTGACGCTGGCAGGTACTTGGGGCCCAACGCCGAAGGCGAGATCAAATACTGCTCCTAACGATACTGGGCTGAGGTCAGACACCGGGTCATAGGGTAGTTTTTTGTAAATGTGCGGATAAATGCAGAGCATCGACATCGGCGTCATCAGGATATTGGCGCCATCCGACGCTGCATTTCTGACGTATTGCACCGCTATCTGTCCGCCAGCACCGGTTTTATTTTCGACTAATACATTGACGGCGTATCCGGGCCGGATTTTTTCTGCTGCCCGGCGGCTGATGACATCAGACGTACCGCCAGCAGCAAAACCGGTGATGATCCGAGTCATCTCGAGGCTCTGTGCGTGAGCCCAGTCTGCACGGCTGGCAAAAAAACTGGCGGCTGAGGCTGCCCTTAACCATTGGCGGCGTGAAAGGGTCATGAGATGCTCCTTGGCTGAAGAATCAGTCGATCTGAAAGTGGGTCATGCATTTACTGGCGTAGGCTGTTGGCTAGCGACCGCAGCAGTCGGCGTCGTAGCCTGTGCTGTTATTTGCATGAATTTTTCTTTGGCAATCAGCTTGCCCAGCGTCGCTCTGAAGTGCACCAAAGGCGCATCTGCTGCGACCGCTAGCAATTTGAAGCCTGGGTCTTCATCCAGAATCTTTTGCTGTGCTTCGATGATGTGCTTGTCTTCCATGAAGCCTTCAATCAGGCTGTTCAACAACGAGCGTGAGATATTGCTGTCATCTCCCTCAAAGTTGTTCAGGTAGTTCCAGAAAAAGTGCGTTGTACTTCGCGTCTCGGGTGTCATGAACTGGCAGTTGCGGTACTCTTTGGCACCTTGTAAGTTACCTTTTTCAGCACCAGTACCTGCTGGTGAAAATAGCGACTCAAGGAAGAAAATGCCGGGGATATGCATGTGACCGATGTTGCGGCGGTCAACCGGACCGTCTTTATCTTCGATCACTTTGCGGTGAAATGGTGGCGGCGCTGCATTCATGTGCCAGCGCTCCACCCGAAAGCCGCGCTCCAAGCGCTCAATGGAAACGGGTTTGGTGGTGTAAGCGTATTCCTCTGAGCCGCCCAATGTGTGGGTGTGTACAAAAGCAAGGTGTGCAAAATCAGCCAGGTTGTCAACAATGAGCAGATAGTTCGCATCGTAGTGGAGGTAGGCGGGTATGCCTTTCCAGGCAGGGTCGCGGAGGTAGGGGAAGTCGATGATGTCATCAGGGTTAGCTTTACTGGCCTCACCCATCCAGATCCATACCAGGTGGTCACGCTCGACCACCGGGTAGCTGCGCACGCCGAGCTTGGCAGGGATGAAGTCTTGGCCAGGTATTTGCACGCACTTGCCAGTCGCGTCGTATTTCATCCCGTGGTACATGCAGCGGATGCAATCGCCTTCACGCCGCCCCAGGTGCAAAGGAGCCCCGCGGTGGCAGCAGCGGTCATTAAGGGCTACCAGCTTGCCGCTTTCACCTCTGTAGAGCAGCACTCGCTCTTCGAGCAAAGTACGTGCTAACAGTTTGCCGTCTATGAGTTCGTGGTCCCAGGCAGCGACATACCAGCAATTATTTAAAAACATGGGTAATTTCCTTAAATTTAAATGCATCCGCTATGGCGGGAGGGGATTGAAATGAAAAGGCGATAGTAGTGATGAAACAATGTCGGATAAACCACTTATTTTGGTCACTGTGTTCACTCTGCTGAACAATACAAATCAGCCCTGGTAGCTGGTGTCAATGCGGTCCAGCTGGCGGACCAAAGACGCAAATACCAGCTGACCACCCCAGTGGTTGGGATTGAACTGCAGCGCGTCCTGAGTGCTCTTTTGCGCCAATGCATCGGGTATAACAAGCGCTGAACCCATGCTCAGCGTGGCCAGCTGAATTTCACATGCGCGCTGCAATGTCCAGAGGTAGGCAAAAGCCTGAGGCACAGTTGCGCCCCAGGCAAGCAGGCCGTGGTTGCGTAAAATAATAGCTGGTTTGTTGCCTATGCTGCGCAGCAGGCGTGGCCCTTCATCACGATGGATGGTGATACCTTCAAAATCATGGTAGGCCACCATGTCATGCATTTGCGCAGTGTAAAAGTTGCTCTGGAGCAAGCCGTCTTTCAGGCTAGCCACTGCAACGCCAGCGGTCGTGTGAGTGTGCATCACGCAATGGGCGCCAGCTATACCTTCATGCACGGCAGCATGGACCATAAAACCAGCCGGATTGACGGGGTGGCGCGACCCATCAAGCACATTGCCTTGCAGGTCAATTTTTACCAGATTGGTAGCAGTGACTTCTGTGTAGTGCAGGCCGAAGGGGTTGATTAAAAACTGCGTCTGCCCGTCGGATGCACTGCTTGGTATGCGCACCGTGATGTGGTTGTAAATCATCTCGGTCCAGCCCAACATGGCAAAGATACGGTAACAGGCTGCAAGCTCCACGCGGGTGGCCCACTCGTCGGAATGGATGCCTGTTGGTGGCTCTGTTTTTAGGAGGGTGTTCATGGCTTATACCGGTAGATTGCGCTGTACTCGTCTGATGTGAAGTTGGCTCGAATGATGGTACTGTGCTGAGAGGCCGACATAAACTGCGTGACAAGAACACACCGTTCACAAGGTAGAACAATGAAATGGAAAAACTGGTGAACTGGGAAGACTTTGATGCCTTTTGTCATGTTGTGGACGACGGCGGGTTCACTGCGGCGGCACGCGCGCTTAACTGGCCCAAGTCGCGCGTCAGTGCGGCCGTCAGCCGGTTGGAAGCTGAGCTCAGTCGCCGCTTGTTGGAGCGCACAACGCGCCGCGTTAGCCTAACGGCGGAAGGGGAAGGCTTGTACCGCAAGGCTGCCCCAGTGTTTCAAAGGCTACGCGAATTACGCGATGAAACCGTAGCTTCAATCGAGACTGTTAGCGGCAAGCTGCGCATTGCTGCGCCATATGAGTTTTCAGTTAACCACTTGGGCCCGGTGATGTGCACGATGATGGAGCGTTATCCAGCGCTTGAAATTGACATCGACATGCACTACCAGCATGTCGATCTGATGGAAGGGCGTTACGACATGGTTTTTACCGCTATTGAAGGTCTATTGCCCGACTCAGACCTAGTAGCCAGGCGCATATTTTTTCTGCAACGCGGCTTGTTTGCCGCTCCCGGCTTTATCGCACAGCACGGCATGCCCCAGACACCGGAAGATATCTCTTCACTGCCGGTAATTGCCTCTCACGATGATACGGAATGGCTGTTTCATGATGCTAAAGGCGCTACCTGTTCGTGTGCCTTGAGGCCGCGCTTGCGCAGTCCAAACGCTGCCTTGCGTTTGCAGGCAGCCGTGGCCGGACTCGGAATAGCGCGGATAACTGCCAGTTACTGTGAGGGTGCGATTAAGCAGGGGCAGTTGCAGTCAGTGCTGCCCGATTTTGAGTGCGACCCCCTGCGCATGTACGCGCTGCTGCCTGGACGCCAGCATTTGCCGGCCCGCGCTAGGGTATTTTTGCAGGCACTGGTAGATGCGTGAAATAAGTGGAGTTGTATTGCCCAGACTTGTGGCTTTACCCTAACGCCCTCAACACCCGCTCCCCCGTCGCAGGCGCATCCAGCTTGGGCTGTGCGCCCCCATTCGCATGGGACACCGCATCCCGTAGCGCCTCGAATACGCTAATTGCCAGCATGAACGGCGGCTCGCCTACAGCTTTGGAGCCGAAAACGTTGTCTTCCCGGTTTGGCTCAGGCCATAAATCGACCTTGAAGTGCGCCGGAATATCCCCCGTCGCTGGGATTTTGTAGGTGCTGGGGGCGTGGGTGGACAAGTTTCCTTTGGCGTTCCAAACCAGTTCTTCTGTAGTCAACCAGCCCATGCCTTGCACGAAACCGCCTTCGATTTGGCCGATGTCGATTGCCGGGTTGATACTGGTGCCCACGTCGTGCAGGATGTCTACTTTCAACACCCGGCTCTCACCAGTCAGCGTGTCGATCGCAACCTCGGTGCAGGCGGCGCCGTAGGCGAAATAGTAAAACGGGCGGCCTGTCAGCGTGGTTTTGTCGTAGTGGATTTTGGGTGTGCGGTAAAAGCCGTCGCTCCACAGCTGGATGCGGTTGGCGTAGGCGGCGGCTACTACGTCGTTGAAGGGGCGGGTGCTTGTGGGGGTAATGACCAGCCCACCGGCAAAACGCACCGCACCTGCGCCGCAGCCGTCCAACCCACAGACGAAGGCGGCGAGGTTGTCGCGCACATGCCGGGCCGCAAACTGGGCAGCGCGGCCATTCAGATCAGTACCTGCTGAGGCGGCGGTAGCCGAGGCGTTAGGGATTTTGCTGGTGTCGCTGGCGGTGGACCTCACGCGATCAAACGGTACCCCCAGTTCATCGGCCACGATTTGTGCGATTTTGGTGTTCAGGCCCTGGCCCATCTCGGTGCCGCCGTGGTTCACCTGCACGCTGCCATCGGTGTAAACGTGAACCAAAGCGCCGGCTTGGTTGAACAGCGTAGCGGTGAAGCTGATGCCAAATTTAACCGGCGTGATGGCGATGCCGCGTTGGATCACTGGGCTGGTGGAGTTCCAAGTCTTTATAGCCACACGCCTAGCGTGATACTTCGATGTTAGCTCTAATTTTGATAGCAATGGTTCAAGAATGTTGTCTTCTACCGTCATTCCGTAATGCGTGGTGTTGCGGTCTGTGGTGCCGTACAGGTTGCGCCGGCGTACGTCGAGTGCGTCCAAGCTAAGGTGACGCGCGATGTCGCCCAGAATGGCTTCGGTGACGATCATGCCCTGTGGCCCACCGAAGCCTCGGAACGCGGTGTGGCTCTGCGTGTTGAGCTTGCAGCGGTACGAGGTGATAGCCACATCGCTCAAAAAGTAGCCGTTGTCAGCGTGGAAAATGGCGCGGTCGGCCACAGGGCCGCTCAAGTCGGCGCTGAAGCCGCAGTTGACCGCCATCATCAGCTGCAAGCCAGTAATACGGCCCGTGTTGTCAAAGCCTACGGTGTAGTCGTAATGGAACGGGTGGCGCTTACCGGTGACCATGAAGTCGTCGTCGCGGTCCATGCGCAGCTTGATGGGGCACTTAAGCTTGTTCGCAGCAATGGCCGCCCACACCGCCATGTGGCCGCTTTGGGTTTCTTTTCCGCCAAAACCTCCACCCATGCGGCGGCATTCAACCGTGATGGCGTTGACTTCCAGGTGCAGTGCGTGCGCCACCCAGTGCTGGATTTCGCCAGGGTGCTGGGTGCTACTGTAGATCAGCCACTGGTGTTGCTCTTTGGGCACCACGTAGGCTACTTGGCCTTCGAGGTAAAAGTGTTCTTGGCCGCCAATATCGAGCGTACCGCTTAAGGTGTGAGGCGCGATTGACAAGGCCTTGGCTGCGTCTCCTCGTGTCACGGTGACGGGGGGCAACACGAAGTTTTTCGCCTTCAGTGCGTCATGGACGGTGAGGATGGCGGGGAGTTCCTCGATGGTTAATTTGACATGCCGCGCCGCCCGCCGTGCCGCCATCATCGAATTGGCAACCACTACGCCAATAACCTGACCAATGTGCTCGACCAAGGTAGTGGCGAAGATGGGTTCGTCGTGCGAAAAGCTGGCAAGTATGGGGTCGCCGGGGATATCGCTGGCAAAAATTACATCTCGCACACCGGGCATGGCCCGTGCGGCGCTGTCGTCCACCCCGAGCAAGCGCCCGTGGGCTACGGTGGAGAGAATGGGCGCGGCGTAAAGCGTGCCCTTGATTTCGGGGATGTCGTCTATGTACGTGGCGGCACCGGCGACTTGGGCACGGGCACTTTCGTGGGGACGGGATTGACCTGCCGCAGGTACGGCGATGGGTGCCGTTGCTGGTGCTTTTATTTTTATTTTTGCTTTCATGCAAGTTCCTTCAGCGTGAAATTTTCCAGGTTGATCTGCGTCAACCCTTGGCTTTCCAGCCAATAGCGTTGCAGCAAGTTGCCCAGCACCTGCGTCCTGTAAGTGGCAGAGGCGCGCATGTCCGACAGCGGCTGGAACTCAGCGCGTAAAACTTGGATTGCAGCATCAACAGTGGCTTTTTTCCAAGGTTTATGTACGAGTGCGGCTTGTGTCTTAATGGCGCGTGCAGAGACTGCCGCCACGCCACCTGCGCCTATAGACGCCTTGATGACCACACCTTTTTTGATGTGCAGCTGTATGGCGATGCAAACAGCGGAGATATCGTCGTCAAAACGCTTGGAAATTTTGTAGACTTTAAGGTTCTCACCGGGCAGGGGCTTGGGCACTTTGATCCATGCAAGCACTTCGTCTTTGGCGATCACGTTTTGCCGGTAGCCGGTGTAGAGGTTTTCCAACGGCATCTCCCGGTGTCCGCGTTCGCTCATTAGCACCACATTTGCCCCTAGTGCTATCAGCAGCGGCATTGAATCGCCAATCGGCGAGCCGTTCGCCACGTTACCGCCTAGCGTGCCCGAGTTGCGGACTGGCAGGCCAGCGAAACGGTGGGCGAAAGTTTGGAGTTGCGGGCGGTCTGCGACCAGAGCCGCAAAAGCATCGATCAATCTGACGGCTGCACCAATTGCGATGTGGTGCGGGTACTGCTCAATGCGGCGTAACGCCTCGACCCGGGTTACGTCCAACACACTGTCGAATTGTTTGTGCTGCTTGGTGACCCACAGACCCACATCGGTGCAACCGGCGACCAACTGGGCTTGCGGGTTGGCCGCTCGGGCCGCGAGCAGCTCGGGCAGGGTGGTCGGTGCCAGGTAGTCTTGTCCAATAACAGAATAGGTCTCCAGTGCATGATTAACCTGCTTGAGCTGCTGCAGTTTTTGCAGCAAATCCGCTTCATCGATTTGCACCCGTGGCAATGACCCCATTGCTTGCGCCGCGTCAAAAATAGGCCGGTAGCCAGTGCAACGGCACAGGTTGCCTGAGAGTTCGCTTTGCGCCAATTCCCGTGTCACCGGCAAGTCCTGGCAAACGTGGTTCTGGTAGGTGCCGAAGAGGCTCATCACAAAGCCTGGCGTACAAAATCCGCACTGGCTGGCGTGGCTCTGCACCATGGCTTGCTGTACTGGGTGGGGTGTGCCATCCTGCGCGGCTAAGTCTTCTACGGTCCACAGCGCGAGGCCGTCGATCGAATGGGCCAAGCGGATGCAGCTGTTGATGGCGCGGTAGGTGATAGTGGTGCCACCGACTGTGCCCTCTGCGCATTGGGTTGCTTCGCCGAGCACTACTGTGCAAGCGCCGCAGTCGCCTTCACCGCAACCTTCCTTTGTGCCTGTGCAGCCGAGGTCTTCACGCAGCACCTCCAGCAAAGTGCGCTCGGGTGGTACATTGGAAAGCGAGACCAACTGGCCGCGCCGAATGAATCTAAGTGCTTGTGTGTTCATGTGCGCATGGGTCAATTTGAAATTCAATTTTTAAATTATTAGATTTCTACAGCCTAATCCCCACAAGGGGCTTTTAGCATAAGCATCTGCCTATAACAAGAATTCAACTACTGGTATGAGAGATCAAGCGCTTTTCGACAAGATAGACCTCCACTTAATAAGGGTCTTGCATACCGTGTTGACTGAACGCAGTGTCTCTCGTGCCGCCATCCGTCTAGGGATGCACCAACCCGCCGTGTCCGCATCGCTAAAGCGTTTGCGTGACTTGGCGGGTGACCCGCTTTTGGTGCGCTCTGGCGCCAGTATGGTGCCCACTGCAGCAGCTTTGCACATGGTAGAACCTGCTGCCAGCATTCTTCGTGCCGCTGAAGTGCTATTTTCTGATGCAAGAGGTTTTGACGCTAAAACGTCGCACCAAACTTTTCGGGTGGCCGCCGCCGATTACCTGGACCCGCTATTTTTGCCTCAACTGGTCAGCCAGATCAAGGCCTTGGCGCCGCTGTGCCAAATTGAAATTCACCCGCTTTCTGCCAACTCAGACTACCAAGCGCGTTTGGCGCAAGGCGATGTTGATGTCGTGATCGGCAACTGGCTACAGGCCGCTGGGGAGTTGCACCTGGGACGCTTATTTGAAGACGACATCGTTAGCATGATCAGCCGTGAACACCCGGCCGTGCGGCGGGGTTGGGATGTGGCGGGTTGGCTTGAGGCCGAGCATATTGCCCCTACACCCACGCATCCTGGGGCCCGCGGTGTGATTGATGAGCACCTGGAATCCATGGGGCTTAAACGCAATATCACCGCCCGTTGTGCACATTTTGGGCTTATGCCAGCGATGGTGGCATCGAGCTTGCTGGTGTTGACTACGAGCAGCCAGTTTTGCACCCGTTATGTGAACGCGTTGATCCAACCAGGTGTGCAAAACGGTAGCGACCTCAGTGCCCTAAGGATTTTGAAATGCCCAGTCGAGTTTCCCCGAATGCGCTATTACCAGCTGTGGCACGAGCGAACGCACACGTCGAGTGCAGCGAAATGGCTGCGCGAACGTATCAAGGATGTAGCCCTAACCGCAACCTTGTAGCGCCTTCCTAGATTACAAAACATCAAATAACAAAATAACAAAATAAGAAAAGAGACTCACCCAACATGATTGCCCCTTCTCCCCGCTTGCAATTGAGCGGTATCACCAAGCGTTACCCATCAGTCATTGCCAACAGCAATGTTTCCCTTACCGTCGCACCCGGCGAGGCCCATGCCGTGCTGGGTGAAAACGGGGCTGGCAAATCGACGCTGATGAAAATCATCTACGGCTCGGTTAAACCGGATGAAGGTACCGTTAGCTACAACGGGCAGCAAGTCCATATTCGCAACCCACAAGAGGCGCGTGCGTTGGGCATCAGCATGGTGTTTCAGCATTTCAGCCTGTTTGACACCCTCACCGTGGCCGAGAACGTATGGTTGGGGTTGGATAAATCGTTGACCTTGCCCCACGTTACCCAAAGCATCATTGCCAAGGCCACCCAGTACGGGCTGGACATTGACCCCAGCCGTCCGGTTCACACCTTGAGCGTGGGCGAGATGCAGCGGGTTGAGATCATCCGTGCCCTGCTGACCAACCCCAAATTACTGATTTTGGACGAGCCTACCTCGGTGCTGACACCGCAGGCCGTGGAAAAGCTTTTTATTGTGCTGAAGCAGCTGGTCAGCGAGGGCTGCAGCATCCTCTACATCAGCCATAAGTTGCACGAAATCCGCGAGCTGTGCAGCGCCTGTACGGTGCTGCGCGCCGGTCAACTGACTGGTGTGTGTGATCCGCGCCAGGAAACCAATGCCTCGCTGAGCCGTTTGATGATCGGTGCTGAACCGCCTGCGTTGGTCCATAAAGTCAGCCAAGCGGGCGACGTGGTGCTCCGTGTGCAGGGCCTGTCGCTGGAAAAGGAAGACCAGTTTGGTGTCACGCTCGACGGCATCACGCTAGACGTGCGTGCTGGTGAGGTGGTGGGCATTGCTGGCGTATCGGGTAACGGCCAGCGCGAACTGCTCTACAGTCTTTCTGGAGAGGATACCCGTGCGCAGTCCAGCATGGTGCAGATTTTTGGCAAGCCTGTGGGCAAACTGGGACCGAGAGCACGGCGCGATTTAGGCCTGCAATTTGTGCCTGAAGAGCGCCTGGGTCGGGGTGCGGTGCCGTTGCTGGGCCTCGCGCACAACCTGCTGCTGACGCGCGACAACGCGGTAGGCAAGGGCGGGTGGTTGGACATCAAAGCGATGGAGGCACAAGCTGCGGCCATCATTCAGCGCTTCAACGTGAAAGCCAGTGGGCCCAATGCTGCGGCTAAATCGTTGTCGGGCGGTAATCTGCAAAAATTCATTGTGGGGCGGGAGATTGATGTCAAGCCCAAGCTGCTGATCGTCTCGCAGCCTACCTGGGGTGTGGATGTAGGCGCAGCAGCGCAAATTCGTGGTGCGATTTTGGCGCTGCGAGATGCCGGTTGTGCCGTGCTGGTCGTAAGCGAAGAGTTGGACGAGCTGTTTGAGGTGTCGGACCGCCTCTATGTGATCGCCAAGGGACAGTTGTCGCCCTCAGTTGCACGGGATAAGGCCACCGTGCCACAGATTGGGGAATGGATGTCGGGGTTGTGGCAAAGCTCTGACCACCGTGCCCAGCCCGCCGACATTTCCTTGAACAGTCAAGAGGTGGCCCATGTTTAAGCTCGAAGCGCGGCCTCAACCCTCTAAATTCTGGACTTATGGCGCGCCGGTGCTGGCGTTGCTCATTACTGTCGTCATCGGCGTACTGCTGTTTATCGCATTAGGCAAAGATCCGATCAAAGGGTTGCAGGTGTTCTTCTGGGAGCCCATAAAAACAGCGCGAGGTATAGGTGAACTGATGGTCAAGGCCACGCCACTTCTGGTGATTGCGCTGGGGCTGGGTGTGTGTTTTCGCTCCAATGTGTGGAATATCGGCGCCGAAGGCCAGTACGTGATGGGCGCAGTCTTCGCCAGTGGCATCGCGTTGATGGCGGACAAGACGACTGGCGGCTGGATTGTGCTGCCCATCCTCATCGCTGGTGTGGCAGGCGGTATGGTCTGGGCGGGTCTCACGGCGGTGTTGCGCGATAAGTTCAACGCCAGCGAGATTTTGGTCAGCTTGATGCTGGTGTATGTGGCGATTTTGCTGCTGGGCTATATGGTTGAAGGCCCGTGGAAAGACCCGAACGGCTACAACTTCCCGCAAAGTAAAAACTTTGAAAAAATCACGCAGATTCCCCGCCTGATGGCCGGGTCACGTGTGTCTATTGGCCTGCTGATTGGGCTGGCGGGCGCGGCGCTGATGTGGGTGTTTTTGTTCCGCACCCGTGCTGGTTTTGCACAGCAGGTGGGCGGTTTGGCTCCGGCAGCTGCGCGTTACGCCGGATTTTCATCACGCCGTGCGCTGTACATTGCCTTGCTAACTTCAGGTGGTGCGGCGGGGTTGGCTGGTGCGTTGGAGGTGGCTGGGCCCATTGGTCAGCTCACGCCTTACGTGCCCGCCGGCTACGGTTTTGCGGCCATCATCGTTGCCTTTGTGGGGCGCTTGCACCCTGTGGGCATCGTGTTCTCATCCCTGCTGATGAGTCTGTTTTACATCGGTGGCGAGATGGCTCAGTCCCGCTTGGGCCTGCCGAAATCGCTGACGGGTGTGTTCCAGGGGCTGTTGCTGTTCACGCTCTTGGCGGCGGACACGCTGATGGCGTACCGTGTGGTTTATACCGCTAACAAGAAGAATTGAGGGCCACACTATGGAATCCTTTGCACTGCTGCTCGCCGCTACCTTCAACGCGGGCACCGTATTGGCGATTGCCGCCTTGGGGCTGCTCATCAATGAAAAAGCCGGTATCGTCAACTTGGGGGCTGAGGGCATGATGTTGTGCTCGGCCATTGCGGGGTTTGCCGCCGTGGTCCACACGGGCAACCCTTGGATCGGTTTTCTGGCGGGGATGCTAGCTGGCGCGGTATTGGCAGCGATTTTTGGGGTGCTGGTGATTTGGCTCAACACCAACCAATACGCCACTGGCTTGGCGTTGAGTCTCTTCGGCACTGGGTTTTCTGCCTTTGCCGGCATCAAGTACGTGCAAGAAAAGCTGCCTGAGCAGGTGCACTATGCGATTCCAGGCTTGGCGGACATTCCATTTTTTGGCCCTGCATTGTTCCGCCACCATCCGCTGGTTTATCTGACGGTGGTGTTCATGCTGGCCCTGATGTATTTTCTGTACAAAACCCGTGCTGGCCTCGTACTGCGCTCGGTAGGGGAGTCGCCTGAATCCGCTCACGCCCTGGGCTATCCGGTGCGCCGCATCCGCATGCTGGCGGTGGTAGCGGGCGGTGCGATGTGTGGGTTAGCCGGGGCTTATTTGTCGGTGGTTTACGCGCCGCTGTGGGTTGAAGGCATGGTGTCGGGTAAGGGTTGGATCGCGTTAGCGCTCACCACCTTTGCCACTTGGCGGCCAATGCGGGTGTTGCTGGGTGCTTACCTGTTCGGGGGTATGACGCAGCTTGATTTTTACCTGCAAGGCCTGGGCGTGGAAATTCCCAGCCAGTTTTTGTCGATGTTGCCTTATGTTTCCACTGTCGTCGTTCTGGCGCTGATTTCACGCAACCCACAGTGGATACGTATCAACATGCCCGCCAGCATCGGCAAACCGTTCTATGCCGGGTCTTAATTATCCTGAATACCACCCTGCGTTTCACCCATAATCTTCATTTTTCCGTCGTCCCATCCCCAACCTCCAAGAAGGATTTCTCCATGACCGATTTGCAAAAACGTTCCCTGCTGAGACTGAGCGCGCTGGCTGCCGCCGCCGCAGCCACCGCCGCCTTGGTGGCTTGTTCGCCTCCCCCACCCCCTCCGCCACCTCCTGCACCTGAGCCCGTAGCTGCAGCTCCTGCACCAGCGCCCAAGCCTGAGCCGCTCAAAATTGGCTTCGCTTATGTTGGCCCTGTCGGCGACGGCGGCTGGACGTTCGCGCACGACAACGCTCGTAAGGCGTTAGAGAAAGAATTTGGTGACAAAATCGTCACCAGCTTTGTCGAAAAAGTGCCTGAGTCCGCTGATGCTGAGCGCGTATTCCGCGACATGGCAGCTCAAGGCAATAAGCTGATTTTTGGCACTACCTTTGGTTACATGGAGCCGATGCTTAAAGTCGCGGCCGATCTGAAGGACGTGAAGTTTGAGCACGCCACCGGCTACAAGACTGCTGAGAATCTGCGCACCTATGACAGCCGCACTTACGAAGGTGCGTACATGGCTGGCGTGATTGCAGGCAAGATGACCAAGACCAATGTCTTGGGCTACGTTGGTTCAGTGCCAATTCCTGAAGTCATCCGCAACATCAACAGCTTTACGCTGGGTGCCCAATCCGTTAATCCCAAAATCAAGACCAAAGTGGTCTGGGTGAACGAGTGGTTCAACCCACCGAAAGAAACCGAAGCTGCCACCTCGCTGATTAATGGCGGTGCGGACGTGCTGATGCAAAACACCGATTCATCGGCGGTGCTGCAAACAGCAGAATCCAAAGGCAAACGCGCATTTGGTTGGGACAGCGATATGACCGCTTACGGCCCTAAAGCTCATTTGGGCTCTGCGGTCATCAACTGGACGCCGTACTACATCTCCGCCACCAAAGACGTGCTGGAAGGCAAATGGGCGACTGGTAAATCTTGGTGGGGCGTGAAAGAAGGCGCTATTGATATGGTGTCCGTCGCTGCTGATGTGCCAGAGGATGCCAAGAAGAAGCTTGAAGAGGTCAAGGCTGGGCTGAAAGACGGCAGCTTCTCGATCTGGAAAGGTCCCATCATGGGCCAAGACGGCAAGCCTATCAAGGACAAAGAAGGCAAGGAATGGACAGGTGCTGATGAGCAACTCGGTGCGGTTAACTTTTACGTCAAAGGCGTAGAAGGCAAAGTTCCAGGTGGCGATAAGAAGTAACTGGTAGTAACTGGCAAGCCCTAAGTTAATACTTACGCTTTCTAAGCACTGCAAGAGCCGCCTTAGGGTGGCTCTTTTTATTTGAGCAGCTCTGATTCCTATTTTTTTATTTTTTATTTCCTAATTTCTCAATTCTAAAAATACCTCCATGATTGAAGAAAATATCTGGCATCCCGTCGCGCTAAGCGACTCCGTTGCCGATACCCCTGTTGCCGTGCGCCTGCTGGGCCATGACCTGGTGCTGTGGCGTGACGGGACTCGCCAAGTTCACGCCTGGGCTGACCGCTGCCCGCACAGAGGGGCTAAACTTTCTCTAGGTCAGGTCGTGGGCGATCAGTTGGAGTGCCCCTACCACGGTTGGCGTTTCGAGGCTTCAGGACGCTGCGCCAAAGTCCCGGCGTTGCCCGCCTTTATACCGCCTGCTGCCCACTGTGCCACCCGCTACAGCGCACAAGAGGCTTACGGTTTGGTTTGGGTGCGTTTCGTGAGTTTTGCGCAGGCCACATCTGCACAGGACGTGACACCTGAATTGCCCCGCTTCGACGCAGAAATTGACCCTCAATTGCGCCGAGTTAACTGCGGCCCTTTCGATGTGGCGACCAGTGCTCCGCGCATTGTTGAAAACTTTTTGGACATGGCCCACTTCGGTTTTATCCATGAAGGTAGCTTGGGTGACCGCAGCACCACCGAGATTGACAATTACACCGTAGAGCGTACGTCTACTGGACTGCTGGCGACGGGTTGTAAGGCGTGGCAACCACAGTCCAACCTGCATTCCACAGCCCCTGCGCAGGTCGAATACACCTACGAAGTCACCGCGCCATTTTCCGCTGTCTTGACCAAAATTCCCGATTCGACGGCGGTCTCACTGGCAGGCTACCGCGAGGCCATTGCGCTGCTTATTTGCCCAATAGACCCGGCCTACAGCCGTGTCTGGTTCCGCATGGCGGTAGCTGATTTCGAGTCGTCTGATGCCAAGCTGCGAGACTTCCAGCGAACGATTTTCTTGCAAGACAAACCCATTCTCGAATCCCAGTCCCCACAATGCCTACCGTTGGACTTGCGTGCCGAACTGCATACCGCCGCCGACAAGGCCTCGTCCACCTACCGCCGCTGTCTGCAAGAATGGGGCATTACTTTTGGAGTGTGCTGATATGACCATCACCTTACCCGGTAGCGTACCGAATATCCCGCTAGACCGCCTGCCCGAACTGCTGTGTGCCATGCCCAAGGCCGAGCTGCATATCCACATCGAAGGCTCGCTAGAGCCCGAATTGATCTTCGCTCTGGCTCAGCGCAACAGCGTGCAAATTCCCTATGCCAGCGTGGAAGATTTGCGTCGCGCCTATGCGTTCACCAATCTGCAAAGCTTTCTGGACATTTACTACGCTGGTGCCAGCGTGCTGCTGCATGAGCAAGATTTTTACGATATGGCGCAAGCCTACCTTGCGAAAGCTGCTACAGATAACGTAGTTCACGCTGAGCTGTTCTTTGACCCACAAACCCATACGGCACGCGGTGTCAGCATGGCCACGGTCATCAATGGTTTGCACCGTGCGTGTGAGGATGCCAAGGCAACTTTGGGCGTCAGTGCCTCATTGATCCTGTGCTTTTTGCGACATTTGAGCGAGGAAGAGGCTTTGGCTACGTTAGAGCAGGCGTTGCCGTTCCGCGACAAATTTATCGGTGTAGGCTTGGATTCGAGCGAGTTAGGTCACCCCCCCGAGAAGTTCGCTCACGTCTTTGCCAGGGCTCGCGAACTGGGCTTGCGTCTCGTCGCCCACGCAGGCGAAGAGGGGCCTCCAGCCTACATCTGGAGTGCGCTGGATGTGCTCAAAGTTGAGCGTATTGACCATGGTGTGCAGGCCATTAAAGACCCTGATTTAATGCAACGTTTGGCCCGTGACCGCATACCGCTGACAGTATGTCCGCTGTCAAATTTAAAGCTTTGTGTGTTTCCCGACTTGGCGCAGCACAACCTGGGGGCTCTGCTGGATGCAGGATTGGTCGCCACCATCAATTCGGACGACCCAGCTTATTTTGGTGGCTACATCAACGAAAATTTCACCCAGACTTTTGCCGCCACAGGGCTGACTGCAGAGCATGCCTATCAACTGGCTATCAATAGCTTTGAGGCCAGCTTTGTCGAGGCATCTGCTAAGCAGTTGTGGCGAGAGCAGCTAGACGTGGTATTTGCCCGTTTTGCACTTTAGTCTTACATAGCGAAGCACTGGGTATAAAAATGACAGTAGGCATACGGTATTGGCCAGCTGTGGTTGTCTATGCCGCATCGTATGGACTTATTGTCTATACCCACCCGAGCAACAGTGTGTGGGCAGGGGTTTACACGATATTGGTAGGTTGGGGTGTGTGGTTGCTCTACTGCGCGGTCTATACCCGGCCCGTGCTGCGGCAATTGCTGGCCTATGGGGTGTTCTTTCTGACCCCTATATTGACGTTTACTGGATATATCGGCGTGCTTACAGGTTTTGCCGCAGGTCATAGCTCGGGCGCTGGGGGGAAGGCCTCGCTGCCATGGATTGGTGTCTCGTTTGTGATGGCCGCGTTGGCGCTACACGTGTTTACGAGAACCTTGACTGCCGCCCACTTAGGATTCCGTATTTTGCACCCGCTGCGTTGGAATTCTGGGCCCTGCGCAATACCTGTTACTTTGCCTAATCCACGGCGTCTAAGTTTGCGCCGCATCAAGTTCTACGGCGCTTGGGTAGTGCTGGGTGCATTTTTCTACAGCGTGATCGCGACTGGTTTAGCCCCCTTGCTGGTACTCAAGGAATCTCCGCATGCTTTGGATATTGTGGCTTTTGCAGTGATTTTTGAAGCTTATGTCTACTTCAATTTCAGTGGTATTTCGTTCATGGTGTTTGGTGTCTTGAATTTGGTGGGCGTAAAGACTGATGTGAATTTCAAAAGTCCTTTCTCAGCCCGGGATGTGATTGGCTATTGGCAGCGCTGGCACACCAGTTTAGGTGCGGTGTTCAAACCCTTATTTTTCAACCCAATCAAAGCCCGGCTGGGGCTAAGCGCTGCGGTGTTAGGGGTGTTTGTTTGTTCTGCGCTGTGGCATGGTGTGTCGCTCAATTTTATGCTTTGGGGCGTGTTTCATGCGACGGGTTGGTTGCTGACGTACCGGTTTGCCCGTTTGCGCTACGGACGCTGGATCAATTTACTGTTGTTCCCTTTCATAGTGATAGTGGGGCGGTTAATTTTTTCTGAGCTGGATATGCGTGCCTTGCTGTTCAAGTTCAATCAAGTACTGCACTTTGAAGGGGTTCATGAGGTGTGGCTGCTGCATTTGAAAATAGACGCTAGAACTACCGCGATCGCGCTGGCTACAGTTTTGGCCATAGGGGCGGAGGTGTTGTTGCCACAGTCGTGTGGAGGTTATAAATTTTGGCGTAAGCGCTGGGTTACGCTGTTATTGTTGGGGGCTGTCTTTGCGCTGGGCAGTACCGGTCTGGGTGGTGTTTACGGGATGCGGTAACAAAGTCAAGGACACGCTCAACGCGAAAAAATATATGCTTTCAGGCCTCAGTATTTTGCTTATCGGTGCCAGTCACATGGCGGCACCGGGGTACTTGGTTTCAAGTTTGCACGACAGCCTGACTAAATCCGGTGCGTTGGTGCATTCGACAGGTGTGTGTGGCCTTACTCCCAGCGCATGGTTGGTTGAAACAAATGGTGACTGTGGGGGCGCGGAGCGTGTGGGCAGCGGCCCGTTGCATATTGCTATCAACCGCGCAGCCAAAACCAAACCCATTGCGCAGATGATTGAAGCTGAGCACCCACAGTTGGTGGTCATAGTTATGGGTGATACCCTGGCCGGATATGCTGAACCCTATTTGCCCAAGCAGTGGGCGTCGCAAGAGGTGCGGAAACTCACAGGGTCTATTGCCAAAACGAACACAGCCTGTGTTTGGGTGGGGCCACCCTGGGGTGCTGAAGGGGGCGCATCGGGAAAAACCTACGAGCGGGTGAAATTAACGTCTGATTTCCTGGCTGTCAATGTGCAGCCCTGCGCCTACATCAATTCGCTCAAAATGTCTAAACCAGGCGAATGGCCCACCGCGGACGGCATGCACTTCACACCGGCGGGCTACAAACTCTGGGGTGAGGCCATTGCGCACGCTGTAGAGCAACTGCCTAAGCCTCACTGAACCCAACGCCCAACGCAAGATTTTCATGCCCACAATTAGAACCCTCACCGCTATCGAAGCCCGCGTGCTCGGCACCTTGATGGAAAAGGCCCGCACAGTGCCTGACACTTACCCGCTGACACTCAACGCGCTGGTCAGTGGCTGCAACCAAAAAACGAGTCGTGATGCAGTGATGAACGTTACTGATGCGCAAGCCCAAGAGGCACTAGACGATCTAAAGCTGTTGCACTTGGTAAACGAGTCCAGCGGTGGTCGTGTTGCCCGGTACGAGCACAATTTTCAGCGTGGTGTGGGGGTGCCCGAGCAATCGGCGGTGGTCTTGGGACTGCTGATTTTGCGTGGCCCGCAAACAGCGGGTGAGCTGCGTATTAACACCGAGCGCTGGTACAAGTTTGCCGACATTTCATCAGTGGAGGGATTTCTGGACGAGCTGCAAGAGCGTTCGGCTGAAAAAGGCGGGCCTTTGGTGGCCTGCCTGCCACGTGCGCCGGGGGCACGTGAGCAGCGCTGGGCGCACCTGTTGAGCGGGCCGGTGGACAGCGCAGCGTTCTCCAGGTTGAGTGGCACAGATGGCGTCGATGACTCCTCGTTGCAAGCCCGTGTGTCAGCTCTGGAGCTAGAAGTTGCCCAACTGCGCAGCACGGTCGCGTATTTGGTGCAAGAGCTTGGTTTGACGTTACCGGCTGACCTCACCTCTAACAGCGTGTCCTAGTGCTTACTCTTGCTATCCATGAGTTATCCATGATCCTGGGTTGGCAGTTGTACCCAAGTTAGGTACGGGGTTATGTGCTGCATGACTATATTCGGCGCTTAAGGAAACATAAATTGCCGTTTTTACATTGCTCTCCCCTTTGCCCCCAATGCCCCCTTTTACTAAAACAACGAGGAGACTCTCCTTATGAACTTTAACAACCTGAAAGTTGCTCACAAGCTATGGCTGTCGATTATTGGCTTGATGGCCGTAATACTGCTGGCGGCAGGTGCTTTGCAAATGCGAGTGTTGAACACGATAGATGCGGCAGAGCGGCTAGTCGATACGCGTGAGCAACAGATAACGGCTGCTACCCAGTGGCGTGGCTTAGTAGTTACGGCGCTGATGTTGGATATGGCTGGTCTTGTCACGACTGACGAGGAGCTGAGTAAAAATTTTACTGAGCGTCGGCTCGCGATCAGCGCTGAAATAACGCCAATCCAAGAAGCCATTGCTGCATCGGCAGTTACTCAGGAGGGCAAGGCTGCGCTAGACCAGATTGCTGTTGAACGGGCCCATTTGCGGAGTTTAGTAGACGCTGTGAAGCAGCTCAGGGCCACGGGTGATACGGCAGCTCGACAAGCATTTTCCGACACTGTTTACAAACCAGGTGCCAAGGTTTATTTGGATACGATTGACAAATATTTGGTTGTGCAAGCGCGCGCTAGAGACGCTACCCGGGCTGCTGCCCTGGAAGTTCGCCATCAAATAATGATGGTGGCAGCTTTTGTAGCTACAGTCGCTTTTGGTTTTGGTATGTTGCTGACATCTTTGCTGGTGCGCTCCATCAACCGCCCGCTGGCGCAGGCCATGGCGGTGGCCGAGGCTATTGCCGCAGGAGATTTAACGCAAGAAGTTCGCGAGTCCCGGGGCGATGAATTTGGTCACCTGCTGCGCTCTTTGTCCAGCATGTCTGTTAAGTTGCGTACCCTGGTGGCCGAGGTACGCACGGGCACAGAGTCGGTATCTACAGCATCGAATGAAATTGCCAATGGCAACCAAGACCTTTCGAACCGAACGGAGCAAACCGCCTCCAATCTACAGCAAACGGCCTCCAGCATGGAGGAGCTAACCAGTACTGTTACCCAGTCGGCTGACACGGCCCGCCAAGCCAGCCAGTTGGCGTCTACTGCAGCACAGGCCGCTACGCACGGCGGTGAGGTAGTCGGGCAAGTGGAGGTGAGCATGCAAAACATCAGCAATGCTTCCCGGAAAATTGCAGACATCATCGGCACTATTGACGGCATTGCTTTCCAGACCAATATCCTGGCGCTGAATGCAGCTGTTGAAGCAGCACGTGCTGGCGAACAAGGCCGTGGCTTTGCGGTGGTTGCTGCTGAAGTGCGTAGCTTGGCCAAGCGATCCGCAGATGCAGCTAAAGAAATCAAAATGCTGATTACGGCGTCGGAACAAACCGTGCAATCTGGCACGCAGCAGGTCATGCAGGCCGGCGTGGCGATGGCGGAAATCGTTAGCAGTGTGCGCCGGGTAAGCGATTTAATTGCCGAGATCAGCGCAGCTTCTAACGAACAGCGCGACGGCATCAGCCATGTTAATTCGGCAGTGGCTAACCTGGACCAAATGACGCAGCAGAACGCTGCACTGGTTGAAGAGTCCGCTGCAGCAGCTACAGGACTGCGCGACCAAGCGCAGTATTTATCCCAAGTGGTGTCGGTATTCAATGTCGGATCTTCCCTAGTCACAGTGCTAGGGAGTAGAGTCAGTCTTTCTGGAGGACGTCCTCCGGTGTCTCGTCCTATGGCGCCTTCTTCCCTGGCATTGCGTACTTCAGTTACCCGTGGTTTAGCACCCAAAGCACTGGCCTCGTCTCGCCATGGTGTGAAGCCACTGAAACCGCCGCAACTTACCGGTTTAGCAGTCAAGCTTGCGACCGCTAAGCCCGTTGCAGCAAAACTGGCCAGACCTGCTGCTGCTCCGCCGCATTTGACTAAACCCATCGCTGCATTGCCATCTCTTTCACCCGCCCTGACCGCTAACGCTAAATCCAACGAATCTGATTGGGAGAGTTTTTGAACGCCTACCGCGCCGCTATTCTTCGTTTTGCTGACGACCGTACCGCGGTCTATGAAGCCGATGGTCTGCTAGTAACCGGGCCGGATGCCACTGGGTGTCAGGTTGTCAAGGCAGTGGGCGCCTACAGCCTGCTGAGTGCCCAGTTCCCTGGCGTCAACATACAGTATTTCCCAGGTCGCCTCATTGCGCCTGGTTTTGTGGATATGCATATTCATTACCCACAAACTGATGTGATTGGTGCGCCCGCTGCCGGCCTATTGCCTTGGCTTGAGGATTACACATTCCCTCATGAAAAACGCTTTGTTGATCCTCAATATGCTGAGGAAGTAGCTCAGTTTTTTATAGCAGAATTGTTGCGAAACGGTGTTACCACGTCGCTCACTTTTGCGACCTCGCATCCCACGTCAGTGCAAGCGCTGTTCACAGAGGCACAAAAGCACAACCTGCGCCTTATCACGGGCAAGGTGTTGCAGGACCGCAATTCGCCTGATGGTGTGCGTGACGAGACTGAACAAAGTCTGATCGACACCGAAGCCTTGATCCAGCAATGGCACGGCGTTGGCCGACTGGGCTACGCCATCACCCCACGTTTTGCACCCACCTCTACGGAGGCACAACTACGGGGTGCGGGTGAGCTGGCTGCCAAATACCCCGATGTTTGGATTCAGTCTCATGTGGCCGAGAACAAAGACGAAGTGGCTTGGGTGCGCGAGCTGTTTCCCAAGTCGCGCAGCTATTTGGGTGTCTATGCAGACTTTGGTCTGCTGCGTGAACGTGCAGTCTACGCCCACTGCATCCATTTTGACGATAACGACCGTGCGTTGATGCGTGACAGCGGCACTGCGGCAGCCGTCAGCCCCACCAGCAATTTGTTCCTGGGCAGCGGATTCTTCGACTACGAGGCGGCAGACCGCGTGGGCTATCGCTACGGCTTGGCCAGCGACGTAGGCGGTGGAACCAGCTTCAGTCCTTTTCACACCATGCTGGCTGCGTATTACGTGGGACGAGAAGGGCAGACCAAGCCGGGCTTGTCTTTAAGTCCTCAGAACCTGTGGTGGCAACATACGGCTGGTGCTGCAGCCGCGCTGGGTTTGGGCGGCGTTATTGGCAATTTGGTGGTGGGCTGTGAGGCTGACTTCGTCGTTCTGAATCCTGCTGCCACGCCTTTGCTAGCCCGCAAGACTGCCCAAGCCCGCAGTTTGGATGAGCTGTTATTTGCAATGATCGTATTGGGCGATGACCGGCTAGTGGAGCGCACCGTCATCGCGCAGGGGTAGAGCTAGTAGGCTGGCTTGATGAGCCAGCTTTGACTCTATCCGGCGTCTGTCTTTGTGTCAGGCCCCGTAGTTCAGCTCGCGCGCCTTACCCCAGAACACCCGGTACATGAAGATCGTGTACAAGATGATGACGGGCAGGGTGATTGCAACTCCTATGAAAATTACGTTCAACGCCTCGGTCGAAATGGCTGCATCCCACACCGTCATGCGGCCAATCACGATGTCGGGGTAGATGCTGTAAGAAAGCCCACAAAACGCCATGATGAAGATGGTGACTGTTGAGGCAAAAACGACCCAACCGTAGCCTGCATGCACCAAATCAGGCCGCAGCAGAACCCGGCGCAACGCAAAAAAGGCGATCAAGCAGGTTAGGGGAATCGGCATCAGCCACAGCATGGCCGGCAACGTAAACCATTTTGCAACCACATCAGGGTTGACCAGTGGTGTAGCCGCAGAAATTGCAACCAATGCGATTCCCATGGGCCACAGCACACGGCGTGCATTGGCTACAGCCAAGACTTGCAGTGGACCTTCTGTTTTCATAATCAACCATCCCGCACCCAACAGCACGTAGGCCGCAGGCAGGGTTAGCGCAATGCCGAAACTGAAGGCCAAGCCCAGGAGGTCGCTGTCAAAACCTGTGATGTAACTGCCCAACATCCAGCCTTGGGCCGCGCTGGCAAGCAGTGAGCCCGCAAAGAAAGCACGGTTCCAAAATGGCTTGTATTGGGCAGGTGCTTTGACTCGAAAATCAAACGATACCCCCCTTAAGATCAGCCCAATCAGCATCACTGCCACAGGCAAATACAGCGCTTGCAACACGATGCCGTGCGCCATGGGGAAGGCTACCAGCAGCAGGCCAACGCCCAGTACCAGCCACGTCTCGTTCGCATCCCAAAAAGGCCCAATGCTGGCTATCATCATGTCTTTTTGGTCGTCCGTGGCAAGTGGCAACAGCAAGCCTAGACCCAAATCAAAGCCGTCCAAAATCACATAGGCCAGAAGTGCGAGGCCCATAATTGCCATAAAGATCAGCGGCAACAGTGTGCTCCAAGGCATGTTCCAGGGCATATTCATGGAGATTCCTTTCAGCTTGCGATGACTGGGGTGTGTACGCCAACAACGGCATGAGGTGTCTCTGTACCTTGAGGCGCATGTTTGTGCGGGTTCTCCGCCATGTACTTCAGCACCCCGGCGTAAGTCACCAGCAGCAGTCCATAGACGATCACATAGGCCGCCAAGGTGAAGGCCACCATCGGTGGTGCGGTTTGCGCAACAACTTCACTTGTTCTGACCAAGCCATAAACGATGAACGGCTGACGGCCAATTTCCGTCACATACCAGCCGGCCAGGGTGGCAACCCAGCCTGCAAACGTCATGCATGACAGCACGATCAGCAAAGGCTTGGGCAGGTTGACTGCACTTTGCCCATCGTGCTTTGTACCTCGTGCGCGCCATAGCAGCAGCGCACTGAACCACGCCACTACCAGCATCAAGCTGCCAACGCCCACCATGACGCGGAAAGCCCAGAATACGGGGGCTACGGGAGGGTGTTTACCTTCAAACTCGTCTAAACCCTTCAGTTCAGCATCAATGTCGTGCGCCAAAATCAGGCTCGCCAGTTTTGGAATTTGCACTGCATACAGCGTTTTACCTTGCTTCTCATCCGGCCAGCCAAACAACGTCAGCGGTGCGCCTTTTTCGGTATGCCAGATGCCTTCAATGGCGGCGATCTTGGCGGGCTGGTGGTGCAGCGTGTTCAGGCCATGTGCATCACCCACTAAAAACTGCAAGGGCATCGCAATGCTTGCCGCAATGATGGCTGCGCGCATCGCCTTGTGTGTGCCTGCCGTGGCACTTTTTTTCAACAACTGCCATGCTGAAAGGCCAGCTATCAAAAATGAGGCAGTTAACGTAGATGCAATAAGCACATGCGTAAAGCGGTAGGGAAAGGACGGGTTGAATACGACTTCTAGCCAATTTTTGGCGTAAAACTTGCCGAATACTATTTCATAGCCTGCTGGCGTGTGCATCCACGAATTCAAGCTCAAAATCCAAAATGCCGACATGGTTGTGCCAAACGTGACCAACGCCGTGGCCATCACATGTACCCGCTCGGACACCCGCCCTCGACCAAACAGCATGACGCCCAAAAAGGTGGCCTCTAAAAAGAACGCTGTCAGCACCTCGTAGCCCAGGAGCGGACCTGAGATATTGCCCGTCTTTTGCATGAAGCCCGGCCAGTTGGTGCCGAACTGAAAGCTCATCACAATGCCCGACACCACACCCAGTGCAAACGTCAATGCAAATACTTTGGTCCAGAAGTAATGGGCTTCGTCCCACGCCGGGTCTCTCGTCTGCATGAAACGCACGCGAAAGAACAATAAAAACCAGCACAGTGCAATCGTGATGGTGGGAAAAAGAATGTGAAAGCTGATGTTGGCTGCGAACTGCAAGCGCGACAGAATCAGGGTGTCCATGGTGGGGGGGTCCAGGTTGGGTCTTTTCCAACGATTGACAACTGGCCTAAGCGTTGGTTAGCGCTGTCAGTATCGGTTCTTCTACTTTCCGCGCATGATGTCACTTTACCGGACAAATGACTTTTCAAGCTAAAAGCTTGGTGCTCAGCATCGACAGCGACTTTCAGTAATTATCAAAAGCTCATGCGGTGAGGCCTGCCGCGACATACCGAAAATCCTCATGAACTTTGTCACATCTCATATCCGTTGGGTCTGCTTGCCTACAATCCACTTATGAGTATCAAAAGCGACAAATGGATTCGGCGTATGGCCGAACAAACCGGCATGATTGAACCCTTTGAGCCTGGCCAGATTCGGCAGCGCGATGGGAACAAAATCATCTCCTATGGCACCAGCAGCTACGGCTACGACATCCGGTGCGCGCCAGAATTCAAAGTTTTCACCAATATCCACAGCACTGTGGTGGACCCGAAGAACTTTGACGAAAAAAGCTTCGTTGATTTTGCTGGCGACAGCTGCATCATCCCGCCCAACAGCTTTGCCCTGGCCCGCACGCTGGAATACTTCCGCATCCCACGCAATGTGCTGACGATTTGCTTGGGTAAAAGCACCTATGCCCGCTGCGGCATCATCGTCAACGTGACGCCCTTCGAGCCTGAGTGGGAAGGCTATGTGACGCTGGAGTTTTCCAACACGACGCCGCTACCCGCCAAAATTTACGCTGGTGAGGGCTGCGCCCAAGTGCTGTTCTTCGAGAGCGACCCGGACGACGTGTGCGAGGTGTCGTACAAAGACCGTGGCGGTAAATATCAAGGGCAGGTTGGCGTAACGCTCCCGAGAGCGTAGGTTACGCCTGCCAGCGTGAGTCTGATTGGCCAACGCTCGCCGCGTGGCCTTGTTTTTTTATCTGACCCGTTTAGCGTACGCGCATTCCAGGTACAGCCCCTGGCCACGGCGTCAGCACGTAAATGCCCGGATTGGTTTTCTCATCCCCATGGCTGCCAGCGAGCACCATGCCATCAGACACGCCAAACTTCATCTTGCGTGGTGCCAGATTGGCAACCATCACGGTGAGTTGACCGATCAATTCTTCAGGTTTGTAAGCACTGGCGATGCCGCTGAAGACGTTTCGGTGGTTCGCTTCGCCCACGTCCAGCGTCAGGCGCAGCAGCTTGGTGCTGCCCACCACCGCTTCACAGTTGACGATTTTGGCGATGCGCAGGTCAATTTTGGCGAAATCATCGATGTTGATGGTGGGGGCGATGATTTCGCCGCCGGGTGCGTTGTCGGCTAGGGCTGTGGTCGGGTTCTCAATTGCCACTTTTGCTATTTTTGCTATTTTTGCTATTTTTTTAATAGCTGTAGGTGTTGATGATTCAATCGCTACAGCTGGTTCTGGTGCTTCAAACAATACTTCAAGAACTTTGGAGTCAACCCGTTGCATCAGGTGCTTGTAGTCGCCTATGACGTGATCCGCACCCAAAGGCGCGACAGCATTCACAAAGTCCAGCGGTGTGCATTGCAAGAAGGCCTCAACGTGGCCCGCCAGTGCAGGCAGCACGGGCTTGAGGTAGGCTGTTAACAAGCGGAAGGCTTCTATGCAGGTGCTGCACACGTCTTGCAACTTGGCATCTTGTCCCGTTTGTTTGGCGATTTCCCACGGTTTGTTCTGGTCAACGTACTCGTTCACCCGGTCGGCCAGCAGCATGATCTCACGCAGAGCTTTGCCATAGTCGCGGTCGTTATAGAGTTGTTGAATACTCTCATTTTGAGAGCTAATTACGCTGATTAATATTGCGCTATCGGCCGATAAGGCACTTAATTTTCCTTCAAAGCGTTTGCTGACGAAGCCCGCAGCCCGCGAGGCGATGTTGATGTACTTTCCCACCAGATCGCTGTTCACCCGCGCCAGAAAATCATCGGGATTGAAATCGATGTCTTCGTTACGGCCATTGAGTTTGGCGGCGATGTAGTAGCGCAGCCATTCAGGGTTCATGCCCAAACTCAGGTACTTGAGCGGATCGAGCCCGGTGCCCCGGCTTTTGCTCATCTTCTCGCCGTTATTGACCGTCAAAAAGCCATGCACAAATATCGAGTCAGGCGTCTTACGGCCACTGAAATGCAGCATGGCGGGCCAGAACAGGGTGTGGAAAGTGACGATGTCTTTGCCAATGAAGTGGTACTGCTCCAGCGTCGGGTCGGCCATATACGCGTCGTAGTTATCGCCGCGTTTGTCGAGCAAGTTCTTTAGCGAGGCGAGGTAGCCCACTGGTGCGTCGAGCCAGACGTAGAAGTATTTTCCAGGGGCGTCAGGTATTTCAATGCCGAAGTAGGGTGCATCACGGCTGATGTCCCAGTCGCCTAGGCCTTCACTGGTGGTGCCGTCAGCGTTAGTGCGCACGGAGAACCACTCTTTGACCTTGTTTGCGACCTCGGGTTGGAGCTTGCCGTCTTGCGTCCAGCGCTCTAAAAACTCTACGCAGCGCGGGTCAGACAGGGTGAAGAACAGGTGTTCTGAGGATTTGAGCACCGGCGTTGCACCGCTCAGCGCAGAGAAGGGGTTGATCAAATCCGTGGGGGCATAGACCGCGCCACAGTTTTCACAGTTGTCGCCATATTGGTCAAGGCTGTGGCACTTGGGGCATTCGCCTTTGATGAAGCGGTCAGGCAAGAACATGTTCTTTTCGGGGTCAAAGAACTGCTCGATCACCTTGCTTGCGATCAACCCGTTGGCTTTCAGGTCGCGGTAAATTTGCTGCGCCATCGCGTGGTTCTCGGGCGCGTCGGTGCTGTGCCAGTTGTCAAAAGCGATGTGAAAGCCTTCCAGGTAAGGCTTGCGGCCAGCGGCAATGTTGGCTACAAACTGCTGCGGCGTGATCCCCGCCTTTTCGGCGGCAATCATGATGGGCGCACCGTGGGTGTCGTCAGCCCCGACGAAGTTCACACTGTGGCCCTGCATCCGCTGAAAGCGCACCCAAATATCGGCCTGGATGTATTCCATGATGTGGCCGATATGGAAGTTACCGTTGGCGTAGGGGAGGGCGGTGGTGACGAATAATTTGCGGGGAGTCATGGTGCCGTTTTTCTAATACTGAGGGGGTCAAAGTTGTAATTTTAGGTTTAGCTGGGTTCGCTACACTCCAAGTCAACCCGGAGCACCCTTTTTATGTCTTCACCAGATCAGTTACTGCAAGCCCTGCAAACCGTCCTTGACCCCAACACAGGCAAAGACTTCGTTACCACCAAGGCCCTCAAAAATCTCACTGTCACTGAAGGTGATGTGTCGTTTGACGTGGAGCTTGGCTACCCGGCCAAGAGCCAATTCCCCGCTTTGCGCAAAGCGCTGGTCGCGGCCGCCAAGACCGTGGCTGGAGTGGACAACGTGTCTGTCAATATCACCAGTAAAGTGGTTTCCCACGCGGCGCAGCGTGGCGTGGCACTGCTGCCCAACGTCAAAAACATCATCGCTGTCGCATCAGGCAAAGGCGGTGTGGGAAAAAGTACCACCGCTGCCAATCTTGCTTTAGCGCTGGCCGCTGAAGGCGCGTCGGTGGGACTGCTTGATGCCGATATTTACGGCCCAAGCCAGCCCATGATGATGGGCGTCGAAGGCCGCCCTGAGAGCGATGACGGCAAAACCATGGAGCCGCTGGAAAACTACGGCGTGCAGGTGATGTCGATCGGATTTCTAGTGGACAAAGACGAAGCCATGATCTGGCGCGGCCCCATGGCCACGCAAGCTTTGGAGCAACTGCTGCGCCAAACCAACTGGCGGGATCTGGATTACCTCATCATCGACATGCCTCCCGGCACCGGCGATATTCAGCTCACGCTCAGCCAGCGCGTGCCCATGACCGGCGCGGTGATCGTCACCACGCCGCAGGACATCGCGCTGCTGGACGCTAAAAAGGGCATCAAAATGTTCGAGAAGGTGGGCGTCCCCATTCTCGGTATCGTCGAAAACATGGCAGTCCACGTGTGCAGCAATTGCGGGCACACCGAACACATTTTTGGTATCGATGGCGGTAAAAAAATGGCGGCAGAGTACGACATGGATTACCTCGGCGCACTGCCCCTGGATATCAACATTCGCTTGCAAGCTGACAGCGGAAAACCCACAGTGGTAGCAGATCCTGACGGAAATGTGGCCCAAATTTACAAGGCTGTGGCTCGTCAAGTCGCAGTGAAGATTGCCAGCAAGGCGAAAGACTTTTCGTCTAAGTTCCCCAGCATCAAAATTTCTCAAGATACTTAATCTGAGATCTGACCTCACGGAAAGCCCCTGCGTATGAAAACCAAAGCTGCTGTCGCCTGGAAATCTGGCGAGCCCCTCACGATTGAGACCGTAGACCTGCAAGGCCCGAAATTCGGGGAGGTGCTGGTAGAGATAAAAGCCACCGGTATTTGCCATACGGATTACTACACCCTCTCCGGCGCTGACCCAGAAGGCATTTTCCCCGCCATCCTTGGCCACGAAGGCGCTGGAATTGTGGTTGACGTTGGCCCTGGCGTGACCACGTTGCAAAAAGGCGATCATGTGATCCCGCTGTACACGCCCGAATGCCGCCAGTGCAAGTTTTGCCTCTCGCGTAAAACCAACCTCTGCCAGTTGATTCGCGGCACCCAGGGCAAGGGCTTGATGCCCGACGCTACCAGCCGTTTCAGTTTGGACGGCAAGCCAATATTCCACTACATGGGTACCAGCACGTTCAGCAACTACACCGTAGCGCCTGAAATTTCACTGGCCAAAATCCGTAAAGATGCGCCGTTTGATAAGGTCTGCTACATCGGCTGTGGCGTTACCACTGGCATCGGCGCTGTGCTTTTCACTGCCAAAGTCGAAGCCGGTGCCAACGTGGTTGTCTTTGGCCTGGGCGGTATTGGCTTGAATGTGATTCAAGGTGCCAAGATGGTCGGTGCCGACAAAATCATTGGCGTTGATCTGAACCCCGAGCGCGAAGCCATGGCCCGCCAGTTCGGTATGACGCACTTCTTGAACCCTAAATTGATTGAAGCTGCGGGTGGCAATATCGTTGATGCCATCGTTCAGTTGACCGATGGCGGTGCGGATTACAGCTTCGAGTGCATTGGCAACACCAAGGTGATGCGTCAGGCGCTGGAATGCACGCACAAAGGCTGGGGCCGCAGCATCATCATCGGCGTGGCCGAAGCTGGTGCAGAAATCAGCACCCGTCCGTTCCAGTTGGTCACAGGCCGCAAGTGGGAAGGTTCTGCTTTCGGTGGCGCACGTGGTCGCACCGATGTGCCCAAAATTGTGGATTGGTACATGGAAGGCAAGATCAGCATCGACCCGCTCATCACCCACACCATGCCTTTGGAAGACATCAACAAAGGCTTTGAGCTGATGAAACGTGGCGAGTCAATTCGCGGCGTGGTGCTGTTTTAAAGGCTTAAAGGTGTGTAACTTGTCATGACGGAGTCACTCAAAATACTCTCTGAGCACGCCTGCTTTGGCGGTGTGCAGCGTGTGTACGCCCACGATTCGCGTGAAATCGGTCTCCCAATGCGGTTTTCAGTGTTTTTGCCACCTCAGGCAGCGCAAAGCAAAGTCCCCACCTTGCTCTACCTTGCCGGGTTGACGTGCAACGAAGAAACCTTCATGACCAAGGCCGGTGCGCAGCGCGTTGCGGCTGAGCTGGGCGTCGCGCTGGTTGCGCCTGACACCAGCCCACGCGGCGCACAGGTTCCCGGTGAGTCGGACACTTGGGATTTTGGTGTGGCTGCCGGGTTTTACCTTGACGCGACCCAAGCGCCTTGGGCCATGCACTACCGCATGGAAAGCTATTTGACGCATGAGCTGCTGCAACTGGTGGTGGATGCATTGCCCTTGTCTCGTGATCAGATTGGCATCTTTGGTCATTCGATGGGTGGGCATGGCGCACTGACTTTGGCGTTGCGCCACCCCACATTGTTCAAATCTGTCTCGGCCTTCGCCCCCATTTGTGCACCCACAGCCTGCCCTTGGGGGCATAAAGCCTTCACTGGCTACCTCGGCGATGACTGGCGAACCTGGGCGCAGCACGACGCCAGTGCACTGATGGCTGCAACGCAAGCGCCATTTCCCCAAGGCATCTTGATTGACCAAGGGCTGAGCGATAAATTCTTGGTGGAGCAACTGCTGCCCGAGCGTTTCGAGCAAGCCTGCGCCCGCGCGAACCAGCCGCTCACCCTGCGCCGCCATGCGGGCTACGACCACGGCTATTACTTCATCAGCAGTTTCATGGAGGACCACTTGCGGTTTCACCATGCGCAGCTGACGCTCGGTTAAGGTTCTTATGAACTTGCTTGCTTCTATGCGCTATTTGGTGGCGCTGAGCGAGCACCAGCACTTTGCCCGGGCCGCGATGTCGTGCCACATCACCCAGCCCGCGCTCTCTAATGCCTTACGTGCATTGGAGCAAGATTTTGGTGTGGTCATCGTCAAGCGCAGCCGCATCTATGCCGGCCTCACGCCTGAGGGCGAGCGCGTGCTGGCTGCTGCCCAGCGTATGTTGCACGAGCATAAGGTGCTGCAGCAAGAGCTGGCCAGCGAAGCAGACAGTCCTGCGGGGGCACTGCGTATTGGCTCTATTCCTACGGCCATTCCGATTGCTGCGCGTTTCTCGGCGATGCTGCAAGCACGCCATCCCGGCATCGTGCCGGTGGTGTTGACTATGAGTTCATCTGAGCTGGAAGCTGGTCTTGAAAATTTGTCGATTGATCTGGCGCTGGGTTACACCGAGCGGATGCGTTTGCGGGATGCCAAGCTTGCCGCTTGGCCGCAGTACGTTGAGCACTACTTTTTGTTGCGTCGCGCTGCTGTTCCGCTGCCCTTGGGTACAACGCACTTGCAATTCGGCGCGCCCATTACCTGGGCTGAGGCTGCTGCGTATCCCTTGTGTTTGCTTACGCCTGATATGCACAACCGTACCGTGGTAGATGCGGCATTCACCACGGCGGGCACACCTGTTAAGCCGGCTATTGAGACCAATTCCATCCTCACCATGGCGCTGAGCGTGGTGGCGGGAGATGTGTGCAGTGTGATGCCCGGCGCACTGGTTGGCACGGTGCGAGGCTACCGTGAGCTTGAGGCGTTACCCCTCATTGGCCCGGAGTTGCGCACACCGATTGGCTTCATGCTCCACGGAACGGCGCAGGCCTCACGCGCATTACAAGCGGCTATAGCCTTCGCTCAAGACAGCGCCTGGCTGCAACATGCGGCAGCCCACAGTGGTTTGCTGCGGGCCTAACGCGTATCTGCATCTGAGCGTGCAAAAGGTGTGGGCTGTGTAGAAGGTGTGGGCGTTGTAGGCGGGAATTAAAGTGCGTTGCAACATTTAGTTTTTGAATCACCGCATGTTCAGAAAGAATTTGCGTCGCTTGTCGTCCCCGGTAACACTCCGCACGCTCAAAAGATCCTCCAGGTCTGCGGGCGTAATAACACCCTATAGGAGACAATCATGACTGGAATTTTGGACAAGGAGCGAATCATTGCGGGCCCAGGTTTTAACCGCTGGCTGGTACCTCCTGCTGCATTGGCGATTCACCTGTGTATTGGCATGGCATATGGATTTTCGGTATTTTGGCTTCCGCTCTCCAAAGCACTGGGTATCAAGGACGCCATCAAATGCGGCCCTGATGTGGGATTTTTCGCTGAACTGTTCACGAGTACCTGCGACTGGAAAATCTCTACCCTAGGCTGGATGTACACCCTGTTCTTTGTGTTGCTCGGCTCTTCTGCCGCAACCTGGGGTGGCTGGTTAGAGCGTGCTGGCCCGCGCAAGGCGGGTGTGGTGTCCGCGCTGTGCTGGTGCGGTGGCATGTTGATCTCTGCCGTGGGCGTGTACCTGCACCAGTTCTGGATGATGATTCTGGGCTCTGGCGTTATCGGTGGCATTGGTTTGGGGCTGGGCTACATATCGCCAGTCTCGACCCTCATCAAATGGTTTCCTGACCGCCGGGGCATGGCCACCGGTATGGCCATCATGGGCTTTGGTGGCGGCGCGATGATTGGTTCGCCTTTGGCCGCTGATTTGATGAAATACTTTGCCAGCCCTACCAGCGTGGGCGTAGCACAAACCTTTGTGGTGATGGCGCTGATTTACTTCGTTTTCATGATGTTCGGCGCCTTTGGTTACCGTATCCCCGAGACAGGTTGGAAGCCCGCAGGCTGGACGCAACCGCTGGCCCAGGTCAACAACACCATGATTACCCAGCGCCATGTGCATGTCAGCAAGGTTTGGGGCATTCCGCAGTTTTGGCTGATCTGGATGGTGCTGTGCATGAACGTCAGCGCCGGTATCGGTGTGATCGGCATGGCTTCTCCTATGCTGCAAGAGGTGTTTGGTGGCTCGCTGATTGGTGTGGCCAAGAAATTTGGCGAGCTGGACAAATCCCAGTTGGCTGCTATTGCCAGCGTGGCTGCAGGCTTTACCGCGTTGCTGAGCCTGTTCAACATTGGTGGACGTTTCTTTTGGGCCAGCCTGTCCGATAAATTGGGCCGCAAAGTCACCTACATTGTGTTTTTCGTGCTGGGCGGCGCGATGTACTTCAGCATCCCAGGCAGTGCGGCTGCGGGCACTGTTGCCTTGTTCGTGGGCGCATTTTGCGTGATTTTGAGCATGTACGGTGGCGGCTTCGCTACGGTGCCCGCCTACTTGGCCGACATTTTTGGCACGCAAATGGTGGGTGCTATCCATGGTCGCTTGCTTACGGCTTGGGCCACCGCCGGTGTGCTGGGCCCGGTCGTTGTGAACTACATGCGCGAGTACCAACTTGGCTTGGGCATCCCGCGTGAGCAGGTTTACAACCAAACCATGTACATCTTGGTCGGGATGCTGGTGATTGGCTTGGTTTGTAACCTGATGGTGCGTCCGCTGGCCGATAGGTGGTTCATGACCGATACCGAACTGGCCGCTGAGAAGCGTCTAGCCCATGAAAAGGCCACTGCTTCTGAAGTTCAGGGCAGTGGCAACAACAATGATGTTGTTAGCCCTGCCGTGGTGGTGATCGCCTGGATGGCCGTGGGCATTCCGCTGGCCTGGGGCGTGTACCGTACATTGCAAAGCGTTGCCAAATTTTTCAATTGACCGTCTGAAGCCATCATCTAAGTTGCTATGAATCTCTCCGCCTCAACCACTGAACCCAAAGCTGCTGAAAACGTTGCTCTGCTTGCCACAGCCGATGAACTGCGTGAACGCCTGCGTCGTGATAACAACCGCAAAAGCCGCCTTAAAGGCCGTCAAACTGACGAGGTTTCGCTGGCCGAGGTGAGGGCATTGATCGGTGAAAAACCTGCTGATGGCTATCGGCGCGACCTGCTGATCGAGCACTTGCACAGCCTGAACGACGCTTACCTTTGCCTGCACGAGCGCCATCTGGTGGCGCTGGCTAAAACCATGAATATCCCCATGGCCGAGGTCTACGAAGTGGCTACTTTTTACCATCACTTTGAGGTGGTCAAAGGCGATGAGAAGGGTGACGGCCATGCCCCCAGCCTGACCGTGCGGGTGTGCGACGGTTTGGCCTGTTCGCTGGCCGGTGCGCAGGATTTACTCGCGCGTTTGCCGCAATTGCTGGGCAACAAGGACATCCGCGTCATCGCTGCCCCCTGTATTGGTCGTTGCGAGCAAGCGCCCGCCGTGCTGGTGGGCCAGAGCGCCGTGCCCAAAGCCAACCTTGCGAGCGTTCAAGCGGTGGTTGAAGCTGTGGTTGTTACATCTGTCTCAGTATCAAATAGCCCGTTAGCGCAATCTAATACTTCACAGTATGCTATTAATTTAGATTACGCCAACTACCGCGCAGCAGGCGGATATGCCCTCGCTACGGCACTGGCTAATGGAACTCAAGATACCGAGGCCGTTCTAAAAACCATGGAAGATTCGGGCCTGCGTGGCCTAGGTGGCGCAGGCTTTCCGGCAGGGCGCAAGTGGCGAATCGTGCGCGGCGAGACCGCCCCCAAGCTCATGGCCGTCAATATCGACGAAGGCGAGCCTGGCACCTTCAAAGACCGCTTCTACCTGGAGCGCGACCCGCACCGCTTTTTAGAAGGCATGCTGATTGCTGCCCAAGTGGTTGGCATCAGCGCCATCTATATCTATTTGCGCGACGAGTACCACGACTGCCGCACCATGCTCACCAACGAGTTGGCCAAGCTGCGCGCCGATCCGCCGTACCCGCCTCATATCCAGTTGCCCCTGATTGAGCTGCGCCGAGGTGCAGGTGCCTACATCTGCGGTGAAGAGTCAGCCATGATCGAGAGCATCGAAGGCAAACGAGGTGAGCCCCGTATGCGCCCGCCCTACATCGCCCAAGTTGGCCTGTTTGGCCGCCCCACGTTGGAGCACAACTTTGAAACCCTTTACTGGGTACGCGACCTCATCGAGCACGGCCCCCAGTGGTTCAGCGAGCAAGGCCGCCATGGCCGCAAAGGCTTTCGCTCGTTCAGCGTGAGTGGCCGTGTCAACAACCCTGGCGTCAAAATTGCTCCCGCAGGCATCACGCTGCAAGAGTTGATTGACGAGCATTGCGGCGGTATGTTGGATGGCCACCAGCTCTACGCCTACCTGCCCGGCGGTGCCAGCGGGGGCATCCTGCCCGCCAGCCTGAACAACATTCCGCTGGACTTCGATACCCTGCAACCGTACGGCTGCTTCATAGGCTCCGCCGCTGTCATAGTCCTGGGCCACCATGACAAAGCCCGCGACGCTGCGCTGAACGTTATGCGCTTCTTCGAGCACGAGAGTTGCGGCCAATGTACCCCGTGCCGCGTTGGCACCGCCAAAGCCGCTCAACTGATGCAAGCGCCCGTGTGGGACAACACCACCCTTGAGGACTTGAGCCAAGTGATGGGCGATGCGTCGATCTGCGGACTGGGGCAGGCCGCGCCAAACCCGATTCGCAGCATTCAGAAATACTTTTCCCTTGAAATTGGAGGCGCAGCATGAACGCACCAACCCAACGCGCTGAAGTCACCCCCATCATGATTGACCTGCAGCTCAACAATATCGCCGTCCAGGCCCACGAGGGCGAAACCCTCTTCAAAACTGCCCAGCGTCACGGCATTGACATTCCCCACCTTTGCTACAAAGACGGCTACCGTCCTGATGGCAACTGCCGTGCTTGTGTCGTTGAGGTGGCGGGTGAGCGCACGCTGGCCCCCAGTTGCTGCCGTGTCGCCACGGCGGGAATGAACGTCCAAACCCACAGCCCCCGCGCCATCAAAAGCCAGCAAATGGTGCTGGAAATGCTGCTCTCCGATATGCCTGATAAGGGGCACAAATGGTTGGCAGACGCGCAAGGCCGTGACGATGCCACACAGCAGCACGGTGAACTGAGTGCCTGGGCCACTGCGCTTGACGTGACGGTACGCCCCGCGCTCAAAGCCCTGCGCCGCGAACAGCCTAAAGCCGATGTGTCCCACCCTGCGATGGCCGTTAATCTGGACGCCTGTATCCAGTGCAACCGCTGTGTACGCGCGTGCCGCGAAGAGCAAGTTAACGACGTGATCGGCTATGCCAAACGTGGCGCTCACAGCGAAATCGTGTTCGACCTGAACGATGCCATGGGCGAGAGCAGCTGCGTGGCCTGCGGGGAGTGTGTCCAGGCTTGTCCTACTGGTGCGCTCAGCCCCAAGACCCTTATCGGCCCTCAAGTCGTCGACAAATCGGTCGATTCGGTCTGCCCTTTCTGCGGTGTCGGGTGCTTGCTGACCTACAAAGTCCTCGACGACAAAATCGTTGGTGTCGATGGCCGTGATGGCCCTGCCAACCAAAGTCGTTTGTGCGTCAAAGGACGGTTCGGCTTCGACTACGCGCACCATGCGGGCCGGCTCACCGTGCCGCTGATTCGCCGCAGCGATGTGCCCAAAGATGCCGAAGCGCTCAATGCCCGCATCTCGGTGCGCGATGCCGATTGGCGCGAAGTCTTCCGCGAAGCAACTTGGGAAGAAGCGTTGGCCCTGACAACAGGCAAGTTGACCGGTCTGCGCGACGGCTACGGCCCCAAATCGCTCGCTGGTTTTGGCAGCGCCAAAGGGACGAACGAAGAAGCCTACCTCTTCCAAAAACTGGTGCGAACCGGCTTCGGCTCAAACAACGTAGACCATTGCACCCGCCTGTGTCACGCCTCCAGCGTAGCTGCGCTACTAGAGGGCGTAGGTTCAGGGGCAGTCAGCAACCAAGTGAACGACGTGGAGCACGCCGAGCTCATCTTGGTGATCGGCTCCAACCCCACGGCCAACCATCCCGTTGCCGCTACTTGGATGAAGAACGCGGCTCAGCGCGGTGCCAAAATTGTCCTCGCTGACCCCCGAATTACCGACATTGGCCGCCATGCGTGGCGCACGATGCAATTCAAGCCTGACACGGATGTTGCACTGCTCAACGCCATGATCCACACGGTAATTGATGAAGGCTTGGTTGCTACGAAATTTATAGCTGACCGTGCAGATAACTTCAGCGCTTTGGCCGAAAACGTCAAACATTTCAGTCCCGAAGCGATGGCCCCCGTTTGTGGCATCCCAGCCGAGACTATCCGTGAAGTCGCCCGCGCCTTCGCCACGGCCAAAAGCTCGATGATCTTGTGGGGCATGGGCATCAGCCAGCATGTTCATGGCACCGATAACGCCCGCTGCCTGATCGCGCTGTGCGCCATCACCGGCCAAATCGGCAAACCCGGCAGTGGTTTGCATCCTTTGCGTGGTCAAAACAACGTTCAGGGCGCCAGCGATGCGGGGTTGATCCCGATGATGTTCCCTAACTACCAACGCGTGGACAACGCGGCTGCTCACGCCTGGTTTGAAGATTTCTGGAAAACACCGCTCGACAAAACCCCCGGCTACACCGTGGTCGAGATCATGCACAAAGCGCTAGCCGAGGACAGCGATCCGCACAAAATACGTGGCATGTACGTGATGGGTGAAAACCCCGCCATGAGCGACCCTGACCTGAACCATGCCCGCCACGCTCTCGCCAGCCTGGAGCATCTTGTGGTGCAGGACATCTTCATGACCGAAACTGCGTGGCTCGCCGACGTGGTGCTGCCTGCCACCGCATGGCCTGAGAAAACCGGCACCGTCAGCAACACCGACCGTATGGTGCAAATGGGCCGCAAAGCCATTGATGCCCCCGGCGATGCGCGGCCTGATTTGTGGATCATCCAGCAACTGGCTGCGGGCTTGGGCTTGCATTGGGATTACGCTGGCGCGCATGATGGCGTCGCTGCCGTGTATGAGGAAATGCGTCAAGCCATGCACACCGCCATCGCAGGCATCACCTGGGAGCGCCTGGAACGCGAAGGCAGCGTCACCTACCCTTGCTTGAGTGCCGAAGACCCTGGCCAGCCCACTGTCTTCATCGACCAGTTTGCGACTGCTGATGGACGCTTGAAGCTCGTGCCCGCTGGGCTCATTCCCGCCGACGAACGCGCCGATGCTGACTACCCCTTCGTCCTCATCACTGGCCGCCAACTGGAGCATTGGCACACCGGCAGCATGACGAGGCGGGCTACGGTGCTGGACGCTATAGAGTCCGAAGCCACCGCCAGTATGTGCGCCAAAGACTTGGCCCGTTTGGGTGTGCCAACAGGGGGGCACCTAGTCGTTCGTTCACGCCGAGGTAGCGTTTCGCTGTTAGCGCGTTTGGACAACGGCACGCCCGAAGGCAGTGTGTTTATTCCGTTTGCCTATGCGGAAGCAGCTGCGAATTTGCTGACCAATGCAGCGTTAGATCCGTTTGGGAAGATTCCGGGGTTCAAGCACTGCGCGGTGGCGATAGAGGCAGTAGCACCATAGGCATCGGCTATTCGGCTGGGGTAAGTTTCGCTTACAGTTGCCCCATGTCCATTACCCGCCCCGCCTTAGAAGTCGCAGTCATCATGCGCCGCGAACGCATCATCGGCCCCATGAGCCGTTGGCAGACGTGGCGCTGGGTGCTGGACGACGTACTGCTGTATGAGCCCAGTTTCGGCGAGCATCCCCGTTTGCTTTATAAAAATGATAGCAGCCAGCGCTGGATGCACGTGCACTACAGCGTGGAATTATTCCAAGACGATGCCGAAGGCTACCAATTGAACATCACCACCGCCGCGCCTTGCTGGTTCGTGCTGTGGCGAATGGAAGAGGTGTCGTCCACATTGCCTCCTGAGGAAATGGCTGCTTTGAGCAGTGAGTTTGGCGCCGAGGGGTTCGCTAAGCCCCAGGCTGTAAGTTTGAGCTACCACGACGCTGGGCGCTGGCTCGATGCGCAAGAGACGGTGGAGCAAGTGCCTGCGCCACCCGCTGTGATCGAATGGCTGCAAGCCTATGTGGACGAGTACTACCTGCCCGAACCTAAGCGCCGTAAGCGGCCTGAGAGTTTCAAGACGCTGACTGACCGCTTTGGCAGCCCGGCCTCGGTATCGACTGACAAACCGCGCGGTGGTGGACGTGGCTGACGAGGGCGGTTTTCTAAGCCGTTGGTCGCAGCGTAAAGTAGCTGTGGCCAAGGGGGATGCGCTGGCTGAACCGCTGCCACCTTTGCAGTCGCTTCAGCAACCGCTCATTCAAACCCCTGTATTGCAGGATGCAGCACAAGTTCGCCAAGACCCAGCACCGCCTGCGCCCGCACCTGTTGAGCTGCCGCCGCCATTGACCTTAGAAGACGTGAAGCTGTTGACCGGCGATTCCGATTTTGCACCGTTCATGGCCCGCAATGTCACGCCTGAGGTCAAAAACGCAGCGATGAAAAAGCTCTTCACCGACCCTCACTACAACGTGATGGACAGGTTGGACATCTACATCGACGATTATTCACAGCCTGATCCGTTGCCTGAATCCATGTTGCGCCAGATGGCCAGCGCCAAGTTTCTCAAGCTGTTTGAAGATACTGAAGACGCAGAAGAAACACCCCCAGAAAATAGGGCTGAGAATGCCGTCTCTGTTTCTGAACTCTCTAGCCCGTCTGAGCCTCAAACTGTGAGCCTTTCTCAGCCAACCCCTCAGCCTAGCCAAACCCAAGATGCCGACTCTCATTTGCGATTGCAACCAAACCATGCCACTGAACCCGAAACTTCTCGGGATAGCGCTGCATGAAGACCTGAAACTCCACAGTACGCTGTGTCGCCGCGAGGCCGCCTCTTTTGTTCAATCTCTGGAAGCCAGTGCCGCCAAAGGTGAGCAACTCGTTGTAGCCTGTACGCAGGAAAGCCGTTTGTTTGCGGACTTGGCACAGCAAACATCGACCACTTCACCACTCAAGTTCGTCAACATTCGCGAAACCGGGGGCTGGGGGCGTGATGCCGCCAAGGCCATGCCGAAAATCGCTGCGCTGTTGGCTGCCGCCCACCTGCCGGAACCTGAGCCGGTGCCTACGGTGACCTACAAGAGCGCAGGCCGGTTGCTGATTCTTGGCCCACTGGGCGAAGCGGAGACGGTTGCCGCGTTGCTGAGCGACGCGTTGGAGATCAGTATCTTCAGCACTGGCAGTGCAAGCGGCATCAACTTGCCGGTTGGGTCACAAGAGCGCCGCTACCCCGTATTGGCGGGTTCCGCTGTCAGCCTGACCGGCTGGCTGGGAGCTTTTGAATTCACTTGGCGGCGAGACAACGCGATTGACCTGGATTTATGCACCCGTTGCAACGCCTGCCTGACAGCGTGCCCCGAAGGTGCGATCGGCTTTGATTATCAAATTGATGGCGCACTGTGCAAGTCTCACAGGGCCTGTGTGTCTGTTTGTGGCGTAGCTGGTGCTATCGACTTCACCCGCGAGCCTGAGTCGGAGTCCCAAGCCTTTGACCTGGTTTTGGACTTGCGTGCCAACCCAGCCGCCCGTTCCGCATTCACCCAACACGCGCTGCCCCAAGGCTACTTTCGCACCAGTACCGCGGGTGTGGAGGCTAAAACGCTGGTGGCCTTGCGCGGCCTGGTGGGTGAGTTTGAGAAGGCGAAGTTTTTCACCTACAAACAAAAACTCTGCGCCCATAGCCGGAATAAATCGGTGGGCTGCAATGCGTGTATCGACATTTGCTCTGCACAAGCCATCAGTTCAGAGCCCAAACAGCAGCAAATCAAAGTTAACCCGAACCTGTGCGTAGGCTGCGGTGCGTGCACCACGGTATGCCCCACTGGCGCGCTGAGCTTCGCCTACCCGCGTACCACCGAGCAGGGCCTGAAACTCAAAACCTTGCTCGCGACCTATGCCACCGCCGGTGGGCAAGACGCCGTGTTATTGCTGCACAGCCAGGGCACAGGCCAAACCTTGGTCGAGCAGGTGGGTCGTGCTGCGCAACTCAAAAAAGCCCGTGGTGTACCGGCCAACGTTATCCCTGTTGCGCTGTGGCACACCGCCAGCACCGGGCTGGACTTATGGCTGAGCGCCATCGCTTTCGGTGCCCGTAGCGTGGCCGTGCTGCACACGGACGAAGAGGCACCGCAGTATCTGCAAGGATTGCGCGAGCAAATGGCGGTGGGACAAGCACTGCTGAGTGGCCTGGGCTACAGCGGCGTGCACCTGCATCTGCTGGAGGCACAAACTGTTCCTGCGCTTGACGCGTCCCTGCAAGCCTTGTCCAGCGCCACAGCCCAAGCCGTGAGTTCGCCCGCCCGTTTTGCCGTGACTGCGGAAAAACGCAGTACGTTGGAATTGGCGCTAGACCACCTTATTGCCCATGCGCCTACCCTGCAAGCTGCGCTGCCAGAGGCGATTGCGTTCCCAGCGAAGGGCTCACCGTTTGGCAGCGTCGTTGTCAACAAAGACAAATGCACACTGTGCCTTGCCTGCGTCAGCGCTTGCCCGGCCAGTGCCTTGGCCGACAACCCGAATTCGCCGCAACTGCGTTTCACTGAAAAGAACTGCGTCCAGTGCGGCTTGTGCGTGAAAACCTGTCCTGAAGATGCCATCGCGCTGCTGCCTCGGTTGCTCTTAACACCCCAGCGCAAAGACCTTCGCGTGCTCAACGAGATGAAGCCTTACGCCTGTGTGCGGTGCAGCAAACCCTTTGGTACGCTCAAGGCCATCGAGGGGATGCTGGGCAAACTGGCAGGCCATGCGATGTTCCAAGGTGCGGCGCTGGAGCGCCTCAAAATGTGCGGTGACTGCCGTGTGATTGATATTTATTCTGCTGACAATGAAGCCCGTATTACCGACCTCTGACCCCTTCCGTCCCTCTGCGCACGCTGCAGAGGGGGATGCTGAGCTACAGCTCAGCCCGCAGTCTGGTTTCGACGAGGAAACCGCCCGTGCGGAGCTTTATGGCTTACTTGCCATGGTCTTCGCTGCTTCACCAGCTGCTGAGTTCATAGCGTCTCTGCGGGTTGCTGTGACCGATGCGCCAACGCAAGGTGGTCATTTGGAAGAGCCCTGGCGTTTGCTGGTGACGGTGGCGCGTGAGATGAGTGACACAGCCATCCAGCGTGAATATGACGCCTTGTTTGGTGGTATCGGTAAACCCGAGGTCTATCTGTTCGCCTCGCATTACCTGAGCGGGTTTTTGAATGAAAAGCCGCTGGCGTATTTGCGTACCGATTTGGCGGCGTTGGGTTTGGGTCGGGACGAGAACTCAGCTGACACCGAGGACCACATTGCCTACCTGTGCGAGGTGATGCGGTATTTAATAGCTGGAGACGATGTGGCAGTGGCCAATCTCACGGCACAGCAAGCTTTTTTCACCAAGCATGTTCAGCCTTGGGCCGATAAGTTATGCGATGCGCTGTCGGCGAATCCTAAAGCGAAGTTTTACGTGGCTGCGGCAGAACTGACGCGCGCCTTTGTGCAGGTCGAGGCGCAAGGGTTTGATATGTTGGTGTGAGGCATCTCGCGTGTGACAGGCAGTGACTAAAGTTGCGTAGGTGGGTGGCTAAAATTCGCCAACTTTAGGTAATCCATGAATTCGTCTTCCCCTTCCTCTGCGGTCTCCATTTCCTTAGCCAAACCGCGTATCACTTTGCGCAGCCGCATTGCCATCGTGTCCGCCTCATGGCACACCGATATCGTGCAACAAGCGCGCGATGCGTGCGTTACCGAGTTGGCCCGCCAAGGGTGGCCCAGCGACCAGATTGATCTGTTCGCAGTGCCTGGCGCGCTGGAGATTCCTCTGCACGCGCAAAAATTGGCGAAGACAAAGCGTTATGACGCCATCATTGCCTGCGCACTGGTGGTGGACGGTGGAATTTACCGGCATGAGTTCGTTACCTCCGCCGTGATTGACGGCCTGATGCGTGTACAGCTGGATACCGAGATTCCTCTATTTTCAGTGGTGCTTACACCCAAGGATTTTCAAGAAAACGTTGACCATGTGCAGTTTTTCACTGCACACTTTGTCAAAAAAGGCACCGAGGCTGCACGAGCTTGCTTGCAAACAGTAGCCGGTTTACAAGCGGTAGAAATGCTCAATGTGATTTGATATCGATACTGCTGGACGAATGATTACGAAACGCTGACGTAATTTGTCTTTCTTCTTGAGTATCTTGATAAATTTTCATTTATATTAATGGCTATCAGCTCAATAGTCATTTTTGTGACATGTTGCTGGGCTTTGTGACTTTTTAGCAGTGTAAATGCGACGAAAATTTGTTGATTCATAGCCACAAGATTTTGTGGTTTATTTCTCGGTATTTCAGCCATCCCGCTATATGCCAGCTTTGGAGACATTCCATGCCAGCTGCTTCCCGTCGCTCCAACGAGCTACTCGCCACAGTACCCTCTCGCCGAGGGTTTTTCTTCGGTGCTGCGACCGCTGGTGTTGCTGCCGCAGCCATCACTGCTTTGCCTCACCTGCAAGCTCCCGAACCTTTAGTGGCTGAAGTTCTGCCACCGCCGCCTGAAAACGGTGGCGGCTACACCGCGTCAGCCCACGTACAGCGCTACTACAAAACCGCGCGCATCTGAGTCCCTTTGCTCACACTTTGGAGCAGCATATGTTGTTAACTAAAAAAACGAGTTTCCACACGTCGGGTAATGCATCGTCTGCAGTCTCGGCATCCCCTTTCGTTCACCGCCTGCACCGTGGGTTGTCTCAAGCGCTGCCCACTATGGACCGTCGTGGCTTTTTGCGCCGCTCGGGCTTGGGCGTCGGCGTGGGACTGGCGGCATCGCAGCTTGCATTGGTGAAAAAAGCTAAAGCATCTGACGGTAAGCCGAATGGTTTTGGTCAAGGCAAAATCGAAGTCAAGCGCACTGTGTGCTCGCATTGTTCAGTAGGTTGCGCTGTCGACGCCGTGGTTGAAAACGGGGTTTGGGTGCGCCAAGAAGCCGTGTTTGATTCGCCCATTAATCTTGGCTCGCATTGCGCAAAAGGTGCCGCTTTGCGCGAACACGGTCACGGTGAATTTCGCCTGCGCTATCCGATGAAATTGGTGAATGGCAAATACGAGCGCATCAGCTGGGACACCGCTCTGAACGAAATCAGCGCCAAGATGCTGGAGTTGAAAAAGGCCAGCGGGCCAGACAGCGTCTACTTCGTCGGTTCGAGCAAACACAACAACGAACAAGCGTACTTACTGCGTAAATTTGTCAGCTTCTGGGGTAGCAACAACTGCGACCACCAAGCCCGTATTTGCCACAGCACCACGGTGGCCGGCGTGGCCAACACCTGGGGCTATGGTGCGATGACCAATTCGTACAACGACATGCAAAACAGCCGGGTTGCGATGTACATCGGCTCCAACGCTGCCGAGGCGCACCCCGTCAGCATGCTGCATATGCTGCATGCCAAAGAAACCGGCTGCAAGATGATCGTGGTGGATCCGCGGTTCACCCGCACAGCCGCCAAGGCTGACGAGTACGTGCGCATACGCTCTGGTTCTGATATTGCCTTCTTGTTTGGCCTGCTACACCACATCTTTAAAAACGGCTGGGAAGACAAGCAGTACATCAATGACCGTGTCTACGGCATGGACAAAATCAAAGAAGAAGTGTTGACCAAATGGACGCCTGAAAAGGTGGAGGAAGCCTGCGGCGTGAAAGAAGCGCAAGTGCTCAAAGTCGCCACTATGCTGCACGAGAACCGGCCCGGTACCTTGGTCTGGTGTATGGGACAAACCCAGCACACTATCGGAAATGCCATTGTTCGTGCTTCATGCATCTTGCAATTGGCGCTGGGCAATATCGGTAAAACGGGTGGTGGAACCAATATTTTCCGAGGCCACGATAACGTCCAAGGCGCAACCGACGTGGGCCCGAATCCTGATTCACTGCCTGGCTACTATGGCTTGGTGGAAGGCAGCTGGAAGCACTTTGCCAAAGCTTGGGGTGTGGACTACGAGTGGATCAAAAAGCAATACGCTTCTCCCGCCATGATGACCAAGCCCGGCATCACCGTGTCACGCTGGATTGACGGTGTGCTGGAGAAAAACGAGCTGATTGACCAAGACAGCAATCTGCGTGCACTTTTCTTCTGGGGCCATTCGCCCAACTCGCAAACCCGAGGTTTGGAGATGAAGCGCGCTATGGACAAGCTGGATTTGCTGGTGGTGGTTGATCCGTACCCGTCCGCCACAGCTGCCATGGCTGCGATGCCCGGCAAGCCGGAAGACCAGAATCCCAACCGCGCTGTCTACCTGCTGCCGGCCGCGACCCAGTTTGAAACCAGCGGTTCATGCACTGCATCAAACCGCTCTTTGCAGTGGCGTGAAAAAGTCATCGAGCCGCTTTGGGAAAGTCGCAGCGACCACATGATCATGCACCAGTTCGCGCAAAAACTCGGCTTCGCCACTGAGCTGTCGAAGAACTACAAAATGCAAACTGTTAAGGGCATGGAAGAGCCCATGCCCGAAGACATCTTGCGGGAGATCAATAAATCATGCTGGAGCATTGGCTATACCGGCCAGAGCCCTGAGCGCCTTAAGGCGCACATGCGCAACATGCATTTGTTCGATGTGAAGACCCTGAAAGCCAAGGGTGGCAAGGACAAAGAGACTGGCTACGACTTCACCGGTGACTACTTTGGTTTACCTTGGCCCTGCTACGGCACGCCTGAGTTGAAGCACCCGGGCAGTCCCAACCTGTATCAAACTGACAAGCATGTGATGGATGGCGGCGGTAACTTCCGTGCCAACTTTGGCGTGGAACGCGAAGGTAAGAGCTTGCTGGCCGAGGACGGCTCACATTCTTTGGGCGCCGATATCACCACCGGTTATCCCGAGTTTGACCATGTATTGATGAAGAAATTGGGCTGGTGGGGCGAGTTGACCGCAGCTGAGCAAAAACTGGCTGAAGGCAAAAACTGGAAGACTGACAACTCCGGTGGCATCATCCGTGTGGTGATGCAAAACCATGGTTGTCACCCCTTTGGCAATGCCAAGGCCCGCGCTGTGGTGTGGAACTTCCCTGATGCAATTCCCCAGCACCGTGAGCCGCTGTACGGCAACCGCGCTGACCTGCAAGTCAAGTACCCTACGCACGACGACAAAAAGAGCTTCTGGCGCTTGCCTACGCTCTATAAAACCATCCAGCAAAAGAACATTGCAGATAAAGTGCATGAGAAGTTCCCGTTTGTGATGACCTCAGGCCGTTTGGTGGAATATGAAGGCGGCGGCGAAGAAACCCGCTCCAACCCCTGGTTGGCCGAGTTGCAGCAAGAGATGTTTATTGAAATCAACCCTAAAGTGGCTGCTGACAAAGGCATTCGTAACGGCGAACGCGCTTGGGTGTCCACACCCACAGGTGCGCGTCTCAACGTGCAGGCGATGGTGACAGAGCGCGTGGGGCCGGACACGGTCTTCATGCCGTTCCACTTTTCGGGCCACTGGCAGGGCAAAGACATGCTGGCTTATTACCCCGCAGGGGCAGCACCCATCGTGCGCGGCGAGGCTATCAACACCGGCACCACGTACGGCTATGACAGCGTGACGATGATGCAAGAAACAAAAACGACGGTCTGTAACGTCGAAAAAGCTTAATCGCTTAGAACGTACAAGATACAAGGAAGAGATCATGGCAAGAATGAAATTTGTCTGTGACGCTGAGCGTTGCATCGAGTGCAATGGCTGCGTTACTGCCTGCAAAAATGAAAACGAAGTGCCGTGGGGCGTAAACCGCCGCCGTGTGGTCACGCTGAATGACGGCGTGCCGGGCGAGAAATCCATCTCCGTCGCCTGCATGCACTGCTCAGACGCGCCTTGCATGGCGGTGTGCCCCGTCAACTGTTTCTACCGCACCGACGAAGGCGTAGTACTGCATGACAAAGACGTGTGTATCGGCTGCGGTTACTGCTCTTACGCCTGCCCATTTGGTGCACCGCAGTTCCCGAGTCAAGGCACTTTTGGCGTGCGTGGCAAGATGGACAAATGCACTTTCTGCGCTGGTGGCCCCGAAGAAAATGGCAGCGAAGCCGAATTTGAAAAATACGGACGCAACCGCCTCGCCGAAGGCAAGTTGCCCGCGTGCGCTGAAATGTGCTCCACCAAAGCCCTGCTCGCCGGTGACGGTGATGTGGTTGCCGACATCTTCCGTACCCGTGTGGTGCAGCGCGGCAAGGGCGCTGAAGTCTGGGGTTGGGGTACGGCGTACGGTGCCAAGCAAGCCGGTCAAGCGCCTGTTGCTGGAGCCAAATTGTGAAGCGCTGCATTCCTGTTGGACGGTGGAGTCTGTGTGCTGGTGTCTTTCTGTTGGTGCTCAGTGCTTGCAGTGAAAAACCGCAAACTGCGGGTACCCCCAGAAAAGACCAGCTGGCCTATGAAGGCACAGGTGTCGCCGCTTTCACGGCCCGTGGATGGACTCCTGGTGACAAAACCAGCTGGGCCAGCGAGCAAAAAGCCCGTCAGATGTACGGCCAAAACGAGTACACCCGCATGACGACTGCGCCTGTTGCTGCCGTTGCGGTTAAATCCAGCAGCAATTAAACTGGGAGTCCCTATGAAACGTGCATTGTTAGCTACGCTATTTGTAGCATTGAGTGCGTTGAACTTGTTGGCTACTGCGGCGGACTCCGGTACGGCGGGCATTCAAAGCGCCAACATCATGGATGTGAAGCCTGAATCCGCTTCAAAGGCTACGGGTGACGCCAGCACCGACCCCAATTACGCGAACCAAACAAACGGCGAGCGCATAAAAGTGCAGCCAGGCAACAACGCGCCGATGTGGCGGCAAGTCGGGCAAGGTACCACCGGCTACAGCAGTCTGCCGCTGTCTGAAGCGCCCGAGGCCGGCAATCTGATCCAGCCCTTTGTGCAATATCCCGGTTCGCGTTTGACCAATGCGGGTGAAGCGTGGCGCCAAGTGCGTAACCAGTGGTTGCTTCCGTATGGTGGCGCATTGCTAGTGATTGTGCTTGGTGCGGTAGCGCTGTTCTTCTTCGGCTTTGGCCCTATCAAGCTCCACGGCAAAGAAACCGGTCGAAAGATTGAACGCTTCACCCCGTTCGAGCGATCAGCCCACTGGGCCAATGCCATCGCATTCTGTGCGTTGGCGATCTCGGGCGTAGTGATGGCGTTTGGCAAATCGTTCATCTTGCCGGTGATTGGCACCACGCTGTTTGGTTGGTTGACTTACGCGCTAAAGAATATCCATAACTTCGCCGGGCCGTTGTTTGCAGTGTCCTTGGTGATTGTTTTTTGCACATTCCTTAAGGACAACTGGCCTGACAAGAGCGACATTCAATGGTTGCTTAGAGGAGGTGGGTTTTTTGGCGGGGGCGAGCCCCCCTCAAACCGCTTCAATGCCGGTGAAAAAATTGTATTTTGGGGCGGTGTATTTGCACTTGGTATGGTGGTAATCGGATCTGGCTTTGTGCTTGACAAGTTGATCCCTAACATCGTCTATCTGCGCAGCACCATGCAGATCGCCAACATGGTTCATGTGGTCGCCACAGTACTGATGATGGCCATGTTCATCGGCCATATCTACATTGGTACTGTCGGAATGGAAGGTGCGTACAGCGCTATGCGTACCGGTTATGTGGACGAAGCCTGGGCCAAGGATCATCATGCGCTTTGGTACGACGACATCCAAGCCGGAAAAATTCCGGCGCAACGCAGCTTGCCTAAAGAAGCTGCATCTCACGCCGTCCTTGATCCGAAAACGCCCAAAACCAACTTAGCCTAAGCCATAGTTTAAGAAATAGGGCCATTACGGCGTTAGCCTCTTGAATGTTATTAATTTCATAACTGCCATGTATAAAAACACTTTTTTGATGGTTAGTCTGGCACTGTGCACCTCGGTCTTTGCCAAACTGCCCGCGCTAAGCGACGAGGCTAAAGCTAAAGCCGCTGAAGCGGCAGCCAAGACGGTTTGGTCAGGTAAAGTAGATGCCTTTGCGCTGTGTAAGTCACAGAACCAAGCGGCTGCGTCGTATTTCAAAACAGCCAAAGCCGCAGGTAAGGAAACGAAGCCTGCGGCTGAAACCCCCGCCTGTGCCGATCCAGGGCCTTTCGTCAGTACCCCGGTTGCCACCATTCCGACACCGATACGTGCGGCTAAACCCGCGTGAGTTCGCTTGCGCAGCTGCCTCGCCTGACACAGGCTCGCGCACCGCTGACACAAACCATTTCAGCCTTAGACGAATTTGGCGAGATACGCAGCATCTCCATTCCGGCTGAGCGCCCGCTTACGGTCTATGTGGACAAGCGTGAACTTGTCACGTTGATGACCTTGGGCGCGCAACCAGAATTGCTGGTGTTGGGCTATTTGCGCAACCAGCGCTTGGTCCGATCGGTGGACGATATTGAATCCATTACGGTGGACTGGGATTTAGGTGAAGGGTTGATGGACGGTGCAGGTGTCGCCGCCGTTAAAACACGTTCGGGAATTGCTGAAATCGAAGCGCGAACGGCCAAAAAGGTAGTGACTACTGGCTGCGGTCAAGGCAGTATTTTTGGTGAGTTATTGGATGAAATTGATGCAGTACAACTGCCGTCCATCAGAGAAGCACAAATTACCCAATCCCAACTCTACAGCGTGGTCAACACCATTCGTCTTCAAGAGAGTACCTACAAATCTGCCGGCTCCGTCCATGCCTGCGCGCTCTTTGGTGTGGGTTGCCGGGACGCGAGTGATGCGATACCTGAGATGCTGATGTTTATCGAAGACGTAGGTCGTCACAACGCCATTGACACCATCGCAGGGTGGTTGTGGATGCAAGAGGAATCTCAACGCAGTGGTGCGGACAAGCTTTTCTACACCACAGGCCGGTTGACCAGCGAGATGGTTATCAAATCAGCGCAAATGGGCGTACCTTTGGTAGTTTCTCGCAGCGGTATTACGCAAATGGGCCACCAGGTGGCCCAGGCGCTGGGTCTGTGCGCCGTAGGCCGGGCTACGAACCGTCACTTTCTTTGCTACAGCGCAACTGAACGCTTGATTCTGCAACCCCAGGCGAAACCTGATTTGCCACGTCATATTGATGTTTGATTTCGCGGATTAAACACCAGCGCTTCAGGCCAAGAAGTTGAGTGAGCATTGCCATAAGCAAGTCCTTGGCCGTATCGTGGCAGCGGCTGAAGTTAGCCCAGTAGCTTCTTAACTACTGCTTCACCAATGTCTGTGGTGGACGCTTTACCGCCCAAATCAGGCGTGTGTGGGCCCACCAACAGCACTTCTTCAATGGCTTTGACAATCGCGTCGTGTGCGGCGCGGCAAGCGCCGGTGCTGTGGCCCAAAAAGTCCAACATCAGTGCGCCTGACCATATCATTGCAACCGGATTGGCGATATTTTTGCCAAAAATATCGGGCGCTGAGCCATGCACTGGCTCAAACAGCGAGGGGAAGTTGCGCTCAGGGTTTAGATTTGCCGAGGGGGCCAGGCCAATAGTGCCAGTACACGCGGGGCCCAAGTCCGACAAAATATCACCAAACAAATTGGACGCCACGACCACATCAAAGCGGTTTGGTTGCAGTACAAAGCGCGCCGAGAGAATATCGATATGCTGTTTGTCTACGGTGATCTCAGGATAGCCCTGTGCCACTGCATCAGCACGGCCATCCCACCAAGGCATGCTGATAGCGATGCCATTGGACTTGGTCGCAACAGTCAGGTGCTTGCGGGGGCGGCTTTTTGCCAGTTCAAACGCAAACTTCAGCACGCGGTCTGTGCCATGGCGAGAGTAGACGGATTCTTGGATTACGATTTCTCGGTCTGTGCCCGCGTACATGATGCCGCCCAGGTTGGTGTACTCGCCCTCGGTGTTCTCGCGGACCACAAAGAAATCAATGTCGCCAGCCTTGCGTCCTGCCAATGGGCAGGGTACGCCGTCAAACAATCTAACTGGCCGCAGATTGATGTACTGGTCAAACTCACGGCGGAATTTCAGCAGTGAACCCCACAGTGATATATGGTCGGGCACGGTAGCGGGCCAGCCAACAGCACCGAAGAAAATGGCATCCTGGCCTGATAACTGGGCCTTCCAGTCGTCAGGCATCATCTGGCCAGTTTTGGCGTAGTAGTCGCAATTCGCCCACTCGAAATGGTTGAATTGCAAGGGGATGTCAAAGCGTTGGGCTGCGGCTTGCAGTACGCGCAGGCCCTCGGGCATAACTTCTTGGCCAATGCCGTCTCCAGCGATGACGGCGATGTTGAAAGGTTTGCGCATGGTTTGTCTTTGATCCGTTAGGGTTGAATGAAGTCGATAAACATTGTCGCAACATTCATGGATCGTGGTCGCCTAAACCCTGCGATACCCGTGCTGAATTCCCGCCCGGGAATAATGGTGGGAATCAAGGATTTTCACTATGTCAATTTTTCCTTTTATGCGACTGGGCTGGCGCACTCTATGGCGTGACATGCGCGCTGGGGATTTGAGATTGCTGATAGTTGCCGTCACGCTGGCGGTGGCGGCACTTACGGCGGTTGGGTTTTTTGCGGACCGGCTTAAGAATGGTTTGCAACGCGATGCGCGCCAGCTGCTGGGGGGAGATGCCGTGGTGTCGAGCGATCAGCCCACGCCGCAAGCGTTCCTCGACAAAGCTTTGGCACTGGGCTTGCAAACCACCACCAACCTGAGCTTTCCCACGATGGCTCGTGCTATTGATACCCAAGGTGGTGCTTCTAAATTAGTAGCACTTAAGGCTGTAGTCGCAGGCTATCCACTGCGTGGTAGTTTGCTCACGGCCACCAAAACTGACGCTGCCGACCAAGCCACTACGCGGGACGTGCCCGCAGCTGGCCAAGCCTGGGTTGATGCGCCGTTGCTGGAAACTCTGGGCCTCAAAATTAATGACACCTTGTTGCTGGGCGACGCCGCATTGCGAATTACCCGCATCATCGTGATTGAACCTGACCGAGGTGCAGGTTTTATGAGTTTTGCTCCTCGCGTCATGATCAACCAGTCTGACATGGGCGCTACCCAGTTGATTCAACCTGCGAGCCGCATCAGCTATCGGTTTGCGGTAGCCGCTAAACCAGGGAACGAGGCCGCAGTCCCCAGCTTTGTCGATTGGGCACAAGCCACGCTCAAAAAATCGCAAAGTGAAGCCACTTCAGGTTTGCGTGGTGTGCGCATTGAATCGCTGGATTCAGGTCGCCCCGAGATGCGTCAAACCCTGGACCGCGCCGAAAAATTCCTGAATCTTGTTGCGCTTCTGTCTGCCTTGCTTAGCGCCGTAGCCGTCGCGCTGGCTGCGCGCAGTTTCGCCGCTAAGCACTTGGATAACTGCGCCATGCTGCGTGTACTGGGTCTGAGCCAGCGCACCATTGCGGGCAGTTATGCCTTCGAATTTACCTTGGTTGGGCTGATGGCCAGCACTTTGGGCGTATTGATCGGTTATGCGGTTCACTATGTGTTTGTGCTGTTGCTGGCCGGTTTGGTTGAGGCTTCCTTGCCTGCAGCCAGTGGCTGGCCGGTGCTGCTGGGTCTGGGCGTGGGCCTCACGCTGTTGCTCGCGTTCGGTCTTCCGCCTGTACTTCAACTGGCGCAAGTACCGCCGCTGCGCGTGATTAGGCGTGACGTTGGGGCTCTGAAGCCGGCTTCGATGGCTGTGCTGGGTATTGGCGTGGCTGGTTTTGCGGCGCTGCTGCTGGCGGTGAGTTCAGACCGCACGCTTGGCTTGATTGCGGTGGGGGGCTTTGCCGCTGCCGTGGTGGTTTTTGCCGGGTTGAGCTGGCTGGCGGTCAAGGCTTTGCGCCGCATGGTGAACGAAGATACCGCCCCACGTTGGCTGGTGCTGGCCACCCGCCAGGTTTCCGCTCGCCCAGCTTACACCGTGGTGCAAACCAGCGCGCTGGCGGTGGGTCTGCTGGCGCTGGTGTTGCTTGTATTGCTGCGCACTGACCTGGTCAGCAGCTGGCGCAAAGCCACCCCACCCGATGCCCCCAACCGCTTTGTCATCAACATCATGCCCGAGCAAGGGGCTGCGTTTCAGCGCAGCCTCAAAGATGCTGGTGTGCCAAGCTACGACTGGTATCCCATGATCCGGGGGCGATTAATTGCTATCAACGGCGTAGCAACAACGCCTGAGAACTTTACCGACGACCGCGCCAAGCGGCTGATTGACCGTGAGTTCAATGTTTCGCACAGCGCCAACTTGCCGACACACAACCTTTTGGTCGCAGGTAAGTGGGTGGAGGAAGAGAAGGGTGCGTTGAGTGTGGAGGAGGGCATCGCCAAAACCCTGAACCTGAAGCTGGGTGACAGCCTGCGGTTCGATATGGGTGGTGTCGAGTCAGAAGCCAAAATCACCAGTTTGCGCAAGGTGGACTGGGGTTCCATGCGGGCCAACTTCTTCGTGATTTACCCCGTTAGCCTGCTCCCTGACGTGCCTGCTACCTACATGACGGCATTCCGAGCGCCTGAGCAAAAAGGGTTTGACAACCAGTTGGTTCACCAATTTCCTAACGTGACCAATGTGGACATGGGCAGCACCATTGCTCAGGTACAGCGGGTACTAGAACAAGTGATCCGCGCGGTGGAATTCTTGTTTGGCTTTGCTCTGGCGGCGGGTCTGGTCGTGCTCGTGGCTGCCGTCGGCGCCACGCGAGATGAGCGTGCCCGTGAATTCGCCATCATGCGGGCACTGGGTGCCCCCAGTAGCCTGCTACGCCAGGTGCAGCGGGCAGAGCTGGCAGGGGTGGGATTTTTGGCGGGTGTGTTGGCGTCGACGGCGGGTGTGGGCATAGGCTGGGCTTTAGCGCGCTACGTGTTTGAGTTTGCCTGGACGGCCTCGCCTTGGGTGCCCCTGGGCGGTGCGCTGGCAGGTGCAGGTTTGGCGCTTGGCGCCGGCTGGTGGAGCTTGCGCGAGGTGCTGAGGCGGCCTGTGGTCGAGACGCTGCGCAACGCGGTAATTTAATTTAATCTCCTTATTTTTAGATTGATCAAAATAGTCGATTTAGAGCATCTGATAAGCGCTGTAGTTGATTATTCGCATAGCGATAACCATGAATATCCAAGAGAAACCTGTTTTCAGCTCCCCTTTTGAGTGGATGGGGGGTGAGCCCCAAGTCAAAGCCTTGGTCGAGCGGTTTTACGACCTGATGGACTTGGAACCTGGGTACCTCGCTCTGCGTGCAGCCCACGGCAGCACGCTGGAAAATGGCCGCCAGCGCTTGTTTTGGTTTCTCTGCGGCTGGTTGGGCGGGCCACAGCACTACACCGAACGCTTTGGTCACCCGCAGCTGCGCGCCCGCCATATGGCTTTCAAAATTGGAATCTTAGAGCGTGACCAGTGGTTGGCCTGCATGAACCAAGCGATGGGGGATATTGGTGTGGACGAAGCCTTACGGGCGCGGCTACAGGAATCGTTTTTCAAAACGGCGGATTGGATGCGCAACCAAGGGGCGTGATTTACTGACGGGGCGCGCCAGTCTCAGTGGCTCGCTTCAGCGCGGGTGCAAGACGTACGACGCCTGCAACAGCACCATCAAAGCTCCAGCACCACCATCTGATGGCTTGGCCTGCACGTAGGCCAGCACCTCTTCTTTTTGTACCAACCAGCTTTGCACCTTACTTTTGAGTACAGGGGCTTTGCCGGGCGAGCCCAGACCTTTGCCGTGAACGATGCGGACACAACGCAGGCCCAACTTGGCGGCTTCGCGTACAAAGCGAGATAGCGCATCACGTGCTTCTTCGCGGCGCAGGCCGTGTAGGTCGAGCTCAGCCTGCGTCGACCAATCGCCTTTGCGCAGCTTTCGCAATACGTCACTTCCGATGCCGGGGCGTCGAAAGCTCAGCGTTTCGTCTACCTCCAGCAGGGTGGTGATGTCGAATTCGTCGCTGATGGCTTCTTGCATCACCGCTTGTTCGTCCAGTATTCGTTGCTTGGGGATAGGCTCGGGTAACTCCGTTTTCAATAGCACACTGCGCTTTATTGGCAAGGGATTGACGGCTCCTGCAGCTAAAATGAAGAGATTTTTATTAGCTTCAGATTTGCGGGCAAGCGCCGTGCGGACGACTTCTGCCGCAGCGGCTTTTGCCTGTGTTTGGGCGAGTGTGGTCTGAATCTGCTTAAGGTCTTGCAGCGAACTGGCTTTGAGCGGTTTGGCTGTTTTTGGGGGCAATGCCATTACATCAAGCCCCGCTCAGCCATCGACAGTGACTGCCCTGGCGCGACGATCACATGGTCAAGCACGCGAATGTCAAGAAGTGCCAGCGCGGCCTTTAGCGTCTGCGTAATAGCTTCGTCCGCTCGGGACGGCTGCACCGAACCACTGGGGTGGTTGTGGGCCAGCACTACGGCGCTGGCTTGGTGGTGCAGGGCGCGCAGCACCACCTCACGCGGATAGACGCTGCTTTGCGTCAGGCTGCCGCGAAACATTTCCTCCAGCGCCAGCATGCGGTTGTGCGCATCGACGAACAGTACGGCAAACACCTCGTAGGGCCGGGCGGAGAGGTGAAGTTGCAGGTACTGGGTGACGGCGTCTGGGGTGGTGAATATGGTTTTGGCTTTGAGCTGCTGGGCCAGAGCGCGGCGAGCCAGCTCTAGTACTGCGATCAGCTCGGCTTGCTTCGCTGGGCCGATGCCCTTGATACGTTGCAAGTCCGCCATGCTGGCGTTTAACAAACCCGCGATACCGCCAAAGCCGTTGGGATTGTCCTTGGGTTCAGCCAGCAGTTCATCGGCCAGGTGCAGCACGCTTTTACCCACAATACCGGTGCGCAGCAGCAGTGCCAGCAGTTCGCTGTCGCTCAGTGCTCCCGCGCCGCGTGCGAGCAGCTTTTCCCGGGGGCGGGCGTCAACGGGAAGGTCTTTCAGCAGCATTAACAGGTCTTTCTACAATGGAGAGCAGTTTATCGAGAGTTTTATGTCCAGCCTTTCCACCTCCGTGTCCTCTTCTATGCTTCCTTCCATCCCTACCGTGCCCGTCGTCGTTGAGGGTTCATTTTTGACCCTGCACTACCGCCTTGCTGGCCCTGCGGGCGAAATCATCAACACCTTTGGCGGCAAACCGGCCACGCTTTCGCTGGGTACAGGTGAGTTGTCGCCTGCTGTGGAGCAGCGTTTACTGGGTTTGGCCGAGGGTACACGCACGAGTTTTGACATACCTGCTGGTGAAGCGTTTGGCCCGCGTAAGGCTGACATGGTGCAGTGGGTGGCGCGTAAGCTGCTCAAGCAACTAGGCGACCCGAATGAGCAGTACGCCGTGGGCGATGTGGTGCAGTTCCCGACACCTGATGGCCTGAGCAGCTACGCTGGTGCTGCGCAGCAGGTGCGCGAGGGGGAAGATGGCCAGTCGGTTCAGTTTGACTTCAACCACCCATTGGCAGGCCAGCCGGTGACGTTTGAAGTGCAGTTGATTGGGGTGCTGTGATGCCACAAATGCCGGAAGAAATTCTTTTAGCTGAGCCGCGTGGGTTTTGTGCGGGTGTTGACCGGGCCATTGAAATCGTGGAGCGGGCCCTGACCAAGTTCGGCGCGCCCATCTATGTGCGCCATGAAATCGTTCACAACACCTATGTGGTGAACGATTTGAAAAATAAAGGTGCTATTTTTATTGAAGAGCTTGACGATGTGCCACCGGGCGCTACGCTGGTTTTCAGTGCTCATGGTGTGAGCAAGGCCGTGCAACAAGAGGCGCGCGCGCGGGGCTTTCATATTTTTGATGCGACCTGTCCATTGGTTACCAAAGTGCATGTGGAAGTCGCCAAGCTGTACAAAGAAGGCTACGAGTTCATCATGATTGGCCACAAGGGCCATCCCGAGGTGGAAGGCACCATGGGTCAGTTGGAGGATGGAATCCATCTGGTCGAAGACGTGGCAGACGTGGCCCAAGTTGCGCCACGCCAAACCGAAAAACTGGCTGTGGTGACGCAAACTACCCTCAGCGTGGACGATGCCGCCGAGATAGCCGCCGCTATCAAAATGCGCTTCCCTTACGCCCGCCAGCCCAAGATGCAGGACATCTGCTACGCCACGCAAAACCGGCAAGACGCCATCAAAATCATGAGTCCGCAGGTGGATATCGTGATTGTGGTTGGTAGCCCGACCAGCTCCAACAGCAACCGTCTGCGCGAATTAGCTGTGAAGCTGGGCACACCGAGTTACATGGTGGACAGTGCGCAAGAATTGCAAGCCGCGTGGTTTGAGGGCACCGTGCGCGTCGGTCTGACTGCTGGTGCCTCCGCCCCCGAGGTGCTGGTGCAGCAAGTGATTGACCGCGTGAAGGCGCTGGGCGCAGTGACGGTACGCAAGATGGACGGAATTGAAGAAACCGTGAAGTTCCCACTGCCCAAAGGGTTAAAGATTGGCGGCTGAAGGTGCACTTTCGGCCCTGCCTGAGTCGCCCCTGCGCCTGAATGGCCTGCCTCCGCTGATTGCACCGACTTGCCGGGTGCTCATCTTAGGCAGCTTTCCAGGTGTGGCCTCGCTGGCGGCCCAGCAGTACTATGGGCATCCACGTAACCAGTTTTGGCCAATTATGTTGGCCATATTGCCATCTAGCGCATTAGTTACGTGCATGATTGGCTATCAAAAACGAAGCGAATGGCTGTTGGAAAACGGCATTGGTCTGTGGGACGTGTATGCGGCTTGCGAGCGCCAAGGCAGTCTGGACGCTGATATTCGACACGCGCTGGTGAATGATTTTTCAGGCTTACGGCAACGCTATCCGCAGCTTCAAGCCATTGCCCACAATGGTCTGGAGAGCTACAAACACCACCGCCGTATCGAGGAGTCTGGCCAAGCGCTGGGCGTGTCCCTGTACAAACTGCCTTCCAGCAGTCCCGCAAATGCTTCATGGACGTTTGAGCGCAAACTGAACGCTTGGCGCGATGCCTTGCAACCCCACTTAGGATTCTGATGGCCGAATTGCCCACCACCACTACTGCTATCGTTACTTCCGCAAATATTACTGTGCTTGCTGCGGCGAAAGCTAAAAAGACCAAAGCTTTGAAAGCTACCCCGCCTGCTGAACTGCCCGAAGTCAATTTCTCAGACTACGATGGCGTGCGCAGCCTGCATCTGGGTACGCTGTGGATTCAAGGCTCCATGCGCATGGACGACCCTTACATCCTAGAGCTGGAGTATGTCCAGCGCATGATGGCTTGGTTGTTGTTCGTCGAGCCGACCAGCGTTGGCAAACGCCACGCGATGCAGCTGGGTTTGGGAGCCGCCAGTCTCACCAAGTTTTGCCGAAAAACTCTGCGCATGACGGTGACGGCCATCGAGCTGAACCCCCAAGTAGTCATCGCCTGCCGAGGCTGGTTCAAACTTCCCCAAGATGAGCCCCGCCAGCGTGTGGTGTTGGCCAATGCCGAGACAGAAATTCAAAATCCCATGTGGCACGGTACGGTAGACGCGCTTCAAGTGGACTTGTACGACCAGGACGCTGCGGCCCCTGTACTCGACAGCGAAGCCTTTTATGCCGACTGCCGTCGCTTGTTGACGGAAGATGGGAGCATGACGGTTAACCTGTTTGGGTTGTCGTCTAGCTATCCGATGAGTCTAGAAAAGATCACCGCCGTATTTGGCGCAGATGCCGTGTGGGCCTTCAAACCTACACGGGAAGGCAACACCGTGGTGCTTGCCCAGCGTACGCCAGTGCGGCCCACCAAGGCCGTGCTTACGGAGCGGGCGCAAGCGATTTTTTCGAGGTGGGAATTGCCTGCTCTTAAGTGGTTGCGGGTATTTAAGCCGGCAAAGGTTTGACCGTCGCGGCGATGCCGGTGGCTGTGGCTTCGTTACCATCGTGGCATGAAGTCTCACCACACTACATCGCATCCCTCTAAGCCCACCAATCTCCCTCATTCAAGCTATCAAGGCCCGCTCAACTGGCGGCACATGGTCGAGTGGATGGGTGAAGACGGCTTGATTTCTCCCGAGGAGGTTAGCCGCACCATTGCCCGCTGTTCGCAGGGCGAAAGTGCCCAACATCCTTTGGTGCGCCTCGCCAGTGTGGCCATGACCCGAGCCAGCGATGGAAAGCCGCTTGACATTGAACTGCTGACCGAATGGTTGGCAGGCCGTGCCGGGCTGGACTATGTGCGCATTGACCCACTCAAGGTGGATGCAGGCAAAGTGACCGACACCATGAGTGCGGTTTACGCAGAGCGACACAAGGTGTTGCCGGTGCAGGTCAGCGCCACTGAAGTGACGGTGGCTACGGCGCAGCCCTTTATCACCGATTGGGTCAGTGAGGTGGAGCGTCAATCGCGCCGCTCGGTACGGCGTGTGGTAGTCAATCCGCTGGACATTCACCGCTACACCGTTGAGTTTTTTGCGCTGGCCAAATCGATTCGATCCGCTATCAAAGCGGGTGGTAATCAGGGTGCGAGCTTCGAGCAACTGGTGGAGCTGGGCAAGACCAGCAAAACCTTGGACGCCAATGACCAAGGTGTGGTGCAAGTCGTGGATTGGCTGTGGCAGTACGCATTTGATCAACGTGCCAGCGATATTCACCTGGAGCCGCGCCGTGAGCAAGGTGTGATCCGGTTTCGCATTGACGGCATGTTGCACCGGGTCTACCAGATGCCGATGAGCGTGCTGAACGCTATGACGGCACGCATCAAGCTGCTGGGGCGCATGGATGTGATGGAAAAACGCCGTCCGCAAGATGGCCGCATCAAAACCCGCAATCCGCGTGGCGACGAGGTGGAAATGCGCCTGTCCACACTGCCAACCGCCTTTGGCGAAAAGATGGTGATGCGGATTTTTGACCCTGACAACACTGTCAAGGATCTGGATGCGTTGGGGTTTGCGCCGCACGATGCCGATCGTTGGCAAGGACTGGTGAAGCGGCCCTACGGCATCATTCTCGTGACGGGGCCTACCGGTTCTGGCAAGACCACCACGCTCTACGCCACGCTCAAGCGGGTAGCGACGGAGGAGGTGAACGTCAGTACAGTTGAAGACCCGATTGAAATGATAGAGCCGGCTTTTAACCAAACCCAGGTACAGACGCATTTGGACTTTGGTTTTCCCGAAGGACTGCGTGCGTTGATGCGGCAAGACCCGGACATCATCATGGTGGGTGAAATTCGTGATCTGCCCACAGCCGAAATGGCTGTGCAGGCGGCACTCACCGGACATTTGGTGTTCTCTACCCTGCATACCAATGACGCGCCCTCGGCTATTACCCGCATGATGGAGCTGGGCATTCCGCCGTACCTCATCAACGCGACGGTGCTGGGTGTACTGGCGCAGCGGCTGGTGCGCACGCTGTGCAAGCAGTGCCGGGTACGTGATGAGAGCTCCACTGTGGACGCGCTGGCCGAGGCCGTCAAACCCTGGAAGCTCAATGGTGGCTACCGGCCTTATAAACCGGTGGGCTGCGTCGATTGCCGTATGACGGGCTTCATGGGCCGTATGGGCCTGTACGAATTAATGACGGTGACGGACAGTTTTAAAGACAAGGTAAACCGCAGTCCGAGCAATGACGCGCTGCGCAGGCAGGCTGTGGCAGATGGCATGCGACCGCTGCGTCTGGCCGGTGCTTTGCGCGTGGCCGAGGGACTGACTACGCTCGAAGAGGTGCTGACGGCAACGCCACCTTTAGATTGATTTAGAGGGATTTATTCGCAGACTTATTTCCCGAATTATTGATGGCGCCACCAAGGGGGACGGGATATAACGTCGCTGTTGGGGTTCCTTGCTTTGGCTGCTTCCAAGGCCGAGCGTTGTGCCCTGTCCAGCACGTTCGACACGTCCTCCTGATGCGTTAGGCTGGCTCGCCCCACGCTCACATTGAGAACGATGGTGTGGGCTTCGCCATGAAAGCCCATGATGTCCATTGGTTGGCTCAGTTTTTCGGTTAGTGACGTGATCAGGCGATCGGTATTGGCGGGTGATGCAGCAGTTTCAAGCAGCACGATGTAGCAACGGTCATAATAACGACCCACAGGGTTAATGAGCCCAATCTCGCGGCTTACTCTAAAGCCTAGGCGAATCAGTAATTCTTGCGCGCCAGCAAGGCCAATGTGGCGCACTAAAGATTCAAAATCGGACACCATCACGGCCAGCACCTCGCCTTGGGCACCGCGCAGTTGTAGACGCTTTTGGGCAGCAATAATTTTTTTAATAATGGCCATGCCATTATCCAAACCGGTCATGGGGTCGCGGGAGGACAAGTGTCTATTTCGCCCGGTCTCAGACTCTTTATAGCTGCGCATCCAGAGCGGGATGCTAACGGCCAGCGCCGCTGCCGCACTGGTTGAGGCTACCAGTGCGTGGATCTCCAAGCCCTGCAAATAGCCTAATACCAAGCCGTATTGCCCGGCTACGATCAACGCAAAAACAAAGGTTCCCAGTCCCGCCAACCATGCGAGACGGTCGCCAAGCAGGGCTGCCCACAAGCACAGCCAACCAATCGCCACGATACCGAGTATTGCCACCACTCCGGCTACGGCGAGTGGATAAGGCTCCGGCAACCACAAACAACCCACACTTGCAAAAATGCAGGCTGGCGTGATGCCCATCACGCTGAGGTTGATAACGCGGTTGCGCTGGCTCACCCCCAACCAGTCGCGCATGGATATGGCCGACAAGGCCACACACGATGGGCCAGCCATTACACGCAGGACACGAAAATCTTCAGGAGCGATGTCCTGTGCAATCACCCGCAACAGGCCGTTGAGGGTAAGGGTGCCTAAACCACAACTGACGGCCCAAATCACGTGCTGAGCTGAAGACGCGGTGCGGTGCATGACAGCGATCACTGTGCAGCACAAGACCAACATCCCACACGCGCCAGCGTGAGCAGTCCAAATCAGATTTTCAGCAAAGTTCATTCACATGTACAACGGGTCGGTACTACTGATAGCGTAGCAATAAGACGAGCATAAGGCAAGGGCGGTGCAAGGGTAATCCCCAGCATCCTTTACGGTGTAGTAGGTGGAATCCACATGGAGGTGGCGGCTGTTTGCCGGGCAGAATGCGCACAAACCATTATTTCTAGGAGATTACCAGTGGAAATGAAAAGTCAAAAAGACTTTTACGCCGGACTTATGTTTACCGGTGTAGGCCTTGCCTTTGCTGTAGGTGCAAAAACCTATAACGTGGGTGATGGCGCACGCATGGGGCCCGGGTACTTCCCGCTCATGCTTGGCATAGTGCTGACCTTTTTGGGCGCACTGATTCTTTTCAATTCCTTTCGTGCCAAAGTAACAGGCGGCGACCCGATTGGCAAGTGGGCGTGGAAGCCACTGGCGCTTATCTTGGGTGCTAATTTGGCCTTTGGTGTGTTGCTTGGCGGTTTGCCTAGCATCAAGGTGCCTGCTATGGGCATGATCGTAGCGATCTATGCACTGACCATCATCGCCAGTTTGGCGGACTCTAAGTTCAATATCAAACATGTGTTGATACTGGCGACCATCTTGGCGGTGGGCAGTTACCTTGCCTTCATCATGTTGCTCAAACTTCAGATTCAAGTCTGGCCTACGTTCATTACAGGCTAAGAGAGCACCAAAATGGAACTTCTACAAAATCTATCCCTCGGCTTTGGTGTAGCGTTCACGCCCATCAACCTGATGTACGCATTCATCGGCTGTGTGCTGGGCACGCTGATTGGTGTGTTGCCTGGTATCGGCCCAGTGGCGACTATCGCCATGCTGCTGCCTGCTACCTACGCGTTGCCTCCTGTGTCTGCCCTCATTATGTTGGCCGGCATTTACTATGGTGCGCAGTATGGTGGTTCTACAACCGCTATTTTGGTGAACTTGCCTGGTGAATCATCCTCGGTGGTGACGACGCTGGATGGCTACCAGATGGCACGCAAAGGGCGAGCGGGGCCTGCGCTAGCCGCTGCAGGCTTGGGCTCGTTTTTTGCGGGCTCCGTTGGCACCTTGATCTTGGCTGCTTTTGCACCGCCACTGACTGAATTGGCTTTTAAGTTCGGCCCTGCCGAATACTTCTCGCTGATGATTTTGGGCTTGATTGGTGCGGTAGTGCTGGCTTCTGGCTCACTGCTAAAGGCTGTGGCCATGATTGTGTTGGGCTTGTTGCTCGGCTTGGTAGGTACCGACGTGAATTCGGGTGTCGCCCGCTTCAGCTTCGATATCCCTGAGCTGACTGACGGTTTGGGCTTCGTCGCTATCGCTATGGGCGTATTCGGCTACGGTGAAATTATTACCAACCTAGCGCAGCCTGAAGATGAGCGTGAGGTGTTTACCGCGGGTGTATCTGGGTTGATGCCCACGAAGGAAGACTTCAAGCACATGATGCCCGCCGTATTACGGGGTACCGCAATCGGATCGATGTTGGGAATTTTGCCCGGCGGCGGTGCCTTGCTGGCAGCCTTTGCTTCTTACACGATTGAGAAAAAAATCAAACTCAAACCCGGTGAAATTCCCTTGGGTCAAGGCAACATCCGTGGTGTAGCGGGCCCTGAGTCCGCCAACAACGCTGGTGCGCAAACATCTTTCATTCCTTTGCTGACGCTGGGCATTCCGCCTAACGCGGTGATGGCTTTGATGGTGGGTGCTATGACCATCCACAACATCCAGCCTGGCCCTCAGGTGATGACCAGTAACCCAGAATTGTTCTGGGGTTTGATCGCGTCGATGTGGATCGGTAATTTGATGCTGGTGATTTTGAATTTGCCACTGATCGGTATGTGGATCAAGCTCCTGAGCGTGCCGTACCACTTCCTGTTCCCGTCCATTGTGCTGTTTTGTGCGATTGGCGTGTACTCCACCAACAACAACACCTTTGATATTTGGCTGGTTGCTGGCTTCGGCTTCATCGGCTACATGTTCAACAAATTGGGTGTTGAAGCGGCTCCGCTGTTGCTGGGCTTCATCTTGGGCCCAATGATGGAAGAAAACCTGCGCCGTGCGCTGCTGTTGTCACGTGGTGACTGGTCAGTGTTTGTGACCCGTCCCCTGTCGGCTGGTTTGCTGGTGGTCGCTGCGTTGCTGTTGACCATCGTATTGCTGCCTGCTGTGAAATCTAAGCGCGAAGAGGCTTTCGTCGAAGAATAACTGACAAGTTAGCTTCGTTGAATGACGACATTAAACGGCACCTTTTGGTGCCGTTTTTCGTTGAGGTGACGTTGGGGAGACAATCGTTTAATGAGGAGAGAAGGTAATGAAACGCAGTGAGTTTTCAATTTACTTGGGTGCGGCCGTGTTAGCAGTTGCCGTTGGGATGCCCTGCTTGGCGCAAGCACAGGCGTATCCCGCAAAATCAGTGCGCTTGGTCGTGCCCTTTCCCGCAGGGGGAGCCACCGATATCTTTGCCCGCACGCTGTCGCAAAAATTGGGCGAGAAACTGGGTGTGGCCATCATTGTGGACAACCGGCCCGGTGCAGGTGGCACGATTGGTACAGATATGGTGGCCAAGGCCGTTCCCGATGGCTACACCCTGCTGCTTGCGACCACCAGCACCCATTCGATTGGCCCTTCGCTGAACACCAAAATACCCTATGACGCGGTGCAGGATTTCACACCTATTGACCATGTGGGCAACGCACCAAGCATCATGTTGGTGCCCAACAGCTCACCGGCCAAAACGCTGAAAGAATGGCTGGTCATGGCCAAAGATAACCCTGGTCGCTATAACTACGCGTCAAGCGGCAATGGGACGGTAGTGCACCTGACTTCGGAGCTGTTCAAAACACAAGCTGGTTTGTTTTTGGTGCACATCCCCTATAAAGGCACGGCGTTGGCGATTCCCGATTTGGTGAGTGGCAAGCTAGATGTGATGTTCGACTCCCTGCCCACTGGCCTGCCCCATGTGAAGGATGGCCGATTACGTGCGTTGGCCGTAACTTCCGCCAATCGTACGGCTATGGCGCCTGATTTGCCCGCCATAGCCGAGGTGCTACCAGGGTTTGAGTCCAGCACCTGGTTCGGTCTGTACGGTCCCAAAGGCTTGCCGGCAGAGGTGGTTGCACGGGTCAATACAGCGACGAATCAAGCCCTGGCTGATGCTGAGGTGAAAGAAAAACTGGCCCGTCTGGGCATAGAGCCTGTAGGCAGTACCCCGCAGCAATTCGCCAAAATGGTAGCCCTTGATGCCGCCAAATGGAAAAAAATCATCATCGATCGCAAAATTTCCGCTGATTAACGCAGTGGTGAGTGGCCTTCAATAGAGCTAATAGAGCTAATAGATTCAGCAGATTCAAATGCACACGCAGATACAGGAGCTTACCTATGATTAACTTCAATTACACCAACCCCTACCCCACCACGCGCATTCCCGTATTCGCCCGCAACGTGGTGTCCACTTCCCATCCGCAGGCTGCACAAGCCGGGTTGCGAATGTTGTGGAGTGGCGGTAATGCCGTCGATGCCGCTATTGCTGCTGCCGCTGCCATGACCTTGTTGGAGCCCGTCAGCAACGGCTTGGGCAGTGATGCATTTTGTATTTTGTGGGATGGCCAACAGCTACATGGTCTGAACGCCTCGGGCCCAGCACCACAAACCTGGACGCCGGACTACTTCAAGCGTAAATACGGCGCAGACACGCAAACGCCTCCTAAGCGAGGTATCGACAGCGTTACCGTACCCGGTGCGGTGGGCGGTTGGATAGCTTTGAGTGAACGCTTTGGAAAGTTGCCCTTTGCTGACTTGATGGCACCAGCTATCGAGATCGCCGAGCGTGGCTATTTGGTGCCACCCGTCATTCAGCAAAAGTGGGCGGCTCCTGTGGATGAGCTAAAGAACCTCCCCGGCTTTGCGCAGGCCTTCCTGCCTAAAGGTCGCGCGCCTCACGTTGGAGAGCTGTTCCAGTTTCCAGCTGCTGCCCGTGCTCTGCGTGCCATTGCGGCTACAAAAGGTGAGGCGTATTACCGGGGCGAGATCGCTGCAGCCATGGCTAAGTTTTCTCAATTAAACGGGGGTAGCCATACCGAAAACGACTTCGCCAACTACCGTCCTGAGTGGGTGACGCCAATTGCTAAAAACTACCGGGGCTACACCTTGCATGAGATTCCGCCCAATGGCCAAGGTATTGCGGCGTTAATTGCCTTAGGCATCTTGGACCACTTTGACATGCAAAAGCATGCACTGGACGGCATAGATTCGCAACATTTGCAGATCGAGGCGATGAAACTTGCATTTGCGGATGTTTACCGCTACGTGGCCGAGCCATCGTCAATGGCGGTGACGCCCCTGCAAATGCTAGATGACGCCTACCTCGCTTCCCGTGCCAAACTCATCAGCATGAACAAGGCACAAGATTTCGGCGCGGGCAACCCGGTTAAAGGGGGCACTATTTACCTTACCGCAGCCGATGAAAATGGCATGATGGTTAGCTTCATTCAGAGCAACTACATGGGTTTTGGTTCAGGCTGCGTCGAGCCAAACTTTGGCATTAGCTTGCAAAATCGAGGTCATGGCTTCAATGTCAACGCTACAGGGCTGAATCCTGCTAATTTGGTCGCACCGGGTAAGCGCCCCTTCCACACCATCATCCCAGCCTTTGTGACCAAGAATGGTCTGCCCATCATGAGTTACGGTGTGATGGGCGGCAATATGCAGCCGCAAGGCCATATGCAAACGTTGTCCCGCATGTTGGACTACGGTCAAAATCCGCAAGCTGCCTGTGATGCGCCGCGTTGGCGTTTTAACCAAGGTCTGGAAATCAACGTTGAAGCCGCAATGCCGCCTGCTATCGCGCAGGGATTGGCCGACAGAGGCCACCAGGTTGAGGTTATCAACGATTCATACCAAGATTTTGGTGCAGGTCAGTTCATCTGGCGTGTGGGCGAAGAGAACGGCGACCCTAAGAGTGAGGGTTATGTGGTCGCCAGCGATTCGCGACGTGATGGCTTGGCCGCGGGGTACTAGGGCCAACGCCCCGGTATTGAAGGATGGGTTTTGGAAGATAAATTTTGACATTAAACTTCAAGGGTAATCTGCCTTCAGTGCAGGCTGAAGCAGCAGTGGTCGCTACTAAAAATAGAGCAATTGGTATCGCCTTGGCTGTGCTGGGCGCTATCGCCTTCAGCGGCAAGGCCATCATCGTCAAGCTGGCCTACCGCTACGGTGTGGACGCGGTCACGCTCATCATGTTTCGCATGGTTTTTGCCTTGCCTATCTTTGCCATCATGGCGTGGTGGGCCAGTCGTGGCAAGCCGCCGCTGACACGGCGTGACGTGTTGGGCGTTCTTGGGCTGGGGGTCACTGGTTATTACCTTGCCAGTTTTCTCGACTTCGCAGGCCTTGCCTACATCAGCGCCAGTCTGGAGCGCTTGATTTTGTACCTCAACCCCACGCTAGTACTGCTACTCACTTGGATGCTCTATAAACGACCTGCCAGCCGTGTTCAGCTGGTGGCTATGGCCCTAAGCTACTGCGGTGTGCTGGTGGTTTTTGGCCACGAAGTCAAATTGGTGGGCGACAACACCGCTTGGGGCACGTTTTTGGTGTTTTTGAGTGCCATAAGCTATGCGTTGTACTTGGTTTACAGCGGCGAACTGGTGAAACGTTTGGGTTCCATGCGATTGGTTGGCTTGGCTACCAGCGTGGCTTGCCTGTGTTGTATTGTTCAATTTATCTTACTAAGACCCTTGTCCTCTGCGCTGGTGGTTGCCCCCGAGGTGATCTGGCTGTCCGTTATGAATGCTTTGTTGTGTACCGCCGCACCTGTGCTCATGGTGATGATGGCCATTGAGCGGGTCGGCGCCAGTGTGGCTGCGCAGACGGGAATGATCGGGCCGCTGTCGACGATTTTGATGGGGGTTGTGATTTTGGGCGAGCCGTTCACCGTTTGGATTGCGGTGGGTACGGCGCTGGTGGTCACGGGGGTTTTTGTACTGACCCGAGGGGGCGCACGTAAATGATCCCACGTGATTTGTACAAAACTTCGCGTCATTCAACCACTATATGCCAACCTTAATTACTTTAAGTGCGTTAATTCAGTTCTCGGTACTCGCCATTTTTGGTGCCCCTTAACCCCCTAAAGGAGTTTGTATGAATAATCTGTCTTCCAAAGCTCGCATCGTGATTGGTGCCAGCGCTATTGCCCTCTTGACTGCTGGATGCGCCAATATCAGCGAAACGCAAAAAGGGTCTGGCATCGGTGCTGGTCTAGGCGCTGTGGCGGGTGCCTTGATTGGCGGAGAAAAGGGAGCCTTACTGGGCGCTGCTGTCGGAGGTGCTGGCGGCTATATCTGGAGCCGCCACATGCAGGACAAAAAAGCGGCAATGGAACAAGCCACTGCAGGAACAGGCGTACAGGTTACACAGACAGCTGATAACCAGCTCAAGCTGGCGATTCCCAGCGATATCTCCTTTGATACGGGTCGCTCAGATATTAAGGCGAACCTGCGTCCCATCTTGGACCAGTTTGCCAACGGCTTAGCGAACCAGCCCAAGACGGAAGTGCGAATTGTGGGCCATACCGATAACGTGGGTTCCGATGCCATCAATCAGCCTCTGTCGGTTAACCGTGCTGCCAGCGCCCGGGATTACTTGGCGAGCAGAGGGGTGGCATCCCAGAGAATTCTGATTGATGGTCGCGGTGATAAAGACCCGATCAGTGACAACAGTAGCGAAGCAGGTCGTGCCAGGAACCGCCGCGTAGAAATTTTCTTGGCAGAGAAGGGCTAAATCAGAGAAGGGCTAAATTTCCGCTGCCTTCGCTCCTTTTCTGGCGCGCCGTATGATTCCCTTTTAGCAAGTTATCTTGGACCAAAAAGGCAATCATGAATCTCGGAATCGCAGGCAAATGGGCGTTGGTGTGTGGAGCCAGCAAAGGGCTAGGTTGGGGCTGTGCGCAGGCGCTGTCAGCAGAAGGCGTTAATGTTTTGATGGTGGCGCGAGGCGCTGAGGCGCTAGAAGCGGCTGCTGTAAAAATGAGAGCAGATCATATTGATGGCAAAAGCGCAAGCGTGCTTTTTGTAGCTGCTGACATCACTACAGTTGAAGGGCGCGCCGCTGTATTCGCTGTGCGCCAAGACTTTGACATTGTGGTGACGAACGCGGGTGGCCCACCACCCGGTGATTTTCGCGATTGGGACCGTGAGGCTTGGCTCAAAGCGGTGGATGCAAACATGCTGACACCGATTGAGCTGATTAAAGCCACGGTGGATGGCATGGTGGCGCGGGGCTTTGGGCGGATTGTCAACATCACGTCCAGTTCCGTGAAGGCACCGATTGATATTTTGGGCCTGTCGAATGGCGCGCGTAGCGGATTGACGGGCTTTGTTGCGGGTGTGGCGCGTAACTCTAAGCTGGCAGCGGCTAACGTTACGCTGAACAACCTGTTGCCCGGGGCTTTCGACACCGACCGTCTGAAGACCACCATGAAAGGCGCAGCTCAAAAATCAGGTCAGAGCATTGACGTTATTTTGGAGGCTCGCAAGAAGACAATCCCTGCCCAGCGATTTGGTACGCCTGAAGAGTTTGGTGCAGCCTGTGCATTTTTATGCAGTCAGCAAGCGGGTTACATCACCGGCCAAAACATGCTGTTGGACGGTGGTGCTTACCCCGGTACTTACTGACCGCTGAGGCTTCCTCTAACGCTTAGGGTTTGACGATGACCTGACCCCGGATTTCACCGCCGGGGCTAGCGGCAGTGTGCAAATTCACATACCATTTCCCTGCCATCAGATCGGGTACTTGGGCTGCGGTGATGGTGGCTGAACCCACAATGGGGTTAACTAAGCTACCCGTCATAGGCACGACCACTCCTGCATTTTGTCCAACTCCCGCAGGGCCGTGGAAATGCGCTGCCGTCGCAGGCCCGCTTAATCCGGCGTAGGTGACGGTCCAGCTCAGTAAATTGGTCCGCTTATTCAAAAAGGCTTCCATCGTGCCGCTGGCAGTGCTCATTACGGGGGGCACTTCGCTCTGTGCAAAGAGGCTTGCGCTCAGTGCTACGTTGAGCGACGTTGCAGCTTCACCTGCTGAAGTCTGCATCGGCTGTGAGCTGCAAGCTCCAAGCGCTAAGACGATTGCGAGCAAACCGGTGTTAGTGGCTGTGCGAAGGTGGTTCATGGGTGTTCCAGTGGGTTTATGAAAGTTACAGGGCAGGGGTGATTTTGATAAAGTATCTGCAGTCTGATGCACGGTGTCTATCAGTAAAAGAGATGCATCAATGTAAGCTTACACCTACGTGAGTTTGCGTGTTTCGTTGCGTATTTCTTTTATAAAAAAGAAGGGAATTTCAGCTCAGCCTATTGGGTTCACTGACTTTGCGCTACTCTGTAATCCTGTCTTGGAGGGTTCCCACATGGTCAAACTCACCTCAAAAGCGCTGTGCATGCTCAGACTTCTGGGTGTGTTTGGTATGTGAGCGTGGCTGGCTGCAGCAGCCTCCCTACCTTCGTGCCCGATTTGTCGAGGCGTATTGGCCCACCAATTCAGCTGGAAGGTGCTGGTGGGCCGTTGTCAGCGGCTCAGAGTAAGGCTGTTCTTGAGCGGCTCAAGAGCCACAGTGCCGATACCAGCATCTTTGATCGTCATCTCGCACTTGAAGAGGCTATCGTGGGTAGCCCGTTGACCACTGGAAATCAGGTGGATTTGCTGCAAGATGGGCCCGCTACTTACACCGCCATGTTCGCCTCTATTCTGGCGGCGCAAGACCATATCAATATGGAAACCTACATCCTCGAAGACGATGAGGTGGGTCAGCGCTTTGCGCAGGCGTTGATCGACAAACAGCAACAAGGCGTTCAGGTCAACCTGATCCGTGACAGTGCCGGCACCTTTGGTACGCCTGCGGCCTTTTTCGAGCGGCTGACCGCCAGTGGCGTCCAGGTGTTGGAATTCAACCCGCTTAACCCCTTGGTGGCGCGCAAAGAATGGGAGTTGAATCAACGTGACCACCGTAAATTGCTTATCGTGGACGGCAGCACGGCGTTTATGGGGGGTATCAACATCAGCAGTGTGTACGCCGGTGGTTCGTTCAGCCGAGGTACACGCTCCAAACCGGATGGCAGTTTGGCGTGGCGCGATACCGATTTGCGCCTGCAGGGGCCCGTGGTGGCTGAGTTCCAAAAACTATTTCTTGAGACTTGGGATAAGCAAAAAGGTGAGCCCCTCGCTGCTAGAAATTACTTCCCGACATTGAAAAGCAAGGGGCCGCAGGTGGTACGTGCCATTGGCAGCACGCCTGACGAGCCTTACAGCCTGATTTATGCCACGCTGCTGTCGGCAATTAGCAGCGCAGAAACCAGTGTCTACCTGACCAATGCCTACTTTGTGCCTGACCCACAGTTACTCGCAGCATTGGTTGCCGCAGCCCAGCGAGGTGTGGATGTGAAGTTAATTCTGGCGGGACAAACTGACTCATGGCTGGTGTTTCACGCAGGCCGCGGCTATTACGATGGGTTACTGCGCGCGGGTGTGAAGATATTTCAGCGGCGCGGTGTGATCTTGCATTCCAAGACGGCGCTGATTGATGGCGTTTGGGCAACGGTGGGTTCTACCAATCTTGACTGGCGCAGTTTTTTACACAACCACGAGTTAAATGCAGTGGTGTTGGGTGCAGAGTTCGGTGGCCAAATCCAGGCCATGTTCAACAAGGACTTGGCCGAGTCCGATGAGGTGGTGTTAGCGGATTGGGAGCGCCGCACCCTTGACTTGCGCATCAAGGAGTGGTTTACCCGTGCCTGGGCGTACTGGCTGTAGAACGGGTTGCAAGGCTTGCGCGACGGTCGCTGGTACGGCATCTGACAGATTATCAGGCGTGTTGATTTCGCTTAGGCGCTGGGCAATACGGATACCGGGTTGGTTGAATTTACTGGAAAGCTCTTCAAACCGTGTTCCCATAAAGACCTTAAGTCCCGCCAAACGCTGCTGCGTTAATGCATCCGGGCCTATCAGCGATGCCCACAGTGTTTTGCCTTGAGCTCTGGTGTTTGTCATTTTGACTGTGCTCACCACTGCGTCAGGGTTGAAGCCGCTACGGGCGAGCAGCAGCACCGCGCTGCGGTCAGCGGCCAGCTCATCGTCTGAGCTCAGGGCTTGTGCTGGATGCCCCAAAGTGACACGGGCGATTTCATGCGCGAGTACGCTGGCCAACTCGGTTTCTGTACTTAGCGTGTTCAGCAAACCTTGGGTAATCAATACATAGCCTCCTGGCAGACCGTAGGCTTTGGACTCGTCACTGTCCATCACGGCAAACGTCCACAGCAAGTCAGGTTGTGTAGATTCCAAGCTGAGCCAGCGGCCCAGTCGGTTGATGTAAACCTGCATGCTGATGTTGTTGCTTAACGCCGTGTTGGCAAGCAAGGCCAGGGCTTTGCCGTTGGTAGTTGCATCAGTTGTGTTTGTTGTGTTTACGGGCTCAGCGTTAGGCACTGTAGCGTTGAACATTGACAAAGCAGAGATGAGTCTGACTCGCTCCAAACCCGCGTTGAAGGCAAATTTTCGGGCGTCTTCTGAGGTGGTTCGGTAAGTCTCAGCTTCCACTAAGCGCCTGCGAGCCCTGCTCACGCTGTCATCAGCGGGCAAGGGGGGGGCTGCTGGTACCGTAGCTGTGGCTGTGATCGTTACTACTGCCGCCATGCCTTCAGACGCCTTGTCGCTCAGGCTGGAAGCCAAAGCGGGTGAAGGGCTGATTGCACTGGTGACTTTGCTTGGGGCGTTTTCTGCGGCGTTAACGGCACGCATTGTGTCCAGCGCGCGGTCTGAACGCACAGTGCCTTTGATGGGCGCTGGACTAACTGGATCGGGTGCCGGTCGGATGAAGCTTGCTGTGGGGCGGGTGGTGGCGTTCACGTCCAGCGATTGCAGCCACCCCACCACGCCTTGGGCCGTGCGTACTTGCAACCAGGGGCCAAACCGTCCAGGAAGAATTTCCAGGGCCGTTTGCGGAGGAAGCATCATCACGATACGGCCTACGCTGTCTGGAGAGGAGCGCAGCGTTACGTTGTTACGGGTTCGCACCAGTTGTTCGCTGGACAGGCCCTGAACGCTTTGCGCCAGACTGGGCAGTGCCGCACTGACTAAAGCGAGCCCCATCGACAAACTTAGAGCCAAGCTCAAGGCTGATGGGGACCGCTGACGTGCAAATTTGACCTGTGGCTTACTCATGGCTGTGATTATCACAAACTGAGGTCAGAGCACGAATGCTCAAGCCTCAGTAAACTGCGCAAACCCGAATTTCGTCAAGTTTTCTTTTCTTCTTTTGACTCTACAACCTAGGACATCCCATGAGCCTCATGACTAAAGCAGTGCGTATCGAGCAACAAGGTGGACCAGAGCAGCTCAAGCTGGTCGATGTAAGCGTTGGCGAGCCTGGCCCAGGCCAGATCCGCATTCGCCACCATGCTATCGGACTGAACTTTATTGACGTTTACCAGCGCTCTGGGGTCTATACCTTGCCCATGCCGCTGCAGCTTGGTATGGAAGCGGCTGGTGTCGTGGACGCTGTAGGTGATGGCGTCACGCACCTGCAAGTGGGCGACCGTGCCGCCTACGCCAGCCAGCCACCGGGTTCTTACTGTGAGCTCCGGGTGATGCCCGCGATGAATGTCTGCAAGCTACCCGACGCCATCAGCTTCGAGACGGGTGCTGCCATGATGCTCAAGGGCTTGACTGCGCAGTACCTCTTGAAGCGCACGTTACCGCAAGGTGGATTGAATCCGGGGGACTTTGTGCTGTTCCATGCGGCTGCAGGAGGCGTGGGTTTGATCGCCTGTCAGTGGGCCAAGGTCATGGGCTTACAGCTGATTGGCACAGCAGGCTCAGACGCCAAATGCGCGCTTGCGGCTGAGCACGGTGCCGCCCACACCATCAACTACGCGACCAAGGACTTTGCCGCTCGTGTGAAAGAAATTACCGCAGGCAAAGGCGTGAAAGTCGTGTACGACTCGGTGGGCAAAGACACCTGGGACAAATCATTGGACTGTCTCGCGCCCTTCGGTCTGATGGCCAGCTTTGGCAATGCCTCAGGTGTGGTGCCACCGTTCGCACCAGCTTTGCTGGGCGCTAAAGGTTCAATTTACGTGACGCGCCAAACACTGTTTTCGCACATCACATCGCGGGCTAACACGCAGGCGATGGCGGACGATTTGTTTTCAGTGGTTTGCAGTGGGGATGTCAAGATTCGTATCGATCAGCGTTTTGCCTTGGCGGATGTACAGCAAGCGCATATTGCACTTGAGGCCCGCAAGACCACGGGATGCACGATTTTGACGCTGTGACGTATACCAAACTTAGCCTAGCCAAGCAAGTTCATTGGTTGGCTACTGTGGGCTAGGGGCTAGGGGCTAGGGGCTACAAGTGCAAGGAAATCAAGCGTGCCAAGAGGGCCAAGCCCTCGCGCTGGGTTGGGGTTAGCAGGCGTACACGGTGGTCAATGACGCACAGCGTGCCCAGCGCATGCCCGTCGCTCGATAGCAGTGTTGCACCTGCATAAAAGCGGACATGGGGGTCGTTTTGTACCAAGGGGTTACCTTGAAAGCGTGCGTCAGTGAGCGCGTTGGGTACTTCCATAACTTCACAGGGGGTGAGGATGGTGTGTGCACAAAACGACCAGCTGCGCGGCATTTCACGGGGCTTGATGCCATGGCGCGATTTAAACCATTGACGGTCTTCGTCGATAAGTGAAATTATCGCTATCGGCACTTCGACCAAGGCTACTGCCAAAGCGGTGAAATTATCAAAGACAGTGTCTTCAGGTGTGTCAAGTAAGCCTGTGCGTCGCACTGCTGCCAAGCGGGCCTTCTCATTGAAGGGCAGGTCTGCGATTTGATACCCGGTCTTTGTCCCGTTTTGTTGATAAGTACGTAGCCAAGTTAAAAAATCATCTGCCTCCAAAGGGCGGCTGTAAAAATAACCCTGCGCCTTGCCCACCCCCAATGCTGCGACCAAGCGAGCTTGTGACTCAGTTTCTACGCCCTCGGCCACAATGGACAAACCCAGAGTGCGGGCAAAACCCACTGTGGCTTCGATCAGGGCGCGGTGGTAGTCGCTGTCTTCACAGCGGATAACGAAGCTGCGGTCTACCTTGACCACGTTGACCGCCAAATCGTGCAGGCTAGAAAGCGAGGAGTAGCCGGTGCCAAAGTCGTC
>JAYUED010000001.1:0-204352 GCA_043739385.1 Betaproteobacteria bacterium | reverse complement strand
TATACCCGTGTCTGACACGGTGAAGCGCAACCTGACGTCTTTACCCAAACGCTCTAGCACATTTACAGAGATGACAATTTCACCACGCTCAGTGAATTTGACAGCGTTGCTGACGTAATTCACCAGCACTTGGCTTACCCGCAAACTGTCACCAACTAGGCTGTAAGGTACATCGGGGGCCACGTCAAAAATCAGTGCCAGGTTTTTGGCACGAATTTTGTCGAGCAACATAGTGGTTACGCTGTCAAGTACGCGCTCCAATACAAATTCGGCATTTTCGACCAAGAGCTTACCCGCTTCAATTTTGGAAAAATCCAGAATATCGTTAATGATGCGCAGCAGATGCTGACTGGATTCTTGTATTTTTTTGAGATAACTGCGCTGCTGCGCAGACAAATCGGTGTTGAGCACAATGTGCGACAAGCCGATCACCGCATTCATGGGGGTACGAATCTCGTGGCTCATGTTGGCTAAAAAATCGGACTTGGCTAGAACAGCAGCCTCGGCCATGTCACGCGCCTTAATCAAAATCTCTTGATTTTTTCGCCGTTCGGTGATGTCTTCGTAATAACCACTCCAGACAATATCGCCATTGGGATACGGGGGCGCCGCGTACGCCGATATACGCACCCAACTGAGTTTGCCGTCAATCAGATACCGCAGCTCAGACCCAATAGGCTTATAGTCACTCCCTTCACGCAGACCTTTAACTGCCTGTTGAATTTCTTCCCAGACAATAACCACGTCTTCAGGGAAGGCATGGCGCCAACGGCTTGCAGGATCTGCAATCAATTCAACAGCTGTAACGCCCAGAATCTGATCAATATGATTGCTTACAAAACTGACTTTAATCTTGTCGTTTGCAGGAAAAACAAGTTGAAATACCGCCAGCGGCAACGCATCAGAAATAGACATGATCTGCTGGCGCGCCGCCTCTGCGGTAGCCCTGGCTGATTCCAGGGCCGCTTGGGCTGATTTACGGGCTGTGGCGTCGCGCACCGTGATGCACAAACAGCGGCCCATTTCCGGATTAAAAGGCAGCTTGGCAATACTTATCTCGATAGGTACCTCACGACCATCTTTACGTAAACCCAACACATTCAGATCACTAATTATTAGATTCTGTGCAGGCGTATCGCACCAGAACTCGGCCTTTAATTTGGCAATGCCTTCACGCTCAGAAGGTGCAATCAATGAGGTCAAGGATCGCCCCGCTAGCTCGCCTGTGCCAAAACCAAAAATTAAATCGGTCCGCGGGTTACTGAACAAAATTTGACCAAACTCGCTCTCCACCAAAAACCCATAAGGCGAGGCTTCAATAATGGCCCAATACCAATCCTCAGTTGCTCGAACGGCGGACTGCCGTAATTCCAAGTCTTTGGCACCGGCAGCAAATTCCGTCACCTGTTGACGGAGTTGCTTGATTTCTTCTTGTGCTAAGGCTAACTCTTGTTGGGGCGTGTTGTTGGTCATTACAAACTTACGGGCAGGTCTCTTTAGATTCCGGCAGACTCTAACCCAATAAGTCTGGCCGCGCTGCCTATGTTGGGAATACCAGTGGACTCCATTACCAGTTGTAGCCATTAGCAAAGCCACTAGGCATATAGGACAACAAACTTGATGCCCTCGCAAGACCTACAAAATCATCAGTGGGCTACTCGCTAATTTATGCTATTGAATATAGAGCAAAAAAACGTGGTTGCACATTGGGTAGATGCCAAAAAAATTGTATACGTTCGGGGTTATTGTGCTCAGCACGACAACGGCAAATAAATATCGGTGAGCAAATCGGCAGGTTCCGTGTCACGCGGATTGTTCAGGTACTCCTCAAACACCGGTGAATCTGCGACCTGATGACCACTGCGTACCAACCATTCACCGTACAGCCACTTGTACGCCGCACGTATCGTGGCATACGGCCCCTGGTGGCGCAGCACAGCACACAACCCGCTCTCACCCCCTTGATGTCCGCCCAACTCAAACGCCACCAGCGGGGCTTCAATGCTGAACCCTTCGGGCACAGATAACCCAGCGCGTGAATGAAGTTGCCGCTCTGGTACGGCAAACGGATCGTCCAGATACACGGCCATCCAGCGCATAGTTGACGTCACCTGCCCCAGCGCAGCCAGCCGCACATAAGTTGACTCAAATGCCCGCCCCACGTCCATGTAAGACCCGTGGTGATCCAGCCCCGCCAGCCGAACGCGGGACACACAACGCACGTCCACCACACGTACAAGGTCAACCAGCTTCGCATCCGCTTCAGGCATCGCCCCCTCAGCAGACCCCGTGCGTAAGCTGTGCTGAAAGGCGGTATGGCGTCCCGTCTGGCGGTACTGCAACGGACTCATGCCATACATCTCCTTGAAAGCGCGGGCAAACGACTGGGCGTTGGGGTAGCCACAGCGGCGCTACCGGCATCGCCGTATTCGCCAAATAGCCTGAAGCTCGTTGCAAACGCAAACGCCGCACGGTGGCGGCTAGGGTCTCGCCGTACAAGGCGTGGTAAACACGGTGCCAGTGGAAGGGCGAAAGGTGCGCCACATCGGCCAAACGGTTCAAGTCCAGCGCCTCGTCCAGGTGGTCATGCACGTAGGCGATGACGCGGCCCAGTCGCTCTTGGTAGTCTGTCCAACTGTGGCTAGCGTTCATGGCGTCGTAGGGCGCTCAATACCCACCAGAATGTCGATCTCGCCATTGGATCGATAACGTTCAACTTCAGCATTGAATGTTTTGGGCAGATCATCACGCAGCCACACCTGCTGCCACACAGCGCCCACTTGCTCAGGATGGCCTTGGGGTACGGGGAATACAGCACGGTGAGATGCTGGAATGACAGCATGGCTCAGCCCTTCAGGCACAGGCTGGTCGCTGGCCACGGGTGCACCGATGATGAGCGAGTACTAGCCTTGGTTGTTCTGCCCTGCGTTCTCAAAGTGGGTGTAAACGGCGTACACCTCATCAGACAGTTTGGCGGGAATGCGCGCCAGCACGCCCTCGGCCATAAACCGCTGCCAATGCGCCGGGATAGTCTGTGCAGCCACGTCGTTCGAGGTCCGGAGTTCGAGACCGATGATGCGAATGGCTTGCGGTAAATACTGGGTAGACAAAGGGGTACGGGTGTTCATGATGAGCTGCTTTGAAATGGAGTAAAAAGAGGCATCACTGTAGGCGGCCCCTTGTGACAATTCTTGCTGACTTGGTTGTCACTGGCAATGTGGATGAGCATAGTCAACAGATTTTCAATCGCACAGATGCACATTTCAAGTGCATGGACTCTTCAAGGCTGGACAATCCATCGCAGCAAGCCGCCACAAGCCCATTCATCTAGGAGACCCGCCCCGTGCCCCAAGTTATCACCAATATTGAAGACCTCCGCGTTCTCGCCCAAAAGCGTGTTCCACGTATGTTCTACGACTATGCCGATTCGGGCAGCTGGACCGAGAGTACCTACCGTGCCAACACCACTGATTTCGCGCCCATCAAGTTCCGCCAGCGCGTGGCCGTCAACATGGAAGGCCGCAGCACGGCCAGCGAGATGATCGGCCAGCCCGTCGCCATGCCGGTCGCAATTGCCCCTACCGGATTGACGGGTATGCAGCACGCAGACGGTGAAATCTTGGCAGCCCGCGCTGCCAAGAAATTCGGTGTGCCGTTCACGCTGTCCACAATGAGCATTTGCTCGATTGAAGACATTGCCGCCGCCACAGACCGCCATCCGTTCTGGTTCCAGCTCTATGTGATGCGGGATCGGGATTTCATTGAGCGCCTGATTGACCGCGCCAAAGCTGCCAACTGCTCCGCGCTGGTTTTGACGCTGGATTTGCAGGTACTTGGCCAGCGCCACAAAGATCTGAAGAATGGCCTATCCGCCCCACCCAAGCTCACTTTGCCCAACATCATGAACATGATGACCAAACCTAGGTGGTGCATGGGCATGTTGGGCACAAAACGCCACGGCTTTGGCAACATCGTGGGCCACGTGAAGGGCGTAGAAAACATGGGGTCGTTGAGCGAGTGGACCGCCAAGCAGTTTGATCCACGTCTGAGCTGGTCAGACGTTGAATGGATCAAAAAGCGCTGGGCGGGCAAGCTCATCATCAAAGGCATCATTGACGCAGAAGACGCCAAGCTCGCAGTGGCCTCGGGCGCTGATGCGTTGATCGTCAGCAACCACGGCGGGCGGCAACTGGACGGCGCGGAATCGTCCATCCGTGCCCTGCCTTCGATTGTGGCTGCGGTGGGCTCACAAATTGAAGTGCATCTGGACAGCGGCATCCGCTCAGGGCAAGACGTGCTGAAAGCCATCGCGCTGGGTGCCAAGGGCACCTACATTGGCCGCGCAATGCTGTACGGACTGGGGGCGATGGGCGAAGCGGGGGTTACGAAGGCGCTGGAGATAATCCACCACGAGCTAGATATTTCGATGGCATTTTGCGGTCACACGCAAATGCATACCGTTGACAAATCAATTTTGCTGCCTGGGTCGTTTCCTGTTTGAATTTGGTAGCAGTTAAAAGCTAAATCACGCGCCTACGCTCGCCAGCTGGGCTTTAAGTGCTCTGTTTTCTGAAGTCAACTCAGTGATAGTTTGCTTCAAGCGGGCAATCACACCCTCCGTAGTTTCAGGATCAGTGCGCTCCACAGTTTTGGCGACGCGCACTTGGCGGGCCGCGTGTTGCAACTCTTTTTTACCACCAGCAACGGCTGCAACTTGATCGGCTTTAGGCAATGAAGCCACGGTAGCGGCGGTATTGATGGAGATGGTGCCGGATTTAACTGCGGCCACCAGTTCAGGTGAGGCAGTTTTCTGGATTTTTTCAATCAAACTGAGAGTAGTGTTGCTAAGACGTGCCGACTTGGCCAAGTCTTCGCGGGTAGTCCTAGCTGGCGCCAGTGGTTTGACGGTTGTGGTGTCTAACCGGCTCGGTGCGTCCTCATCCCAGGGAGGTGAGTTGTCTTCTGGTACTGAGATTGCATTCTGTACAGGCTGTCCGCGCTCGGCCAAGATGTCTTTTTTTCGCAAAGCCAGCACACCACGCTGGTAATCGGAAATGCTGCGTCGTCCCAGGTGCTGGTCAATCATCCACAAGTGCACATCATCCAGCGATTTGAAAGCTGTGTTTTGTACCGTGTTGTACGCAATACCGTGTTTGCAGCAAATGCCGTAGCGGTTGTACCCGTCGACCAGTACGTCACCCCAAAGTACAAGCGCATCGCGGCAGCCCTCGGCCAGAATGCTGCGCTCCAGCGCAGCGTGTTCTTCAGAGGTTAACGGGTCTATGTAAGCGAGCAGGGCGTCGTCGACGTGGAAAGCAATGGACATAAGAGAAATAACAAGAACTGGATGACAATTAGAGGCAATGAGAGGCAATGAGAGGCAATGAGGGCGCGAGGTTGTAAGAGACCAGAAAAGACGCATTGAGCGCCTCTGCCCTCTAGCGGCGGCTCTCTAAGCCCTCGACCAAGGCGCGGTACGCCCGGCGCGTATCGGGAGCCACCGCCGCCAGCACCTGTGCATACGCCGTGTGGTGCCGCGCCAACAACCGCGCGGAAGCTACGGTTTTCGAGCGGCAAAACCAATGACAGGTGTGCTGCATCAAAAATAGCTCGGCGGATACGGTAAAAGCTTTGTCTTTAGAACTTTGGTCAAGACTGTTTTCAACCGCTTGGCTGATGCCTTGTGCATGTATACGCATGGCTTTACGCAGGTCAAACGTAACGGCAGGAAACAGCTTATCGGCGTAGGGAAAAGCCAAAGCAAATCTACTCACCCGTGCTTGGCTTTCCTCAACTTTGTCGCATTCCTGCACAAAGCGATTGAGTTGCTCACACAGAGCGATTTCAGACGTGGCTAATAAAGCCCACACTTGCGCTTGGCGCACAGGCTCAGCCTCGCCCAAAGCACGCAGATAGCCCTGGGTAAGGTTTTCCATCAGTTTTTCAATCTGGTACTGGCTGAGGAGTGCACCCAACAAGGCCACGCGTTGTTTTTGTTCTCGCGTTTTAAGCTGGTACGCACCAAAGGCGACGAACGCCAGCAGGGTAAAAATATCCATTGCCGCAGGTAGGAGGTAGTTGAGGAGACAGAAAAAGAATGGAGTGTAGTGGGCGCCAAGCTGGCCTACTTGCTGCTTGCACCTCTCTTATGTCTTATGTCTTATGTCTCTTCATCTGATTTAGGGGTCAGGCGCCTAAAATACCTTGCGCTTCACAAAAAGTTGAGGCCGCGCAAGCGATCTCGTTTTACCGCGTACAGCGGCACACACAATGGCTACAACTGCCACTAAAGGCACTAGAGGAACAACAATGGCTGTCGAGAAATCAAGAATCATTTACACGCTCACAGACGAAGCCCCGCTGCTGGCCACCTGTTCATTACTACCCATCATTCGGACCTTTACCGCCCCTGCTGGCATCGACATCGTGACCAGCGACGTGTCAGTTGCCGCACGTATCTTGGCTGAGTTCCCAGAATGCCTAACATCGGCGCAACAAGTGCCAGACAATTTAGCTGAACTCGGCCGCCTCACGCAGTTCCCTGATACCAACATCATCAAACTGCCCAACATCAGTGCATCAGTGCCCCAACTTGTAGCGGCGATACGCGAACTTCAGGGACACGGCTACAACATTCCGAATTTCCCAGAAGACCCTAAGACAGAACAAGACAAAGCGACGCTTGCTAAGTATTCCAAGGCTTTGGGCAGCGCCGTGAATCCCGTGCTGCGCGAAGGCAACTCCGACCGCCGTGCTCCAGCTGCCGTCAAGCGTAATGCCCGCAAAAAACCGCATTCGATGAGCAAATGGAGTCCGGCTTCACGCACCCACGTGTCACATATGCACGGTGGCGATTTCTACGCCAGTGAAAAATGCCTGACCTTAGACAAGGCCTGCGATATCAAGATGGATTTGGTTACCAAAAGCGGCCAGACGATTTTGCTGAAAAAGAAGGTCTCTCTGCTGGCGGGTGAAGTCATCGACAGCATGTTCATGAGCAAAAAAGCGCTGTGCAAGTTCTACGAAGATGAGATGGAGGACGCGCGCCAAACGCGCGTGATGTTCTCGCTGCACGTCAAAGCGACCATGATGAAGGTGTCGCACCCCATCGTCTTTGGGCACGCTGTGAGGGTGTTTTACAAAGACGCCTTTGAAAAACACGCCAAACTGTTTGAAGAGCTAGGCGTTAATGTCAACAATGGACTCTCTAGCGTTTACGAAAAAATCGCTACTCTTCCTAGCTCGAAGCGTGAAGAAATCGTCAACGATCTTCACGCCTGCCATGAGCACCGCCCCGAACTCGCAATGGTCGATTCAGCCAAAGGCATCACCAACCTACACGCGCCAAATGACGTGATCGTTGATGCGTCCATGCCAGCCATGATCCGCCAAGGCGGCAAAATGTGGGGCCCTGATGGCCGTCCAAAAGACACCAAAGCGGTAATGCCCGAGAGCACGTTTGCCCGCATTTACCAGGAGATGATTAGCTTTTGCAAGACGAACGGCGCCTTCAATCCCGCCACGATGGGCACAGTGCCAAATGTGGGCCTGATGGCGCAAAAGGCGGAAGAATACGGCTCGCACGACAAAACCTTTGAAGTTCCTGAAGATGGTGTCGCTCGTATCGTAGACCAGGATGGCAAGGTTCTGCTGGAGCAAACGGTAGAAGCAGGCGATATCTGGCGCATGTGCCAGGTCAAAGACGCACCCATTCAAGATTGGGTCAAGCTGGCGGTGAACCGGGCTCGTTTATCTGGAATGCCAGCAATTTTCTGGCTCGATGAATACCGCCCACACGAAGCTGAACTTATCAAAAAGGTAAATACCTACTTGAAAGAATACGACTTGACTGGCCTAGACATCCAGATCATGTCGCAAGTTCGCGCCATGCGCCATACGCTGGAACGCGTGATTCGCGGTAAAGACACAATCTCCGTGACTGGCAACATCCTGCGCGATTATTTGACAGATCTGTTCCCCATCATGGAGCTGGGTACCAGCGCCAAGATGCTTTCCATCGTTCCACTGATGGCCGGTGGAGCGATGTTCGAGACCGGTGCTGGTGGCTCAGCACCCAAGCATGTCAAGCAACTGATTGAAGAAAATCACCTTCGCTGGGATTCTCTGGGTGAATTTTTGGCGCTGGCCGTATCCTTGGAAGACCTAGGCATAAAGACTGGCAACAACAAGGCCAAAATCCTTGCGAAAACTCTGGACGATGCCACTGGTTTGTTGCTGGACAATAGCAAAGGCCCTTCAACCCGCACCGGCGACCTCGATAACCGTGGCAGCCACTTCTACCTGGCTATGTACTGGGCGCAGGCTCTGGCAGCACAAACAGAAGATGCAGCGTTGCAAGCGCATTTCGCACCGCTTGCCAAAACGCTGATGGAAAACGAAGTAAAGATCGTGGCCGAATTCAAGGCAGAGCAAGGTAAAGCGGTGGATATTGGAGGCTACTACCAGGCCGATCCGGTGAAGACGGAAGCAGTTATGCGGCCTAGCGGCACGTTCAACGCTGCATTGAAGGCTGCAAACGTCTGATGTGAGAAGGAACTGAGACTACCCACGGAAGTGGGTAGTCTGTGAAACATGGAGCGCTATTTACTTTCACCGCGCTTCCGTATTTCACGAAAAACAATTAATACGCCTGTCCTTTGTAGGCTCGCCCTCACAACCTCAACACTCAGGGGTTTGTAGCTTCGCTGGTCTCTTCAGGTGCTTGGGTGTGCTTCAAAAACATTTGAGCCGCCAAGATGCCAACTTCATACAAGCTTCCGACCACCAGCAACAGAATAATCATTGAACCGGCATCAGGCGGTGTGACCAAAGCTGTGCCTACCGCTGCAGCGACCCAAAAATAGCCCCGATATTCGCGCAATTGCGCTACGCTGACCAAGCCCATTCGCACCACCAAAATCACAGCGACGGGCACTTCAAAGGCTAATCCAAAGGCTAGGAACATGCCAATCACAAAACTTAGATACTCTTCAATATCTGGCGCAGCCGTGATTGACTTAGGTGCAAAACTTTGGATAAAGCTGAATACTTGGCCAAAAACAAAGTAGTACGAAAACGCGACACCCGCAAAAAACAGCAGCGTACTGGAAATTACCAAAGGCAACACCAGCTTCTTTTCATGCGAATACAAGCCGGGTGCAATGAAGGCCCAAACTTGGTAGAGCACGACTGGCAAGGCGATCATGAAGGCCGCCATAAACATAATCTTCAAGGGCACAACAAACGGTGAAATCACATTGGTAGCGATTAGCGTGGCACCTTTAGGAAGGTGCGCAATCAGCGGTGCGGCCAAGATATCGTAAAGAGCAGACGGACCAGGGAACAGCGCCAGACATGCTGCAGCAATACCTATCGCCAAGGCAGCCTTGATAAGACGGTCGCGCAACTCCATCAAATGCTGGACGAATGGCTGCTCGCTGCCCGCCAGTTCATCGTCGGCGCTCTTAGGTCGGGGAGAATCACTCATGGGATACAAAAAGGCAGCGCTTACACGCAGCAGACTCTGGTCAAACGGTTTTTTGAGGACGGTAGCGCGCGACGCGGGCAGCACCAGACAAGGCTTTGGTTCGTACCCGTGTACGGGCTTTGTACCACTGCGGCATCACTGTGGTCTTGACACGCCAGTGCTTTTGAGGACGCTTGTACTCAGGGTAGACGGCATAGATATCGTTACCCATCAAATCGGAGTGAGCAGAAGTCAGGGAGGGCGTTTCCCCGGTGGCATCTGACCACTGCTTTTCAAAATCGCTGGCACTGGTATGGATGGTATTTTGCACATCACGTGCAGCACTTTCCACCGTGTCCTTCATTTTTTTGAGTTCGTCCAACTCCATCGAGCGACTGACTTCGGCCTTCACATCGGCTACGTAGCGCTGCGCTTTACCCAGCAAAGTGCCCACGGTACGGGCCACGCGGGGCAGTTTTTCAGGGCCAATGACGATCAGCGCAACTGCACCAATCAGCGCCATCTTGGAAATACCGAGATCAATCATGAATTAAGACTTGTCAAGACTTGTTGAATCAAGATTTAGTCTTGGCTTCAACATCAATCGTAGTTTTTTGTGCTGTAGCAGCCGCATTTGCGACCTGTCCGGGCACAGCGGCTGCGGCGTCCTCGGAAACCGAGCCGTCTTTCATACCGTCTTTAAAACCTTTGACTGCGCCGCCCAGATCAGAACCCATATTCTTAAGTTTTTTGGTGCCAAACACCATAACCACGATCAACAGCACGATCAACCAATGCCAAATAGAGAAGGAACCCATATAAACAATACTCCTGAGTGATTTGAGATTCTAAGGTGCGCAGAACAAAAGCGACATAACCCCTGGTTTAGCCGCGCAACCAAGGACGTGGACCGCCCATTACGTGGAAATGCAAATGATGAACCTCTTGCCCACCCTCGGCGCCGGTGTTAGTCAGAATACGGTACCCTCCATCAGGGTAGGGCTTACAGCCTTCGTCCAACGCCAGTTTGGGCGCCAACACCATCATTTTGCCGATCAACGCTTCGTGTTCTGGCTCAAGGTGTGCCATCGATGGAATATGCAGCTTGGGGATCAGCAAAAAGTGAACAGGCGCCCAAGGATTGATGTCGTGAAAAGCAAACACATCTTCGTCTTCATAGACCTTACGCGAAGGAATTTTTCTTGCAATTATTTTGCAAAAAATGCAGTTTTCAGACGCGTGAATGGGGGTTTGAGTAGAAGGATAAACGGTGCTCATTAAAGCTCTCCGACAGGTTCGCTGGCGTTCATCGCGACCATGCCTTTAACAATACGGTACAAGAACCAGATTGAAATAAGGCCCCAAGCGATCCAGCCTGGCGCGAAAAACAACAACCAAAGTGGCGCGGTGAGCACATACAGCAAACCAGCCCACACTACGGAACGGATGCGCCAAGAAAAATGACTGGCTTGCCAGGTGCCTTGGGCCTCATTTTTTTTGACCAGATCTATCACCAAGGCGACCAAGAGCAGGCATGCACCCATTTGGGCGCCTGGCAACACTGCCGCGACCGCGACCAGTAAATGTAAAAAGTAGCTGATCCAGCCGACAGTTTTCAAGCTTTGCGCTTTGTCGCGGCTGGTTGCCTGGACATCAATAACATCGTTCATACAGGAGTCCCTGCGTTAGAAGTAGCTTCCACCTGTTCCCGCGCTAATACCTTACGCAAGGCTTTTTCTTCGATACCACTGGTGCCTTCACGGCGCTCCAGTTCGGCGATCACCTGGGCTGGCGACAAGTTGTAATGGGCTAGCGTGATGAGCGTGTGGAACCACAAATCAGCAACTTCATTGACAATTTTTTGCGTATCCCCACCGTGGTCAGCGTCCTTGGCAGCCATCACCACTTCAGTAGCTTCTTCGCCAACTTTTTTAAGGAAAGCATCGGGGCCCTTGTGCAGCAGGCGAGCAACATAGCTGGTACTAGGGTCACCACCATTAGCCACTTTGCGGCTTTCAATCACCGCACTGAGACGGGTCAGGGAATCGTTCGAAGTCATGGTCATTATTTATAGATGGATGCGGGGTCTTTCAAGACCGGCTCAACTGCATTCCAACGACCACCGTCAGAATCAGTCTGAAATTGTTGGTAAAAGCAACTGTGGCGGCCCGTGTGGCAAGCGATCCCTGGCTCATGTCCAGTCTGCGTGATCTTGAGCAACACCACATCGTTGTCGCAATCCATACGCATGTCGTGTACGGTTTGCACATGTCCAGACTCTTCACCCTTAAACCACAGTTTGTTGCGCGAACGGCTGAAATACACCGCTCGGCCTGTCTCGGCAGTCTTTTGCAGCGCTTCACGGTTCATCCACGCGAACATAAGCACGTCGCCGCTGCTCTGCTCTTGCGCAATGACAGGCACCAAGCCTTGCGCATCCCATTTCACATCGTTTAACCAGTTCATACGAGGATTGTCGGTGATTTACTCGGCCATCACGACCAAGGTCACACGGCGATTCTGAGCGCGACCCTGTGGAGTGTTGTTGCTGGCGATCGGTTTGGACAGTCCAAAACCGATGCGCGCCACGTTACCGTCCACAAAACCATTTTGAGAAAGTTGACGCGCGACATGCTCAGCCCTGCGCAATGAGAGCGCTTGGTTCAGCGCCTGTCCACCTTCGCTGTCGGTATGCCCCTCTACACGCACCTTACTAATGCCAATTTTGACAAGCCCTTTAGCAATGTCCGTAACTGTCACGCGACCCATTGCATTCAGCGTGTCAGTAGCGGTATCGAACAAGAGCTTACTGTCAGAGAAGTCCAGCGCCCAATCCTGGCTATCGTCCGTTACTTGGGCGAAACCCATGCCTTTCAACGCCGCAATTTGCTCGACGCTGAAAGCGGCAGGACGAATCACTGCAACAGAAGGGGCGACGACAGCGACAGCGACGGGCGCAGTCTGGCAACCGCAAAGGGCCGCGCTAAGCAACATACCGGCAGCAACCGGCTTCACCAACAATAAAGAAGAGAAAAATCGCATATCAACTTTCAAATAACAGTCACCGCTTGGGATGCAAGCACATCGCTTGCATTCGCCATCGCGTAACTACCCCGCTGCAGCCTTTTCGCACGGTACATCACTGCATCAGCACAACGCAAAAGACTGCCAATTGATTGACCATGATCAGGAAACACCGCCACCCCCAACGTAGCGCTGGTATGGACCAAGCCAGCGGTTTGCGTGGGTATAGGTACAGCCATAGCCTCCGTAACTTTGGCCGCAATGTGCTTAGCATCTTCGATGCTGCGCAAAGGGGTCAGCATGACGGCAAATTCATCCCCGCCCAACCGGGCCACCGCATCGCCTTCGCGCAGATGGAGGCGCAAACGTCGCGCAAACTCCACCAAGACCTCATCGCCTGCCGCATGACCCAGCGTATCGTTGATTCTTTTGAAGTGGTCGCAATCAATGTAAATAACAGCCAAGCGCGTACCACCAGGCCCACTGGCGTCTATTGCATTACCTAACCGCCCCAAAAAATGTGCTCGGTTAGGCAAACCCGTCAAGCTGTCATGAAACGCCTGATGTGACAGCACTTCATTGGCCGCCTGGAGCTTGTTTTGCCGCTTAAGCAACTCCAGCTCATGCCCATGAATCTCGTTAAGCAAGGCATTGAAGTCTTCGCTCAGGGCATTAATCTCCAGCACATGGGCAGATGGCGCACGCAAAGAGAAGGTGCGGTTGATACGGGCTGTGCGGGTAAGGCGGGCCAACCTGTCCAGCGGCTTAACAATGTCGTGCTCAAACCGCCGGGACAAGCGAGCACCTAGCATCCCGATAAGCGCCAAGCACAGGCCAATGGCTAGCAGCACCTCCATGAAAAACTGCACATAAACCGCAAAGCTGCCACGCACGCTGATGCGCCCCACCACTAAACCGTCATGCACCACATCAGCCGTGGCATGATACAACAGCAAATTCCGCCCTAATGCACTCAGCAGTGCATCCAGCCGGCTGCTCTGCTGATGCTGGTAGTGGGCAAGTAGGGCACCGTGGGTATCACGCAATTCAGCTTGCCAAAGTCCCTCTTGCTCAGCGATCATCACTAGCGTCTCTTGAGCGGAAACCGTATCCTGAAAAACCACTGCAGCTTGGGCCGTGTAGGCCATTGAGCGGGCGATAAGGTTCAAATTTTGGTCCACGTAGGCGCGCAAAGTCAGGAACGAGATGAGTGTCAACATGACCCCAGCGGCGACTAAAGCGCTGATGCCCAAGCGCAAGTGTGCGCGCCGCAGCTTGACCAACAAGGACTCGCGCGCGATCATCATGGCGCGGGCACCTTGGGTGCCCGCGCTAAGCGCAATACTTGTGGATTAACGCGCAAACCACTGCGCGAAATAGCGTCCAGATTGGCAGAAAACCGCTGTGCCGTAGGCTGGGCCAGTGGCTTTTCACTGAACTCCATGCAAAACATGCCCCCATCCGAGCAAAACTCAGCGCCCTCACCCACTGTCAACACTTGAGTTCCCACCACTTGACGCAGCAGTAGTCGCGCATTTTCAGGGGGTATTGCAGAGACGTACACAGCATCACACAGCCGAAGCACATCCTCATTTGCTTGAATCGATTGCACTTTCACGGACCGTTGCCCAGGTTCAGGCGGTCCAATCAGTGAAAGTTGCTCCAACAAACTGGGATGACCCAACACACAAAGCCGGATTGGATGGGGTGCGGAGGGCCAACGGGTATAACTGACAATGCCACTCACCACCGAGGCGAGTTGAACAATGGCTAAGCCCGGCGCTGCTGGCTTAGCAGCCTGCGACCAAGCGTCGGTAACCAACAAGGCAACGATCAGCCCCAAATTAGGTATTTTTTTCATAGCGAAAAATGATCGTTTATCCATGATGAGACGCAGTTTTTGTTTTACATCCTGACAGGAATACCCCGCTCGGCCATGCGTGCCTTAGCCTGCCCAACGGTGTATTCACCGTAATGGAAGATACTGGCGGCCAGTACTGCGTCCGCCCCGCCTTGCTGCACGCCATCGGCCAAGTGATCGAGGTTGCCGACACCACCCGACGCAATGACGGGCACGCTTACCGCATCACTTACCGCACGGGTCAGCGCCAAATCAAAGCCGGATTTAGTGCCATCACGGTCCATGCTGGTTAGCAAAATTTCACCAGCGCCACGTCGCGCCATTTCGGTGGCCCAGGCTACAGCATCAAGGCCGGTATTTTTACGCCCACCGTGGCTGTAAACATCCCAGCCTGGACCACGAATTTGGGCATCTTCTGCACTGCGCCGTTTAGCATCAATAGCGACGACAATGGCCTGGGCACCGTATTTTTGGGAGGCGTCTTCAATCACTTGGGGATTGGTAATTGCAGCCGAATTGAAGCTGACTTTGTCCGCCCCAGCATTGAGTAAGCGCCGGACATCTTCCACCGTACGCACGCCGCCACCCACCGTCAGCGGGATAAAGACCTGAGAGGCGACCGCTTCGATGATGGGCAAAATCAGATCGCGACCATCGCTGGTGGCTGTAATGTCGAGAAAAGTCAGTTCGTCAGCGCCTTGCAGGTTATAGCGGGCAGCGATCTCCACCGGATCACCGGCATCGCGCAGTTCGACAAAGTTGATACCTTTCACGACGCGGCCGCCAGTTACGTCCAGACAGGGAATGATGCGTTTGGCTAGCATGGGGAACACCTCAGGGGTAACAAGATGGAGGAATAGAGTGGAGGAGAAGAGATCGCGAAGATAGCGAAGAAAGAGCCCCCGCAAAAGGTCACGTTGATCTAAACCACAGAAAGATGCTGCCAACCCGTCCACAATGCGCCAGGCTCTAAAGTGACAGGCTTGTCGATACAGGCCGCTTCCACGCACAGCATATGCTGGTAGCCGTCTACTGGCATATCGACCATGCTGGCGCATAAGGTATGACCAGGATTCCAGACCACGGTTTCCGACAAGCTCTCACTTTGGGATATTTGCAGAGCGTTAACACTATCTTGCAGTGAGAGCGGAGTATCACAAGTGTAAACGCGGTCCATCTCCCCATCAAACGCAAGTGGGGCTTCACCCTGGAGTTGGCGCAAAGTCATATTCTGTAGATGCTGCACGGCATCCCAGTAACGTTGTCCCTCAAGGCCATGCAACCTGGTCTGTTCGATACTGTGTACCTGCAAATAGGTATGCAAGGCCAGTGCAAACGGCCATGCCACAGCATCGGTGTTGCGTACCGAGAATTCAAGATGCAGCTGGGCCGGGGTCAAACGCACTTGCATCTGCGCTGTGAACGCGTGGGGCCAAAAAGTACGGGTTTGCGGGTTGTCCTGAAGCGTCAGGATAGCAACAGCCTCAGCAGGCGATGCTGTTTGGCTTTCCAACCGCCATGGCAAAATGCGTGCAAAACCATGTTTGGGTTGCTTATGCAAGGGCGCATCGCCTAAAACACGGTTATTAAACTGCGGAAAGCACACAGGAACGCCACCGCGAATAGGGGTTTGACCGTCAAAGGCAGTCTTGGGGCTGAGGTAGAGGCGCTCTTGACCCTCAGCAGTTTGCCAGGACAGTACCTGTGCACCTTGCGTAGCAATGCGTACATGGTCGCCAGCAGGCAGGCTTAAGTGAATTTCAGACTTCGCAGCGCCCGCTGCAGCAGAGGTCACTCGGCTAGCGCGTCCGCCCGAGCTTGGGCAGCAGCAAAGTCCAAATCACCAGAATAAATCGCACGCCCACAAATCACGCCTTCGACGCCTTCGGACTCCACCGCGCAGAGCTGTTCAATGTCCAGCATGCTGCCCAAGCCACCTGAGGCAATCACGGGGATGGTCAGCGCCTTGGCAAGTTTTACGGTGGCATCAATGTTGATACCCGACAACATGCCGTCGCGGCCAATGTCCGTGTAAATGATGGACTCCACGCCCCAGTCTTCAAACTTTTTGGCCAGATCCACGACTTCATGGCCGGTGAGTTTGCTCCAGCCGTCAGTCGCAACTTTGCCGTCCTTAGCGTCCAGGCCAACGATGATGTGGCCACCAAAGGCACTGCAAGCATCTTTCAAAAAGCCAGGATTTTTAACCGCTGCGGTCCCGATGATGACGTAGCGCAAGCCGCCATCGATGTACTTCTCAATGGTGTCCAAGTCACGTATACCGCCACCTAGCTGCACCGGAATATCACCACCCACCGCTTTCAAAATGGCTTTGATGGCGGCGAAGTTTTGCGGTTTGCCTGCAAAAGCGCCGTTTAAGTCCACCAAATGCAAACGGCGTGCGCCTTCCGCCACCCATTTGAGGGCCATGGCGGCGGGGTCTTCGCCAAAGGTGGTGGACTGGGCCATATCGCCCTGCTTCAATCGAACGCAGTGGCCGTCTTTTAAGTCAATAGCGGGGATGAGAATCATGGTGCCGTCAATAACGGAGAAAGGTGGAAGGGTTGAAAAAAGGAAAATGAACCGCGGTACGTTTAAGGGTTCCAGTGGAGGAAATTTTTGTACAGGGCCAATCCATGGTCAGCACTTTTTTCGGGGTGAAACTGGGTAGCAAAAATATTATCGCGTGCGACGGCAGCTGTAAAGCGCTGGCCATAATCTGCCTCGCCTACGCTGTGGCGCATATCTGACGGTTGGGCGTAGAAGCTGTGAACGAAATAGAAATAACTACCGTCGGGCACACCCGCCCAAATCGGATGGCGAGCAACACCATGCAAAGCTGTATCTGCTTGGTAGACCTGATTCCAACCCATTTGTGGCACTTTGTAGCGGCTGCCATCGGGCTGAATTTGTCCCTCAAGTTGAAAGCGTTTAACCATGCCAGGGATCAAACCCAAACCACGGGTGTCTTGCTCTTCGCTGTGGTCGAGCAACATTTGCATCCCCACGCACACGCCCATCAGCGGCTTGTTGCGTGCCGCGTCGAGCACGGCCTCTTTCAAGCCAGAATCAACCAGCTCACGCATACAGTCACGCATACCACCTTGACCAGGAAGCACGATGCGTTCTGCAGCGAGCACGTCTTCGGGACGGGCTGTGACGATCACCTCATAGCCACTTTGTGCTGCGACATGTAAAACTGCCTGCGACACAGAACGCAAATTGCCCATGCCGTAATCGACAACCGCTACTGTTTTCATAGCTTCCTCAGCTCACCAATCTTGCGCATACTGTGCATGCCGTGTATTTCATTCAAAACACAGCTCACAGTGAGCCTTTGGTCGAAGGAATCACGCCCAGCGCACGCGGGTCGAGTTCCAGCGCCATGCGCAGGGCACGGGCGAAGGCTTTGAACACGGTTTCAGCCTGGTGGTGGGCGTTGGTGCCGCGCAAGTTGTCGATGTGCAAACTCACGCCAGCATGGTTGACGAAGCCCTGAAAGAATTCGTGCGTCAACTGGGTGTCAAAAGCGCCAATCATGCCGCTGGTGAAAGGGATGTTCATCACCAATCCAGGACGACCAGAGAAATCGATCACCACGCGGCTCAACGCTTCATCCAGCGGCACGTAGGCGTGGCCGTAGCGGCGCAGGCCTTTCTTGTCGCCGACCGCCTTGGCCATTGCTTGGCCCAGGGTAATGCCCACGTCTTCCACGGTGTGGTGGCCGTCAATGTGCAAATCGCCTTCGGCGTGGATATCCAGATCAATCAAGCCGTGGCGGGCAATTTGATCCAGCATGTGGTCAAAAAAACCGATGCCGGTTGCCAAGTTGGACTTACCCGTGCCGTCCAGGTTAATTTTGGCGGTAATGACGGTTTCAGCCGTACGCCGGGTAACTTCGGCGATGCGATCGGGCAAGCTGGAAACAAGGCTGATAGGGGATGTGCTCATGGGGCTGTAGGGGACTTAGAGAGATTCTTGGAGTGCCGTCATCATGCGTGTGTTCTCTGCGGCAGTACCCACAGTCAAACGCAAACAATTGGCCAGCAAAGGGTGCATTTTAGAAACGTTCTTGATAAGAATACCGCGTGCCTTCATTCCGTCAAAGGTTTTGGCGGAGTTGGGCACACGTACCAAAATCATATTGGCATCACTTTTCCAGAATACAAGACCTTCAACCGACTGAGCCAGGGCACCCAACGCTTTTAAAATAATAGCGCGCTGTGCTTGTATATCCTGGGCTTGAGCTGAGAAAACTTCAGAATTTTCCAGTGCAAACAGCGCGCATTCAGCGTTCAGTACGCTGATGTTGTAAGGCGGGCGCACCTTGTCCACCTCGGCAATCAACGCCTTGGGACCAATCATGTAGCCCAGGCGCACACCAGCAAGGCCAAATTTGCTCAAGGTGCGCATCAGCAGTACATGGCTATGACGGGCCATTCGGCTGGCGTAGCTGCGGCTGGCGAAGGGTTGGTACGCTTCATCAAACACCACCAAACCGCCCTGCTTTCCTTGGAGTTCAACTATGCTTTCAATAGCAGAATCGTCCCACAGGTTGGCCGTGGGGTTGTTCGGATAGGCCAAGTAAACAATGCTAGGCTGGTGCTGCCGAATTGCGGTCAACATTGCGGGCAAGTCCAACTCGAAATCAGGTGTGAGGTCTACGCCGTGGAATGTCAAACCCTGCAATGCAGCACTCATTGCATACATCACAAAACCCGGCAGGGGCGCGAGGATGGACGCACCGGGCACATCGCAAGCCAGCGCCAGCAGCGAGATCAACTCGTCAGAGCCGTTGCCCAGCATCAGATCAAACCCTTCTGGCACATCGGCATAGGCCATCAAGGCGCGCTTAAGATCATCCACACGCGGGCCGGGGTAGCGGTTAATGGCAACGGCACCGAGGCGTGCCCCCAACGCCGCCTGCAAGGCAGGTGACAACGTGTGGGGATTTTCCATCGCATCGAGCTTGACCATACCTGTCGCATCTTGCACAGCGTAGGCGTGCATGGACTGGATGTCTTGGCGAATGCGAGTTTGGATGAGGGTTTGAAGGATAGTCATGGGATGAGAAATGAGCGAAATTAGTTTTTGCAAAGGTGATTAAAAATAGTCATCGGGCCACGCACCCGGTACATCTCGAATCTGCGCCAAATCATTTCAACCTCATCTCTGCCGCCCTGGCATGGGCTTGCAAGCCCTCGCCATAAGCCAGCACCGCAGCGATCTTGCCCAGCGATTGCGCCCCCGCCTCACTCACTTCAATCAAGCTACTGCGTTTTTGGAAGTCGTACACGCCCAGAGGCGAGCTGAAGCGCGCTGTGCTGCTGGTGGGCAACACATGGTTCGGCCCAGCGCAGTAGTCGCCCAAGCTTTCGCTGGTGTAAGCGCCTAAAAAGATCGCACCAGCGTGTTTGAGCAACGGCTCCCAGCGGTGCGGGTCGCGGCTGGAGACTTCCAGGTGCTCAGGTGCAATACGGTTGCTGATGGCGCAAGCCTCTTCCATGCTGCGGGTGTGGATGAGCGCACCCCGGTCGTTCAGCGATTTGGCGATGATGGCTGCGCGGGGCATCTCGGGTAGCAGGCGATGGATCGACGCTTGCACGGCGTCGATGTAGGCCGCATCAGGACACAGCAGAATGCTTTGCGCCAGTTCGTCGTGTTCAGCTTGGCTGAACAAATCCATCGCCACCCAATCGGGCGGTGTCGTACCGTCGGCCAGCACCAAAATTTCACTTGGCCCCGCGATCATGTCGATGCCGACGATGCCGAAAACTTGGCGTTTGGCCTCGGCGACGTAGGCATTGCCAGGGCCGGTAACTTTGTCCACACGGGGGATAGTGGCAGTGCCGAACGCCATTGCTGCCACAGCTTGTGCGCCGCCAATGGTGAAGGCACGGGTCACGCCACCCAAATAAGCCGCCGCCAGTACCAGTGGGTTCTTATCGCCGTTGGGCGTGGGCACCACCATGATGATTTCAGCGACACCTGCGACATGCGCGGGGATGGCGTTCATCAACACGCTACTGGGGTACGCCGCTTTACCGCCGGGCACATAGATGCCTGCACGGTCAATGGGCGTGACTTTTTGACCCAGCAAGGTGCCGTCCGCATCCCGATAGCTCCAGCTTTGGCCGGTAGCTTGCAGCTGCGCTTGGTGGTAGGTTCGCACCCGGTCAGCAGCGGCTTGCAGGGCTTCGCGCTGGGCAACAGGCAGGTTGTCGAAGGCTTCCTTCAATTCCAACTGAGTCAGTTCCAGCGTGGTCATGCTGACGACTTGCAACTTGTCCCAACGGGCGGTGTAGTCCAACACTGCAGCGTCGCCGCGCTGACGCACGTCGGCGAGGATGTCGGCGACCTGAGCCACGATGGCAGTATTAGAGTCCACCGAGACATGCAGCTTGGCTTGGAAATCAGCCTCAAAAGTAGCTGATGCGCTGGATAAACGTACGGGATTAGCTATTAAATTCATAGTGATCAATCTTTCCGAACAGCCCCTGCAAAAGCCTCTAGCATAGGCCGCAGTAACGCACCTTTCAGTTTCAGCGCGGCTTGGTTCACAACCAAACGGGCGCTGATGTCCATGATGCGTTCAACTTCGACCAAATGGTTGGCTTTGAGGGTGTTGCCGGTGGACACCATATCGACGATGGCATCTGCCAAGCCCGTCAACGGGGCGAGTTCCATGCTGCCGTAGAGCTTGACCATATCGACATGGACACCTTTTTCGGCAAAAAACGTGCGGGCGATGGCTGTGTATTTGGTGGCGACGCGCAGGCGAGAACCAGAACGTACCGCTGTGGCGTAGTCGAAATCATCGCGCACGGCAACGCTGACGCGGCATTTAGCGATGTTGAGGTCTAACGGCTGATAGAGGCCTTGGCCACCGTGTTCGATCAACGTGTCTTTGCCGACAACACCGAGGTCTGCGCCGCCGTATTCCACATAGGTGGGCACGTCGCTGGCGCGCACCAGCACCACGCGCACGTCAGGGCGGTTGGTAGCGAGCATCAGTTTGCGGGTGGTTTCAGGATCGTCCAACACCTCGATACCAGCGGCTTTGAGCAGCGGCAGGGTTTCGTCGAAGATCCGACCTTTGGACAGCGCCAAGGTAATCATGGGGGAGGTCATCCTTTCACCCTTTCAATATCGGCACCGATGCCGCGCAGTTTGGCTTCCATCTGGTCATAGCCTCGGTCGAGGTGGTAGATGCGGTCAACCAGGGTTTCACCGTCGGCCACCAAACCTGCAATCACCAGACTGGCGGAAGCCCGCAAGTCGGTGGCCATAACGGTGGCCCCAGAAAGTTTTGTAGGGCCGCTGGTAATTGCAATTTTGCCGTCGATTTGAATCGGTGCGCCCAGACGTACCAGCTCATTAACATGCATGAAGCGGTTTTCAAAAATAGTCTCAGTGACTTTGCTTGCCCCTTGCGCTACGCAATTGAGTGCCATGAACTGCGCCTGCATGTCAGTAGGAAAGCCGGGGTATTCGGTGGTTCGGAAGGATTGAGCTTTGAGCTGCGCACCCCCAGGCGACGTGACGCGCAGGCCAGTTTCTTCAGCCGTGACGGTGACACCAGCTTCGCGAAGCTTGTCGATCACTGCATCGAGGTGGTCAGCACGGCCATGGCGCAGCAAAGCTTCGCCACCAGTGGCAGCAACCGCGCACAAGAAGGTGCCCGCTTCGATGCGATCAGCCACTACCTGGTGGGTACAACCGTGCAAACGGTCTACGCCCTGAATGCGAATACGGTGCGAGCCGTGGCCTTGGATTTTGGCACCCATTTTGATGAGCATTTCGGCCAAATCAACCACTTCAGGCTCCTGAGCAGCGTTTTCCAGCACCGTCTCGCCCTCCGCGAGAGTAGCGGCCATCAGCAGGTTTTCGGTACCCGTCACGGTCACCATGTCGGTGGTGATGTGCGCGCCGCGCAAGCGGGTGCAGCCCTCAGGCAACTTGGCCAGCATGTAGCCGTGCTCGACGGTTATTTCAGCACCCATGGCTTGCAAGCCTTTGATGTGCTGATCTACAGGGCGAGAGCCAATAGCACAACCACCGGGCAAGGAAACAGTAGCGTGGCCAAATCGGGCCAGCAGCGGCCCCAGCGCCAGCACAGAGGCTCGCATGGTTTTGACCAGCTCGTAGGGCGCTTCAGGCTTGGTAAGGGTTGACGCATTAATTTGGACACTGGCGTCCGCGCCCTGCTCTGCCTCAACCCCCATATTCCGGATCAACGCCAGCATGGTGGACACGTCTTTCAGGCGCGGTACGTTAGTCAAGTGCACGGGGTCAGCGGTCAGCAGCGCGGCGCACAGCTCAGGCAGGGTGGCGTTTTTAGCCCCAGAGATCAGCACTTCGCCACGCAAGGTACGGCCCCCGCGAATCAGGAGTTTGTCCATTGTCAGGCTTCGTTCGTTAAGTTGGCTTGATTAGCTTGGCTAGCTTTATTGTCGTCATTCACAGCCCACTCCGCAGGCGTGTACGTCTTCATCGACAGGGCATGTACCTCGTCCGTCTGCATACGCTGACCCAGCGTGGCATAGACTTTTTGATGGCGCTGAATCAAGCGCTTGCCTTCGAATTCAGCGCTGACAATAGTTGCGTACCAGTGGCGGCCATCGCCGTTCAGTTCGAGATGCTCACAGGGCAGGCCCTGGCTTATAAGGATTTGTAATTCTTGGGCTGTCATGGTGAAGGTCGCCACTAGGGCTTAACTTAATTTTTAAATGAAATAATCGAGAAGTGCAGAAGAGATGCTTTTTGTTAGCCACAAAAAAGTAGCAATTCACCCTGTACTCAATGCCTGATCTTGTAGCCGGTCTTGAGCAGATGCACCGTCAGCACGCTGACAAAGATCAGCGAAAACCCGACCACGCACAAGCTGGCCCAAGGCGATACATCGCTGACTCCAAAGAAGCCGTAACGGAAACCGTCGATCATGTAAAAGAAGGGGTTGAGATGGCTCACGCCTTGCCAAAATGAAGGCAAGGAGTGAATAGAGTAAAACACTCCGCTTAAAAATGTCATGGGCATGATGACGAAGTTTTGGAAGGCCGCGAGTTGATCAAACTTTTCAGCCCACAGGCCAGCAATCAAGCCTAAAGCGCCCATCAGCGCAGCACCCAGCAAGGCGAATAGCAAAATCCACGTTGGGGCTACAAAGCCGGGATTACCAAACCACACGGTGACAGCAAATACCCCCAACCCCACCGCCAGCCCACGCACCACAGACGAGCCCACATAAGCCAAAAACCACGCCCAGTGCGAAAGAGGCGTCAGCAGCAAAAACACCAGGTTGCCCATGATCTTGCTTTGTATCAGCGAAGAGCTGCTGTTGGCGAAGGCGTTTTGCAGCACGCTCATCATCACCAAACCGGGCACCAAAAAGGCGGTGTAGCTGACGGCGTCGTAGACCTTCACGCGGTCGGACATCACATGGCCGAAAATCAGCATGTAGAGCACAGCGGTCAGCACGGGCGCCGCAACTGTTTGGAAAGACACCTTCCAAAAGCGCAGCACTTCTTTGTAAAACAGCGTGGAAGCACCTTGAAATAGGGGATTTCTCGTTTGGCTCATGCTTGGGCTCCAGCGGTATTCATCACGTCCAAGAAAACATCTTCCAAGTCGGCTTTGCGGATTTCCACGTCGTGGGCCTCCAGACCAGCTTCGCGCACGGCGGCGAGGTATTGCTCGATCTCTAGAGCGTTTTGGGCGGGGAATTGCACGATTCGACCAGTAATACGTGCTTTGTCAGCTAAGTTCCTGGGGAGTTCGCTATCAACTTTGAAGCGCAGTACGTTCGACGAAGCGCCTTTCAGCAGTTCAGTGGTGCTGGCAAGCGCCACCACACGGCCTGCTTTGAGCATGGCAATGCGGCTACACAAGGCTTCTGCTTCCTCCAAATAATGGGTGGTCAGTAGCACGGTAGAGCCTTGGCGGTTCAGCTTGGCAACGAATTGCCACAGGGTCTGGCGAAGCTCCACGTCCACGCCTGCAGTCGGCTCGTCAAGCACGATGACTGGGGGTTTGTGAACCAAGGCCTGTGCCACCAGTACCCGGCGCTTCATACCACCGGAGAGCTGGCGCATGTTGGCATCGGCTTTATCGGTCAAGCCCAAGCTGCTAAGTAACTCGTCAATCCAGTCATCGTTATTTTTAACGCCAAAGTAACCGGATTGGATGCGTAGCGCTTCACGAACGTTGAAGAACGGGTCAAAAACCAGTTCTTGCGGAACGATACCCAGTTTGCGGCGGGCAGCAGCGTAATCAATTTGGACATCACTGCCTTGCACCAGCACACGGCCACCAGTGGCACGGGTCAAGCCCGCGAGCACGCTGATAAGGGTAGTTTTGCCCGCACCGTTTGGCCCCAAAAGACCAAAAAATTCGCCCTCTTGAATGTCGAAGCTCACACCATCTAAAGCACGAAGAGCTGCGGATTGAGGGCCACTGGGGGATGAGTAGTCTTTGGAGACGGACTGGAAGGAGATAGCAGGCATAGAGCCACGTATTTTAGCCGCCGCGTCTGTCACGACCGCAGCGCCTTAAGGCTGATCGCAGTTAGTGGCCTTTCTCAGAGCTCACTCAGGGCACGGGCAGCAAAGCATCAACACCGTAAAGCACAGCCAATTCGTGCAAGCGCGGGGCCATGCCGCGCACTGCAAAGGACTTGTTCGCAGTTATGGCAGCACGGCGACAGTCCAGCAGTACGGCCAAGGCCGCAGAATCAAAACGCAGCAAGGCGCTGGCGTCTACAACCACTTGCGTGCGATCATCTTGCTGCACCGCCACACGGAGCAAGGCGGCGCAGGCGGTGGCTTCAAGCAAAGTCAGTGCAATCGGCAGTGCTTGCATGGCCACTACAACGTCAACGTTGGCAGGATTCAAAGTGCTTAGCTCTTTTTAGCGCCATTGGCTTTGTTGCGCGCCGTCAGTGTGTTGATGAGGCCATCAGCACCACCAGCGTTGATTTCCTGTGCAAACTGGCTGCGGTAGGTTTCAACCAACCACACGCCCAACACGTTAAGGTTGTAAATTTTCCAACTGCCATCAGCGGATTTTTCCAGACGGTAATCCAGCTGGATCGGGTCGCTTCCGCCGCGTACTTCGGTTCGTACGATGACTTCTTTGTCATCTCCAGCCATACGGGTAGGCTTAACAAAGATTGTCTGGTCGCTTACCTGCGCCAGCGCGCCTGAGTAGGTGCGCACCAGCAAAGTCTTGAACTCTTCTTGCAAGCGCTTTTGCTGCTCAGGCGTAGTGGACCGCCATGTAGGTCCCACAGCTGAGGCTGTCATGCGGGCGAAATTCACACTCGGCATGATTTTGCTGTCCACCAGTGCGATGATTTTGTTGATATCGCCGGACATGGATTTGTCTGTACGAATCGTGTTCAACACATCCGTGGAGACGCGGGTGATGAGGGCATCAGGGCTTTCATCGGCAGCGTGAGCCATACTAAAACCTGCCAAGGCGGTGACCGTAACAACAGCAAATGCAACACGGCTTACTGCAGCGCCTAAAGCACGGCGTGTAAACAGTACAGCGGGGAAGGTGATGGGGAGGGCAATGTGGCTGTTCAGCATGTTCTTTCCTTCGCAGAGTCTGCGTATCTCTAAAACGTTGAGTGGGGTGTTTTCGCTTACAACCACACCTTACAGCGGCAAGCGCTTTACATTATTTAATGTTACACCGTGTTACTTGCTATCGGTTGGGGGCGTATCTTGTATGTCATCAACCTTATCGCCCAAAACCTCACGCCTGCGAATTTGCAAGTAAACATCGCGGGTAAAGGTGTATCGATCTAGCGCAGCTTCTTCCAGAACATTCCCAGCACGCAGAAGACTAGCGCGAAGATCAACGACACGGAGCACATACAGACTATTGCGCTTGAACACATTGTCCACGTAATACACCGGGTCACCCGTGGCATTGATGGCGCGAGCAGCGGTGTCGCGCAGCGTTGACGGCCCCAAAAACGGTACAACGAGATAAGGCCCCGAGGGCACACCCCATCGGCCTAACGTTTGACCAAAATCTTCACGATGTCGCTCAATACCGGCCTCGGAAGCAATATCCAATAAGCCACCTAATCCAAAGAACGTGTTCAGATTGAAGCGCGTCAAGCTTTCCATCGCCTCACGCGGCTTGAGCTGCAGTGAGTTATTCACAAAAGACCATAGGTCAGTCAGATTAGAAAAGAAATTATTCACTCCTTTGCGCAAAAGATTCGGCGTGACATCCTTGTAGGTCTCAGCGACAGGGCGAAGAACCGCTTTGTCCAGCCCGTCATTAAATGCCCACATGCTGCGGTTGAACGGCTCCCACGGGTCGCGTGGATCACTGCGAGGGCCACTGGCACATCCCGTCAGCACAGCCAGTAACAAACAGACAGCCATCAAGCTCAGATGCCGAAAGCCCGTCGGCAATGCCAAACGGGATGAGGTGAACGTAAACATAAAAACCTTTATTTCTGAGAGGATGCAGGAGCCAGAGCAGCGGGGGCGGAAGCTGGAGCTGCTGTAGATGCGGGTGCGGCACCCACAGCAGCGGCCTTATCTGGCCCATCAGCCGCTTTGTTAAACAAGAACTGGCTGATGAGGTTTTCCAGCACTACTGCTGATTGCGTGCTTTGAATTTTGTCGCCAGCGGCCAAGTTTTGCGCGTCAGCTCCGGCTTCAATGCCGATGTACTGCTCGCCCAGAAGACCACTTGTCAAAATTTTCAGCGAGCTGTCTTTAGGGAACAAATAGCGCGACTCCATCGCCATGTTGACACGGGCCTGGAAGGTCTTGTCGTCAAACACGATGGAATCTACCCGGCCTACCACCACACCAGCGCTTTTGACCGCAGCTTTGGACTTGAGGCCACCAATGTTGTCAAATTTGGCACTGACGGCGTAAGTTGAATCGAAATTTAAACTCAGCAAATTGGCCGACTTAAGCGCCAGAAACAGCAGCGCTGCAGCACCAATGACAACGAAAAGACCGACCCACACATCATTTTTTGAACGTTCCATTTACTTTCCTCAAAGCTTAATTTCTTAAATCGCTTAAATTTCTTAATTCTTAAATGCTGAACATCAATGCCGTCAGCATGAAGTCCAAAGCCAATACCGACAGCGACGCCACCACCACCGTGCGCGTAGTTGCACGCGATACGCCTTCGGGGGTCGGCTGCGCCTCAAAACCTTGGTACAGCGCCACAAAAGTAACCGTGAAACCAAACACAATACTTTTGATGACGCCATTGCCCACGTCTTTCCAAACGTCTACACCACCTTGCATCTGACTCCAGAATGCACCGGGGTCAATGCCAATCAACAGCACGCCGACCGCCCAGCCGCCCAAGATGCCTACGGCGCTAAATACTGCCGCCAACACTGGCATCGCGAACACACCCGCCCAAAAACGCGGAGCCAAAATGCGGCGCACTGGATCAACGGCCATCATTTCCATTGCACTGAGCTGCTCACCGGCTTTCATCAGACCAATTTCAGCAGTCAGTGAGGTGCCAGCACGTCCGGCAAAAAGCAGCGCAGTAACGACAGGGCCGAGTTCACGAACCAAACTCAAGGCCACCAGCAAACCCAACGCATCGGAAGAGCCGTAACGCTGCAACGTGTAGTAGCCCTGCAAGCTCAGCACAAAGCCGACAAACAGACCTGACACCGTGATAATGGCAAGCGAATAGTTTCCTAAAAAGTGAATCTGGTCGCGCAGCAGACCAAAGCGGCGAAGCGTCGGCCCCAGCAGCATGAGTAAACGGCTCAGCAAACGAGCACCAGCTCCAAGACTGGCCAACTGGTTTCGCAGGGCAAAGCCGATATTCGATAAAAGGGAGGGCTTCATGATGTCGCCTGGTCAGAGCCAAAATCTTGCGCCACCGTAGGCCCTGGGTAGTGAAAACGTACAGGGCCTTCGGGCAACGCATTGACGAACTGGTGCACCAAAGGATCCGTACTGTTGCGTACCGACTCCGGCGTGCCTTGTGCCGCGATTTTTCCGTTTGCCAACACGATCACCTGATCCGCAATGCGGAAGGTTTCTTCCAAGTCATGCGAAACAATGATGCTGGTGAGGCCCATGGCGTCGTTTAGCTGGCGAATCAAGCGGGCGGCGGTACCGAGCGAAATAGGGTCTAGCCCGGCAAAGGGTTCGTCGTACATCACCAACTCCGGGTCAAGTGCAATGGAGCGTGCCAAAGCGACGCGGCGGGCCATACCACCAGATATTTCGCTGGGCATCAAATCGCGTGCACCACGCAGTCCCACGGCATTGAGCTTCATCAGCACGATGTCGCGAATCAGCGCTTCAGACAAATCGGAATGCTCGCGCAGCGGAAATGCCACATTGTCAAACACGCTCAAATCGGTAAACAGCGCGCCAAACTGGAACAGCATGCCCATACGACGACGGGCAGCGTAGAGATCACGGGCGTTGAGCTGACCCACGTTTTGGGTGGGTGCGGCCTGGCCAGTGAGCGGATCAATAGCACCGTGCAGCAGCAACTCACCCTTTTGTGCTCGGTTTTGGCCACCAATCAAACGCAACACTGTGGTTTTCCCACCGCCAGACGCCCCCATTAAGGCAGTGACTTTGCCGCGTGGGATGGTCAGCGTTACCCCGTCAAGGATAAGGCGCGAGCCGTAGCCAAAACTGAGGTTTTTGAGTTCGATGAGTGGGGAGGTAGATATATCGGTCATAGCAAACAAAAGCCGGAGGGCGTCCGGCTCTTTGAATGATAAGGGATTATCCCAAGCCCCGAAGGGCAGGCCGGGGTTGACTGTCGTTTTATCGTGGCTATTTCAAGCGGTCAAACGGTCAAACGGTCAAACCGCGAATGATGCAGCACCGCTTCGAAAGTCGCTGGGCGAAACGCCTTCCCAGCGCTTGAAAGCGCGGGTGAAATTACTGGTGTCGCTAAACCCAAGCAGATAGGTGATTTCGGTGATCGACAAGGAAGACTGCTTCACGTAGCTCAGAGCCAATTCCTTGCGAATGCTGTCAAACAAGTCATGAAAGTTTGTATTGCGTTGTGCCAGCTTGAACTGCAAGGTAGCAGGACTCATGCACATCACACTAGCTACCTCCTTTCGGGAGCATTCACCACTAGGCAGGAACTCGATGATTCTCTGGCGCACTGCGGTCACGATATCGTTTTTATCCAGGCGGGCGATATAGCTTGTGGCAATGTTGTCGTTGAGTTGTGCCAAATCAGAGCAAGCACCGGCAAGCGGTTGCTCGAGAGCGGACTGGGGAAAGCGCAGCGAGGGCGCCGCCTGAGAGAAGCTAACCGGAGAGCGGAACAGCACTTCGTAAGGCCGAATGCCTGAGGGCGGCGCCGCATGCCGAAATGCGGTGTGCAAGGGATTGAAATCAGCCTTATAAAGTTGCCGCATGGCAAGCACCACGAATCCCATGAACGCATCTTCCGTCTCAGCACTGACATCCGCTAGCAACCTTACCTGCAGCGTGACCTCTCCATCCACTGCTGTAATGACAATCTCGGCGGTTTGGGAAGCTAGCCTGAAGTAACGTGCCAGTCGCCGGCAAAACTCCATCAGCGTCGTGCTCGCTGCCAGTGCATAGCCCAGCGCGTGAAGGTTGGAGACATGAATAAACCGGGCAACAGTTAAGCCGAAGCAAGGATTGCATGTCACTTCGACACACGCACGGTAGAGCTTGGTAAGGGTCGCAACGGGCAATCGACTCATCGGATCATTGGTCAGTTCCAGTGAAATGCCGACCGCTTGCAAGATACGGGAGCTGTCCACTCCGCTGTAATCAAGAGCCTTAGCAATCGCCAGCACGTAGCCACCTATTGTGGTGGGTTCATCGCTGGCAGTCATGTTGGGGGATGTCGTTGACATGGAAGAATTTGATTTTGGCATGAAGCACCGCTAGCGGCCAACAAATAGTAACTGTCTGAGGAACTGTTTTTGCTCTGCAACTCTACTCGGGCAAGCTATTTCGTGATGGTCACAGCACAGCAGCACCTCGCCAGACCATTGAATTGACTTCAAAGACTGGCCTCGCACAGACCCCATTTCTAGAATCGTCTTCATACTGATTTGTTAGGAAGGTGCCGCCCGACAGCGCCTTAAAAAACGGACAGTTCCTTCTCTGGAGACTCTGATGAACCCAAAAATAATTATCGAAGCCACTAAACCGGAAGACGATTTTCCAAACCTGCCTTTCCGGAAAACACCCACCGCCAGCGTAGCAGCCTCTAATCTAGCCGCATCAACCCATCAATGGCGCAAAAATGAGTCTCGGCTCCGTCCTGGTGCGCCCAACGTTCTCATCATCATGCTGGACGATGTGGGCTTTGCTCATGCGGACACCGTCGGCGGTGCTATTCATACGCCCACGCTCAGCCGCATTGCCGACAGCGGCGTGCGCTACAACGCTTTCCATACGACAGCCATCAGTTCAGCCACGCGGGCTTCGCTGCTGACCGGGCGCAACCACCATCGCGTCGAGTCCGGCACCATCACCGAATTCGCAAGCGATTTCGACGGCTACACGGGAGAAATCCCTAAGACCTCGGCTACTGTTCCTGAAGTGCTCAAACACTATGGCTACGGTACTGCGGCCTTTGGCAAGTGGCACAACACGCCGGCACTGCACACATCGGCTGCCGGCCCCTTCGATCGCTGGCCGACCGGCTGCGGCTTCGACCACTTCTATGGCTTCATCGCCGCCGAAACATCGCAGTACCACCCCAGCCTGTACCGGGGTACCACGCCGATTGAGCCACCGAACGATCCGACGTATCACCTCAGCGAAGACTTGGCGAATCAGGCGACCGCGTGGTTGCGCGAGCAGCACGCCATCGCACCGGAAAAACCTTTCCTGATGTACTGGGCACCAGGTGCCGTGCATGGGCCGCACCAGGTCTTTCAGGAGTGGTCGGACAAGTACAAGTGCAAGTTCGACGGCGGTTGGGATGTGTACCGCGAGGAGGCATTTAGACGTCAGAAGGCCATGGGGTGGATTCCTGCCGACAGCCAGCTGACGCCCCGCCCCGACACACTGGTCGCATGGGAGAGCTTGCCGGCCGAAGAACAGAAATACCAAGCGCGCTTGATGGAGGTCTACGCCGGATTCCTAGAGCACGCCGATGTGCAGGCCGGGAAGGTCGTGAGCGAGCTAGAACGACTCGGTCTGCGCGACAACACGCTGATCTTCTATGTGCTGTCCGACAACGGTGCGTCTGCTGAAGGCGCGGGCGGCACCATCAACGAGATCTCGTCGATCAGTGGCATCCCAATTCCGTTCTCTCAGCAGATGAAAATTCTCGATGCGCAGTACGGCGGCCTCGCCGCACTGGGTGGCCCGAAGGTCGCCAACATGTACCACGCTGGCTGGGCCTGGGCCGGGGAAAGTCCGTTCCAAGGAACCAAGCTGGTGGCCGGATATTTCGGTGGCACGCGGGTGCCAATGGCCATCTCGTGGCCCAACGGTATCGCGGTTGACGCCAAAGTGCGCGGACAGTTTCACCACGTCAACGACATCGCGCCGACCATCTATGAAGTGATCGGCATCACGCCGCCCGAATCGGTCAACGGCTTCAAGCAGGATCCACTCGACGGCGCCAGTTTGGCTTACACCTTCGGCGACGCAGAGGCGCCGACCCGCAAACGGCATCAGTATTTCGAGATTTTTGGCAGCCGCGGCATCTATGCCGATGGCTGGATGGCCTCCGTGTTCGGCCCGCGCCTGCCTTGGCTATCGGCCACGGCAGCGGCTTATGCCAACTGGAATCCTGAAGAAGATGTGTGGGCGCTGTACAAGCTCGATGGCGACTATTCGCAAGCTAGCGATGTGTCGAAGGAATTCCCTGAGAAGCTGGCAGAACTCAAACATTTGTTCGATATCGAGGCGCGTGCCAACAACGTGTACCCGATCGGCGCTGGCCTGGGCCCCTTGCTCAATCCAAGCGCACGCATAGGCACTTCGCAGACCGAATGGCATTTCAACAGCGCTGTGACGCGACTGCCCGAATTCTGTGCCCCAAATCTACGCGACCGTAACAGCCTTGTGACCGTTGAGGTGGATATGCCAGCCGAAGCCAGTGGCGTAATCTACGCTTTGGGTGGCGTGGCAGGTGGACTGGTGCTGTACATGGACCATGGTCATGTCCACTTCGAATACAACAGCCTCGGACTGGCACGCACCAAATTGCTTAGTCCCAACATCGTGCCGGCTGGCAAGCACAAGCTGGAACTGGAAACGATCCGCGGTGGGCCTAACCCCGGTACGCCAGCCACCTTCGTGATCCGCGTTGACGGCACTGAAGTGGCGCGCGGCACTACGCCGTTCACCGCACCGCTGTGCTTCACGGCCAGCGAGTCCTTCAATGTAGGCATCGACCTGGGTTCACCGGTGTCGCTCGACTACTACGACCGTGCTCCTTTCCGATTCAACGGCCAACTCGGCGAAGTACACATCAAATACGTATGAACAACATAACTAATTACATCGTCATCGGTGGTGGTTCTGCGGGATGTGTGCTGGCTGCGCGGTTAAGCGAAGACCAGAGTGTCAACGTGGTACTGCTGGAGGCCGGTGGCCCCGACACCAGCGCGTTAATTCAATGTCCGGCGGGCATTGCCCTGTTGATCCCCTACCCGCTGTACAACTGGGCCTTCAAAACCAAGCCTAACAAAGGGCTGAACCGTCGTATCGGCTACCAACCACGCGGCAAGGCGCTGGGTGGGTCAAGCTCCATCAACGGAATGATGTACATCCGCGGCGATCGCACAGACTACGACCGTTGGGCCGAAGCAGGCAACGCGGGCTGGGGTTACGCGGACGTGCTGCCGTATTTCAAGAAAGCGGAAAACAACGAGCGCTGGGGTGAGAGCCAATACCACGGCGCCGGTGGGCCGCTTAACGTGGCTGAGGTACTGGATCCCAGCCCGTATGTGAAGGCGTTTGTCAAAGCTGGCATGCAGGCTGGGCATCACCGAAATCATGACTTCAATGGCGAACACCAATTGGGGGTTGGCCTGACGCAGGTCACGCAAAAGAACGGTGAACGTTGCAGCACAGCCAAGGGCTATCTGACACCGAATCTCGACCGTCCAAATCTGACAGTGATTACCAAAGCGCACACCACGCGTATCCTGATGAGGGGCAACCGCGCTGTTGGAGTGGAGTACCGCGACGCCAGTGGAGCCACCCAACAGGTGCATGCCGACCGTGAAGTGCTGCTCTGCGCAGGCGCCCTCCAGTCGCCGCAGGTACTCATGCTGTCAGGCATCGGGCCGGCGGCCACATTGCGCCAGTACCGCATTCCGGTGGTGCTCGACGCACCAGGCGTTGGCCAGAATCTGCAAGACCATATTGATGTAGTGCACAGTTACGAGGCAGGCAATTCCAGCGCTTCGCAACGCGGTTTGGTCGGCATTTCACTGGCGGGATCCTGGGAAATCCTCAAAAGCATGTTCTCGTGGGGCAAGCGCCGTAGTGGCCAGTTGACGAGTAATCTGGCCGAAGGCACCGGCTTCATCAAGTCGTCGCCGGACGAAGCCACGCCGGACTTACAGATCGTTTTTGTCATCGCCAAGCTGATGGACCATGGCCGGAAAATATTGATCGGCAAGGGCTACTCGGTACACGATGGCCTGCTGCGCCCCAAGTCGGTTGGCTGCGTGTCTCTGGCCAGCGCCGATCCGATGGCTCCTCCACTCATCGACACCAACTTCCTGTCCGAGCAGGACGATGTAGATCGCTTGGTGCGCGGCTTCAAACTGATCCGAAAAATCACTCAGCAGCCTGCCTTGGCCAGTCTGGGTGGGCGCGAGTCCAAAAACTCAGCCGCAGCACTCACTGACAAGGAGATCGAAGCTTTTGTCCGAAACAATGCGGACTGCGCCTACCACCCTGTCGGCACCTGCCGCATGGGCAACGGGCCGATGGACGTGGTCGACGCTCAGTTGCGCGTCAAGGGCATAAAAGGCCTGCGCGTGGTCGACGCCTCGATCATGCCGGACATCGTCTCCGGCAACACCAATGCGCCGACCATCATGATCGCGGAAAAGGCTGCGGACATGATCAAAGCATCAGCCCGAGAGAGTGCACTTGCTGGCGCGTTGGCTTAAGGGAACGCCATGTTGCCGTTACTGAAAGTAATCGCTCTCGCGATCTACGCGCTGGCCATCGCGGCGCTGGTCGGGCTGCTGTCTGGCTGGGCATCCACTGCGTTGCCAGCCATAGCGGCCCTATTCCTCGTTGCCCACGCGCTGGAGTTGGCGATCTTCTGGCGGTATATCGGCCTCTACCCGGGCGCACTGGCTTACAGTGTGTTGTTGACGATGCTGTTTGGTGTTCTGCACTGGAAGCCGCTTGCCAACGCACAGCAAAAAAATTCATAAATTCATTCGATTGAGAGAGTACAGCTATGGGCGTTCTGGACGGATTCCGTATTGTTGAAATCGCAGGTATCGGGCCGGCGCCGTTCTGCGGCATGTTGTTAGCCGACATGGGCGCCGAAGTCATCCTGGTCGAGCGTGTCGGAGGCAAAGGTAACGCCCTTCTTGATGCTGACAAAACCACCATCACGAACCGGGGCAAGCGCTCGCTCGCCCTCGACCTGAAAGACCCGGCTTCGGTTGCCGCTGTGCTGCGCTTGATCGACACCGCCGATGCATTGATCGAAGGCATGCGCCCCGGCGTGATGGAACGACTCGGTTTGGGCCCCGATGTCTGTCTGGCGCGCAACCCTAAGTTGGTCTACGGTCGCATGACGGGCTGGGGCCAGCAAGGCCCGCTTTCGCACGCTGCGGGCCATGACCTCAACTACATCGCGCTGTCCGGTGCATTGTGGTTTGGCGGCGAACCCGGTCGTCCTCCCGCCGTACCGGCCACGCTGATCGGCGACCTTGGCGGCGGTGCACTCTATCTGGCAATGGGACTTCTGGCCGGTATGCTCAACGTACGCAACGGCGGAACGGGCCAAGTGGTAGATGCGGCCATTGTTGATGGCAGTGCCAACATGATGAACTTGCTGCTGTCGGCCCATGCTGCCGGACAACAGCCCTTTGAGCGCGGACAGGGCATGCTTGACGGACCCCACTGGTCAGGCGCTTTTGTCTGCGCAGATGGTCATTTCGTCAGCATCCAGGCACTGGAGCCACAGTTCAATGCATTGCTGTTCAAGAGATTGGGATTGAGCGATGACCCGGATTTCCAGAAACCATACGATTCGCGCTGTTGGGGGCCGCTGCGGGCACGAATGACTGCGTTGTTTGCGACACAACCCCGTCAGTACTGGATCGATTTGCTGGAAGGCAGCGACGCCTGTTTTGCGCCAGTGCTGACGCCACCCGAGGCGATGATGCATCCACACATGGCCGCACGCGGCATTTACGCGCATCACAACGGCGTCTTGCAGGCCGCTCCAGCGCCGCGCTTCTCCGGCACGCCAACAGCACCTATTGCCGATGTGCCCGGACGGGGTCAACACAGTGCAGACATCCTGCGCAAAGTAGGTTTCAGCGCCACGGAGATAGATGCACTGCTGTCAGGAGATTGATACGGATACGGGTCCTAGCCGTTTGCTGAGCCCGACGACCGAAGCCACCATTCACCACCAAAGTGGCTCTGCAAAAAACCAATGAACGCCGTCACCTTGCCCGGCACCAGCTTGGGAGACGGAAACACGGCGTGGATCTCTTGTTCGGCCAGTGCGTGGTCGGGCAAGACCTCCAGCACCTTGCCTAACAACAGTGAGTCAGTTGCCACATAGCGCGGCATAAGCGCGATGCCCATGTCATCGCGCGCTGCGGCCAGCACGGCAGACACGTTATTCGAGCGAAAGCGCCCCGTCATTGGTACCGTGACCGGATCGCCTTTGGACGTGAGCAGGCGCCACACGTCATCGCCCACCACGCTGCTGTAGATCAGCGCCTCGTGGCTGCTCAGGTCTTGCGCGCACTTCGGGACACCGTGTTTCTTGAGGTAACCCGGCGAAGCCACAATGACCCATGGGTTGGTACCCAGAAAACGAGCCCCGAGTGATGAATCAGCCAGCCTACCCATGCGGATCGCCACGTCGATGCCTTGCGCCACCAGGTCCACATAGCGGTCTTCGAAACTCAGGTCGAGTTGCACCTGCGGATTGCGTCGCATGTAGTCGAGTGCGAGGGGCACCACCACGCGTCGCCCAAAGGCCACAGAGGTACCAACGCGCAACAGCCCTTGGGCTTGGCCTTGGCGCAGTTGCACGATGCTTTCAGCTTCCGCGGCATCACGCACGATGCCCTTGCATTTTTCGTAGTACAGCGCGCCCGATTCGGTGAGGCTGACACCGCGCGTGTTGCGGTTCAGCAGACGCACCTTCAGGCGCGCCTCAGTGGACGCGACCTGCTTGGTCACGGTGGGTTGCGTGGTGTTGAACTCAAGCGCCGCTTTGGAGAAGCTGCCGGTCTCGACCACGCGCACAAACATCTCCATTGCGAGTAAACGATCCATGTCCGCATGGTAGCCACTTATTCCACGGTGGAATAGGTTTTATGGTCTGGTGCCGTCTTCTGCAAAATGCCATTGCTTCCTAAAGTCGAGGCATCAAGAACTGAAGGAGACAACACCATGGCCAAGATGACCGCAGCGCAGGCTGCCGTGCTCGTGATGGAAAAAGAAGGCGTCACACAAGCCTTTGGCGTGCCCGGCGCCGCCATCAATCCGCTCTACGCCGCGTTGCGCAAGCTTGGCACCATCGCCCATATTTTGGCGCGTCACGTAGAGGGCGCATCGCACATGGCCGAGGGCTACACGCGGGCCATCGCCGGCAACATCGGTGTGTGCATCGGAACCTCCGGACCAGCAGGCACCGACATGATTACCGGCCTGTACTCAGCATGGGCCGACTCGATTCCGATCCTGTGTATCACCGGTCAGGCACCGCGTGCACGGCTTTACAAGGAAGATTTTCAGGCGGTCGACATTGAGTCGATCAGCAAGCCAGTTACCAAATGGTCGGTCACGGTGCGTGAGCCGGGCCAGGTACCGCAGGTGTTCCAACACGCCTTCCATCTCATGCGTTCAGGTCGTCCCGGACCGGTGCTGATCGACCTGCCCTTCGACGTACAGATGGCGCAGATCGAGTTTGACATTGACACCTACGAGCCACTCAAGCCCTACAAGCCAGCAGCCACGCGTGTGCAAATCGAGAAAGCCATTGCCATGCTTAACGCGGCCGAGCGGCCGTTGATAGTGGCCGGCGGTGGCGTCATCAACGCCGATGCAGCCCAACTTTTGGTACGCTTCGCCGAAGCGACTGGCGTGCCGGTGATCCCGACGCTGATGGCCTGGGGCGTGATCCCCGATGACCACCCGTTGATGGCGGGCATGTGCGGCTTACAGACCAGCCACCGCTACGGCAACGCGACGATGCTCGCAAGCGACTTCGTGATGGGTATCGGTAACCGGTGGGCCAATCGCCACACCGGTTCCGTGGAGGTCTATACGAAAGGGCGCACTTTTGTACACGTCGACATCGAGCCGACGCAAATCGGCCGTGTGTTCACGCCAGACTTCGGCGTCGTCTCAGACGCGAAACTTGCATTGGAACAATTCGTCGACGTCGCCGAGCAGATGAAGGCCAATGGCCAGTTGCCAGACCGTACAAAGTGGGCTGGCGAATGCCGCGATCGCAAGATGACGATGCTGCGCAAGACCAACTTCGCCGACGTGCCGATGAAGCCACAGCGCGTGTACCAGTGCATGAACAACAACTTCAGCCACGACACCTGCTACGTGAGCACCATTGGACTTTCGCAAATCGCAGCTGCACAGTTTCTGCACGTCTACAACCCGCGCAATTGGATCAACTGCGGCCAGGCTGGCCCGTTGGGATGGACCATCTCGGCCGCGCTCGGCGTGCGTGCAGCCGACCCGACGCGCAAGATCGTCGCGCTCTCTGGCGACTACGACTTCCAGTTCATGATCGAAGAGTTAGCGGTGGGCGCGCAGTTCAAACTGCCCTATATCCACATCGTGGTGAACAACAGCTACCTCGGCCTGATCCGTCAGAGCCAGCGCGGGTTCGAGATGGACTACTGCGTACAGCTCGCGTTCGACAACATCAACGCCGCACCCGATGCCGGCATCGAAGCGAGCTACGGCGTAGACCACTTGAAAGTGGTGGAGGGCCTCGGCTGTAAAGCCATCCGTGTGCACAAGCAAGACGAGATGACGCCCGCCATCAGAAAGGCCGAAGCGCTGATGGCCGAGTTCCGTGTGCCGGTGGTGATCGAGGTGATGCTGGAGCGCGTGACCAATATCGCAATGGGCACCGAGATCGATGCCATCAACGAGTTTGAGCCACTGGCCGAGGGCATGGAAGACGCGCCTACGTCAATCGCTATGGCAATGCTGGACTGAGAAAACATCATGGCAAATATCGGCTTCATCGGCCTCGGCATCATGGGCGCACCCATGGCGGGACACTTGCTAGACGCAGGCCACACGCTGTTCATTCACACACGCAAGCCTGCTCCTGAACCTTTCGCATCCGGCGCAACGTCGTGCATCTCTGCCACAGAAGTGGCACAAAAGGCGGATATCGTCATCCTCATGCTGCCCGACACGCCCGACGTCGAGCTTGTACTGTTCGGCGAAGGCGGTGTAGCGGCAGGTCTCGTAAAGGGAAGGCTCGTCATCGATTGCAGCTCGATCGACCCAATCCAGACCCAAGCCTTCGCCAAAAAAATAGCTGCGCTGGGTTGCGACTATGTCGACGCACCAGTGTCCGGCGGCGAGGTCGGAGCCAAAGCGGCGAGCCTGACCATCATGTGCGGCGGGACTGAAGAGGCTTTCGAACGCGCCCTGCCCCTGTTAGAAAAGATGGGCAAGAACATCACGCTGGTCGGCACTGTGGGCGCCGGGCAGATCACCAAGGTAGCGAACCAAATCATCGTGGCGCTCACCATCGCTGCCGTCTCCGAGGCACTGGTGTTCGCGTCAAAAGCGGGCGCTGATCCGGCCAAGGTGCGGCAGGCGCTGATGGGCGGCTTCGCCTCGTCACGCATTCTCGAAGTACACGGCGAACGCATGATAAAGCGTACCTTCTCGCCAGGCTTTCGCATCGCGCTGCATCAGAAAGATTTGAACCTCGCGTTGCAGAGCGCGCGTTCGCTTGGCGTAGCATTACCGCAAACCGCAGGCGCTGCGCAGCTCATGAACACATGCGCCGCGATGGGCCACGGGCAAGCCGATCATTCAGCGTTGGTCAAGGCGCTGGAAGCTCTAGCTCAACATCCGGTAGCGCCCGACGCAACCTAAAAATCAGGGTTATCCCCAGTATTCCATCCCGTTGGACAGACAACGCGTTTCGCTGCAATGACCTGTCACAGTGGGAGTCGCGCCTTAGCATTGAATCACTTGATTTTCAGGAGATTCCATGTCCGACGATGTATTGCTTTGCGAAACGACCGACGCTGTCGCGCGCTTGATGCTCAACCGGCCCAAGGCCATGAACTCGCTGAATCTGGCGCTGGTGGCAGAGCTAGACCGACGTCTGGTTGAACTGGCGACAGATGACAGTGTGCGGGTCGTAGTCCTGACGGGCGCAGGCAGCGCGTTCTGCGCCGGTGCTGACCTGAAAGAAATTCTCGCCAGCCAGAACCTGCCCGCCGGCGAGCCCGATTTTCTGGACCGCGCGAACGTTCTCTATACGCGACTGCGCAACTTCCCCAAACCGGTGATCGCTTCACTGAATGGCGTGACCATGGCCGGTGGCCTGGAACTCGCGATGTGTGCTGACATGATCATCGCGGCCGAAAGCGCCACGCTGGCTGATGCGCATGCCAACTTCGGTGTCTATCCGGGTGCAGGTGGCGCCGCCGTGCTGCCGCGCCTTATCCCGCTGAACATGGCGATGTACATGCTGATGACGGGCAAGTCGCTGTCGTCCACACAGATGCAGGCCTGCGGTCTGGTGTGCGAAGTGCATCCCGATGCCGCACTGGCCGAGGCTGCACAAAAGCTTGCCGTCCACATCGCAAAGAAGAGCCCGATCGCCTTGCGTCGCATGAAGGAAGTGGCGCGCGCATCAGCCGACAAAACACGCGACGACGCACTGGTGCACGAGCAAGTCATGTTGCGCCAACACATGCGCACCTTCGACTTCCAGGAAGGCCTCAAGTCATTTTCAGAACGACGCGAGCCCCAGTTCCAGGGCCGTTGAACCAACTTATTACCCAAAGAAAAACATAAATATGAGCAATATCTACGTAGTAGGCGTCGGCATGACGGCCTTTGGCCGCCTTCTCGACAAGACGGTCTATGACATGGTTGGGGAGGCCGTTGGTCTGGCATTGAAGGACGCGGAATGCGGCACTGCCGATATTGGCACCGCCTTCTACGGCACCATGACCAACGGGATTTTTCAGGGCCAGACTTCGATTCCCGGCCCCATCGCCATGCGCCGTCTGGGCATCCAGGGCGTGCCGGTCTACACCGTTGAAAACGCCTGCGCCACCGGCTCCTCTGCATTCAACCTCGCCGCAATGGCATTGCGTGCCGGCAGCTGCGACATTGCGCTGGCAGTGGGTGTGGAGAAGATGAACATTCCCGACAAGTCCAAGATGTTCGCGGCGTTCGATGGCGGTTGGGATGTCTCCACGGTCGAAGCAAACAAGAAGACTTTGCTGGCCATGGGCGAAGGCATCGTGCCACCACCGGGCACAATGTCGGAGCGACCGTACAGCGTGTTCATGGACGTGTACGCCGCCATCTGCCGCAACCACATGCTGCGTTATGGCACCACGCAAAACCAGATCGCTTCGGTCTCGGCAAAGAACCACGCGCACTCGGTGCACAACCCCTTGGCGCAGTTTCAGCAGGCCTTCACCATCGAACAGGTGCTGGCATCTCCGCCTATTGCTTATCCCTTAACAACGTTGATGTGCTCGCCGATCAGCGACGGCGCTGCTGCAGCCGTGCTGTGCAATGAAGAAGGTCTCAAGCGCCTCAAGGGTGCGGGCGGCCGTGCCGTGCGTGTTCTCGCCAGCATCATCCAGACCGGTTCCGACCGCGGACTCGACGAGCCACAAAAAATCATTGCGCACCTCGCGGCCAAAAAGGCTTACGAAGTCGCTGGCGTAGCGCCGAGCGATATCGACGTGGCGGAAGTCCACGATGCTTCAGCCATCGGCGAAATCCTCAACGCCGAGTCGCTGATGCTGGTGCCTTTCGGTGAAGGTGGACCGGCTGCCGAACGCGGTGACTTCACTGTCGGCGGGCGCATACCCATCAACCCGTCTGGTGGCCTGGAGTCCAAGGGGCATCCGATCGGTGCAACCGGACTCGGCCAGATTCACGAACTCGTCACACAACTGCGTGGCGAAGCTGGCAAGCGCCAGGTCACCAACGCACGCATCGCGATTCAGGAAAACGGCGGCGGTCTGTTCGGCATTGAAGAGGCTGTGGTGGCAATCACCATCCTCGCCTGCGCATAAGCCTCCACAGCCTCACAACAAACAAACAAACAATCAAGGAATAGATATGGGATACGTTTTCAAGACCGAAGAACAACAGAGCGCGATCGACGGCTTGCGCCGTTACCTCGCCGACAAGGCCGAACCGCTGTTCAACAGGGAATACCGCGACCTGCCAATGCCCAAAAAAGTCATGGGAGCGGTCGTCCGCGAACTGACCCAGTTCGGTCTTGTCTCGGGCGTGGTCAGCGAAGAGAAAGGTGGCCTAGGACTCGACTGGCTCACGATGATCATGCTGTTCGAGGAAGTAGCCGCCACTTCCATAGACCTATCGGTTCCAGTGCTGATCAATTCGTTCTGCGCACAGATGATCGCCAAGCTGGCACCGGCCAATTTGCAAGAGCGTTACCTGCCTGGCCTGTTGAGCGGAGATCTGTTTTGTAGCGCTGCCATCTCTGAGCCTGATGTTGGCTCCAACGTGCTGGAGATCAAAACGCGGGCGCGTCGTGATGGCGACGACTACATCCTCAACGGCGAGAAAACCTGGATCAGCAATGGCGGCTACTCGGACATCCTGATCTGCACATGCCGTACTGGCGATGACCCACGCCGTGGCCTGACGCACTTCCTGCTGGACCGCAAAGAGCACCCGTATGAAGTGCGCGAGATTCCCAAGATGGCGTGGAACAGCCAGTCAACCGCGCAGATTTTTCTGACCGACGTGCGAGTCCCGGCCAGCAACATGCTGGGCAACGAAGGCGAAGCGCTGAAAAATACCTTGTCGTTCTTCGAGCGCTCACGCGTATTCGTGGCCGCGCAAGGCTTGGGCATTGCGCGTCGTGCGCTGGAAGAAGCAGTCAACTACGCCAAGGTGCGCAAGCAACACGGCAAGCTGATTGCAGGCCACCAGTTGATCTCGGCCATGCTGGCTGAAATGGCGACCAACGTGGACGCTGCACGTCTTTTGACGCAACGCGCTGCCTCGATGATCGAAGCCGGTGTACCCGCCGAAATGGAAGCGGCCATGGCCAAGTACTTCGCCTGCGAAGCAGCTGTGACGATTGCCCGCCAGGCCGTCCAGATTCATGGCGGCAACGGCGTCACCAAGGAATTTTTGGTGGAGAAGCTGGCACGCGAAGCCATCATCGTGCCGATCCCTGAAGGCACGACCCAGATCCAACAACTCATCATCGGTCGCGCGCTGACCGGTGTGAACGCGTTCTAATTACCTCAAGCAAAACATCATGCACATTCAAAACAAAGTCATCGTCATCACCGGTGGCGCATCTGGTCTCGGTTTGTCAACAGCCCACTATATGGCACAGGAAAAGGGTGCGCGCATCGCAATCTTCGACGTGAACGTCGAAGCCGGCAACAACGCAGTGACAGCCCTCGGCGCTGAAATCGCCATGTTCGTCCAGACTGACGTCGGCAGCGAAGAATCGGTGCAGGCTGCTGTCGATGCAGTGATGGCACGCTTCGGTGTTATCCACGTCTGCATCAACGGTGCCGCCATTGCGACCGGTTTCAAAATTCTGGGCAAGGAAGGCAAGGCCGCACCGCTGGCTCGCTTTGCGCAAAGCACCGCCGTCAATCTGAATGGCGTTTTCAACGTCATGTCAAAGTGCGCCGAACAAATGGCGAAGAACGTACCTGAAGACGGCGAAGAGCGCGGCGTGGTCATCAACGTCTCGTCCGGCGCAGCGTATGAAGGGCAAATCGGCCAGGCCGCGTATGCCGCGACCAAGGCGGGCGTAATCGGCCTGAACATGCCGGCAGCGCGTGAACTGGGCGCCTTCGGCATACGCGTCAACGCCATCGCACCAGGCCTGTTCCTGACACCAATGGTCGCGGGACTGGACCCCAAAATCCTCAGCTCGCTGACGGAAAAAATGGAAGCACCACGGCGTCTGGGCAACATGCGCGAGTTTGCGCACTGCTGTGCCTTCATCGTGGAGAACGCCTACATCAACGCGGAAACCGTTCGCCTCGACGCGGCGTCAAGACTGTCCGCCAAGTAATCCAAAGCCAAAAGCCAACGCGCGTTGGCGCTTCGTTCGCTTAGTGCTTCTCCGTACACAGACTGGAATAATAAAATGAGACTTTCTGACTATTTCGATGCCGTTGTGGCCCTGCGTCCAGACGATCTGGCTTTTGTGGATGGCGCCACGCGCCTGACTTATAGCGAGTCGCAAAAGTATGTGCATGCCGTGGCTAACGGCCTCACGCGTGAACGTGAGGCAGGTGTCGGTCCTCACGTGGCAATCTATGCACCGAACGATCATCGTGTGTCATTGCTACATCTCGGCATCAACCTTGCAGACTTCGCATGGTTGTCGGTCCACATCCGCAATTCGATCGAGACAAACGCTGAGGTGCTGGACTACCTCGACACCGACATCGTGTTTTTCCATAGCTACTTCGAGAGCAGCATGCCTGTGCTGAAAGCCAAGTTGGTCAACGCCAAATTGTTTGTCTGCATCGACGGTACGTCGGAGCATGGCGTGTCGATGGAAGAATGGTTGAAGGGTTGCCATAAGCCCTTCCGCAATCAGCCGGAGAACCCAAGTCAGTGCGCTTTCTTGCAACCGACCGGTGGCACGACCGGCCCATCGAAGGGTGCCGTACACACGCACCGCACGCTGGAACTGATGGGCTTGGGTCTGGCCTCGGCGTTCAAGGTGAACGCGAAATCCCGTCACCTTTGCATCGCACCGCTAACGCACGCAGCCGGCCTTCTGGTACTGGGCTTCGTGGTCAAAGGCGGGGTCAACATCATCATGCCTGGCTTCGATCCTGTGGCCTTGCTGGCGTTGATTGAAAAGGAAAAAGTCACTCACCTCTATTTGCCACCGACAGCGGTTTACGGGTTGCTGGCGCACCCGCAAACGAAGCTGACGGACTTCTCTTCGCTTGAAGTCTTTATCGTTGGCGCCGCTCCCATCGCACCAGAAAAGTTCAAGGAAGCCGTAAAGGTTTTCGGACCAATCATGTACGAAGGATTCGGCCAGACCGAAACGTTGATTCCCATCCTCGTCAAAGGTCCGGAAGACTACTTGCGCAGCGATGGCAGCTTCGACGATGAAGTGGTACGGGCAGCGGGCCGAGCAGTGGACGTGGCACGTCTGGCGATCATGGACCCAGAAGGCAATCTGTTGCCGGCCGGCCAGCGGGGCGAGATCGTTGTTCGTTCTTCCATGGTCATGCAGGGCTACTACAAGCGGCCTGAAGAAACGGCCGAGGTATCGCAGTTCGGCTGGCATCATACGACCGATGTCGGCGTGATGGATTCACGCGGCTACGTCACCATTGTGGACCGCATGAAGGACATGATCGTGTCGGGTGGGTTCAACATCTTCCCGGTCGAAATCGAAAAAGTCATTCAGGCACATCCTGCTGTGCTCGACTGCATCGTGGTCGGCGTTCCCGATGAAAAGTGGGGCGAGGCGGTCAAGGCTGTCGTTCAGCTTAAAGCAGGCGCAGCGGTTGACGAAGCCGCCATCATGGCTTTGTGCAAAGAGCAGCTCGGCAGCACCAAGACGCCTAAGTCGGTCGAGTTCTGGAGCGAACTGCCACGCAGCGCGGTCGGCAAGCTACTCAAGAGAAATGTACGAGCCAAGTTCTGGGGCGACCAGTGGCGCGCGGTCTGAACCAATATGACGGACACCATTGATCAACTGAACGCCACACTGGCGTTGCAAAGCGCGGCTTGTCTGGCGCAACCCTATCCGCCAGTCGAGCAGCGCAGGCGCGATCTGAAGGCACTTCGCATTGCATTGCGCGACCATCAGGATGAACTTGCGAAGGCTATGAGCGACGACTTCGGTCGCCGCTCGGAGTTCGAATGCAAGATGCTCGACGTCATGTTTCCCGCGCTGCAGATCGACCACGCGCTGGCTAATCTGCGGCGTTGGATGAGGCCGCAGGGACGCCGTGCTGATTTGCTGTTCAAGACTAACCGTGCCAAGGTGGTATACCAGCCAAAAGGCGTTGTAGGCGTGATCGCAGCGTGGAATTTCCCTATCGTGGAAGCCGTCGGGCCGCTGATCATGGCGCTGGCCGCAGGCAACCGCGTGATGATAAAGATGTCGGAGTTTTCTCCGCGCAGCACGGAAGTGTTGCGGCGGATGCTCGGCCAGATTTTTCCGAATGACCAGGTTGCAGTGTTCGGAGGCGGCATCAACATCGCGCAAGCGTTCGCTAGCCTGCCGTTGAACCACATCGTCTTCACCGGCTCGCCTGCCGTTGGCAAGCAGATCATGCGTGCTGCTGCGGAGAATCTCACGCCGGTCACCCTGGAGCTGGGTGGCAAGTCACCGGCCATCGTCGGGCGCTCTGCGTCGATCGAAGCCGCAGCGGCCTCTATCGCACATGGCAAGGCGTTCAATGCCGGGCAGGCTTGCGTGGCGCCCGACTACGCGTTGGTGCCGCGCGACCGCGTCGATGAATTTGCAGCGGCTGCGGTGCGTGCGTTCCAGCGCATGTACCCGCAGCCGGTACAGGACGTCGAGTACACCAGCATGGCGTCTCAAAGGCACGCGGACCGTGCGCGCGAACTGCTCGCCGATGCGGTGGCCAAAGGCGCTACCGTCACTTCGGCGGGTCCAGGCGATGGCGCTCGCGTTATCACGCTGCAGGTGGTCACGGGCGTGACGCCGGACATGCGCATCATGCAGGAAGAGCTGTTCAATCCGATTCTCGCGGTGGTGGCTTGTGACTCGATGGACGAAGCCGTTACTTTCATCACGGCGCGGCCGCGTCCGTTGGCGTTGTACTACTACGGCTCTGATTCGTCAGAGCAGCAGCGGCTGATACGCAATGTGCACGCCGGCGGCATGACCGTCAACGATTGGGCGTGGCATGTGTTCCAGGGCGACCTGCCGTTTGGCGGCGTTGGCAACTCGGGCATGGGGAGCTGGCGCGGGCCTGAAGGCTTTCGGGCGTTGTCTCATGGCAAGAGCGTGCTAACGATGAACAAATGGTTCCCCGTGCATCTTTTCTATCCACCGTACGGCACTGCCTTGCAACGCCTGATACTGCGTGTCTTTCTAGGTCGTCCTGCCTGAATCGAAATAATAAATAAAACTGGAGACAAAAAATGAAAACTGAAACCGCGATGCCCAGCGACGTATTGGCCGTGCCAGGGCCGTACCAAGCGTCAAAAGCCTACCCGTGGATAGTGTTTGCGTTGACCTTCAGCCTGATGCTGTCGGACTATCTGTCGCGTCAGGTCATGGGCGCGGTGTTCCCGTTCCTGAAAGCCGATTGGGGCTTGTCGGATACACAGCTGGGCGGGCTCGTCAGTATCGTGTCGTTGGTCGTTGGCGTGATGACAGTGCCGATGTCGCTCATTGCGGATCGATGGGGTCGCGTCAAAAGCATCACTTTGATGGCGGTGGTCTGGTGCGTGGCGACCATCGCCTGCGGCATGGCTTCAAGCTATACCGAACTGCTGCTGGCCCGTGCGGCTGTAGGCTTAGGCGAAGCCGCCTATGCCGCAGCTGGCGCCGCCATCCTGGCGCACACCTTCCCCATTGGCAAGCGTTCGGCGGTGCTGGGTGCGTTCCAGTCAGCGGGCCTGTTCGGCTCCGTCCTGGGTGTGGTCATCGGTGGCGCTGTTGCCACGCAATACGGTTGGAGGATGGCTTTTTTCGTTGTGGGCGCACCGGGTCTGGTGATTGCCTTTTTGTACCCCTGGCTGGTTCGCGACTACGAGACCGTCAAGGTCATTGCCACGGGCGACGTGAATGGAAATGCGCTGGCGCGGTTGAGCTTCAGCCAGATCGTCAAGATGGTGTTCGAGGCGCGCTCGGGTAACTTCACTTTCATCGGATTTGGCCTGCAGATGGGCGTACCCGCGTTGCTGATCGCCTGGGTGCCGACCTACTTCAACCGCTTCTACGGATACGACGCTCGCAAGGCCGCGCTAATGGCCGCCGTGGTGGTACTGGTGGCCGGACTCGGCATGTTGTTCGGTGGTGGGCTGGCGGACCGCATCAGTCGCGGCAAGCCACAGTACCGTCCGTTGGTTCCCGCTGGCTATGTGCTGCTGTCCGGCGTGCTGTTGATTGTGGCGTTCGCGTTGCCACCCGGACCTTTAAGTCTGGGTTTGTTCCTGGTAGGTGCCTTGTTCGCGGCCGCTCATGGCGGCTCGGCAGTCGCGATGGTGATCGACGTCACGCACCCTGCTGTTCATGCCACCGTCACGGCCGCTGCCGTCTTGGGTGCCAGCTTGCTGGGCCTGGCGCCGATGCCCTATCTGGTGGGTCTGCTGTCGGACATGACGAACCTGAAGACCGCACTCACCATCGCACCTGTGGTGTCGTTGGTGGCCTCGGTCTTCTTTGTGCTGGCGTCCCGTTCGTACGTAAAGGATGTCGCGAAATACGCGCCCATCAACGCAGCATAAACACCGCGCAGTTGCTTAACTAACGGGGTAGCAACTGCATGACGCCATCTGCCGGGCGCCCCTGGCCCAGCAGCTTGGCCATGATGTTCATGGCTGGCGTGATGTGGCGGAAATAGCTCATGTAGCCGGTGCACAGGTAGTTAAGGCCGGCTTCGCCATCAGCAGTTGTGATGAAGCGATTTTTAGGGCATTCGCCATGACAAGCGAAACGGAACTCGCAGCGCTGGCACTGGCCCGGCAACGTACTTTCCTTGGCATCGCCGAATGCTTGCTGTGCTGGTGAATTCATCAGTACGACAGGGTCGTCATGCAGCAAGTTGCCCAGCTTGTATTCCGGGTACATAAAGTGGTCGCATGAGTAGACACTGCCGTCGTGCTCGACGATGCCGGCCTTGCCGCACTTCGGGCTGAAGATACAGGCGGTGGTCGGGACTTGGCACCACGACTGCAAGGCCCATTCAAAATTCATGACGTGCACGGTACCAACATCGTTGCGTACCCATTCGTCGAACACGGCGGTGAGAAACTTGCCATAGGCTTCTGCGGCTACTGAATGCGAAGTCACCAAGCCGCTAGGTGCCGCTGTTGCCTTGGGCGTAGGTGCCGTCACGGGCCGGCTCAGCGCAGGCGGTGTCGCAAAGTGCAGGCCGATCACGGTCTCGGTCGGCGCCGGCTGGCGTTCTACTACTGGATTGAACTGGATGAACTGGGCACCCTGCTCTTTCAGGTGCCTATAAATCTCAAGCGGATGATCGACATTGGCGCTCGACACCGTGACCAGCACGTTGAAGTCGACACCGTGCCGCGCCAGCACATTCATGCCTCGCAGGGTGTCGTCATAGCTGGAGCGGCCCCGTTTATCAGGTCGGGAAACGTCGTTCAGCTGGCGCGGACCGTCCAAGCTGATACCGACCAGAAATTTTTCGCGTTGGAGGAAAACTCCCCACGCATCGTCAAGCAGCGTGCCGTTGGTTTGCAGCGTGTTGCGGATGATCTTGCCAGTGGCATAGCGCTGTTGAAAGGCCACAGCGCGTTCGTAAAACTCGACTCCCAGCAGCGTGGGCTCTCCGCCCTGCCAGGTGAATTCGACTTCCGGCGCCTGAACCGCGCCAATGTAGCGGCGGACATACGCTTCCAGCACATCGTCGGCCATGCGAAATTTAGCGCGAGGCGGGAATAGGTTTTCTTTTTCTAGATAGAAGCAGTAGCCGCAGTCCAGATTGCACAGCGGCCCAATCGGCTTGGCCATGAGATGAATTCCGGTCAGTGCCAGTGCCCGTGCCTGCGAGGGAGCGGAATTCATGTCATATACCTCTTACCTGAGTCTGAGTTAGAACGCCATGCCGGCAACCAGCGTGATGTTACTGCGATCAGACAGCAAGTTGTAGTCGCCACCGCCCATCCTGGTGTAAGCAACTTCGGTGAAGAATTTCTTACTCCAGTCAGCGCGCACCGCCGGACGTACGGTGTACCGTCCTTGAGAATACGTACCGTCGTAAGAGAACCCCTTGATATCTTTTGCAATGTACACCGATGGCGTCAATGTCACTCCAGCGACGACATTGCCATAGGTTGCGGCAATTCGCGTGCGAACGCCCCAAGCATTCGAGCTAATGTAGCCGCTGGTGGTACAGGTTTTTCCGGGTACACCGTTGAAACCAGGCGCCGACTCAGAACAGGCGGTTGGTGTGCCGTTGATGGTGTAAGCCGCTGCACCGTAGGGCAGTGGTCGGCCATAGCGCATCACACTCGGGTCAGGCAGGCCGTTCACGTGACTGATGCCGGCTTCAGCCGCAACGACCCAGCGGTCAGCGCCCATGGCAGCCGGAAATATTTTGTTCACGCCCAAGCTTGCTGTTGTGACACCGTACCGGTCAAAGCCGTCGAAAGTGCCTCCTGGTGCAACCCCCAAAATGTTCTTGTTGTTTTGCAGCAGTGAGTTCGGGGCACGCAACAAGAACGCGGAGAGCAGGTCACTCGCGTTCATGCTCAGAGCCTGATTAGGCCGGAAAGCCACTTCACCGAAGTAGCGTGTCGTGGTGTCGGCCTTGGTGTCAAAACTCAAGCCATAGAGCCTGGTATTTTCCGGATAGGTCAAGCTGTAGCCAAGCCCCGTTGGGCTTTTAAGGCGTGACAAAGCGCCCAGCAACCCGGCAGGGTAGTAACCGCCATTGTTGTTCTCGACAGTCACACGGTAAGTGGGCAGTGAGCTTGCCGTATTAATAATATAAGCGCGGAAATCGGTCTGCAATTTGGCGGCACTGTACTGCATAGCAGCGCCGAATTGTCCAGCGCCAGAAGCCAGCTTGTCAGCCGTACGATGAACATAGAGGCCGCTGTTGATAAGGCTTGCTTCTGTCAGCGAGGCGACGGTCGAAAGCGGTGGATAGGCCGCGATAGGTGCGGTGAATGCAGCAGCAAGATTACAGCCCTGTGGAACGAATGACGTCACATCGTAAAACGTTCCGCATCCTGGCAGAACAGTGGCGCGTGACTCATAAGGAATGAAACCATCCGCCTTCCAAGAATCGTTGATCTTCAGGCTGCCGCTGAACATACCCAAAGGCAACTTACCGTCCGCTGCAGTTGCGCCGGGGCGTGCAAGCGCAGCGAAGTCAGTGGCATTGATAGCTGAGTTGATGCCGCCTGTCAGGAACTGGGAAGTCCCCCAGTTCAATACCTGACGACCCAAGCGGGTATCAAGCACCATGTTTTGAGGCAAGTCAAACTGCCCATAAACGAAAGCATCGCGGAACAACACGTTGCTGAACTTCGCTTCCTTGGCAAAACCGTTGTCGGACAGTGGGGCATTGGTCTGATAGCGATTCGGATAGTTACCGTAGGCACCATCGGCCTGACCCAAGGTGAAGTCATACCAGCCAACAGTGCGAACAAACGCGCCAAATTTGTGGTCCTTGGTATGCACATCGACATCGGCCAGCACCTTGACCACGGTGGACACTGGCTGGTTACGCGCATAGTTCAGGTCAGAACCGCCCGTAGGCCCGACAAGCTTTCCAGGTGCTGCGCCTGGAACGGCCGTGGAAGGTACAAGTCCGTAGTTGTCTGGGTTAGGCGCGTCGGTTCGTACCATCGTGCCCAGCGAAGCAGCGCCGTTAACGGTTGCCTGTAAACCTTGACCCAAGTCAAAATCGGTCGCATATGCGCTAGGGGCAACCCCTATCAAACACGCTATGAGCGCGGGAATCTGTCGTTTTGTTGCTGGCACCATAAATGTCTCCTATTCGTTATCACTGAATGATAAGAATCACGGTCTTGGGCAACAGGTCATTGCAGTGAATGAGCTTGTCTGGCCAAATAGACACCTAGCCTGACCATGCGACGGAGATACGTAGTATTTAAAGACTAATTCAATTGAGACACGGGGCGCGGAAGTGCATAAGTCGTAGGAAGGGGATAAATACGCAGCTGTACCGCAAAGGCTTGCGGCACCGCCACCCCTTCCTCTGCCCACTCGTCAACGCGGCAAGTCGCTAAATCCCATCAAAAATTCGTCCACAGACCGCGCCGCCTGGCGGCCTTCACGGATGGCCCATACAACCAAACTCTGACCGCGACGGATGTCGCCAGCGGCAAATACCTTAGACACGTTGGTCGCGTAGCCGCCGGTGAACTCAGTGGTGGCTTTAGCGTTGTTTCGAGCGTCTTTTTCGACACCGAATGCATCGAGCACTGTCGCAACAGGATTCACGAAACCCATAGCGAGCAGCACCAAATCGGCCTTGAGAATTTGCTCTGAGCCCGCCACCTCGACCATCTTGCCGTCTTTAAACTCAACGCGCACGGTTTTCAAACCCGTGACTTTGCCTTTTTCACCAATGAATTCTTTGGTGGAAATAGCAAATTCGCGGCCACAACCCTCTTCATGGCTGGAGCTGGTGCGCAGCTTGATCGGCCAGTAGGGCCACGTCATCGGACGGTTTTCTTCTTCCGGTGGCTGGGGCATCACCTCAAACTGGGTAACGCTGGTCGCGCCGTGGCGGTTGCTGGTGCCCACGCAATCACTGCCTGTGTCGCCACCGCCGATAACGATGACGTGCTTGCCATCAGCGCGCAATTGACCTTTGACCTTGTCACCGGCGTTGACCTTATTTTGCTGGGGCAACATTTCCATGGCAAAGTGGATGCCATCAAGATCGCGCCCAGGAACGGGTAAGTCACGCGACTGCTCAGAGCCACCGGTCAACAGCACAGCGTCGAAGTCGGCCTTCAACTGCTCGGCACTGATGGTTTCTTTGGCCCAGTTGGTGACTTTGGAGCCTTTGGGCATCACGCCAATCAGCACGCTGGTGCGCATGGTCACACCTTCGGCCACGAGCTGCTCAACGCGGCGGTCGATATGGAACTTTTCCATTTTGAAATCGGGGATGCCATAGCGAAGCAAACCACCGATGCGGTCGTTCTTCTCGAACAGCGTCACATCATGGCCGACACGGGCCAGCTGCTGAGCAGCGGCCATGCCTGCAGGGCCAGAACCCACGATGGCAACTTTTTTACCCGTCTTATGCTTAGGCGGACGAGGCGTAACCCAGCCTTCAGACCATGCGCGGTCAATGATGGCGTGCTCAATGGATTTGATGCCCACCGCGTCGTCATTCACGTTAAGCGTACATGCCGCCTCGCAGGGTGCAGGACAGATGCGGCCGGTGAATTCGGGAAAGTTGTTGGTACTGTGCAGCACTGCAATAGCATTCTTCCAGTCAGCGGGCTTGCCTTTGTAGACCAAGTCGTTGAAGTCAGGAATTACGTTGTTGACAGGGCAGCCGCTGTTGCAAAACGGCGTACCGCAGTCCATGCAGCGTGCGCCCTGGATTTTGGCTTGTGCATCGTCCAATCCGACGACGAATTCTTTGTAGTGCTTAAGACGCTCGGGGATAGGCTTGTAGCCCTCTTCGATGCGCTCGTATTCCATGAAGCCGGTCATTTTTCCCATGTTCTTATCCTTGAATGTGTGGGGTACTGCGGCTTACTTCGCAGGAACTGCTACGTTTTTAGTAGCTGTCGTCGATTTAGCAGATTGTGCTGCAACTGGTTTTGCCGCATGAATAGCCGCCTTGGCAGCTTTCTGGGCAGCCATCTCACCCAAAGCGCGCTTGTAGTCCACAGGAAAGACCTTGATGAACTTGGAGCGGGACACATCCCAGGTATCGAGCAACTCGCGGGCACGTTTGCTGCCCGTCCAACGGTTATGGTCTTCCAGCAGACGACGCAGATTCGCTTCGTCAGTGATGCCGAGATGCCATAGCGCAGCATCTACAGAGCTCTTCTGCTCTGAACTTGAAAGCACTTTGTCTAACGTGACCATGCTGGTATTGCAACGCTTGTCGAACTGGCCGTCTTCGTCGTAGACGAAAGCCACGCCGCCGCTCATGCCTGCGGCGAAGTTGCGGCCTGTTTTGCCAAGTACCACCACGGTGCCGCCGGTCATGTACTCGCAACCGTGATCGCCGGTGCCTTCGACAACCGCTGTTGCACCGGAAAGACGCACGGCAAAGCGTTCACCGGCCACGCCGCTTAGGAAAGCTTCACCGCTGGTAGCACCGTACATCACGGTATTGCCCACAATGGTGTTGCGTACAGCTTCACCCCGAAAGTCGATGCTAGGGCGCACGACGACGCGGCCACCAGACAAGCCCTTGCCGGTATAGTCATTCGCGTCGCCAATCAAATACAGCGTGATGCCCTTGGCGAGGAACGCACCAAAGCTCTGACCGCCCGTGCCTTCGAGCTGGATGTGAATGGTGTCGTCCGGCAAACCTTGGGGGTGTGCTTTAGTGACAGCACCAGACAACATCGCACCGAGTGAACGGTTGACGTTGCGGGCAACTTCCATGAATTTCACTTTTTCGCCACGCAGGATGGCGGGCTGCGATTTCTCGATCAGCACGTTGTCCAGTGATTTTTCCAGACCGTGTTCTTGGTTGGCGACATGGTAGCGAGGCATATCCGCAGGCACATTAGGTACAGCGAACAAGCGGGCGAAGTCCAAACCCTGGGCTTTCCAATGTTCAATTCCCTTTTTGGTGTCAAGCAGGTCAGCACGGCCAATCAGGTCGTTAAACTTACGAATACCAAGCTGGGCCATTATCTGGCGTACTTCTTCTGCTATGAAAAAGAAGTAGTTAACGACATGCTCTGGCTTGCCAGTGAACTTCTTGCGCAGTACAGGATCTTGCGTGGCAACGCCCACGGGGCAGGTGTTGAGATGGCATTTGCGCATCATGATGCAGCCTTCCACCACCAACGGGGCGGTAGCGAAGCCGAACTCATCCGCACCCAACAGGGCCCCGATGGCAACGTCACGCCCAGTCTTCATCTGGCCGTCTGCCTGGACGCGGATACGACCGCGCAGGCCATTCAGCACCAGGGTTTGCTGAGTTTCAGCCAAACCGATTTCCCACGGGCTACCAGCATGTTTGATGGACGAAAGCGGCGAAGCGCCCGTCCCGCCGTCATGGCCCGCAATCACAACGTGATCGCTCTTGCACTTGGCAACGCCAGCGGCGATAGTGCCGACACCCACTTCGGCGACCAGCTTGACACTGATGCTGGCGTGCGGAGCGACGTTTTTCAAGTCATGAATCAGCTGCGCCAAGTCTTCAATCGAATAAATATCATGGTGTGGTGGGGGTGAAATCAGACCCACACCAGGCACGCTGTAGCGAAGCATGCCGATGTATTCGGACACCTTGCCGCCGGGCAACTGTCCGCCCTCGCCGGGTTTGGCACCCTGCGCCATCTTGATCTGGATTTGATCGGCACTTTGCAGGTATTCAGCGGTGACACCGAAGCGGCCCGAAGCCACTTGCTTGATGCGCGAACGCATGGAGTCACCCTCATTCAAGGGATAGTCCACCTCAAACACATCATTACCCAGCAGGTCAGACATAGTCTGGCCTTGCTTGATCGGGATGCCTTTGAGCTCTTGGCGGTAACGTGCGGGGTCTTCCCCACCCTCGCCCGTGTTGCTCTTGCCGCCAATGCGGTTCATGGCAATAGCGAGCGTCGCGTGGGCTTCGGTACTGATGGAGCCCAACGACATCGCACCAGTGGCGAAACGTTTGACGATCTCTTTAGCCGACTCGACTTCATCCACAGGAATGGCTTTGGAAGGATCGATCTTGAACTCGAACAGGCCACGCAACGTGAGATGGCGACGGCTTTGGTCATTAATGAGCTGGGCGAACTCTTTGTACGTGTTCCAGCTGTTCGAACGCGTGCTGTGTTGCAGCTTGGCAATCGCGTCAGGGCTCCACATGTGCTCTTCGCCACGCGCACGCCAAGCGTATTCACCACCGGTTTCCAGCATGTCTTCGAGCACGGGATCGTCACCGAACGCGGCCTTATGGGTACGAATTGCTTCTTCCGCAATCGCAAACACACCAATGCCTTCAACACGGGTAGCGGTACCGGTGAAATACTTTTTCACGGTTTCAGTGTTCAGACCAATGATCTCGAACAGCTGTGCACCGCAGTAGCTCATGTAGGTCGACACACCCATCTTGGACATGATCTTGGAGAGGCCTTTGCCAATCGCCTTCACGTAGTTATAGATGGCTTTGTCAGCGCTCAAGTCGCCAGGCAAATCCTGGTGAATTGAGGCCAGCGTTTCCATGGCCAAGTAGGGGTGGACGGCTTCAGCACCGTAACCCGCCAGTACGGCGAAATGGTGGATTTCACGGGCAGAACCGGTCTCAACCACCAAACCTGCCGTGGTGCGCAGGCCTGCAATCACCAGATGCTGGTGAACAGCGGACAGCGCCAGCAGCGCGGGAATAGCTACCTGCTCAGGGCCGACAGCGCGATCGCTCACAATGAGAATATTTTTGCCACTCTTGATGGCGTCCACGGCTTCAGCGCAGAGAGAAGCTAATTTAGCTTCCACGCCCTCGTGGCCCCAGGCGAGCGGGTAGGTGATGTCGAGCGTGTAGCTGCGAAATTTACCCTTGGTGTGGACTTCAATGTTGCGCAACTTGGCCATATCGGCAAAGTCCAGAATCGGCTGAGCCACCTCCATGCGCATGGGCGGGTTGACCTGGTTGATGTCCAGCAGATTGGGCTTGGGGCCAATAAAGGACACCAGCGACATCACGATGGCTTCGCGAATAGGGTCAATGGGCGGGTTGGTTACTTGCGCGAACAACTGCTTGAAATAGCTATAAAGCGGTTTGTTTTTATCGGACAAAACGGCCAACGGGCTGTCATTGCCCATCGAGCCCAAGCCCTCTTCACCGTATGTGGCCATTGGGGCCATCAGGAACTTCAGGTCTTCTTGGGTGTAGCCAAACGCCTGCTGGCGATCGAGCAAAGTCACGACGCTTTCTGAGGCCGTTGCTGGCTCACCTCCACCGCCCACTACGTCATCCAGACGGATACGCAGGTTATCAATCCACTGCTTGTAAGGCTTGCTGTTGGCGAGGTTAGCTTTCAGCTCTTCGTCGTCAATCATGCGGCCTTGTTCCAGATCAATCAGGAACATCTTGCCGGGCTGCAAACGCCATTTGCGCACGATTTTGTTCTCGGGCACGGGCAACACTCCGGACTCGGAACCCATGATGACCAAGTCGTCATCGGTCACGCAGTAACGCGAGGGACGCAGGCCGTTGCGGTCCAACGTAGCGCCGATCTGGCGGCCATCAGTGAACACGATGGAGGCAGGACCATCCCACGGCTCCAACATGGCGGCGTGGTATTCGTAAAACGCTTTGCGGCGTTCGTCCATCGTGGTGTGCTGCTCCCAAGGCTCGGGGATCATCATCATCACGGCTTGGCTGATGGGGTAACCCGCCATCGTCAACAGCTCTAGGCAGTTGTCGAATGTGGCCGTATCGGACTGGTCAGCAAAGCTGATGGGGTAGAGCTTTTGTAGATCAGCACCAAGCACGGGAGAAGACATCACGCCCTCACGCGCCTTCATCCAGTTGTAGTTACCCTTAACGGTGTTGATCTCGCCGTTATGCGCAACATAGCGGTACGGGTGGGCCAATGGCCATTCGGGGAAAGTGTTCGTGGAAAAGCGCTGATGCACCAAACCAAGCGCTGAAACGCAGCGCTCATCCTGCAAATCCAGGTAGTAGGTGCCAACCTGATCGGCCAACAACAGGCCTTTGTAGACCACGGTACGGCTGGACATGCTGGGCACGTAATACTCTTTGCTGTGCTTGAGCTTGAGGTTTTGAATGTTTGCACTGGCAGTCTTGCGGATCACATAGAGCTTGCGCTCCAAAGCGTCTTGCACGATCACATCGTTGCCACGACCAATAAAGACTTGGCGCAACACAGGTTCTTTTTCGCGCACGGTAGGCGACATGGGCATGTCGCGATTAACGGGCACATCGCGCCAACCTAAGAGCACTTGGCCCTCAGCCTTGATGGCGCGCTCCATCTCTTGCTCGCACGCAAGGCGAGACGCATGTTCTTTAGGCAAGAAAATCATGCCCACACCGTATTCACCCGGCGCGGGTAGATCAACGCCAAGCTTGGACATTTCTTCGCGGTACAGCGCGTCTGGCAACTGAATCAGGATACCGGCGCCGTCACCCATTAACTTATCGGCACCGACCGCACCCCGGTGATCCAAATTCTCAAGAATCTTCAAGCCCTGCTGCACGATGGCATGGCTTTTGATACCTTTGATGTGCGCTACAAAACCGACGCCGCAGGCATCATGCTCATGGGCAGGTGAATACAGGCCCTGGTCTTGTAGGCGTTGGCGTTCAGTTTCGATGTGGTCAGCCGTCATCATGGCGCTCTCCTAAGTTTCGCGGGGATAGAAAGTTTAACGTACTGCAACACCCGTGCCAAACAAAATAAATGGGGTCAGATTCCAATTAAATTTACTCATTATTGCAATTTAATTAATTAGGGACATATCATTTTTAATAGCGAAATATGCAGATCCCACATATGCGTTAACTCAATTAAATTGAGTATTTTCTTTACGGGCAGGCCTGCCTGGCTGCGCTTTGAGTAATCGACGTTCAGTCTGCTTTTGTAAATCTGCTACAAATTCGTCATCACCCAAGGCCCACCCACTGAGCGCTGACGCCGTCAAAGCCTGCTGCTGATCTGCAGCCAATCCACCATGCACCAATTCGGCGTAGGCGACTTCACGGGCAAACGGCGTATTGCCCATGCCCCAAACCAGCGCATGCGGCGTGATGAGTTTGTCGTGGCGCTTACCCAAATAGTGGTTGTGGCTAGACCAGGGGTAATCGGTCGCCTCAGCCACCATACCCGCGCGCACCGGATTCAGATCGATATAGGCCATGCAGGCCAGCAAGTAGCGCTCAGTTTGAATCAGGGTAGAACGATAACGCCCTTCCCATAACGTCCCACTGCGCTGCTGCTTATCGTTGAAGTAACGCACGTAACGCCGCCCCACTGCTTGCATCATTTTCGGAAGTCCGTCTGCCGAATCTGGTGTGGCAAGCAGGTGAAAGTGGTTGGCCATCAGCACGTAAGCGTGTACGGCCACTTTAAATTTGAGGGCGTTTTCAGCGATCAAGGCCAGCAAAGTTTCATAGTCTTCGGTCGATGCGAAGATAGGCTGGCGGTTGTTACCGCGCTGAATGATGTGGTGAGGATAAGCAGGGAGGGTTAGTCGGGGAAGGCGAGCCATAACGGTATATCGAGTTCACATCATGAGGACTTAAATCTGGCCCCCATTGTTTCCGCGATCCCAAACTCGCTCAATATCGCCTGCAAGCGCTCTGCCGCCAACCGCTTCTTCTGCCCTGTGTATTTTGCAATGATCAGCTCGTTCTTCATGCTGTGCTCCCAACCCACCAGTTCGGTCACGGTAACTTGGTAGCCACTGGCTTCCAAGTGCAGGCAGCGCAGTACGTTGGTGATTTGGCTGCCCATTTCTCGGGTGTGCAGTGGGTGGCGCCACAATTCAGCCAGCGGGGTGCGGGCCAACGTGAGTGCTTTGTGTTGACCCAGCGCACGGGCAACTTCGGCTTGACAGCAAGGAACAAGCACCATGAATTTCGCTTGTTTTTGCAGGCCAAAGGCGATGGCGTCGTCGGTTGCGGTGTCGCAGGCATGTAGAGCAGTGACGATATCAATACTGCCTGGCAAGGCGCCAGACTGTGCAGACTCGGCTACGGTAAGGTTCAAGAATGACATGCGCTCGAAACCTAGATGGGCTGCCAGGGTCTGGGACTTTTGCACCAGCTCTGATCGGGTTTCAATCCCGTAGATATGACCCGACGAAAGAGCTTTGAAGAACAGGTCGTAAATGATGAACCCTAGGTAGGACTTGCCGGCACCATGGTCGGCGAGTGTCACACCTTGCGCGTTACCACCCTGCCCTTTGGCAATCACTTCCAACAGCAGTTTTTCAATGAATTGAAACAGGTGGTAGACCTGTTTGAGTTTGCGGCGGGAATCCTGGTTGAGTTTACCTTCGCGGGTGAGGATGTGCAGCTCTTTGAGCAGTTCAACCGACTGGCCAGGACGGATGTCAGCGTCAAGTGACGGTATTGAAGCCGGTTTGGTGGCGGTTTTGATTCGAGCGGTGGCTGTTACTTTAAGCGTATTCATGGCGTGGCATCTACGTGGAGGGCGAGCCAACCCTCATGGCCCAAGGTCGTCAGGGTGCGGATGTTGGTCTCAAAAATATCAGCCGCGTCGGGAAATGCTGTGATGGCACGGTCGAGGCTGGCTTCACGCAACAGATGCAACAAGGGGTATGGCGAGCGGTTGGTGAAGTTACTGATGTCGTCTTCAGGGACTCCCGAAAACTGATATTGAGGGTGAAAACTGGCGATTTGAAAGACTCCTTCAAACCCGAGTTTGCGCAACGTTTTGTTCGCTTTTTGAAGAAAATCGTTATACGTTATGAAATCTTGCAGGCAACTCGTCGCTATTAAAACAGTAGTCTCTCTTACTGATGCTGCTTGCGCTTGCAAGTCATATAGCTCTATCGTGAGCTGTGCAAGCAGTTGCTGTGGATCGGTGTCAGTACACACGGCATAGTGGATTTGGCCTTTGGCGTGGACAGCTTTGGCAAAGGGACACAGATTGAGACCGATGACGGCACGTTCAAGCCAAGCGATGGTGTCGCGCTGGGCCTGGGAGGCTAAACCAGCCAGCGATAGGGACGGGTTTAGATTTGGATCCAGGTTTTGATTCATGCTCAACACAGCAATGGCGTTCCGGTCAGTCGAGCATGTTCACGGGTAGCAAATCGATCTGTCATCCCGGCGATGTAGTCAGCTACCACGCGAGCACGGACACTGTCGCTGCAGGTGGTATCGGCCTGTGCCGCAAAACCGGATTGCATTTCGGTCGGCGTCATCAAGTAGATCGGAAACAGCTCAGCCACAATACGCTTGGCCTGCACCATACTTTCCATCACCTGGGGATGGCGGTATAAATTTTGCAGCAAAAAGTGTTTCAGCGTGTTGGACTCTCGGCGCATTTGTTCACTGAACATTACCAGCGATCGGCTTACACGAACCGCGTCTACCGACAGCGGGTTGACGGCTTGAATCGCTGCCCGCGTAGCATTAATCACGTCATACACCTGGGCACTCAGCATTCGACGAATGGCCTCGTACAGCAGACGACGAGGACTGGTGGCGAGGTGTGGGTGCTCAGCCAAGGCTTCAACACGGAAGCGGTCGAACAAGGGGACTTCTTGCAACTGGGTTAAGGTGATAAGACCCGAACGTACGCCGTCGTCAATGTCGTGCGCGTTGTAGGCAATCTCGTCGGCTAAATTACACAACTGGGCCTCCAGACTAGGCTGGCCTTGGGTAAGAAAACGCTGGGCCACGCCGCCGGGCTCTTGGGCAATCAGTTGCTCAGCATTAATTCGAGAGCAATGCTTGAGAATGCCCTCGCGGGTCTCAAAGGAGAGATTTAAGCCGTTGTAGGCAGGGTAGCGCTCTTCCAATTCATCCACGACACGCAAGCTTTGCAAGTTGTGCTCAAAGCCACCCCGATCAGAGTGGCGCATGCAGTCGTTCAAAGCATCTTGCCCGGCATGGCCAAAGGGGGTATGGCCGAGATCATGGGCCAAGGCGATGGCCTCGACGAGGTCTTCGCTCAAGCCAAGAGTTCGGGCAATAGAACGGCCCAATTGCGCAACTTCCAGCGAATGCGTAAGTCGGGTGCGGAATAAATCACCTTCGTGGTTCAAGAACACTTGGGTTTTGTAGACCAAGCGGCGAAAAGCTGTGGAGTGGACGATGCGGTCACGGTCACGCTGAAACTCGGTGCGTGTGGGCGCTATCGGCTCAGGGTAGCGGCGGCCACGTGAGGCTGCCGGGTGGCAAGCATAAGGCGCGAGCGCTACAGGATTTACAGCGCCCGTCATGCAATGACGTCAGGTTGGCAACTCTGCGCTATGACTTCGGCGACGAGTTCATCGGGGGCTTTGCGCACCGAGGCGCTACCGGGCTGGTCAAGCACTACAAATTTGATTTGCCCGCCTTCTGATTTCTTATCGATTCGCATCAAATCTAAGTAGCGCGCGGCCCCGAGTTGGGGGCCAACTGTAGGCAAGCCAGCGTTAGCAATCAGCTGGGTGAGACGCTGGACAAAGCTGGGCTCAATTAAGCCTAACCGCTCGGACAAACGTGCAGCCATCACCATCCCGCAACCTACAGCTTCCCCGTGCAGCCACGCACCGTAACCCATACCAGATTCGATAGCGTGGCCAAAGGTATGGCCAAAATTCAAAATGGCACGCAGACCCGACTCACGCTCGTCTTGAGAGACCACCCAGGCCTTGATTTCGCAGCTGCGTTTAACGGCGTAGGCCAGCGCCACGCGGTCACCGCTGCGCAGAGCATCAAGATTTTCTTCAATCCAATCGAGAAAGGCCAAATCCTTAATAGGGCCATATTTAATGACTTCGGCCAAGCCCGCACTGAGCTCTCGGGCTGGCAAAGTGGCCAGCGTGGCGATGTCGCATACGACCAGCGTGGGCTGGTAGAACGCACCAATCATGTTTTTACCCAATGGGTGGTTGATTGCTGTTTTACCACCTACCGATGAATCAACCTGGGCAAGCAAGGTAGTGGGTACTTGCACAAATGGCACGCCACGCATATAACTCGCAGCAGCAAAACCAGTCATGTCTCCCACCACACCGCCCCCGAGAGCAAACAAAACAGTATTGCGGTCACAGGTGTTTTCCAGCAAGGCGTCAAAAATAAAGTTCAGCGTCTGCCATGTTTTATGCGCTTCGCCATCAGGCAACACTACGGTATGGATTTGCGGGTAATGCGCACCCAGAGCGGAAGCCAGAGCATCGCGGTACAGCGGGCCAACGGTGGTATTGGTAACGATTACGGCACAGCTGGCGCGGGGCAGATCGGAGTAGGTGTCAGGATTGCCTAAAAGCGAGGTCCCGATGATGATCCGGTAACTGCGGTCACCAAAATCTATGGCAACGTCTTGGATAAGGAGTTCAGGAGATGGGGTTTGCATCCCCCAAGTTTAGAGCAGCAGCACGCTCCCCGAGCGAAAGGCATGAAGAGCACTCAGGTGTTTGCACTGCCTGCAGCCATTTCAAGCTGCATCATGATCATATTTACCAAAGTGGCAACCGACGGTCGGCCGGTTTCCACCACAAAGTGTGCGGTCTCACGGTAAAGTGGATCACGTACCTTGTACAACTCGCGCAGACGCGCCATTGGATCTTCCACTTGAAGCAAGGGACGATTTTGGTCATACCGCACACGACGAAATACCTCTTCAGGCGATGAGTGCAGGTAAATCACCGTGCCACGTTGCTTAAGGTTCTGTCGATTTTCAGCACGTAATACAGAACCGCCGCCTGTTGCAATCACCCCTTGATGCCCAAGGGTCAGTTCACCGATAACCTGAGCTTCAATGTCACGGAAGGCTGACTCCCCTTCGCGTTCGAAAAAATCCCGGATAGAGCAACCCAACCTTTGTTCGAGCACTGTATCGGAGTCAATACTGGGCAAACCTAACTTGCGCCCCAACTGCCGCCCAATCGTTGACTTACCTGAACCTGGCAGACCGACAAGAAAGCAGTTCAATTGAAAAACTTAACCGTCGTGATACCCGATGGCTGCGAAGTGACGGTAATTTTGATTAACACCGTAGCACAGCCTGGATCTCCGTTGAGCAGCACACCATAGTTCCCAACAACCGTAGAACCAAAGTCTGAAGACGGCTGACTTAATATTTTGCAAGTCCCAGTAGAAGTTGCCGTTGAAATAAGTTCAGCCGCGACAGTGGTGCCTGAGGCCATTGAGTTCCCATTCAAGTCAGTCACAGCCATCATAAAAGACGACGTGGTGCGTGCACCTAACTGTATGATTTTGGCCTGTGACGTGGCCCAGATTACTTCAAACCGTTGACGCACGCGGATGAAATTACTCCAGGTTCCATCGCAGGTATTTGCGACGCTGATATCGGTACCAATGCAAGGTGATATACCCACATTGCCGCCCGGTATGGCCTGATCCACACCGAAGTCGTAGACAAAATTCGCATTGGTATCCAGATAGGCTTGCCCCAAATCAGTGAAAGGCTCGCCTATATCCCATTGATTATTGCCATTTAAATCTATAAACCCCTCTTCGCCGTCAGCATAGGCCAGCACAGTCACCCTTCCGTTCAAGGGCCGTACGCCAGAACTTATCAGCTTTACCTTGCACGAAGACGTAGCATTCAGCGTACACGAGCCTCTGGAGTCCGTAACGACGCTAGTCACCACTTCATTGGCAGTTCCTGTCAGCGAATTAGTCACAATGGAAGTGGTAGTTCCAGTTACAAAAGTTCCAATCAAACCATACGAAGTAACAAAACTCATAACGGTGCCAGGCGGCACAGGATTACCCAATCTATCCGTCGCAATAATCGTCAATTCTGTTGAAACCCCATCCACATTGAAGGCTTCGACCACTGTATTGGTAGCCGAGATTGACATGGATTTTTGACTGATGCGTCCACTGCTGATAGACAACCCTGCAGAGGAAGCTTTTACCGCAGGATTTGACACAAGTACCGCCGTAACCACCACCCCCGTGGGCAGCGTACCAGCATTCACCACGATTTGAGCAATCCCATTGATATCAGATATCACGGTTTGTGTTGCTGTACTGCTGCTCCCAGTCGCCGTAATGAAGGTGACTCCTGCAGTCAAGGATTGCGTATCAAGACTCAACTTCACAGATTGACTGCTTACACCTGCACCTGCTTGATTAGTCACCTGGAACTTGACGGTCGACTGCCTCGCACCGGAACTAGCTGTTGAAATCACAATCTGCGCGGGCACCGCTGCCGAGAAGGCAATACTCGTAGGTACAGCCGCTGCGAGCGAGTTAATTTGGTAAGGAAGAGTGGTCGTTATTTGAACAGTACTAACCTTCGCCTTTGCAACAAGGTTAGCAGCACCTAATGCGTTACCGACCAGTTGCACTTTGACGATGCCATTGACGTCGGTCAACCCCGAAATACTTGATACCGAGACGGTGCCTGTGGGTGTAGTGGCAACCACTGTTGTCGTGCCGTTAACGAATGACCCGTAAGCAGGGTCAGTAGTGAACGCAACGTATTGATTCGGCAGAGGCACGCCTGTGCTGTCACGTAATTGCCCTTGGACTACGTAGGCGGTGGAATTAAGGACAACTGTGTTGTTGGTGATAACCGCGCCAGAAGCATCGGTTAGTTTCACCAATAAAGTGGAACCTGTACCTGGCACGTTCAGCTGCGTAACAAGAGCAGCATCGTCATCAGAGGCTCCACCGCAAGCAACCAGAAAAAAAGAAACAACCAGAACTACAAAATACCGAAAAATCGACTGCATACGTCAGACCTCACTGAACGAAAGGTCACTTTTGCAACCTCAAAGCTAAAAATAAAGACACCGCAGGGTCACACGCAGCAAACGTATAAATACCTAAGCAAACTGACCTATTGGTAATCTTTGTAGTTTATGCGAATCCATGAATGGGCAAGACGCCGCTCAAAGCGTAGCGCGCCTCAGCCGGTCGAAAATCGGTATTTGTACTCAAAAAATTACAGTTGTACAGCGAATGTGGTGCCCAACCCCAGCGGAGCTGTGACTGTTATCCTGATGACATCACCAGTAACGCAGCTACTGAGAAATATATTAGCAAAAGTCGCTAAATCTTCAGAAGGATTACTGCTTCTTGGCGAGACATTCACGATGGGAGTGCCAGACACGGATCCCACAGCACACGCGGATGTGCCCGCATTGGATGCAGTTACAGTTGTTCCAGCAGGCATAGGCAACAAGGGATGGTCCTTACTGGCTAATTTCAAGGCAATGGATCCAAGGCTTTGAGACACAACAGGGTATGTCGGCAAAGTTGCCGAAAAGTAAGGCGCGGAGGATGAGAGTAGCAGTACCACTTGCTGACGAACTGTTGTCGCAAGCAAGGTATCGCATGTATTGATTCTTGATGGCCCAGCTACTGCGCCGTTTTGCCTTGCATCCCACCCCGTGCTTGTGCAGCTTGCAGTACCACTTCGAGGAATCAGAAACTCACCAGAATCATATTGACCATTTTCATTGTCATCACGATAGGCATCTCCCATTGATACCAAGGTATCACCAGCATCGTAGGTATTGTTGCCATTAACATCCACATAATCTTTGGTGCCATTGGTAAAAGCCAACACCGAAACCCGGCCATCACTTGGCCTTGGATTTTGACTGATGAAGTTAGCTGAGCATAAAGAAATGCCATTGACTTGTGCAGTGGCACAACTGGATGCAACTTGCCCACCCTCTGCTGTGAAATTCACCACCGTCCCATCCTGCACAGGATTGCCTTGTCGATCGGCCAAGCGAACGGTTAGTACAGTGGGCGTTCCGTCATATGCCCATCCTTCAATGTTACTGGTTTGAACGGAAAGACTCATAAACCGTTGAGAAGGCGGCCCGGAAGAAACCGAAAGATTCTGCGTTTCGCTAAATACCGTAGGTGTTGCAGTCAAAGCGGCACGAATTTTTAACGGCCCTGGAATAGTTCCTGAGAATACAGAAACCGACACCCCCCCCGTAGAGTCAGAAGTCGCAGCGATACTGGCTGTAGACCCAGAAGAATTTAAGCCCACACCACCCGGGTTAACTTGAAGACTCAAGGTAACAGCCACGCCTGATAAGGGCGTACCAGCACTGGACAGAATCTTGAATTTAACCAAAGACTGCTCAGATGCACCAGAACCCGCCACGAAGATCTGCGCAGGCGTTGCCGAAACAAACGTTACAGCATTTGCGGTAGGCGAAGCCACATTAAGTACGATGGTACTGACAGCTGCACCAACTGTTGAGGCAGTAATCGTTACGGCACCAGCACACAATGAGCCATCAGCAGCAACGGAAGAATAGTCAGCTGCAGCAACACCACTGCCGTTTGTCGTCACCGAGACACTGGAACCAGAGCCGTTGATCCGCCCACAAGAAGCTACGTAGGTCACGTTAACCGTCGTACTTCCCGCTTGTACCCCGCCCAGTAGCGCAGTCACCGTCAGTGAGGCATTACCACCAGAGACAACGCTGGTGTTGGCGGTAGAAATAGATGACAACGTGACATTCGCGTTGGCCACTGCAAAATCAAAGGACCCCGTTATAGCGGTCGCCGTTCCGACAACGGCAGTAGCACTGAGCGTAACCGCGCCTCGCGCCGTAACCGATAAAGGCGCAATCTGCACCTCAGCTAAACCAGCACTGTTAGTCAATGCAGTTGGAGGTACAGGCAATGTTGCTAGAGTCAAGTCAGACAATGCAAAGGTTACTTTGCGGCCAGCAATTGCGACACCAAGTCCATCCAAAACGGTAGCACGAGCGACGTAAGCACTAGCCAAGTCTATTGACGATACCTTTAAACCCGTAGCGTTATAGACCCCTACCTTGAGGGTGGGTGTTGAAGTAGCGGTAGTGGATCCACCCGTAGCACTGCTTCCAGTAGAAGTACCAGGATTCCCGCCTCCACCGCCGCAAGCGGTCAAAATTAAGGCGAAAAAAATAACACCGAGCATTTTAAACATATTAAAAACATTAATCATGGTGGTCAATCTAATACTCAAAATACTCAACGCGAAGCGGCCAAATCAGCAAGCATTTTTGGTGTAATGAATATTAATAATTCACTTTTGCTTGTATTTTTTGTTTTATTTTTAAATAAGTTTCCAAGATAAGGAATATCACCCAATACAGGAACACGATTTTCAGTTTCAGATTCCGTTAAAGTGAATATTCCACCAATAACTACTGTACCACCATTCTCAACCAGCACTTGCGTTTTAATATGCTTTGTATCAATAGCAAATCCTGAGGTGGTAAAAGCACCAACAGTATCTTTATTCACATCCAAATCTAAAATAATATTACCTTCAGGTGTAATTTGAGGTGTTACTTCTAGCTTAAGGTTTGCCTTACGAAAAGCAATTGATGTAGCTCCGCTGGAAGTTGCTACTTGATAGGGTAACTCTGTACCCTGCTCAATCAATGCTTTGGTCTGATTAGCAGTTACTACTCTAGGGCTGGCAACCTCTTTACCTTTGCCATCTGCTTCAAGCGCAGAAATTTCTAAATTCAGAAAACGATTAGCGGCTGCATTAAAAATTGAAACAGCAAAACTAGCTGCGTTGTAACCATTTTGCCCAGCAGCTGGCAAATTAACAAAATTACTGCTTGTATCAACTGTTCCACCAGCACCACTACTGGCGATTACATTTCCATAGCTTGTACCAAAAGCTATATTATTCCCACCTGCAATTTGATAACCGCCAGTACCACCATTCTGCGCACGCTGATCAGTTGCACCAAGACGCACACCCAATGATTTACCAAAAGTATCTTTCGCCTCAACAATCCGTGCTTCAATCAAAACTTGACGCACCGCAATATCAAGTTTGTTTATCATTACTTGAATTTGCTCAATTCGACTACTAATATCAGTGACAAATAACTGATTCGTACGAGGCTCAGCAATAATACTTCCACGTGGAGAAAGCATGCGGGCACTGGCATTTATTCCAACCACTGGAGGTGCAATTTGCAATGCGATATCAACTGCACGGGTATAGTTCAATTGGAAAGACTGCGTACGCAGCGGCTCAAGATTCTGAATTGCAGCACGCGACTCTAGCTCTAATTTCTCTTTGGCATTAAGCTCTTCTTTAGGTGCAATTAACAATACGTTGTCAGTTTTTCGCATGCCTAAACCTTTAGCTTGCATAATGATATCCAAAGCTTGATCCCACGGCACATCTTTCAACCTCAACGTTACAGCACCCGTAACTGAATCTGATGTAATGATATTGAAGTTTGTAAAATCAGCGATTACTTGCAACAGTGAACGAACATCGATATTTTGAAAATTCAGCGACAGCTTTTCACCTGTAAATCCAGGACCTTGCGTCAATTTCGCAGGATCAATTTTTTGACCTCTAACCTCTACTACAAACTGATTGTCAGTTTGGTACGCACTGTGCTCCCATTGCCCTTTGGGTTCAATCACCATGCGTACACGATCTCCGATAGCAAAGGCAGTGACCGTTTGTACAGGTGTACCGAAATCGGCGACATCTAAACGCCGGCGCAATCCTTCTGGCAATGAGGATTTAAGGAACTCAACAACCAGCGTTTGACCCTGCTGACGAATATCAACACCAACCTGGTTATTTGGTAGAACAACAATAATTCGGCCAACATTGTCTAAACCCCGTCGAAAATCAATGTCTTTAAGCGGTAGATTTTCAGGATTACGGTTTTCAGCAAAGACTGAAACCGTACTGGCTACAGGTGCAATACCCGCCACAGGATCTAGTGTCACCCAAAGTGATTTCCCTTTCCATTCCGCCTTGTAAGCCGTAGCTTGCTTAAGGTTCAGTACTACACGGGTACGCTCACCAGCCTGAATCACACTCACTGATTTCACATTGCCTTGGTTAATCTCGACAGCTGAGCGACCGAGACCATTACCAACACCAGGAAAATCCAACGCAATCCGCGCAGGTGATTGGATCGTGAATCCTACTGGAACCGCTGGCAAGGCCGTAGACACATCAATTCGCACGATCTCAACACCAGCTTGTACAGAACCTGTAACCGACTCAATCATGCCTTGGGCACAGGCAAGCAAGGGCGTTGCCACAAAAGCTAATGCCACCGCCGCTCTACACCACCAACCGTGAACCACATGCGCAGAATTTTTCATTTTGTTCTTTCTTGCAATTGCAACGTAGCAGGACGCTCGGTCCACTCGCCTGAAGCATCCTGCACAATTTCTCGTAAGCGCACCTCGGTTTCATCCACCTTTGTCACAAGCCCATAGTTTTGACCAAGATAGTTGCCCTCGCGAATTTGATAAAGTAGATTGTCCACTTTGACGAGAGCCATAGGACGCCCGTCTTTCACAATACTACCTACCATCGACATTACATCCAGAGGCATCGATTCAAGCGCTTCCTTGCGGCGATTTAGCTCGGGCGTGATTAGGGCAGCATTGGCAAGTGACTGCGAGGAGTCCTTTTTAAAAGCTTGGGATAACTTTAAAAAACTGAAAGGATCGGTAGACCCCTCCTCGGTATACGTTTGAGGCGTAAATTTTTTAGGCTCAGGAATGGGTATTACATGCGGCTTGGCTTGTGTACGTTGCGCCGTCATCCAAGCCTGCAGCCCATCGTCATCGACAGCACTGCAAGCTGACAACCCTGCGCTTATAAAAATCAGCAGCAAAGATAAAGCGCGGCACCTCATTTTTTAGCTCCTGGTGCAGCAGCTTTACGCTGCGCCGCAACTTCATCTACGTCTAGATAGCGAAAGGTTTTTGCGGTAGCGTCCATAACCAGCGTGCCATCTTTGGCCGTCGCGGGTAGAACAGTGAGATTATTTAATGTCACGATTCTCGACAGGTGCGCCACATCGGACGCAAATGCGCCAATGTCATGGTATTTCCCTGTTACCCGCACCGCAATCGGCAATTCTGCATAGTAATCTTTAACCACGACTTGACCTGGGCGGAACAAATCAAATTGAAGACTTCGACCTAAACCAGCTTGGTTGACATCTGATAAAAGTGCGTCCATCTCGGCCTTACTGGGCAACTGCTTTTCAAGCTGTATCACATACTGCTGAACTTGTTCACGCTGCTTCTTCAGTGCATCTAAGTTCACCGCTTGAGTCAGCTTTACTTTGTAATCCTCACGCAGCACAATCTCTTTGACACGCTCAGCGTCCAATTCATCGCTGTAAGTGCTGAGCCAAGTAAACCAAAGCCCAACAATTACAACTGCTATTAAGGCAGCATATAGTGCATATCTGGGCACACTTGGCCAAGCAGAAGGATCGTTGGGATTGAGCTCGCGAAACTGCGCCTGAATTCGTGACTGCAATTCAGAAAAATCAACTTTGAGCGCTAGCTTGTCTACCATAACTACGTAAATTAAGTGCTTTAGATAAAATATTATTTTCAGTGAATTATGTCCATAAGACTTTAAGCACTTTAATTAATTTTGACTGGTTTTGAAGCGATGGATGCTATATCCGTTTTCTTCACATCACTGGCACGAACTAAACCTGCACGAATAGTGAAATTGGCAATACGGCGTTGGTCGCGAGGCGTTAAAGCGACTGTGCCTGCAACAATTTCGACCAATTCAGGTCGCTCAAGCCAAGGACTGTTATTTAGCAAATTACGCAGTAACTCAGAAACACGCTCGTTAGATTGTGCTACCCCTTGAATAGTTACAGTTTGGTTATCTTGCTTCAAGCTGTTGATATAGACCCCGCTCGGCAACTGCTTAACTAACTCATTTAGTAAATGTACAGGTAAATTTCGATCAGCTTGCAGATCTTCAACCGCTTGCTGGCGCGCCTTTAACGCCGTAATTTCGGATTGCAGAGTTGCAATGTCTTTAATTTGAATTTCGAAACGCTTAATCTCAGTTTGCAATACCGAATTACGACCTTGTTGGCTTGAAATTTGTGACTGGTACCACAGGTATACCAAGCCAACAATTAGCAAACCTACAACGACAGAAGCGCCGAGAGCCCCAAAAAAGCCTTCTCGACGCAGCTTGCGTGCAGCCTCTCGGTGCGGAAGCAGATTGATTAAAATCACTGCAGAAATCTCCGCATTGCCAAGCCACAGGAAGTCAGATAAGAAGGCGCTTCGCGTCGCATTTTATTTTCTCGAATTGCACTACCCATCTCCATACCTTCAAACGGATTTACCAAGTTACAGGCAAAGCTGGTCTGGCGCATGACTGCTTCTGACAACCCAGGTAACGACGAGGAACCACCTGCCAGCATCACATAATCGACTTTATTATGAGGTGTACTTGTAAAAAAGAACTGCAATGCACGACCAATTTCTTGAGCGAGACTTTCCACAAATGGCTTAAGTACGCTAACTTCATAGTCTTCGGGTAGCTCACCTGTTCTCTTTTTAGTCTCGGCCTCATCGTTAGAAAAACCGTACTGCCTAACAATCAACTGAGTCAACTGAGCGCCACCGAAAGCTTGGTCACGGTCATACAAAACATCACCATTTCGAATAGCTTGCATACTGGTGGTAAAGGCACCAACTTCAAACAAAGCCACCAGCGTGTCGAGACCTTTGCTTGGCAGGTTTTCTATTAACCGCTCAGTTGCCAAGCGAGATGCATAAGACTCCACATCAAGTATCACCGGCTTCAATCCTGCGGCTTCAGCCAATCCTTGCCGATCTTGCACTTTTTCCTTACGTGATGCCGCAATCAACACGTCAACATCACCCACCGAGCTCGCACTAGGCCCCGAAACACAAAAATCTAAACTTACTTCATCTAATGAAAATGGTATGTATTGGTTAGCTTCAGATTCAACTTGAATTTCAAGTTCTGCGTCGCTCAAGCCACCAGGAAGCACGATTTTTTTGGTGATCACAGCTGACGCGGGAAGCGCCATGGCCACGTTTTTGGTGCGTGTCCCACTTTTTTTAACCAAGCGCCTCACAGCCTCAGCAACTTCGTCAAATTTTTCAACGTTCCCGTCTGTAATCCAACCGGCTTCCAGTTGCTCAATCGCGCACCTCTCCAACACAAGCACACCAGCTTTATTACGACTCAATTCAACCAGCTTTACGCTGGACGAACTTATGTCCAACCCCAAAAGTGCGGCTGGATCCCGACTTAAAAACGATCCAAAATTAAGCAAGTATGTCCCCTCAACATCGTGGGTAAGCTCAGTAACCACCACTCACAACAATAACAACGAAACCTAACAAACTACATGAATACTATCAGCAAGCTCGTTGCCTGGTAAAGAATTGTGTCTTAACTGCAAGCGCTAAGCGTTGCCAAAACAACACCTCGGCACCCAGTTCAAATAATCCTCAAGCAAATGCACAGACAATGCACTATGCCAATGATGCCTATAAAGCCGATCGGTATGACCACAGACAAACTGCGGTACATATTGTCGGCTGGAGCCAACGCCTAATCAACGCCCTGATCTATGCCTTCACCGTCTTCGCCTAATGATAAGAAACCTGCACAGGCAGTTAAGCCCATAACGTGGGTACGCCGTATCGCACATTGGATATTTGTCCTTTTAGCGCTGGCTGCTGCTGGCATTGCAGCTCTAGTCTTTGCTATTGCCATCGCGCTGGCAATAGCCTACCCAAATTTACCTGACATCTCCGATTTGTCCGACTACAGTCCAAAGCTCCCACTGCGAGTATTTAGCGCAGAAGGTGCATTAATTGGAGAATTTGGTGAAGAACGCCGCAATTTAACGCCCATTGGGCAAATCCCTCAGGTAATGAAGGATGCTGTCCTCGCAATTGAAGACACCCGCTTTTACCAACACGGTGGGGTCGACTACCTAGGCGTTATTCGTGCGGGCCTAGCCAATCTTGGACGCCTTAAGAGTCAAGGTGCATCGACCATCACCATGCAGGTTGCCCGCAACGTGTACCTAACTTCCGAGAAAACCTACACCCGAAAAATTTATGAAATCCTGCTGACTTTCAAACTGGAGCACCTGCTGACCAAGGATCGAATTCTAGAAATTTACATGAATCAAATTTTCTTGGGCAACCGTGCATACGGCTTTGCAGCGGCATCTGAGATTTATTTTGGTAAACCCTTGAAAGACGTGACGATTGCTGAGGCAGCAATGCTCGCGGGACTGCCCAAGGCTCCCTCTGCCTACAATCCTATTGCAAACCCGACCCGCGCCAAAAGCCGCCAGCAATACATCATTGACCGGATGGAAGACACTGGCTTCATTACACATGAACAAGCCGAAACAGCACGCCGTGAAGAGTTAAAAATTCGCTCAGGCCTTGACAGCAACCGCGTACATGGCGAATACGTAGCCGAAACAGTGCGTCAGATGATTTTTTCGCAGTACGGGCCAGAAAGCTACACCCGCGGCATGAACGTTTACACCACCCTTAAAGGTTCCGACCAAAACGCGGCCTATCGTGCGCTGCGCAAGGGCATCATGGACTTCGAGCGCCGCCAAATTTACCGAGGCCCAGAAAAGTTTGTAGACCTACCCACTAACCCCAAGCTAGCCGAAGAAGCGATTGACGATGCCTTAAGTGAGCACCCTGACAATGGCGATGTGATGGCTGCTGTTGTCACGCAAGCCTCACCTAAACTTGTTCAGGCTGTTCGACAAAATGGTGAGAGTATTGAAGTTACTGGTGATGGGCTAAAGCCTGTACAAAGTGGACTGTCTGACAAAGCGACCCCTACCACCCGCATTCGTCGCGGTGCGATCATCCGCGTAGCACGCACCCCAAAAAATACCTGGGAAATCACACAATTGCCCGAAGTAGAAGGTGCGTTTGTGGCACTAGATCCACGGGACGGGGCCATCAAGGCCTTAGTTGGTGGTTTTGATTTTGAGAAAAACAAATTTAATCACGTGACACAGGCTTGGCGGCAACCCGGCTCAAGCTTTAAGCCATTCATCTACTCAGCGGCATTGGAAAAAGGTTTCACGCCCGCAACCGTAGTGAACGATGCTCCGTTATTTTTTGATGGTGGTGTCACAGGCGGTCAGCCTTGGGAGCCAAAAAACTACGACGGGAAATTTGATGGGCCCATGAACCTACGAACCGCCTTGAAAAAATCCAAAAATATGGTCTCTATTCGGATTTTGCAGGCGATTGGTGCGAAATATGGCCAGCAGTGGATCACACACTTTGGTTTTGAAGCCGAAAAACACCCCGCCTACCTAACAATGGCGCTGGGTGCCGGGTCAGTTACACCCATGCAAATGGTCAGCGCCTACGCGGTCTTTGCTAATGGCGGCTACCGCGTTAACCCCTACCTCATTACCAAGATCACCGATCAAAAAGGTAAAACTTTGATTGAGACCAAGCCGACAGCGCTGGATGAATCCGCCCGGGCTATATCGCCTCGCAATGCCTTTGTGATGGACAGCCTGCTGCAAGAAGTTGCCCGCAGTGGCACAGCTGCCAAAGCCCAACAGCAGCTGGGTCGGCCAGATTTGTTCGGCAAAACGGGTACTACCAACGATTCAATTGACACTTGGTTTGCAGGCTTTCAGCCGACCCTTGCAGGCGTCGTGTGGATGGGCTATGACACACCTCGCAAGTTGGGTGACAACGAAACTGGCGGTGGCCTAAGCCTACCTATATGGATCACTTACATGCAAACAGCCCTTAAAGGTGTGCCAGTCACTGAATACGTCGCCCCTGAAGGAGTCGTGAACGTAGGCGGTGAATGGCTTTACACAGAATACGTCAAAGCTGGTGGTGTGAGCAGTCTGGGGCTTGAGGACAAAAACAGCGGAGAAGCGTTCAGCGGCGAGGACATGCTGCCACCAGCCGATGAGAAAAAACGTATTTTGGATTTGTTCAAAAACTGAACATATTTACCGACCAAAAACCAAAGCTCCCCCCCCCTGTGCCGAGGCGTCCTTTGACAAGCGAGCAAAAAACTCACTATCAGCAGCCTTGGTGTCCACCCACTGATGCCCATCAAACCGGTAGTGATAGCCACCAGAGCGCGCAGCCAACCAGACTTCGTGCAAAGGCTTTTGCAGGTTGATGATGATTTGGCTGCGGTTGCTGAAGGTCAGCGTAATTAAATTACCTACCCGTTGGTTGTCAATATCGGCATCGGTCGTGTCATTGATACGATCACACGTGGTCTCAACCACCTTGAGCAGGTCTTCTGCACGGTCTTGGAATTCGAGGTCAGTCATTACAATTTCACCATGTTGAAGATGCATCAAATTTTAATCTGCTCTCTTGAGCGTCTTGTGCGGATTGCACTTCGGGGTACGCTGTTCGTGGGTAGCCTTGCAGTTTTGAGCGCCTGCGGCCAAAAAGGCAATCTCTATCTGCCCACTGAGCCTGCAGCCGTTGGACGCGCCACTCTACCGCAAGCCACAGGTACAGTCCTGCGTTCGACACTGCCTACACGCGCAGCCTCACAGCCCACATCCTCCGCCACTGCTACTGACACACAATGAATACGCCCTCCATCTCCCTCCCCGGCCAACCTTATATCGACTACCGCCAAGGCGAATTGTGTGTCGAAGAGCTTCGTTTGACCGACTTGGCGCAAACGCATGGCACACCGCTGTTTGTTTACTCTAAAAATGCGATGCTGGCGGCACTCCGCGCCTACCAGCGGGGCTTTGCGGGCCGTCATGTGCAAATTTGCTATGCTATGAAAGCCAATTCTTCGCTCGGTGTGTTGCAGGTATTTGCTGAAGCCGGCTGTGGCTTTGACATCGTATCTGGAGGCGAGCTGGAGCGGGTGTTACTGGCTGGTGCGCAGCCCAGTAAGGTTATTTTTTCAGGTGTAGGTAAAACCCGTACTGAAATGCGTCAGGCCTTGGAGGTGGGTATTGGCTGTTTCAATGTAGAAAGTGAAGCAGAACTGGAGGTTTTGAGCAGTGTGGCGCAGACCATGGGTAAAACAGCCACGATCAGCCTGCGCGTGAACCCCAACGTAGACCCCAAAACCCACCCGTACATATCGACCGGACTCAAAGGCAGTAAATTTGGTGTTGCCCATGATCGGGTTGTGGCCACTTATCAACGTGCAGCAGCTTTGCCGGGACTGAAGGTTGCGGGTATCGACTGTCACATTGGCTCGCAAATCACAGAGGTAGAGCCTTACTTGGATGCTGTGGACCGAATGTTGGATCTGGTAGAAAACATCGAGACGGCTGGCATTCCGATTGCTCACATCGACTTTGGCGGTGGCTTGGGCATCAACTACAACGGGGACACCCCACCTGCCGCCGATGCACTTTGGATAAAACTCTTGGCTAAATTGGATGCACGTGGCTTTGGAGAGCGTCATTTCATGATCGAGCCAGGACGCTCACTGGTCGGTAACGCAGGAGTGTGCGTCAGTGAGGTGCTGTACCTTAAACCTGGTGATCAAAAGAATTTTTGCATCATCGATGCCGCCATGAATGATCTGCCCCGCCCAGCGATGTACCAAGCTTTCCACGCCATCGTGCCACTGAATGTGAATGCCTCGACGACTGCCGCAGCGATTAACTGCGACGTTGTAGGCCCTATTTGTGAAAGTGGCGACTGGATTGGCCACGACAGAATGCTGTCTGTGCAAGCAGGGGAAAGGGTTGCCGTGCTGTCCGCCGGTGCTTACTGCATGAGCATGGCCAGCAACTACAACACACGGGGCCGCGCAGCCGAAGTTTTGGTAGACGGCAACACCGCACACCTCATACGCGAACGAGAAACAGTCAGAGACCAGCTGCGTGGCGAACGCTTGGTAACTTTGGCAACTTGAATCTCCATGCCGCTACAACACCTATGTTCATAGGTTCGTAGTGGCAGTTGAACTCTTAATTTGATAGCTGACTGCGCGTGCCTACTGCGCGCGCTGACTTCTTTTTACTGTAAAAGTACCAAACCCGCCAGCCCAACAAGATGCTCAGGATGAGCGCGTACACAGCGACTTCAGCAAAGTTATTTTTGCCCGCTCGCATCCAGAAGAAGTGCAAGATTCCCAAGCCGGCAATGGCGTACACCAGCTTATGCAGCTTTTGCCAGCGCTTAGCTCCCATGGCTTTAATTGCGCGGTTAAATGAAGTCGCTGCCAGCGGCGTTAGCAGCACAAAAGCAGAAAAACCCACCAAAATAAAAGGCCGCTTGGCAATGTCCTTCGCAATATCGGCCAAGTCAAAACTCATGTCAAACCAGCTGTACGAAAGCAGATGCAAGACAACATAGAAATACATGAAAAGGCCCAGCATGCGTCGGAGTCGGGCCAGAGCTGACCAACCGGTGGTGATTCGCAATGGCGTCACAGCCAAGACGATACACAGAAACCGCAACGTCCAATCCCCCGTTGCACGCACCAAGTATTCAGCAGGATTAGCCCCAAGCCCATCGGTAAAAGCGCCGTATACCAGCCATGCAAAAGGCAACAGCGCTAAAACCCAAAGTAGTGGTTTGACGGCAGGCCGCAGCAGTAATTTATTAACAGACATCACTGGTTAGAAGTTTTTCTTCAAATCCATACCAGCATACAGCTGGCCTACTTGGGCTTCATAGCCGTTGAAGAGCAATGTTTTGCGCTTCTTGGCGAATAAACCGTCTTCACCAATACGGCGCTCAGTAGCTTGACTCCAGCGTGGATGGTCTACGTCGGGATTCACGTTAGAGTAAAAACCGTACTCGTTGGCCGCAGCTTTATTCCATGCCGTAGCAGGTTGTTTGTCAGTAAAGCGAATTTTGACGATACTCTTGCCGCTCTTGAAGCCGTATTTCCATGGCACCACCAAACGCACGGGCGCACCGCTTTGATTGGGCAGAACTTCCCCGTACATACCAAAGCTAAGCAGAGTTAACGGGTGCATGGCCTCATCCAAGCGCAAGGCCTCTACATAGGGCCAGTCCAGTACACGGGAGCCGACAAACGGCATGGTCTTGGGATCAGCTTGGGTGACAAATTCAATGTATTTGGCACCGCTCAGCGGCTCTACTTTTTTAATTAGCTCGCTGAGTGAATAGCCAATCCAAGGAATCACCATAGACCAGCCTTCGACGCAGCGCAGGCGGTAAATGCGCTCTTCTTGCGCGCTGAGCTTGAGCAGGTCTTCCAGTGTGTATTTAGCAGGCTTCTTGACCATGCCCTCCACCTCAACAGTCCATGGCGTGGTTTTAAGGGTGTGGGCATTTTTTGCAGGATCGGCCTTGTCGGTACCAAACTCGTAGAAATTGTTGTACGTACTGGCATCTTTGTACTCAGTGACTTTCTCCATCGTCATCGCACCAGCTACCGTAGACTTGACACTGGCCAGTGCAGCCAGCTTGTTTGGACGTACCACTTCTGCATGCGCCTCGCGAGCAGCCCAGGTAGCCATAGAAACACCTGCAGCACCCGTAGCCATGAGTTTCATCAGGTCACGACGACCTTCGTAGTGACGCTGCGAAGTAATTTCGCTAGTGACAGGGTGAATAAAGGCATCATCGCGATTTTTAATCAGCATGGGAACTCCTGGTGCGTATAGTAAAACTTTTAGTATCTTGTTCAGACACTTTATGACACTTGGTCGCACCAGCAGTTCATTTCTTACACCGCTAAGTATGAACCCCTCATCAAGCTTGTATTCAGACAGACATTACAAAGTGCCGTAACTGTGCAATCCACTCAAGAACATGTTGACCCCGATAAACGCGAAGGTAGTGACCGCCAAACCAGCCAAAGCCCACCAAGCAGCGACCGTACCGCGTAAACCCTTCATCAACCGCATGTGCAGCCAAGCGGCGTAGTTGAGCCATACGATCAAAGCCCAGGTTTCTTTTGGATCCCAGCTCCAGTAGCCACCCCAAGCCTCTGCAGCCCAAAGTGCACCCAATACAGTTGCTATCGTAAAGAAAGCGAAACCCACTGCGATGGACTTGTACATCACATCATCCAAAATCTCCAACGGGGGCAGTTTGGCTGCAATTCGCTTGCGCCCAACCAAAATTCCACCAGCAATCACAGACGAAATAGCGGCATACACCAGCCAATAGTTGCTACCCGTCGTACCCAGTGTTTTGCGAAATGCAATCGGCACAAAACACAACGCAATGCCAAGCAACCACAGCGGCGTGAGTTTGTGCCATCGCGTCTCGGTCGCCTGCTGCTTGATGAGGTAAGCAAACGACACCATCGCGGCCAGGGAGAAAGTACCGTAGCCAATAAAGTTAGCAGGCACATGCAACTTCATCCACCAACTTTTCAGCGCTGGAACCAGAGGTTGAATCTCATGGGCTTCACGAACTACCGTATACCAGAGCAAAAATCCGACAGCGGCGCTAACAACCAGCATCACAAACGCACCCATGGCTCGGGTGTTGTACTGATCTTCAAAGTAGAGGTAAAACGTAGCAGTTAACCAGCAAAACAACACAAACACTTCGTACAGATTGCTGACGGGGATATGGCCGATATCAGCCCCTATCAAGTAACTTTCGTACCAACGCACCATAGTTCCGATGAGCGCCATACCCACTGCCACCCAAGCAATACGCGAGCCAATCAGCTCCATTGCCGTGCTCTCGACCTTGGCAAACATACCAAGCCAATAAAAGATTGTGCTCATGAAAAACAGCACGCTCATCCACAAAATAGCCGATTGACTCGACAAAAAGTATTTGAGAGGAAACACTTTCTCAGCCTGAGCCAAGTCCCCATGGTAGGCGTAGATACCCAGCAATGAGAACAGGGCTACCGCCAACATCAGCGTACGTAAAGGCCGCCAGAACCAGCCTAGCCAGATGGCAGCAGGCATTGCCCCGAACAAAATTCCTTTTTCATACACGTCCATGGCATTCGCATAGAGCGAAAACGCCGTCACACCGCCAACCAGGACAGCCAGTGCAAACAACCAGTCAAACAGATTGCGGCGGGCCATAAAACCCTCATTCAGAATAAAAGAGTCCGCACTCGTGGAGGCTAGCCCCAGAGGCATATCGGTTCGGGTCGCGGTCGTCATACGGTACTCCTGGGCGTAGGGTCGCCAATCAATTTGCCTAATAACTTGCTTTTGAGCCGCTCAAATTCGCGGTCACTGTCCATGGTCTTGCGGTTTGTCGACAAGGCCATGATCGCTTGTGAGTTTAATTCGCCGTTGACGGGGGCGTCGCTCTGGGCATCCGTCAGCCAAATCCAGATACGGCGCTCACGAACATACAACATCGCGAAAACGCCGAGGATGAGGAAAGCGCAGCCCAGATAAACCAAATATTTACCCGGTGCACGCGCTACCTGAAAGACGCTGGCCTGCACTTGGGTGAAGTCTTTCAGGGTAAAAACCATCGGTGCGGGGTAAAAAGTCGCATCGCTCAAGGCCAAAATAGTTTGGGCCGTGTAGGCCAGTGTTTTTTCATCTGAGGGCAAGGGCTTCAGGCCTGCGTGTTCCCGGTCAAGTTGGATCAATTCGTACAAGATCCCATTCAGAATACGCACCAACACTTCACCAGCGCGCTGACGCTCTGCCTCAGGTACACGACTTTCCAGAAAATCGGACACGGCTTGCAAGCCACTGGATTTCGGCTTAGTGCCGTCCCCATTGCCCAATGCACCCGCAAAAAGACCGATAGCACGTGAGCCAGAGGCTTGCAATTGGGCCGCCATTTCGGGCTTTTTAGCGTCTGAGGCCAAAGCCACATAGCGGCGCACAGCCTCTTCGCGCAACTTGGAATCGACCAAAGCGGCACGCAAGCGCACAAAGCCGTCTAAACCACCTTGGTCATCCGCAGGAATACGCAAGTAACGTAGCGATTCTTCAGGCGTATTACGTGCACCCAGCAAAAAGACAGGCACGCCGTCGCCCGTGTCCACAGGCAACATGTAGTTGTTAAATTCACGCGCTTGGCCTGCTGCATCGCGCAATTTGTAACTGATGCTGGGCCCCACATTGCGCAGCTCTTTTTTAGTGGCCGTTTTATTGGCAGCACCCAAGCGGGACTCAAGGGACTCACGCAAATCAACTTTGCGTACATCCACGCTAGAACCGGTGCCACCAGCAAAATTTTCCACGTTGATGACACGCAAACCGCTGTACTCCAGCGTGAGTTTTTCAGCGCCTTCCTGATCTTTGCGTGCTAATTCAGTGGAGCGGCCAATAACGCCTTTCACGTCAAACGGCTTACCCCCTACCGTCATGGGTACGCCTTGGAGCTTTACGGTAGAGCCACCATCATCAAAGCTGGACTGGTAAATTTCTACACCTTTGTAACGTGCCGGGTGGTTCACCTCAACCCGCTCAGGGATTTCTGCACCAGTTTGCAAATCATGAATCACGATGTCGCTCGCAAACAGCTTGGGCATACCGGTGGAGTAATACTCCACCACAAACTTTTTGAGTTCGACAGTAAAAGGGAGCTCTTGAAGCATGATGCCGTCGCCTTGACTCAGGATCGCAACGCTAGCGCGCGAGCCTTCTGCGACCATCAAATTACCACGAAACGTCGGATTGCTAGCACTCAAGCGGTGAACAGGCTTCACGTCAGCAATCATTCCGCCACCGGAATAAGCAGTCTTGCCGTTGAACAGCATTTGCGCCCGCACCATTAAATCGCCATCAAGCAGACCACCGATACAAATCAACACGATAGCGCTGTGGGCAGAGATGTAACCAATTTTGTTGATCGCACCCGATTTAGCAGCAACCATCCAGCCCACGCCACTGGCTTGATCCCTGCGTTGCAGTTTGACACGCCAACCGGCTCCGACCAAGGCTCGTCCCATGCGCTGCGCTGCGACTTCGGGCAGACCGTCCACCACCCCCTCCGCGCGCATCCCAAAGGCCTTAAGACTTTGTTCGCGTATGTTTTCTTTGTATGTTTTCAGGTCAGCAATAATTTTTGGCGTATTCCGTGCCACACACAAGGATGTGCTGGTCACCAAAAACGCCAAAATCAACAGAAACCACCATGCGCTGTATACAGAATACAACCTGGCTAAGCCAAAAAATTCTGCCCAAAACGGACCAAACTGGTTTACGTAGTTATTGATTGGCTCGTTTTGCTTGACGATGGTGCCGATCACCGAAGCAATACAAATTAGTGTCAACAGCGATATCGAAAATCGCATGGACGACAACAACTCCACCGACGCCCGCACAACGGAGGAGCGAGATTGGATACGTAAACCTTCAGTCGATACAGCGGACATGCAATGGGCTAAACACTAAAAAAGAGTTAAATAAAAAAAGGCGGGCTCATTGGCAATGAACCCGCCTTGCTTAGGCTTTGGTAGCTGCGGTTAGTTCACACCACAGCATTCATTACGCGAAGTCAGTGTAGACCGGCTACGTAATCGGCCACCGCTTTGATTTCACGATCATTAAGCTTGGCAGCTACTTGCGTCATTTGTAAGCTGTTCTTGCGGCCACCGTCACGGAAGGAGGTCAGCTGGCTCGCTAAGTAATCAGCATGCTGACCACCCAATCGGGGGTATTGACTGGGAATACCCGCACCTGTGGGACTGTGGCAGCCGGCACAAGCAGGCACTTGGCGGTCGCTGATACCGCCCTTGTAAATACGCTCACCCACCGCGACCAATTCTTTGTCTTTCGCAAAGCCCTGTTTAGATTTTTTGGACGACACCCAGTAGGCAATGTTTTTCATGTCTTCGTCGCTCAGCATGCTGGCAAAACCCTTCATGATGGCGTTATTGCGCTTGCCCGATTTGAATTCTTGCAATTGCTTAACCAAATATTCAGGATGCTGCTGAGAGAGCTTGGGGTTAGCAGGCGTGCCAGAATTGCCGTCAACACCATGGCATGCAAGGCAAACCGCAGAGAAGCTGGCTTCACCTTTAGCCAAATCAGGCTTCGCTAGCTTGGCAGGCTCCGCCTTGGCCTCGACTTTGGCAGCAGGCTCGGCATGCATTTCCTCTGCAGCGAAGGTGGAAAACGCAGTGACTGCCAGAGCGGCAGCGGTCAGCAAAGTGGCAATCAGCTTCATATCTTGGGGGTAATTTTTAGCGCAAAACCACATGATTCTACAATGGAGGCCCGGCATCACCGCCAAACCCGTGCGCTTTTCCTTGAGCTTTGTCGCGCCCACTGCCTACTATGACTGAACCTACGCGACAAACTGCCGTGCCCTCCTCTTCCATCTCCCCGTCCATTGCCTCTCCTGCTGCTGCGGCCAAAACCCCAGCCAAGCACACAGGTAAAAGCGCTACCCAAAGCGTCGAAGCCAAGCTGGCTATGGGTTGGATGCACACCGCGAAATTCTTGACTACTGCCCCTCAGCTGCAATTTTTGCCTCCGCTGGACGTGCCTGAAATCGCTTTTGTGGGTCGATCCAACGCGGGTAAATCCACTTGTATCAATACATTGACGCAGCAGCACCGCTTGGCTTTTGCCTCAAAAACTCCTGGTCGCACGCAGAGCATCAACCTGTTTACGCTGGGAAAACAGGGCATCACCGATACGATTCTTGCCGATTTGCCTGGCTATGGCTATGCCGCAGTCCCCAAGCAAGACAAGCTTCGCTGGCAGCGAGTGATGGCTAACTACTTGATGACGCGCGAAAACCTCAAGGCAGTAGTACTGATGTGCGATCCCCGCCATGGCTTGACCGAGCTGGACGAGATCCTCCTCGAAGTCATCCGCCCCCGCGTCGAAGATGGTCTGAAATTCTTGCTGGTACTCACCAAGGCAGATAAGCTGAACAAAAATGAATGCGCGAAGGCACTGTCTATTGCGCGACTGCAAGCGGGCGGCGGAGAGGTGAGACTATTCTCAGCGCTGAAAAAAACCGGCGTAGACGATGTCGCCCAACTGCTGTGGCATTGGACACACCCGGTAGAAAAAGCAGTTAAACCCAGCGAAAGCGCTGAGATTGGGGTGACTCAAGCCACCATTGCACCTGATGCCCCCGACAACGCCAACCCCGATAGCAACTCAAGCGAAACCAGTACCTAGCGACCTAGTGCAATCTGAGTGTGCTTGGTAAGCTATGAAAATAGAGAAAAGTACACATGTCACAGATTGAACAATTCCTTCAGCCCCTTCCCCATGGCATTACCCTGAGTTGCCGCGCTACGGGCCAACGAGGGCGTCCGGTACTGGTATTTGTTCATGGCTTCCCAGAAGCCGCTTTTGTGTGGGATGCGCTGCTGCTGCATTTCGCCAAACCTGAAAATGGTGGTTACCGCTGCATTGCTCCAAATTTGCGGGGATATGAAAAATCCAGTGCACCGACAGAAGTCAGCGCCTACCGGCCCAAACATTTGGTGCAAGACCTTACTGCGTTGATGGCGTTAGAAACCGGCTCAGCTGACGCCCCGGTTGCTTGCTTGGTGGCCCACGACTGGGGTGGTGCTATCGCTTGGAACCTCGCCAACCAGCATCCGAACCGCCTCCAGCGCCTCGCCATCATTAATTCGCCTCACCCTGGCACGTTCTTGCGCGAGCTAAAGGGCAATCCCAAACAGCAAGCCGCCAGCGCATATATGAACTTCCTGATTCGCCCGGACGCCGAAGCGCTGCTGGCAGAGGATGATTACCGCCGAATGTGGGCGTTCTTTACCAACATGGGTGGCGAAGCATGGTTAACTGACGCGGTCAAAGCCCAATACCGCGAGGTCTGGGACGCAGGTCTGACGGGTAGCCTGAACTACTACCGCGCGTCACCCTTGCGTCCACCGACAGCGGACAACCCAGGCGCCGCTGCGATTGAGCTGCCACACGCAATGTTGACGGTAAATGTGCCCACCCTTGTGGTCTGGGCAATGCAGGATAAAGCACTGCCTCCAGAGCTAATAGCTGGACTGGACGACTACATCCCACAGCTGACGCTTGAAACGGTTACTGACGGCACTCATTGGCTGGTTCACGAGCAACCCATACTAGTAGCCCGCTTGCTGAGCGCTCATTTAGCATAAATTTCAGAGCAGCCAAGCTTACAAATATTGCGCCCGCACTGCCATTGTGCAGACCCTGTGTCTACGACCTCAGTAAAGTTCAGCCTCGCCAGCAGGTCGAGTCTTGAACCGCTTATGTACCCACAGGTACTGGGCTGGGTTTCGACGCACCTCGTCTTCAATCCAATGGTTCATACGAGCGGTATCAGCCACCGCATCGTCAGTGGGAAAATCTTCCCACGGTGGTAGAAACCGTACGCGGTAGCCGGCACCGTTAGGCAATATTTCAGTGACCACAGGCTGCACCTTCATATGCAGCGCTCGAGCCATGCGCGATGGGGCCAGCAGTGTTGCCGCAGGTACTCCAAAAAAAGGCACAAACGCCGCATCGCGTTCCCCAAAATCCATGTCAGGCAGGTTAAAAAAACCAGCCCCATTGCGAATGGCGCGCATCAAAGGTCTAGCGGTTTCGCTACGGGCAAATATCTGGGCATTGCCATGACGCAAACGTCCTTGGCGAATGGCTGCATCCAGAACCGGGTTGTTTTGCACCTGATAAATGGACGCACCAGGCCGTGCAATGTGCATTTGCACAGCGGCACCGGCTACGTCCAACCCAACAAAATGTGGCACCAACCACATCACTGCACCAGGGTGACGATCAGTAAAACCCACATCACCTTCAACGTGAATGAGTTTTTGCAGACGCTTGACAGGCGCGTACCAAAGCAGTCCCCGCTCCAGTACGCTGCGACAAAACCATTGGAACAGTTGGCGAGCAATCTGCTCGCGCTCTATTTCGCTTTTTTCTGGCAAACAAAGTTCCAAATTACGAAGTGCTACCTCACGGCGCGAACGGGCCAATGGCCACAGCACTTTGCCTAAAAACCGCCCAACAGCGGCTTGAAGCCCCAAAGGTAACCACTGGAATGACCACAAAAAAGCGATTAACAAACGGCTACCGACCCTGCCCATCCAGCGCTTCATCATGACGCCTCCACCCGCGGTTGCTTGTAGCGCCCGTAGCTCCACAGGTACTGAGTCGGACATTCGCGGATCAGGCGCTCAATTTCTTCATTCATTTGGACCACTGCCTCTTGTGCTGATGTTGCCAGCGGGCGTTGTAACTCCCGGCAATGCAGTCGGTAGCCACGCCCCCAAGGCAGGCGCTCGCCCCAAATCAAGCGAATTTCAGCGCCCGTTTGCTGGGCCAGCCGCACCGCCAGTGTCATTGTGTAGGCCTCATGGCCAAAAAATGGTGCCCACGTGCCCATGCCTTCAGGAGGAACTTGGTCGGGCAGCAGACCAATCGCCTTGCCCTGGCGCAAGGCTTTGATCATTTGGCGTACCCCTGCGAGGGTGGTGGGGGCTGTTTCCAGTCCTGGGCGCTGGCGAGCAGCAAGCATTAACGGGGCCAAATAAGCTTTGCGGGCAGGGCGAAAAAGCACCGTCAACGGACCATAACGTGCGCAATAGCGTAAAGCCAAGGCCTGCGCGGTGATCTCAAAACAGCCCAAATGCGGAGTCAGAAACAAGACACCTTTTTTCTGCGCATAGGCCACATCGACGCAGTTGTCGTTATCCCACTCAAAATACGGCGTTTTACCCAGCCATAACCGGGGCAATTCAGCAACCATGCAGCCAATCTGGGCGACAGCGGGACGAACCTGCGCAAAGCAGTAGCCCGCCTGGGCCGAGTTTTCACAAAAGCGGCGGCGGTACGTGGGTGACAGCGCCAAGGCCAGCCAGCCCAAGCCTCCCCCAACAAGGTGCATGAACTCGAGAGGCAGCAAAGACAGAAACTTGAAAAGAGCGAGCATCAAAAAGAGGAGGGAGATAGAATTAAAGCGTCGCTGAGTTAATGAACTACTTGCAGGGCGACGTTAAACACCACTGCTAAAGCGTTCGCCGAAACCCCAGGGCAAGGCAACGCATGTTGCCTACCAACCCCGGAGTATCCCAAAATGGCGAACGACTTTCTCTTTACCTCTGAATCTGTCTCTGAAGGCCACCCCGACAAGGTTGCTGACCAGATTTCTGACGCAATTCTCGATGCGATTTTCAAACAAGATCCGCGCAGTCGCGTGGCCGCTGAAACCCTGACCAATACCGGTTTGGTCGTTTTAGCCGGTGAAATCACAACCAATGCGCATGTGGACTACATCCAGGTCGCTCGCGACACCATTAAACGCATCGGCTACGACAACACAGAATACGGCATCGACTACAAGGGTTGCGCTGTCATGGTTTGCTATGACAAACAGAGCAATGATATTGCACAGGGCGTAGACCATGCGAGTGATGACCACCTAAACATTGGCGCCGGCGACCAGGGCTTAATGTTCGGTTACGCCTGCGACGAAACGCCCGAGCTGATGCCAGCGCCTATTTATTACGCTCACCGTTTGGTTGAGCGTCAGGCGCAACTGCGTAAAGACGGCCGCCTGCCATTCCTGCGTCCCGACGCCAAAAGCCAAGTGACGATGCGCTACGTGGACGGCAAGCCGCACAGCATCGATACCGTAGTGCTGTCCACGCAGCACAGCCCCGACCAGAGCGAAACCGCCACCAAAATGAAGGCCTCGTTCATCGAAGCCATTATTGAAGAAATCATCAAACCCGTGCTGCCTAAAGAGTGGTTGCTGAACACGCGTTACCTTATCAACCCGACAGGCCGCTTTGTAATTGGCGGCCCCCAAGGTGATTGCGGTTTGACTGGGCGCAAGATCATTGTGGACACCTACGGTGGCGCTTGCCCCCACGGCGGCGGTGCATTTTCGGGCAAAGACCCTTCCAAAGTTGACCGCTCTGCCGCCTACGCAGCCCGTTATGTAGCTAAAAACATTGTGGCGGCGGGTATTGCCAAGCAGTGCCAAATCCAGGTGGCCTACGCAATTGGCGTTGCCAAGCCCATGAATGTCACGGTCTACACAGAAGGCACTGGCGTGATCCCTGACGCGCAAATTGCCGCATTGGTCACCGAGTATTTCGATCTGCGCCCTAAAGGCATCATCCAAATGCTCGATTTACTGCGCCCCATTTACGAAAAAACAGCGGCCTATGGCCACTTTGGCCGCGAAGAGCCTGAGTTCACATGGGAAAGCACGGACAAGGCGGCAATATTGCGTGCCGCAGCCGGACTGAAATAAGGCCTTAGAAAACAGAGGGTGCATGGCGTACATCCTCTGCCTACAATGACTGGATGCTTAAAAAAATTCCGATTCAAGAGGTACGTATCGGAATGTACCTGCATGAACTTTCTGGCTCGTCATGGATTAACCATCCGTTCTGGAAAAGTAAATTTGTTATCCAAGACCAAGCAGATATTCAGCGCTTGCGCGACAGTACCGTCACCGAAGCTTGGATTGATATTGAATTAGGTTTGGATATTGAAGTTTTAGAGCCAATACTGCCACCTGCCACTGCACAGCCACCGCCGGCTCCCGTAATACCAGTGAGTACGCCTACTCATGCTGGACAGAATAAACCCCTGAGCATTGAACAAGCTGCTGAGCGTGCGACCCTCATCAAACAGCACGCTAAAAGAGAAGTTAACGCACTATTTCAGCAAGCGCGACTGGGGCAAGTTATCTCCGTGGAACATCTTGGGCCGTTAGTAGCAGACATTTCAGCTTCGGTTATGCTGAATCCGGGCGTTTTCACAAGCTTGGCACGGCTTAAAAGCAAGGATGACTACACCTACCTGCATTCCGTTTCGGTTTGCGCATTGATGGTTGCACTGGGACGCCAACTTGGCTTTGACGAACCGTTATTGCGAGACGCGGGCATGGCTGGCTTGCTGCATGACTTGGGCAAAGCGCTAATTCCATTGGAAATTCTGAACAAGCCAGGTAAATTGACGGACGTTGAATTCGCCATCGTCAAAAAACACCCTCGCGATGGCTATAACCTGCTGGCAGGCAATACGGGTAGCGGGGCCATGGCTGCGCGCGATGTCAGCCTACATCACCATGAAAAAATCGATGGCACTGGCTATCCCGAGCGCCTTGAGGGCGACAAGATCAGCCTGCTGTCACGAATGGCTGCGGTTTGCGACGTTTATGACGCCATTACATCAAACCGCCCTTACAAATCGGGGTGGGATCCCTCGGAATCAATACACCGCATGGCCGGTTGGGCCCAGACCGGACACTTTGATCAGCGGGTGTTCCAAGCTTTCGTCAAAAGTATTGGTATCTACCCCGTTGGCTCACTCGTCAAATTGCAATCAGGACGCTTGGCAGTAGTGCTGGAGCAGCATGTAAAGTCTGCGCTGACACCGAAGATCAAAGTATTCTTCTCGATCAAGTCAAACATGCACATCGTGCCAGAGATTATTGATCTATCAGCGCCACAAAACAAGGAACGTATCACGGGAAGAGAGCTGCCCGAAGACTGGAAAATAACCAATTTGGAAGAAATTTGGACTGGAATTGCCGCCCGCAGGGCCTAATCCAAACTCTCCAAATTAGTTAACCTAGGCTACCAAGCACGCGTAAACCAAATTACGAAACAACGGACGGTAGTAATCGCGCTGGTTCGGGGCTTGGATCATCAGCATCGCAAACAGGTCTTCTTTCGGGTCTACAAAAAACGTAGTGCCCGCAATCCCACCCCAGAAGTACTGCCCCACTGAGCCAGGCACATTCGCAACGCCTGCATGGGTGCGTACAGCAAAGCCCAAGCCAAAACCATGGCCATCAGGCAACAACGTGCCGTTGGCGGGAATACGACCCAAATGATCGCACGTCATGAAGTCAACCATGCGCGGCCCCAAGAGGCGCACGCCGTCCAGCTGGCCTTTGTTCAGCATGAACTGCAAAAAGCGTGCGTAATCGCTGGTGGTGGACATCAAACCACCACCGCCGCCCTCCATTGCAGGCACTTGGCGAGGGTCAAACACCGGCATCTGCGTACCACCATCCGGATCGTGCGCGAAAGGCTCGGCAATACGGCTTTGCTTGTCAGCAGGTACGCTGAAAGCCGTGTCCACCATGCCCAGCGGTTGGAAAATATGCGTTTGCAAATAGGCGCCTAGCCCTTGCTTGCTTGCTACCTCCACCAAACGGCCAAGCACGTCAGTAGCGCGGCTGTACTCCCACACGCTGCCTGGCTCAAACATCAAGGGTAGTGCTGCTAATGTCTGCGTAAATTCAGCATTGGTACGCCCACGTGAGCTGATATTGGCACGGCCATACTGACGCTGCACGTTGAAGTTACCCAAAAATTCGTAAGTCAGCCCAGCGGTATGGCGCAGCAAATCTTGCACTGTAGCGAGACGCTGGGGCGCTTTCATCACCATGTCACCGCTGACTTCCGTCGCCACCATTTGTCCAGCGAACTCAGGCAAATGCTGAGCCACGGTATCGCTCAGCAGCAATTTCCCTTGCTCCACCAGCATCATGATTGCCACTGAAACGATGGGCTTGGTCATCGAATAAATACGGAAAATAGAATCCTTCGCCATGGCAGATTTGGTAGCCGGATCTTGCTGACCCAGGGTTTCAAATACAGCAGTTTGACCATGTCGCGCCACCATCAGCACGGCACCAGGCAAGCGACCACTGTTGATTTCAAGCTGCAAAGTTTCGAGCATCCTTTGGGTGCGCTGTGGGCACAGGCCAAGTTCAGCAGGCGACGCTTTAGGGAGGGGGGATTGGTTGGTCATTGTGGTCATGGTGAAGCAGTCTAAAGCGTTACTGCATTTTCTGGGGTTGTCTGCGTGACAGCGAACGTACATCACTCGCTTTAACTTTATTTTTTGCTTTGATTTTTACTTTGGCTTTAGTTTTAGCTTTAGCTTTACCCTCTCAGTCTAGACCTTCCCTCCATGCCCTACGCCATAGCCTCTCCCGTCCACATCGAACTGCTGATACGCAAAAGCCGCTTCATCGGCTGCGTGCAATCCGTACCTGACCGTGACTCCGCCTTGGCCGTAGTCGCCGCCCTGCGTATCGAACACCCTGGTGCGGTTCACGTTTGCTGGGCCTTGATGGCTGGCGGACAATCTGCCGCGGTAGACGATGGCGAACCTAGTGGCACCGCCGGGCGACCCATGCTGGAAGTGCTGCGACACCACGACTTGTACGGTGTTCTGGCGACGGTAGTGCGCTACTTTGGCGGCATCAAATTGGGGGCTGGTGGTCTGGTGCGAGCCTACACCGACAGCGTGGCGCAGGCGTTATTGCAGGCCAACAAACTGCCCTTACAGCGTTGGCTTAACCTGCGCTGCACCCTACCCTACGCCCAAGAAGGCATGGTGCGCCGCGAGCTGGAAGCAGCCGGTGCGGAGCTAACCCACGTTACGCACGACAGCGTAGTGACCATAGCGTTCCGATTGCCTGAAAGCACTGCGCTAGGCTTGGTACAGCGCCTGAACGATGGAGGACATGGGCGTTTAGGCTGGTTGGAAACAGAGGTCTAAGAAGAAGCTTAATCAACGCCGCAAATCCACCACCCTCACCTGCACCGTGCGCTCGCGCTGCGGGTTCAGATAGCCGTTACGCTGCACAGTCAGTGCTAGCAGGTTGTTGATACCAGTTCTGTCCATCTCACTCGCCAGCGCCGTCATGCTGGCTACCGGACGGCCATTCGCGGCGGTAATCACATCGCCCAACTCGCCAGTACGCTTGTTGAATGGCACCAACCCCGCCTCCGCCGCTGGGCCTTGCACTTCCACCTCAGCCAACACCACACCGCTGATACCCGCACGGATCGCAATGTCAGCACGCATCGGCACCACCCCAATGCTGGGCAATGGTGCACGGCCCCGGGCAATCAGCGCGGGCACAATTCGGTTCACCAAATCCACTGGAATTGAAAACCCGATCCCTGCAAATCCACCTTGTCCTGGCCGAATCGCCGCATTCACGCCTACCAAACGGCCCGCACTGTCGAGCAACGGCCCGCCCGAGCTGCCTGGATTGATCGCCGCATCGGTCTGAATCACACCTAGCACTTCCCGAAAACTGGTGGTGGGCAGCTCCCGGTCTAGCGCACTGACAATGCCCTGCGTTAGCGTACGGTGCAGCCCAAACGGGTTGCCAATGGCGTACACCCGCTGACCAATACGGATGCTTTTGCTGTCCCCTAGCGGAATAGGCAAGATGCCGGCAAATTGGCTGGCCGAAGCTTGATTCAACCGGATCACTGCTAGATCGTATTCTGGGGCCCGCCCCACTACTGTCGCCTCTACCGGTTTGCCCCCGTCCAGTTGCACATAAATGCGCCGCGCAGTGTCAATCACATGGTTGCTGGTTACGATGTGGCCCAGGCTATCCCACAAAATCCCGCTGCCTGCCCCTTGGCTGACTTCACGCTCATACGATGCATTGGTTTGCACCAGCTCGGTCGTTATGTAGGCGACCGCGGGGGCAGCATTATCGAACAGGGTGACGACGCGCTGCTCGTCTGCGGGCAAGGCATCGCGGGCGGTCACGGGCCGAGGGTCGGAGCGAACCTCAAGGCGGGGTTCGGCACGCACTTCGCTCCGCACGTCGCCCTGAGACACCGACGTTGGCACTTCTCGCAGCCCACGGGGAAACTCGGGGCGCACGGCAATGGGTTGGGCGATGGCGCTGTTCAGCATGAGAGCGAACAGGAGCAACGCACTGGTGTGCAATGAGCGAAAGGACACAGACATGGGCAACCACAAGGCAAAGCAAAAACAAGCCTGTATGGTAGCTGTCAAGTCCCGCTGGCTAAGCCTGTGCGGCCTTGCCTGTCTCTACGTCCTTTTCTTGCAATGCCCGCCACATCACTTTCCCGCTTCCACTCTTGGGCAACGCGTCCACAAACTGCACGATACGCGGCACCTTGTACACCGCCATGTTGTCGCGGCACCAGTCGATGATGCCTTGCTCGCTGACTTGCCCTTCATGGCTGGCACGCAGCTTCACCACCGCTTTGACGGTTTCGCCCCGGTAGGCGTCTTTGGCACTGATGATGCAGGCCTCTTGGATGGCGGGGTGCTTGAACATCAGCGCCTCCACTTCGGCAGGCCAGACTTTGAAGCCGCTGGCGTTAATCATGCGCTTGAGGCGGTCGGTGAGGAAGTAATAGCCTTCAGCGTCCACATGGCCCAAGTCACCCGAACGGAAAAAGCGCTTGCCATCACGCTCAAAGAACACCGCTTCAGTGGCCTCAGGGCGCTTCCAGTAACCGTTGAAAATTTGCGGGCCGCTCATCACGATTTCACCTTGCTGGCCTTGGGGCAATTCTTCCAGCGTATCAGGGTCAATCACCCTCGCCTCGACGCCGACAAAGGGGATACCCAGGCACTGCTGCTTGCTGGCATCAGCCGGGTTGGCATGAGTAGGCGCAGCGGTTTCTGTCAGGCCGTAGCCTTCGGCGAAACGCAAGCCAAACTGCTCGAACAAACGCTGCGCCACGGCTTGAGGCATGGCTGCACCGCCGCCACCGATGTAGACCAAGCTACTGAGGTCAAACTGCGCAAACTGGGGTGACGCCAGCAAATCAATCACCATAGTGGGAATGTTCGTCCAATGCGTGACCCGGTGGCGCGAAATCATGCGTCCGGCCAAATCGCGGTCCCAGCGCGGCAAAATGACGAGACAAGCCCCGCTCAACAGGGTGGTGTGCATCACGCTCACCATACCTGTGATGTGGAACATGGGCACAACGCACAGCATCACGTTATCAGCCGCGCCACCGCCCCATAGGGTACTGGCCATGGCGTTGTGCATCAAAGTGCGGTGCGGGTGCATACAACCTTTGGGTAGCCCGGTAGTGCCACTGGTGTAAGGTAACACCGCCAAATCCTCCGATGAGGCGGTGTGTTCGCCCAGCGGATGGTCAGTACGCAAAGCGTCGCCCCAAGCATGGGATAGGCCACCTTGCAGCGAGGGCAAAGGATGCGGCGTCAGCAGCCATTCGCGCCAAGCGGCAGGCATATCGTTTTGAGCCGACTCATTCAAGGTGGCGTCGTCCATGGCATCAGTGAACTGGGTGACTATCAGGTGGGCCAACCGGTTAGCTACTGGCAAGGCATCGCTCGCCTTGGCCCATTCGGACGCCAAATCCCCGGTGGTAATTGCCACCTTCGTATCTGGGTCGGTGATGTAGTGCTTGAGTTCCTCGGCCCGGTTCATGGGGTTCACCGGCACAACCACAGCGTCAGCACGCAGGATGGCAAAGTGCGCAATCACCAGCTGCGGGCAATTTTGCATACCCAAGGCAACACGGTCGCCTTTTTTGACCCCCAGCGCTTGCAGCATAGCTGCGAGTCGCTCTGCTTTTTGCAGCAGTTCGAGGTAAGTGACGGTAGTGTTGAAGAACACCAAAGCCACCTTTTGGGGATAGCGGCGGGCGCTGGTGGCGAGGTTGTCCCACAGCGAAGTGACAGGCACAGTGATGCTGTAGGGCAGGCGTTTGGGCCAAACTTTGTAATGGGCAGTCATGGTCAGCAAGAATCTCCGGAACAAGAATGCCCAAAGCCTAGCGGCAAGCCCTCTCGTGCGCATCGGGAAAGCCCCGCACTGCGGCACTTAGGCGACAGCAGCAGTTGCCTTAGACGTGCCTTTTGACCTGCCGCTTACCCGGCGGAGCAGGCAATTCACCCAAATGATCGGCCTGCGCGTGCAAGGCCTCAATGAGATGGCAGGTCGCGCCGGTGCCATCACAGCGCTCGCGTAAGGCCTTCAAATCCTGCTCTAGCAGCTTCAGTTCTGCCAGCCGCTCGCGCACATGGTCTAAATGCGCATCAAGTGCGGTGCGGGCGACTGCACAATGCGTTTTGTTCGCTAAATCCAGACCCATAAGGGTGCGCACCTCGTCCAGCGACATGTCCATAGCCCGGCACAGGCGGATAAAGCGCAACTCGTGAATGCTTTGTTTGCTATATATTCGATAGCTGTTATCACTACGTCCATACGCACTTAGAAGTTTTTCTTGCTCGTAATAGCGAATATTGGCGGTGCTGACTCCGCTCAAGGCGGCGGCTTCCCCGATGCGGTAAACCACAGGGTTTTCTGGATTGGTATTTATAAACGACATAGACTGCATAAACGCTTGACCTTGAAGTGACTATAAGCTTTCTAATCATCGCATTCTCCTGAAAACGAAAGGCAAAATCCTATGTCAGCCCACCACGATCACAGCCATGGTCACAGTCATGACCACCCTCCCGCTGGCCCCGATGCACCGCCCGGCTACCGCCGCGTTCTCTGGATTGCGCTTGCGGTCAATTTGGGGATGTTTGCAATCGAGCTGTTGGGCGGTATGCGCTCCGGCTCCGTCTCGCTCTTGGCCGATGCAATTGACTTTTTTGGTGATAGTGCTAGCTACGCCGTCTCGCTGGCTGTGTTGACTTCTGCGCCCGTGTGGCGCACTCGCTCCGCCTTTATCAAAGCGGCCTGCATGGCCGGTTTTGGTGTGTTTGTGCTGGGACGCGCGGCCTGGGTGGCTTGGTCGGGCAGTACGCCAGACGCCTCAACCATGGGCGTCATTGGCACCATGGCGTTGATTGCGAATGTGGCGGTAGCCGCCCTCCTCTACGCTTACCGCACCGGCGACGCCAACATGCGTAGCGTCTGGTTGTGCTCTCGCAACGACGCTATTGGCAATCTTGCCGTGATGCTGGCAGCTGTAGGCGTATTCGGCACCCATACGGCGTGGCCTGATTTGGCGGTGGCCGTCGTCATGGGCGCACTGGCGCTAAGCGGTGGTTTGTCGGTGCTGGCCCATGCACGCCAAGAGTTAAAGCAGCAGGCACTGGCATGAATATTACCGACACCACCAATATTACAAATGACCCCATAAGCGAAGCTTTTGTCATCTCCGGCATGACATGCATGGGCTGTGTGGGGCGTGTGCAAAAAGCCCTGGCACCCTTTGCAGACCAAGTGGATGTTGCACTGTCACCGCCGCAAGCGGTCATCACGGGCTTGCATGCCACGCTAGCGGATTTGCAAGCAGCACTGAACGGGACACACTACGCAATTGATAGCAAACTTAGCCTGCCTGAATTTCACGAAGATCCCATTCCGACAAAAAATACCTTCACGGATACTGCCGAGGCCTTAGCCCCATCCGTCAGCTGGCTGGCCACTTACCGGCCTTTGCTGCTGTTGATCGCCTATCTCCTCGCGGGCAGTGTATTGGTGCAAATCGGTCATGGTCTGGGCTCAGTCAACACCCTAGACACCATGCGCTACTTCATGGCTGGGTTTTTCTTGGCGTTCTCGTTTTTCAAACTGCTGGACATACAGGCCTTTGCCGATGCCTACGCAGGTTATGACCTGCTGGCTGCAAGTTGGCGAGGCTGGGGCTTAGCCTATCCGTTCGTCGAACTCGGACTGGGCGTGGCCTACCTCACGCACTGGCAACCGCTGTGGACGCACGGCCTCACCATCGTGGTAATGGGGTTCTCGGCCATCGGGGTGATTCGTGCTGTCAGCAATGGCCAAAAAATCCGCTGTGCCTGCCTAGGTGCGGTGTTCAACCTGCCAATGAGCACTGTCACTATCGTGGAAGACCTGGGCATGGTGGCTATGGCAATAGGGATGCTTTGGGCTGGGGTTTAAGGGCTTGTAATCAGTTACGGTGTGGTGTTAAGGCTGGATTTCTGCCAGCAGCCAGCCGCGCAAACTGTTGAAGAACGCCACCTGCTCGGCGCGCTGCACATCAGCCCAGGTCAGCACAGCCTCAGTCAATTGGCCTTGCGCCAGCAAGTGCGCACGGTAGCTGCCGGGCAGCAGACCGCAGGCTAAAGCAGGTGTCAGCCAATGGCCGTTAAGGCGCAAAGCCAGATTGCCTCGGGTGAACTCAGTCACCTCACCTCGCTCATTGCACAGCAGGGTGTCAAACACACCGGGAGCAGACCGTAAACGGGTGTCGTAATGGTCACGCCGCGTGGTTTTATGCACTACAAACTCATGGTCACGGCCATTCGTGGGCAAGGGTGCTTCGCTGCGGTTAAAGATCACAGGCTGGGCGGTGGGCTGCAGCGCAAAAGCTTCCACGCTCAAGGTGCCCTGCGGCGCACAGGTTAGCCTCACGCGGTAGGTGCCCACGTCACGCCCGAGCGCTACATCGTCCAGACAAGCACGTACCGCGTCCGGCTGCCACACATAACCAAAGTACGCCGCACTGGCAGCCATGCGCGACAAATGCTCTGGCAGCAGCCAGTAATGGCCGTCTTCAAGGCGCAAGGTTTCCAAAAGCAAAAAATCCGCACGGGCACGCTCCAAGAAACGGGTTTTAGCGGCCAGCTCTTGCCATTCGCTGGCGGCATCGGCATACACAGTGATGGCGCTGCCAACGCCTGCACGGGCTTGCCACACTTCACTGCCTGCGGCATCGTGGGCCAGCGTCACGGTGCGTATAGGGACATTGAAGGTAGCCGCCCCGCCGGGACGCACCAAGCCTACCGCCCCGCAGTACAGGCCGCGCGCAGCCTGCTCCAGCTGAACAATCCAGTGCATGGCACGTGCCTTAGGGGCACCCGTCACCGAGCCACAGGGGAACAACGCAGCAAACAGCTCGGGCAGGCCCACCTCAGGGGGCGTAGTGGCGGTGATGGTGGAGGTCATTTGCCACACGGTGGGCAATGCCTGCACCTCGAACAAATTACTTACGCGCACTGTGCCCGGCTGGGCGATACGGCCCATGTCACTGCGCAGCAAATCCACAATCATCACGTTTTCAGCGCGCTCTTTAGGGCTGTCAATCAGCTGCTGGCGGGCTTGGCTGTCGCTCAGCGGATCAGCATGCCTAGACGCAGTGCCCTTCATAGGTTTACAGGTCAGATGCCCCCCTGCGACAGAGTTTCCACCCATAGGTTTCCAGTCAAAAAACAGCTCTGGGGACAGGCTCAATACCTGCTGATCGCCCCAGTCCAGCCACGCTTGATAGCCGCCGGGTTGGGCACGGCGCAAACGGGCAAACCAGTCGGCCACCTGCGTTGCGTCCATTGCAACATCTTGCGATTGAAGCATTTCGGTAAGGTTGATCTGGTAACACTCACCTCGCGTCATGGCTTCTCGCGCCTGCTTTACCCGTTCAGCGTAATCAGGGTAGGCGGTCGCCAAGTTCCAGGACCAAACAGGGTTCACAGTGGACTCGGCGGCTGCCAGCTGCGGCGGCCAGGGCTGCACCCGGTCATACACCGCAAACCGCGCAAGCGGCCAACCGGGGGATGAGGCTTGCGTCACCAATGCAGCATCGAAAGCGGTGGCGGCTTCATAGGCCAGCCCACCCACGCACCAGTACCCCGCCGCGCTGAAGGCCTGCACCTGTTGCAGCGCACCAGCCACCTCGCTACGTTGCCAAGCCGTCAGCACCGCTACTGGATTACTGAAAAAGCCCTGCCAGCGCCCGCCACGGGCAAGGCTATCAGCCCCAGCGGTGACATCGGGAAAATCAATGAAAGCCTGCATACCCACCCCTATCGGGAGAAAAAGAGCCGGGATGATAGCTTTCCACACACCTAGACCGCCTCAGCCCCCAAATCAGCAGCACATGCGCTCAACCAGCGAGGGTTAACGTTAATGCCACAATCCAGCATTTTTTTGAGGATCCGACATGCTCCGTACTCTACTTGAACTGCGCCGCCACGTACCCACCCAGGCCCAAAGAGCATGACCATGACCACCCGCACCATCCCCGATCTCGCCAGCCGCAGCACGGCCAGCGTGTGGCACCCCTGCACGCCGATGAAGCGCCACGAAACACAGCCACCGCTGGCGCTGGTGCGCGGCAGCGGGGCTTGGCTATACGACGAGGCGGGCAATGGCTACCTGGATGGCCTGAGTTCATGGTGGGTCAACCTGTTCGGCCACGCCAATCCACGCATCAACGCCGCCGTGAAAGCCCAGCTGGACAAGCTGCCGCATGTGATGCTGGCCGGTTGTACCCATGCGCCGGTGGTCGAGCTGTCGGAACGTTTATCGGCCCTCACCGGGCATGCATTGGGACACTGCTTTTACGCTTCTGATGGGGCCAGTGCGGTAGAAATCGCCCTCAAAATGAGCGCCCACTTCTGGCGCAACAGCGGCCAGCCTGAGAAGCGTGAGTTTGTTTGTCTGGCGCAAAGCTACCACGGTGAAACTCTAGGTGCACTGGGCGTCACCGATGTGCCGGTGTTTCGCGAGGCCTACGACAGTCTGCTACGCCCTGCCCACATTGTTGCCAGTCCCGATGCACGCCAAGCCCGCCCTGGGGAAACCGCAGGCGATGTGGCGTCCCGCGCGTTGGCGTCTCTGCGTGACCTGCTGGAAGCCAAAGCCGACAGCCTCGCGGCGGTGATCGTCGAGCCTTTGGTGCAATGCGCAGCAGGCATGGCTATGCATGATGTGCAGTACCTCGCCGGATTGCGCCGGCTGTGCGACCAGTACCAAGTCCACTTGATTGCCGATGAAATCGCCGTCGGCTGTGGCCGCACCGGCACCTTCTTTGCCTGCGAACAGGCCGGCATATGGCCCGATTTTCTCTGCCTTTCCAAAGGCATCAGCGGGGGCTATTTACCGCTCTCGCTGGTTATGAGCACGACCACGGTGTACCAAGCCTTTTATGACGACAGCGTTCAGCGCGCGTTTTTGCACTCGCATTCCTACACCGGCAATCCACTGGCATGTAGTGCCGCTCTGGCCTGCCTGGACATTTTCAAAGAAGACGATGTGCTGAACACCAACCGCGTACGTGCAGCGCGGCTCAGCCGTCTGCTGGCGCCGCTCGCCGTGCATCCGCAGGTCAGTCACTTTCGCCAACAAGGCATGATTTGGGCTTTTGATGTGACCGTAGCTGACCCGGCGGAAGCTGCGACGTTCTCGCAGCGCTTTCATGCGCTGGCACTGGCACGCGGCCTGATGCTGCGCCCCATTAGCCAAACCGTTTACCTAATGCCGCCTTATATCCTGAACGACAGCGAACAAGACCAGCTGGCCGAGGGTGTGTACAGCGCGTTGGCCGCAGCACTTCAGCTCTGAGCCCATTCCCCCATCCCTTCGTTTATGACTTCTGCCCTCATTGTCCTGATCCCATGCATTTGATCAACACCCTGGAAACGCGCATCGCACAACTCGATGCCCAGCACCTGCGTCGCCGCTTGCAGCCCACCCAATCTCCCTGCGGCCCGCGAGTCACCCTGAACGGCACCGAACGCCTCGCGTTTTGCTCGAACGACTACCTGGGGCTGGCCAACCACCCGGCCGTGGTCGAGGCTTTGGCGCAAGGGGCACGGTTGCACGGCGCAGGCAGTGGGGCCTCGCACCTCATCAGCGGGCACAGCCAGGCGCATGAAGTGCTGGAGCAAAAACTGGCTGAGTTCATCGGCCCCCAATTCGGTGTGAGCGATGTGAGTGATACCCCTGGCGGCAGCGGTTGCCGCACGCTGTTCTTTAGCAGCGGCTACATGGCAAATCTGGCGGTCACACCTGCGCTGGCCGCCACGGGCGAGCCGACAGCAATTTTTTCGGAAGCGCTGAACCATGCCTCGTTGATCGACGCCGTTCGTTTAGCCCGAGGCGCGCGGGTGCATGTTTACCCGCACTGTGACTTGCAGACCCTGGAAATCCAACTCGCTCAAGAACCCGCCGCTAACAAACTGATCGTGACCGACAGCGTGTTTTCTATGGACGGCGATATCGCTCCGCTGCCCCAGTTACTGGCCTTGGCCGAACGCTATGGCGCATGGCTGATCGTGGACGACGCCCATGGTTTTGGCGTGCTGGGTGCTGGCGGACAGGGCGTGCTGGCAAATTTCGGCCTGCGCTCACCCCACATCGTGTATGTGGGCACCTTGGGTAAGGCGGCAGGGGTAGGCGGGGCTTTTGTTGCAGCGTGCCCGCAAGTAATTGACTGGCTGGTGCAAAAATCACGCAGCTATATCTTCAGCACCGCAGCCCCGCCAGCGATTGCACATGCCCTGTGTACCAGCCTGGATGTGATCGCCGGGCCAGAAGGCTACATCCGGCGTCAGCACCTGCAAGCGCTGATTACCCACCTGCGCACACGCATGGCCGACAGCCGCTGGCATTTGTTGCCATCCGATACGCCCATACAACCGCTGATTCTGGGCAGCAACGAATCCGCGCTGGCGGTATCCGCCCAGCTCGAAACCCAGGGTCTGTGGGTACCCGCTATCCGGCCACCCACCGTGCCAGCAGGCAGCGCGCGACTGCGTATTGCCCTTTCTGCGGCGCACAGCCTCGAGGATGTGGACAGGCTGGCCAGCACACTGAGGGCTTTGGAATGATTCGCCAACGTGCTGATTTTTTTGTCATTGGTACCGATACCGGCGTAGGAAAAAGTCTGGTGGCTGCGGCCCTGCTACGCCACCTGGGGCAAGAGAGCGGCCGACGCACCGTGGGTATGAAACCCGTAGCAGCAGGCACCGATTGGGTGAATGGTCGCTGGTGTAACGACGATGTGGAGATGCTGAATGCCGCCAGCAATGTGCAAGCCCCTTCCGCCTGGGTGTGCCCCTACCTACTGCGCGAAGCCATAGCCCCGCACATTGCAGCGGAACATGAAAACATCACCTTGCGGCTTGGTCATCTGGAAGCATGCTTTACACAGCTGCAAACAATGTCGGACAGCGTGGTGGTCGAAGGTGCTGGCGGGTTTATCGTGCCCCTGAACGCGACCGAAACCTTGGCTGATCTGGCAAAAGCTCTCGCACTACCAGTAGTGCTGGTCGTGGGCCTGCGCTTGGGCTGCCTGAACCACGCCCTGCTGACGGCGCAAGCGATTCGCCAAGCCGGTTTGTCACTGGCAGGCTGGGTAGCCAATCACATTGACCCCGAGATGCCCGCCCTTGCTGAGAATATCGCCGCACTGACGCTGCGCCTAGATGCGCCCTGTTGGGCGCAGATTCCCTGGCAGGGGGCAGTCCTGGCCGCAGGAAACCTGCCGCACGTTCAATTCACCCTTCCCTTGTTCGAGGCACTGCCTCTTTAACGCTGTCCACTAACACTACCCATTGCCGCCATCCATGAGCAACACCCGCAAACCCCTGACCCTGCACCGCCTGCGCGACATGCATACCGCCGGCGAAAAAATTACCATGCTGACCTGCTACGACGCCACCTTTGCGACCGTGCTGGACAACGCTGGTGTAGATTGCCTACTGGTAGGTGATTCGCTAGGTATGGTGCTGCAAGGCATGCCCAGCACCGTGCCAGTCACGCTGGAGCAGATGGTCTACCACACCCAGTGCGTAGCTCGAGGCAATCAGACGGCATGGGTCATCGGGGACTTGCCTTTCGGCAGCTACCAAGCCTCACCAGAGCTTGCCCTGCACAGCGCCACCGCCTTGATGCAGGCAGGCGCGCACATGGTGAAGCTCGAAGGCGGTGGCTGGACGACAGAAACCGTGCGTTTTTTAACCGAGCGTGGCATTCCCGTATGTGCACATTTGGGCTTGACGCCCCAATCCGTCCATGCTCTGGGCGGCTACCGCATCCAGGGACGTACCGAAGAAGCCGCAGCCACGCTCAAAGCACACGCCCAGGCGTTGGCAGACGCAGGCGCTGCAATGCTAGTACTGGAACTGGTGCCGTCCACCGTTGCTGCAAATATCACGCAAGCGCTGAACATCCCAGTTATTGGTATCGGTGCTGGGGTAGCTTGCAGCGGCCAAGTACTGGTACTGCACGACATGCTGGGCCTGAACAGTGGGAAACTGCCTCGCTTTGTACGCAACTTCATGGCGGGTAGCGCCTCGGTGCAATCAGCCGTGCAACGCTATGTGGACGACGTGAAGACCAGCCTCTTCCCTGTTGAAAACACACATACTTATTGAAAAATAAAGCTAATTTCTGAGCCATGTACATCGCCCACACCATTGACGACCTGCGCCGCCATCTGGCCGCGTTCAAAAGCCCTTCTTTCGTGCCCACCATGGGCAACTTGCATGACGGTCATATTGCGCTGATTCACCAAGCCAAGCCTCTAGGCGATGTGACGGTGGCCAGTATTTTCGTCAACCGCTTGCAATTTTTGCCTCATGAGGACTTTGACACCTACCCCCGCACGTGGGACGCAGATTGCGCCAGGCTGGAGGCCGCCGGCTGCAATGTGCTGTTCGCACCCGACGAAAAAGAGCTCTACCCAGAGCCGCAAACCTACAAAGTTCATCCTCCCACTGCACTGGCCGATATTCTGGAAGGCCACTTCCGCCCCGGCTTCTTTGTGGGCGTAGCGACGGTGGTCATGAAGCTGCTGACCTGCGTACAGCCACGCTTTGCGGTATTCGGTAAAAAAGATTATCAGCAACTGATGGTGATACGCGGTATGGTCAAACAGTTTGCGCTCAACACCGAGATTGTGGGCAGCGAGACCTGCCGCGCTGAAAACGGTTTAGCGCTGAGCTCGCGCAATGGCTATCTGAATGGGGATGAGCTTGCGGAGGCGGTGCAGTTATCCCTCACGCTCAAAACCATGGCGGAGGCCCTCATGGCAGGCAGTCATGACATTGCGGCAATTGAAGACCGAGCCTTGCATACGCTAACAACACGCGGCTGGCAGCCCGATTACATGACGGTTCGCCGACAATCTGACTTGTTACCGCCTGCACTTAAAGCTGGATTCCCCGCAGTACCTTTGGTACTTCTGGCGGCCGCAAAACTGGGCTCTACGCGTTTGATCGACAATCTGGAGATAACCCTTTAGTTACAACCTTTAGCTCAGGCCTTTCGCTCAGCCTCTGATTCCCTGCCCCATGACTTACAGCATTAAAGAAATTTTCTACACCTTGCAAGGCGAAGGCGCGCAAGCCGGTATGCCTGCGGTGTTTTGCCGCTTTGCCGGATGCAACCTATGGACGGGTCGTGAAAGCGACCGTGCCACAGCGGTGTGCCAGTTTTGCGATACCGATTTCGTGGGCACCGACGGCACGCTTGGCGGCAAGTTTGCGACTGCTGAAAGCTTGGCAGACCGCATCGCAGCGCAATGGCCCGCAGCCAATGCGGCCAACCGTCTCACCGTGCTAACTGGCGGCGAGCCGCTGCTGCAAGTTGATACGGCACTCATAAACGCCCTGCATGCCCGTAACTTCCGCATCGCGGTGGAAAGTAACGGCACTATTGCCGCGCCAGCGGGCATCGACTGGCTGTGTATCAGCCCCAAAGCAAACGCCCCTTGGGTGCAGCGTGAAGGCCAAGAGCTGAAGGTAGTTTGGCCACAACCCGGCCTAGATTTAGACATACTGGAAGCCCAAACCCACTTCCCTCACCGCTTTCTGCAAGCTATGGATGGCCCCAACCAGCACGCCAACATCGCCCACTGCATCGCTACCTGTATGGAACGCCCACAGTGGCGGCTAAGTCTTCAAACGCATAAATTGACAGGCATACGCTGATAATCCGTTATGCCTTCCACCTCCTTGCACACCCCGTTATTCACTCCCCTGTTCACCATCAGCCAACGCTTCTACTTTGATGCTGCCCACACTTTGCAGCGGGATGTTGAGGCTGAAGGCAGCCGCCGCATCCATGGCCACACCTACCACGCCGAGGTGTTTGTCAGCGGGCCGCTCGACCCGCTAACGGGAATGGTGATGGACTTGGGGCTGCTGCGGCTGCGCGTGGCCACAGTGCGTGAGCAACTCGACCACCATCTGCTGGACGAGGTGGTGGGCTTAGGCAAGCCCACGCTGGAGAACTTGTGTCAGTTCATTGTCCAAGCCTTGGGCGAAATGCAGCCCGCTGTATCGCGAGTTCGGGTGTGGCGCGATGCTTTGGGCGATAGCTGCTCGTTAGACCTGTAAAGCTGATTGCGCTGCTGGTAACTGGCAATAGCTGTTTAGATTTACAACAATCGCCTGCGCGCATAGCGCACCACAGTCACGCCCGCCTTCGCTTGGCGGACAGAAGGCATGACCAGCACACAATCGTCGTAGGGCGTCAGCACAGGTTCATCGTCGTTCCAGCCAATCACCGTGCCAGCGTGTGCAATCACCTCTAGGCCGGTATAAGATTCAGCAAAGCGAAACTTGTCACTGTGCGCCACAACTGGCCCGGTAACTTCCAGCGCCCACTGGCAGGGTGCATCGGGCTGCTGCCAACCGGGAAGAAAGCTCGCTGCAGCGGTTGCGTCCAGGGAGCCTGCAGCCTGCAAGAAGCGCACACACTGGTCTTGTGCCACGGTGCGGCTGGAAAGATCCCCATGGAAGCCACATTCGACCAGCAGCGAACAGGTGTCGTTGCTACGATCCGTGTCAGGGTCCACATCAGGCTCGCCAAAGCGGCCGAAATCGCGCATACGCACGCCATCCTTATGACCCGCATCAACGACGATATATTCCGGGCTTCGCAGCACACGGGCTAAGGCCAGATTGCGGGGATAGATGCCCGTGAGCAACAGTGGCTCCGCGCGCTCGTGCATGGAGTGCAGATCCAAAAGCCATTCCGCTTCGGCTACGAAAGATTGCAGAGCCGCAGCACGGCGGCGCTCTAACGTACCCCCATCGGCGATGCGATCAGGTAGCCATTGGCGGTTGAGATCTTCATCAACAAAGCGTGCAGCATCGCAGTTATTCGGATCGAACCTGTCGAACGCTGCAAGGTTGCAAAACGCCAGTGTTAAATGGCCACGTTGAGGGCGCAGTCCCGCTTCCAGCAAGCCCTTGAGCGCCCACGCTCCGCACAGCTCATTACCATGAACCAGTGCACTGAGCATCACGTGCCGGCCCGGCACACCAGAGTCAAATTTCCAAACACCTTCCACACCGGTGTTGCCCGCACGCCAAGCGGAAATATCAGGGACAGGCAGTTCAAACGACCAGTTCATGCTTATTCCTTGATATGAGCAAAATCAACAATCCGCTTGTATTTAGCGGTTTCACTGGTCATGAACTTGGCTAAGTCCACTGTGGGCTCAGCTACGGTTGAACTGCTAGCCTCCATTTTTTTTCGAAAATCGGGGGATTTCAGCGTGTCGTCCAAGGCTTGTTTAAGCTTGGCAACTACCGCATCAGGCATTTTGGCAGGGCCCATCAAGGCAAACCAAACGCTGATATCCAAACCTTTAAGTTTGGGGTTTTCAGCCAGTGCAGGGATATCAGGTGTCACCGCCGAGCGTTTAGCCTCGGTCGTGCCCACCGCAACAACCCGGCCACTGCGGATGTGCGATAGGCCACTAGAGAGCACAAACACACCAAAATCCAGGTTACTGCCGACCAGATCATTAGTGAGCGGTGCCACGCCACGGTAGGGAATGTGCGTAATGAACAGCCCAGCCTGCTGCTTGATCATCTCACCCGCCAAATGCAGCGAGGTGCCCACACCCGAGCTGCCATAGCTGAACTTACCGGGGTTCTTTTGCACCTCAGTAATGAACTCACCCGTGTTCTTCACACCCGATTTAAGCGAGGCTACCAGCACCAGCGGCTGGGAAGCGATTAAGCCAATCGGGGTGAAATCCTTCAGCTCATACTTGACAGTGCTGGTTACTAATTTATTGATGGCTAACTCGTTGCTAGCCCCCACCAGCAGCGTGTAGCCATCTGGTGCGGCGTTGGCGACCTTCTGCGCCCCAATCGCGCCCCCAGCGCCACCCACGTTGTCGATCAACACCGGTACGCCAAGACGGGCCGAAAGCGCCACACCCAGCGTGCGGCCCGTCAGGTCGGTCGAGCCTCCAGGTGGGTAAGCGACCACGATGGTGATGGGTTTACTGGGGTAGGCGCTCCCCTCGGCAAAGGCGGCGCCTGCCAAGGTACAGGCCAGACCACACAAAGCAACTGCAAAAGGGAATGTACGGGACAGGTTCATCGTATGAACTTTCATGAGGGGAGTGAATATCAAGGTCAAGGCGCAGCAAGCATTTTGAAGAGCTTGGCCTGTATTTGCGGTGCCATAACAGCACAAGAGTGTGCTGTTATGGAGAGACCGTGCCGCCACACAAGATATTCCACACCGTCTCGGACAGTACGCTTAAGCGCCGTTTGGGCCGGTACAGCCGAACATCAAAGCGCACATCCATGCGCTTGTCCCCGGCCAGAGCCAATCGCCCTGACTTGCAGTCACCCTGCACCATGGACCAGGGCAGCCACGCAACGCCCAAACCTCTAAGCGCATATTCATACAGCGCATCGGCCGAATCACATTCGATACAGCGTGCTAGACGTGGTGCCAGTGCGTTATTGCTCAGATAGTCTTCCACCAGACGACCAAGTGCCAGCGTATGGGCGTAAGCGAGATAAGGTGTCGGCTTGGCGTGGTCACCACCCAAGGCATAGCAGGGCAGCCCTTGAGCGTCTGCCAAGGACACAGGCACCAGCTTGTCAGAGGCCAGCGTAGCGTGGGAAAATTGCCGGGCATCGAGCCGAAAGGTCAGCGCGGGGTGGTGGTAAACGAGTGTGAAATCCACCTCGCTGCGCTCCAACATCTGAACAGTCTCGGCCAGTGAACGGGTAAGGATGCGAACTTCGCTGTCCCGCAGTACAGGGCCCAAGCGCACCAACCAATCGGCCACCACCGTCCGGGCCAAAGTACGGCCTGTTGCCAGCGTCAACGTGCGGGCCTGCCGCCCCGCCACACTGTGCAGCTCTTCGCGTGAACCATCCAGATTGCGCACCATTTGGGTCGCAGTATCCAAAAAGGAGTCGCCTGCCGGCGTCAACGTGACTGGACTGCCATCACGTGCAACCAGGGGGGTGCCCGCCCAAACTTCCAACGCGCGAATACGCCGCCCAAAGGCCGGGTGCGTGACATGGCGCAGCTCTGCCGCACGGGTAAAGCTGCGCGTTTGCGCCAGCGCGATGAAATCTTCCAGCCATTTAAGTTGCATGGGCCCAGTCTACCTACGGGCCAGCCTTAAAAACAGTTTTGTCGCATTAAGGCAATGCTGAACAAGTCCTCACATGGCGCGAGACTCGTAAGCTTAGCTTTTCCCACTGCATGACGACAAAGATGACGCGACAGAACCTGCGATGGATCCCTTCGCCATGGATCGCAGTGAATCTCATGAGCTGGCATTGCGAATCGAGTCAACGGGTTTTCCGAACTGTAAATTCAATTCGAACAATGGCAGCCGCCCCTGCAAGCCGATGGCCACGACTCCCGGCCCTACTTTCGGTGCCTCAGTACGCCGCAGTGATCCATGTCGACCTGCAAATTGCATTTCAGACCACTCCCCATCACCCGTGCGCAACAGGCCTTTGAGGCGCAGTAATCCTTTCGGTGCGTCTGCCATCCATCGGCGCAGCGCTGCAGTTTCAAACACATGCGCGGGCTGGGCTGACCAGGTCTGAAAAATATCGCCATGATGCAGGTCGATGGTGGTGTGCCCATGTGCCAAATGTCCGTGGGCGCAATCGAGACCACAGTCGTTTAGTGAATGAGGAGTTGACTTCGATTCAGTTGGCAGCATGGGGCTGCGCAGCAGCGCGATAGGCACATGCCCCTGTACGCTGTCGAGGCACTGCGTTTTTGGTGCGCTGGACCCTATGCGCGCATGCACGCACGCCAAAGCGTCGGCACTGACCAGGTCGGTTTTATTGACGATGATCAGGTCAGCAGCCTGAAGCTGGCGTTCCATCGTGTCGGTCAGCAAAGGGTCAGCGAGGTGGCCGAGCAGGGCAGCGGCATCGACCAAAACAATCACGCCTCCAAGGCTCAGAACGGGTTCGGCCAGCGCAAGCTGTGCAATGCGCCACGGATCCGATACACCACTGGCCTCAACCACGATAGCGTCAAAAGGAACATTCGAAGACATTACCTGCATCAACGCCCGGGATAAGTCATCGCCGATCTGGCAGCAAACACAACCATTGCTCAGCGCAATGGCATTCCCGTTGACCGATGTGATCAGTTCGGCGTCGATGTTGAGTTCGCCAAAATCGTTGACCAGCACCGCGATTCGTTCGCCCTGTGCAGCACGCAGCCAACTGTTTAGAAGGGTTGTCTTGCCTGCACCGAGAAACCCACCGATCACGGTGAGCGTCGTGCTGTGCTGCTGCGAAGTCATCACTTTGCCCTCAACTCCAACTTGCCTCGAACACGCGGCCAGCGAGCACTGTGCCCCATACGCGAACGTCTTTGAGCGCCGCCGGGTCCATAGCCAGCGGATCGTCTTCCATTACGCAGAAGTCAGCCCGCTTGCCGCATTCGATGCTGCCGATCTCCTGGTCGAGCTTGAGCGTCCAAGCAGCGCCAAGCGTGATGGCGTGTAGCGCCTGCTGTACGCTGATGCGTTCGTTTTCACCCAGTACGCGGCCTTTGGGAGTGACACGATTAACGGCACACCAGGCGGTGAAAAGCGGCCCGAGCGGCGTCACAGGTGCATCGGAATGAATTGCCAGCGGCACCCCGGCACGCAATGCACTGCCGCACGCGTCGAGCCGGTTGGCCCGGTCAGGCCCCATGGTCATCTCATAGTGCTGGTCGCCCCAATACCAGAGGTGATTGGCGAACAGGTTGGCACACAACCCAAGTGCGGCCATGCGACGGAACAGTGGCGCATCGATCATCTGGCCATGCTGGAGCGTGTGACGATGATCGGCCCGAGGCGCCTTGCCCAGCACGCGTTCGATAGCGTTGATAGCGACTTCGCTTGCTTCATCGCCATTGGTATGCGTGTGGATGACGAGGCCTGCGCGGTGGTACACCTCGAAGTCGGCCTCGTACTGCGCCGGCGCCATCACCCAGATGCCGTTGGGCGCCCCGTTGAAGTGCCCGGGCCAGCGCAGCCGCGCCGAGAACCCTTGGATTGAGCCATCGAGCATCATCTTCACCAGGCCGTAGCGCAGGCGGTCGGTATTGCGCTGCATTAGACCTTTGACGTGCTCAGCGCCGAGCTGTGCACCATGCGTGCCGTGAAAAGCCTGGAACGCCGGAAGAATGCGTACAGCAAAATCGTCGTCTGCCGTGACAGTCTCCAGCACCTGACAGTCTTCATTTGTGAGCTTGTTGACAAGGTCCGTGGCTGTCGTCACGCCCTGCATGCAGGCCAGCCTTGCGAATGAGCGGATGCCAGCGGCGGACATCGGTGCCATCAGGCCTGCAGCGCCGATCTTGCGCATCACAAGATACATGGCCGCAGGCTCTTGCATTTCACCGGTCGGCTCCCCGGCCAATGGTCCGCTGGCGAATTTCACCACGCCTTCGACCTCGTTTTCGCGTGTCACTTCAGCGTTGCGCAGCATCGGCGTATTGACATTCATCAAGTGCCCGTTGGCATGGCATATGACGATCGGGCGCGTGGTGCTGGCGCAGTCGATGTGTGTGACCGTCATGCGCTCACCACCAAAATAAATCGGATCAAAACCCCAGGCGATCAGCGGCTCGTCATCCGGCACACCGTCAGTCGTCATGCGGGTCGCAACCTCGATCAGACGCTCAACCACCGCATCCATCGAGCGCAGGCCACTCCACACCTTTCCCTGCGGATCACGCCGGTCGAACCAGCCAAGATATGTCCAGTCCCACATGCTGCCCTCCTTGAGATGGCAGTGACCTTCGATCAAACCGGGCATCAGCACCTTGTCGGCGAAGCGCTCGTCAAGTTGGAAGTCACCCCACAGCGCCATTTCCGCCAGCGCGCCGACGGCCAGTATCCGGCCATCGCGTACGGCAACGTGTGTGGCACTCTCCTGCATCGGATTCATTGTGATGATCTTGCGGGCGTTGTAGACGGTGGTGAGTGTCATGGATGCGTTGTTCTGTAGAGGACGAAAGTAATGAGGGTTCAGCAGTCGGGCAACCGCAGCGGAGGGATAGGCATGCCATCGACGACGTCGACCCGGCGGCAGCGCACCCAATGGCCAGGCGCGGCTTCACGCAGTGGTGGCAACTCTACGGCACAGGCTGGTTCGGCCACCGGGCAACGTCCGGCGAAGCGGCAGCCCTTCGGCGGATTGATGGGGCTGGGCGGGTCGCCACTGAGCTTGATGCGGTGTGCCGCACGGCGGCGGCCGCCGCTGACCGTTGGCACCGCCGACATGAGTGCGACGCTGTAGGGATGCAACGGTCGCAGAAAAAAGTTGCGACGCGGTGCTCGCTCGACGATCTGCCCCAGATACATCACGGCGATGTCATCGCAGATGTGCTCGACCACGGCCATGTCATGCGAGATGAAAAGGTAGGTCAGTCCGAGTTCGCGCTGTAACCGCGCAAGTAGGTTGAGGATCTGGGCACGAATGGCAATATCGAGTGCTGAAACCGGTTCGTCGCAAACCACCAGTTCCGGGTTGGTGGCGAGCGCGCGGGCAATGTTGATTCGCTGCCTTTGCCCACCCGAGAATTGATGCGGGAAAAGCTGCTGCTGTTCTGGCCGTAGACCCACGGCCTGAAACAGTTCGGCCACACGGGCAGTCCGCTCCTCCGGTGTACCGACATTCATCAAATCGAGCGGCGCACGCACTGCGGCGCCGGCACGTTCACGCGGATTGAGCGACGAAAACGGATCCTGAAAGATGATCTGCATGCGCTTGCGCGCCAGACGCAGCGCCTCGCCTTCGAGCGCACTGAGATTCATCTCGCCGAGCTGAATCTGACCAGCCGTGATAGGCGAGAGGCGCAACACGGCCAGGGCGGTGGTGGTTTTTCCGGAGCCTGATTCGCCTACAACAGCCAACGTGGTGCCCCGTTGGATATCGAACGACACGCCGTCGACGGCTTTGACGACCTCCGCCGACCGCCCCCATCCGGCACTCGACCTTGGGAAGTACACCTTCAGGTCGGTGACGGACAGCAATATATCGGTGTTTGCGTTCAATGTCATACGGTCTCCAGATGCGGTGCTGCTGAATGCAGCCAGCACGCGGCGGCATGGGGCGTCGCAACGTCCAGCACGTCGAGTGCATCGTGGTCACCGAGGTCAATCATCGGTGGCACGTCCCGAGCGCAACGCGGCAACGCTTGCGAACAGCGCTCGCGAAAAGCGCAGCCTGTGCCCAGTTCCCAAATCGAAGGTACGACACCGGCAATCTCGGCCAGTTCGATGCGCATGCCTTCTTCCGCGCCTGCGCTGCTGCCGAGTTCGGGCAGGCACTCGATCAGGCCTCGGGTATAGGGATGGCCGGGGTGACCCAGGACTTGCTCCGTGGTGCCCTGCTCGATGACACGCCCCGCATACATCACCATCACACGGTCAGCCATCTCGGCAACTGCACCCATGTCGTGCGTGATCAACAAAATGGCCGTTCCCTTCTCGCGTTGCAGGTCTCGCAGAAGGTCGAAGATCTGCGCCTGCACGGTCACGTCGAGCGCAGTGGTCGGCTCGTCGGCGATCAAAATCTCTGGCCGGCACGCGAGCGCCATCGCGATCATCACGCGCTGGCGCATACCGCCAGACATCTGGTGAGGGTACTCGTCGACGCGCTTCTCAGGGGCTGGAATGCCGACCTGCTGCAACATCTCGATCGAGCGCGCGCGTGCAGCCTTTGCGTCTAGCCCGGCGTGCAGCCGCAATGATTCGCCGATCTGGTCACCGACAGTCAGCACCGGATTCAGCGAGGTCATCGGCTCCTGAAAAATCATCGAGATCCGGTTCCCTCGCACTTCGCGCATACGGTCCATGCTGGCAGCAACAAGGTCTTCGCCCTGAAACATCACACGGCCCGAACTGATGCGACCGGGCGGCGAGGGAATCAACCTTAGCAGGGCGAGCGCGGTCATGCTCTTACCGCAACCCGATTCGCCGACGACGCACAGCGTCTCGCCGCGACGGATCTGGAAATCGACCCCATTAAGCACCAGCGCTTTGCCGCGGCGCGTCTGGAATTCGACTTTGAGGTCTTCGACTCTCAGCAGTGGATCGTTCATCATCTTTCCCGCAACTTCGGGTTCAAGGCATCGTTCAACCCATCGCCGATCAAGCTCACCGCGAGCACTGTCAAGAAGATCGCGGCACCCGGAAAGGCCACTGCCCACCAGCACGACAGAACGTACTGCCGGGACGAGCCGATCATCAGGCCCCAACTCATCTGGTTTGGATCGCCAAGCCCTAGGAAAGACAGCCCCGCTTCAAACAGGATTGCTGCACCAATCGCCAACGTCGCAGAGACGATCAGTGGCGGCAGCGCATTAGGCAGAATCACCTTCCAGATAATCCGCGCATCCTTCGCGCCTATTGCACGTTCAGCGCGTACAAATTCCAGCCCACGGTACTTCATGAACTCGGCGCGCGTGAGGCGCGCGGTACCGGTCCAGCTGACAATACCGATCGCGAGCGTGACGGTTACGAGCGAAGGCGAGAAAAGCGTGACAACCACCATGGCAAACAGCAGCGCAGGCAGCACCTGAAAAAACTCGGTGATGCGCATCAGAACTGCATCGACCTTGCCGCCGTAATAGCCTGCTAAGGCCCCCAGCGTAATACCGATCAGCACCGAAAGCAGCGCAGCCACTGCACCGACCAGCAGCGTGGCGCGGCCCCCGTAGATAAGCGTTGTCAACACATCACGGCCTAGGTAATCAGAGCCAAGCCAGGCCTCTTCAGTGAAAGGCGGAGTAAGTGGTGCAGCCTTGATCTCGAACGGATCGGCAGGATAGACAAACGGCCCGGCAATCGACACAGCGAGAACAATCGCCAACATCAGCATGCCGGCGATTGCCGACGGGTTGCGCATGAACATGCGCAGCGCTTCGACAGTCGGGTGTTCGACCTTGGGTGGCGCCTTGGCAAGTGCAGGGGTGACGGTCGTGTTCATGAGGCCTTGATGCGCGGGTCTATAAGCCGGTAGGCAAGATCGGTCAGGATGTTCATCACAATCACCACGACCGACGAGAACAGCAGCACGCCCAGGATAGTTGGGTAGTCGCGCCGCAGTACCGAATCGAATGCGAGACGGCCCAAGCCTGGCCAGTTGAATACGGTCTCGACCAGGATGGCACCGGCCATCACGTTGCCGAACTGCAGCCCGAGCACAGTCACCACTGGCAGCAACGCATTGCGCAGCGCATGCTTGTACATGACGACCCGATCCGCAAGACCTTTAGCGCGTGCTGTACGAATGAAGTCGGAGCCGAGCACCTCGAGCATAGCGGCGCGCGACAGACGGCTGTATTGCGCCAGGTAAACCAGGCTCAGGGTCAACGTGGGTAACACGAGGTGATAGAGCACGTCAAGCACGTCTTTGAGATCAAAAAAATGACCGCTACTGACCGAATCGATCGAGCGCATGCCCGACACCGGCAGGATGGGTATCACGCTGGCAAACAAAATCACCAGCATGATCCCCATCCAGAACACCGGTGCAGCAAAGCCAACCATGCTCAGCACCGTGATGAACTGCGACAGCATCCCGTTTGGCTTGCGTGATGACAACACACCCAGCGTCGTGCCGACCACGAACGCGATCAATACCGAACTGATAACGAGCAGCAGCGTTGCCGGCACGCGTTCGGCAATCATCGACGTGACCGGCAGGTTGAAGAAGTACGAGTAGCCGAGATCGCCGGTTATCACCTTGCCAAGGTAGATGCCAAGTTGAACTGGCAGCGGTTTGTCGAGGCCGTACTGTGTGCGCAATTGCGCCATCAACTCGGGGCTCATGCCGCCACTTGCACCTGCGATAGTCTCTACCGGGTCGCCTGGCGCAGCGTGCACCAAGACGAAGTTGAGTACGACGACAGCGAGTACGAGGGCCAGCCCCTGGAGAACGCGCGATAACAGACTGCGGGCAAAGTTCACAGAGGACACCTACTTGATGTAGACATCGTCGTAGGGCGACATCGGGCCCCAGATGGTCATTGGCATGTTGCCGACCTTCTTGCTCGCGACAGTGTGGTAGGGCGTAACGTTAATGAAGTCGATTGGCAGGTCGTCGGTCACGATCTTCTGGAACGCAGCGTAGTAGGCCTTGCGCTTGACCGGGTCAACGATTTGGCCGGCGCTATTGAGCAACTCATCGACCTTCGGATTGTTATATGACTGGGTGTTAGTCCAGATGATGGGTTTGATGTTGGTCGACAGGTAGGTGCGCGCCACACCGATGACCGGATCGCCCCAGTTGAACACCACGTCCATCGACATGTCGAAGTCGTGCGAAGCGAGGCGTTTGGCCCACGAAGGGAAGTCGGCCGATGCACGCACCTCGACCGCAATGCCGACCTTTTTCAGCTGGCCGCGGATGTACTCGGCGACATTGCGTTGCTGGTCGTCTGCGCCAGGCAGGTAGTCGATCGTCAGTTTCATGCGTTCACCACCTGCGCCGGCCTTGTAGCCAGCCGCATCGAGCATCTCGCCAGCCTTCTTCAGGTCGAGAGGGTACTTGGCCAGATCAGGCACTGCGAAAGGGCTGCTTGGCACGATCGGACCATCAGCCGGTACCGCGAAGCCCCCCATGAGCACTTTGGTAATGAAGTTCTTGTCGATCGAGGTTGCAATCGCTTTGCGCACACTCACGTCATTAAGCGGTTTCTTCGCCGTGTTGAACGCCAGCCAGTTGATTGGGCCGATGCCTTCGTAACCCTTGGCCGTCAACGTGAAATTCTTGTCAGCAGCCAGGCGTTTCAAGTCAGTGGGCAGTGTCAAGAACGGCAGCATCTGGATGTCACCGCGCTCTAGGCCAAGGATCAGGCTCGCCGCATCGGGCGAAATCGTCAGGATCACCTTGTCGAGGTAAGGCTTACCTGGCAAAAAGAACTTGTCAAAACGCTCTAATACGATGCGCTGGCTCGGTTTGAACTCGGTAACGCGAAATGGGCCCGAGCCGACCACATCTATGCTGTTACGCGGATGGGACTTCAGGTCCTGCCCGTCACCATAGATGTGCTTGGGCATGATGGGGCACAGGGCCGGACTCATCGCCAGCACGATCGCTGGATGCGGCACACTCATGCGGATGATCGCGGTGTACGCATCGGGCGTGTCGACCCTTTCTACGGGCGCGAGCATGGTCTGGAACGGGTGGTTCGCCTTGATCGCCATAATCGAGAACGCAACGTCGGCCGAGGTGATCGGCTTGCCATCGTGGAACACAGCATTTTTGCGCAGGTTCAATGTCAGGCTCTTGCCATCATCGGCCAGCTTCCACGATTCGGCCAGGTAGGGCTGCGGATTCCACTTATCGTCAAAGCGTAGCGGGCTTGCAAATACCTGAGTCGACGGAACTGCAGTCGCAATGCCTGACTGCACGCCGCCGTTCAGGTGCCGTGGTACCTGCGTGCTACCGAGCACCAGCGTACCGCCATGTTTAGCCTCTTGCGCGGAAGTGGGTAACGACAGCATGACGCTGGCCATGACGAGTGTCACTGCCAGCGAAGTGAGATGAGCTGCGAATCGAGAATAGAACATGGGTGGCGGTACCTCGGGTTTTAGTAAAGGCAGAGAAGCCTAGCAATCCTATGCTGAGGATAAGTGCTTCGCCTGCTTGCACGAAGATCCACACCCTCGCCACGAGAGGTGCCAGAAAATCAGGGTTTGTACGAGGTCTTGCCTTATTAATGGTCAATGCGCCAATCAGACTATCTGGGAAATTTTGATTGAAACTCACACCCATCAGCGCGGCGGGCGACTCGGTGTACCAGCAACTTAGCACCCAGGTGGTCTTCTTTGAGCATCTTCAGCTCAAAGGCCTTAAATTCAAAGTGGCGGCATTGATCGCGTGCAGCGCACAAAGCCACTATGAGCGCCGAGGTCTGCATTTCCGCTGCGACGGGCCCCTGATCGACGACACTGCCAGTCCCGCACGGCTTGCGCCCTGAGCGACCATTGAACTTTTTCAATAGCCCGGTATCATTAACCTATGCACCGTTTTTTTCTCATCTTTTTGATCGCCTTGCTGCCATTGCGCGCCTGGGTGGGCGACTCGATGGCGATGCCTGCGGCCGGCGCCACCACGGCCATATCAGCCCACTGTGCCGAGATGATGGCTGGCGCTGAAGCATCAACCATGGGCGATGCACACAGAGGCTCTGACGCTACCAAAGGCCTGAGCTGCTCCCAGTGCCAACTTTGCCATCTATTGGGTTTGGCTGTGGCTGAATTCACTCCCCTGCTGCCCACCCTGCCCGCAGCACGCATCACCCAAGTGCCTACGCACTTTGCCAGCGTTGAGCCCACCCTAGGCTTCAAACCACCGCTTATTTGATCTCCAAGCCCTGATTCCGTCTGTACTTTGACGGCAATCGGGCCACCTTTGCCAGCCCCGCAGCCTTTGCTGCCCGTGTTGTTCATTCCTGGAGATTGCTTTGAAAACCTTTCACGTCCTTGCGGCCACCGTGCCTGCGTGGCTTTGCGCCGCCGCTTTCGCTCAAAAACCGCCTGATACATCGCAGTTGACGCCGCTAAATTACAGATCCGTCTTCACTGGCTACCAAACCTTTAACGACCAGCCCGTCGCCCCTTGGCGAGCCACCAACGACACAGTTGAACAAAAAGGTGGCTGGAAGGCGTATGCGAAAGAGGCGGCGCAATCGGATGCACCGCCCAATACAACCCCTGCTTCGGCGCCTGGCTCATCAACTCCGCCAAACCCGCATGACAGCCACGGAGCCAAGCCATGAAAATCGTTTTAAGCGCGATCACCCTGGCCGTCTTATCCGGCTGCGCCAGCGTCAATTTCGAGCAGTCAATCGCTAAAACCAACCAAATCGCTGCCAACTTCACCCAAGGTGATCTGGCTCTGGCCTTAACACCGGAGCAACGCGAAGCCCAAGCGCAGGCAGCAAAAACGCTACTGCTGCAATCGCTTTCCCAAAACGATGCGGTACGGCTGGCCTTGCTCAACAGCCCCGCGGTGCAAGCCCTGCTGGCAAAAAACTGGGCGGATGCAGCCAGCGCGGCACAAAGCGGACGCATCGCCAACCCCACCTTCACGCTGGAACGCCTTCGATTGGTGGATGAGCTTGAGATAGGCCGCTTGCTCTCATTCGGTCTGCTGGACGTGCTGACGCTGCCCCAGCGCTACAGCTTCGCGCAGCGTCAAATCGCCCAAGCACAATTGCGCTTGACCAGCAACGTGGTGGAACAAGTCACCCAAGTGCGCATGGCCTGGGTAAAGGCAGTAGCGGCACAGCAAAGCGTCATCTACGCACAGCAGGTCAACGACGCAGCGCAGGCCAGTGCCGAATTGGCGCGACGGATGCAAGCAGCGGGCAACTTCACCAAGCTGCAACGTGCCCGCCAGCAGGTGTTTTATGCCGATGCTGCCACTCAGTGGGCAGCGGCTCAGCAGACGGCCACAGCGACCCGTGAAGCCTTGGTTCGTCGGTTAGGCCTAACCGACAGCCAAGCACAGTCCCTGGTGCTGCCAAACCGTCTGCCCAACTTGCCCAAAGCGCCTCGCACGCCTGAGGCTGTCAGCCAGTCCGCCAGCATCGAGCGGCTTGACGTGCAAATGGCCCAGGCTGAGTTAGAAGGGGCCGCCATGATCCAAGGATTGACCCGTATCACCAGCCTTACAGACATCGAACTGGGTGTGCGGCGAGACAGCGGGAGTAACAGCAGCAGCGGTCAAAACGATGCGCGGCATGGCTTCGAAGTCAGAGTACGTTTGCCAGTTTTCGACGGAGGTGGTCTGCAGCGTGATGCCATGAATGCACGCACGCTAGCCGCAGCCAACCAGCTTGAAGCCACCGCACGTGCCGCAGGCTCCAATCTGCGCGAAAGCTACTCCGCCTACCGCACCGCCTTTGACGTGGCTCGCCACTACCGCGATGAAGTAGTGCCTCTGCGCCAAACCATCGCCGATGAAAACGTGCTGCGCTACAACGGCATGTTGATTGGCGTATTCGAATTGCTCGCCGACACCCGCGATCAAGTGGGCAGTGTGATCGCCGCGATTGCCGCTGAACAGCAGTTTTGGCTCGCAGACGCCGTGCTGCAAGCCACGCTGATCGGCAAGCCCACTTTGCTTCCCGTGGGTGCCATGCCAAACCCCAGCAGCGCTGGCGGTGCAGCGCATTGAACGCCCGCACCGCCTAGCCTCGTCACCTCATCAGATAAAACCAATCCAAAAAAATCACTATGAACGCCAGACGTCAATTTTTCAAAACTGCGGGCATCTCCGGCATCTCCGGTATGGCCAGCCTCGCCGTCGGTGCCATTGCAGCCACAGCGGTCAGCCGGGTCGCCCTGGCGGCACTTCCCGAACTGGTCACGCAATCCAAGCCTGACACCATGCCGCCGCTGGTACCGCCCAACGGCCAGCCCTATAACCCCGTGGTCACACTGAATGGCTGGACGCTACCTTGGCGCATGAATAACGGCGTGAAAGAATTTCACCTCGTGGCCGAACCTGTGGTGCGCGAGATGGCCCCTGGCATGAAAGCTCACCTGTGGGGCTACAACGGCCAGTCCCCTGGCCCCACGATTGAGGTGGTGGAAGGCGACCGCGTGCGTTGCTTCGTCACCAACCGCCTGCCCGAACACACCAGCGTGCATTGGCACGGCCAGCGCTTGCCTAACGGTATGGATGGCGTATCCGGACTGACACAAAAATCCATTCAGCCTGGAAAAACTTACGTCTACGAATTCGTCGCCCGCCGGCCTGGCACCTTTATGTACCACCCCCACGCCGACGAGATGACACAAATGGCGATGGGAATGATGGGGTTTTGGGTCACGCACCCAAAGGCCAAAAACGCCAACATTGACGAGGTGCAGCGCGATTTCTGCTTCTTGCTCAACGCCTACGACATTGACCCTGGCAGCTACACGCCCAAGATCATGACGATGCTCGATCAGAATTTATGGACCTGGAACAGCCGCATCTTCCCCGGCATTGATCCGCTGTGCGTACGCCAAAACGACAAAGTCCGCATCCGCATCGGCAACCTGACTATGACGAACCACCCCATCCACATTCATGGTCACGAGTTCTCAGTGACCGGCACGGACGGCGGCCCTGTGCCTAAATCCGCACGATGGCCCGAAGTGACTACGGATGTCGCCGTAGGACAAATGCGGCAGATTGAATTTTTGGCGAACGAAGAGGGAGACTGGGCCTTCCACTGCCACAAAAGCCACCACACCATGAACGCCATGGGCCATGAAGTGCCCACCATGATCGGTATAGACCACCGGGAGGTGGCGAAAAAAATCACCCGCCTTATTCCTGATTACATGGCGATGGGAGACCGAGGTATGGCCGATATGGGAGAGATGGAGATGCCTCTGCCCGATAACACTGTGCCCATGATGACGGGACAAGGTCAGTTCGGCGGGATTGAGATGGGGGGCATGTTCTCCGTGTTGAAAGTCCGTAAAGACCAAAAGCCAGGCGATTACAGCAACCCCGGTTGGTTCAAGCAGCCACCGGGCACCGGCGCCTATGAATACAACGGGCCACTGGCTGAGCCTGCCCGCTTTCAGTCCGAAAGCACCCCTGCCCAAGTCAGCAACCCCATAGAAGTTCAAGTCCGTAAACCCCAAGGCCACAGCGGCCATTAACCCCCTTCTTAAATTAGGAAAATTATGCGTTCATTTGCTCTCAAATTAATAGCTTCTGCCGTTCTTCTGGCAGGCGCTAGTGCTGCATTCAGCCATGGCGATGAGCCTCATGCTGCTAAAACAGGCCCCGTCAAAATGGAACAAAAAGACTGGGGAATTGCGGGTAACGCCAAGGCGGTTAAACGCACGATTGCCATCAGCATGAGCGATGCCATGCGCTTCACACCCAACCAGATCGACATAAAGCTGGGCGAGACGGTGAAGTTCATCGTTAAAAACGACGGCGCGGTATTGCACGAGTTCGTGATCGGGACAACCCGAGAAAACGAAGAACACGCTGCAATGATGGTCAAGTTCCCCAACATGGAGCATGACGAACCCTACATGGCCCATGTCGCGCCTACCAAATCGGGCGAAATTATTTGGACGTTCAACAAACCCGGTCAATTCGATTTTGCTTGTCTGATCGCCGGGCACTACCAGGCCGGAATGCGCGGAACGATCACCGTTTCGGCGAAATAACGCATCTCCCGCTTCTACAGCAGCTGCCGAAACCTCAACCCACCCAAGGAATTTGTATGAGTATGAAACTCTGGATTGCAAGCCTCACCCTGCTGCTTAGCAGCGCCGCCATGGCCCAAAGCGTGGAAATGACCACCGCCGAAGTACGCAAAATTGATTCCGAGAACGGCAAAATAACCCTTAAACACGGCCCAATCAAAAACTTGGACATGCCAGGTATGACGATGGTGTTCCGGGTAAAAGAGGCGAAATTACTCGAAGGCGTTAAAGCGGGAGACCGCGTGGCATTTACCGCTGACAACGTGGACGGCGCCCTCACTGTGATGACGCTGCAAGCGGCTCCAGCTAAGTAGCCCGGTCCGCAGAAGCAACCCACATCTTTAGTTTCTTGATGCATTTGCTTCAGAAAAAAGAGAACTCGTCCTTATCCGCTTGGTAAGCCTTCAGCTCACGCTTGTAGGCTTTAATCCACGCTTTGAAGCTAGGCAGGTCGTGCAACATCTGCATGTCCTGCTTAACTTGGCGCATATGCCGCTGCAACGCTGCCATGTCAGCCATCAACATCGGCATCACGCTTTTACACGACAGTGTCTGGTGCGGATGCACGTTGAACTGGGCTTTCAGTGGACGCTCAAGCTGGGCAATTTCTTGATCCAACTCTTTCACCTGCTCTTTGAGCACCTTGCTGTAGTGCTTGAGTCGGTCTTCCGACAAGCCCGCGATGGTGCTTGCGTCGATGTGCTCCAGCTCAAGCTGCAATTCCAGCAATTTGAGTAAATCCTTTTTGGCGTAGGCGTGATTGACGCGCTGCATCAGCGCAGTTTTGTGTAAGCGCGCAGCTTCGTCAGGCTCGCGGTCAGGGTGCAAGGCGCTGACCAGCTTGCGGTATACCTCTCGGACAGACAAGCTGGTCTCGTTTTCTTCGACTTTTTGACTCGCTTCGCGGGCAAGTTGTTTAGTGGTTTTCTTTTTAGCCTGGGCACGCAGCAACTGAGCAGCCTGCATATCGTCCTCCCATGTGCTTTCAGGCAAGTCGTGCGAATCAACCTCTAGGTCGCGTTCCAAGTCGCGCTCCAGACCTTCTTGGAAGGCGACTCTGAGGTTGTCCAGCGCCGCCTCTTGCGCGTCAAAGTCCACAGGGCGGTAGCGGTTGTAAATCTCCTTGACAGTGTCGTCGTCAGACTCCGACAGCAACTGTTCAGCCAAAGTGCAAATAATGTCTTCCACCAGCGTACGCTCAGTGCGAGACAAACCGGTGCGACAAAGGGCCATATCCAACGCCTGCACAAAAGTAACTTTTTGCTGGGTAAAACTGGCGATCAGCGGGCGGTAGCTGCTAGCGATTTTTTGCTGATAAAGATCTACCGTAGCCTGCCACTGCGCCAACTCATGGCGGCGGATTTCTATCTTTTTAACCAGCGTATTGAACGCTTGCTGGCCTTTGGAAAGCGTGGTCTGCGCGCTCGACTGGGGGACGATGCGCAGAGGCTTGGAAACAGAAGTCAAAGACATGAAAAAGAACACAGGATAGGGATCGACAATTATCGGATACTGTATTCAACAGTTTGTGGGAACTCTGGCCCCACATTGACACACTTAAAAAAATGCTGCGCGCACTCCGCCCCCTCTTTCTGCTGATCTTGATCGCCCTGCTGCCGTTGCGCGCCTGGGCAGGGGATGCTATGGCTGTTGGAGTGGCTGCGTCCATGTCAATCACGTCAATTGCTACAAAAAAAATAACTAGCTATACCGATGAATCTAGCTTGCGCAGCCGTTTTGATTTAAATTCAGTCGCAACCATGCCGCCTAATTGTCCGATGCACAACCCTGCAGGTGCCCAAACCGGTGCGTCGCTCTGCCACGGCTGCGACACTTGTGAGCTGTGCTTGGTGGTGTATGACACTACCAATGCTGCCTTAGTACTTGGGGTATTGCCTCTTCCAACACAGAGTACGGAAACGCCTGTATTTTTTGCTAGCGCCGAGCGCGCCAGTGGCTTCAAACCACCCATTGCCTGACTTCCCCACCCTAAGTCCGTCCCCGTAACGCTGAAAGCCCCCGTTTTCCGCTCTGCGTGGCGTTTAATTCGGTTTTTTGGAAGTCAGTCACCATGACCATATCCCTCACGTCCCTGTTTCGGATACACCATTTTCGGTGTCTACCGTTATTTGCCTGTAGTTTTTTCCTTTTTTCTGCACAGTCTGTTTTCGCCCAGCGTCTGGACTTCGCGCAAGCTTTGGCCCTGGCCGAAGCGCAGGCCAGCAGCCTTAAAGCCCAATCCGCCAGCGTGCAGGCTGCCCAAGCGTTAGAGCCCAGCGCCGCAGAATTGCCTAATCCTCGGTTGAACTTGGGCGTAGACAACCTCCCCATCGCAAGAGGTGATCCGGCAGACCGCCTGAGCCTGACCCGCGATTTCATGACGATGCGACAAGTCGGCTGGATGCAAGACATGCCCAACAGCGCCAAGCGAGCCGCCCGCAGTGACGCGGCCCAGGCCCGCACCGCGCGCGAAGCAGCGTTGCTGAGCAACGAGCGTCTGGTTGTGCGGCGCGAGGCGGGTTTGGCCTGGTTGGCGAGCTATTTCGCGCAAGCCCGATTGGAACTGCTAAGCGGCTTGGAACATGAAAACCAGTTGCTTCAAGACACCACCGCAGCACGGCTCGCCAGTGGAAAAGTCCTGAGTGCAGATGCCCTTCTGGCCCGCCAAGAGGCCTTGACCTTGGCCGATCGGCGGGACGAGTTGACCCGCCAAGTTACTTCCAGCCGTGCGAGCCTGCGACGCTGGGTGGGTACAGCCGTCGATATGCCATTAGCCGCAGAAGCACCTTTTCTAGCTATAAACAGCGATGCTTTACACCAGCAACTGACCCACCACTCTGATCTGGCCGCCTATGCCCCCATGCTGGCACTGGCCGAGGCTGAAACTCGCGAGGCCATAGCGGCTAAAACTGGTGATTGGGCCTGGGGCGTGACCTATTCCAAGCGCGGCCCGTCCTTTAGCGACATGCTGTCGGTACAGGTCAGCTTTGAGCTCCCTTTGCGTAGCGCACAGCGGCAAGACCCGCAAATAGCCGCCAAGCAACAAGAGGCTGAGCGCATCGAAGCCCAACGAGACGATATGCTCAAACGCCACACCGAAGAGCTGACGCAGACGCTGGCTGAGGACGCTGAGTTGCAAGCCAAACGCCAACGGCTGCAAACCCAAGCCTTGCCACTGGCCCAGCAACGCATTGACCTGTTGCTGACCAGCTACCAAGCCGGTCGCACAGAGCTGGGCGCTGTGCTGGCAGCCCGCAAAGAACTGCTTGAACTGCGTCTGCGCAGCGTAGACCTTCAAGCGCAGCAAGCTGCTTTGCGATTGGGGATGAATACCCGCGCTGATAACAATCTCAACAACCTGACGACTAACCTGCCGAGCAGCTTGTCAAATAACTTGCCTATGAGTACTGCACCATGAACACACTTCAAAAAAGCGTCTTATGCGCCTTCGCAGTGGCCCTGCTAAGCGCTGGTGGCTACGGTTTGTACCAACTGGGCACGCACCACGTCTCTTCCGCAAACGCGTCTGCGACAGCATCTGTGATGGCGATCTCCTCCACCGAAGCCGACCCGACCAGCAGCATCGCCGCAGGAGAAGCCGCTACGCGCCGCCACATCAAAGACGGTCTGAAAGCAGGTAGCCTAGATCCTGCCAACGGCAAACCCGTGCTGTACTACCACGACCCTATGGTGCCGGGAAAACGCTTTGATGCCCCAGCCAAATCGCCCTTCATGGACATGATGCTGGTACCTGTGTATGGCGATGCCGGTGGCAGCACAGCCGATGAAAAAGGTGGCGGCGTGAGTGTCAGCCCGCGTATGCAGCAAAACCTAGGGCTGCGCACCACAGAGGTGGTGCAAGGCAGCCTCACACCGCTGCTGTCCGCTGAGGGCAATATCACTTGGAATGAGCGCGATCAGTCCGTCATCCAAGCCCGCGCTACCGGCTTTATCGAAAAGCTGTACGTGCGCGCCACACTGGACGCCGTGCGCGCGGGTCAGCCGTTTGCCGATATCTACGTGCCCGACTGGGTAGCCGCACAAGCGGAGTATCTGGCGCTAAAAAAGATACCCGATCTGGACGCCCCGCTGCTCGCAGCAGCCCGTCAGCGTATGCGATTAGTGGGCATGAGCGAAGCACAGATCGACCACATTGACACATCGGGGCAACCGCAGGCGCGCACCACTCTCACCGTGCCCAGCAGCGGCGTGGTGGCCGAGTTAGCGGCACGAGTTGGCATGACAGTAATGCAAGGCACCGTGCTGGCACGTATCAACGGCCTGAGCACCGTGTGGGCTATCGCCGAATTGCCCGAGAGCCAAGCGTCGCTGGTACACCCAGGAATGCAGGTTGAAGCCAAAAGCGTTTCAGGGTTCACCACCCTCCCTGGCACCGTCTTCAAAGGCACCGTACAAGCCCTGCTGCCCGAGGTGGACACTGCCACCCGAACCCGTAAAGCACGGATTGAACTGCGCAACCCCCAAGGCGCGTTAGCCCCCGGCATGTTCGTCAACTTGCAATTCACGGCCCCTGGCATGCACCCGGCACTGCTGGTGCCGAGTGAAGCCCTGATCGCGACAGGCGAGCGTACCGTAGTGATGGTGGCGCAAGACGGTGGAAAATTCAGCCCTGTGACCGTGGAAACAGGTGCCGAAGCTGACGGCAAAACCGAAATCCGAAAGGGCTTGAAAGCGGGTCAACGGGTCGTTGTTTCAGGGCAGTTTTTGATCGACTCAGAGGCTAGCCTCAAAGGCGTGGAAGCCAGGTTAAATACGGAAAATACGACTACGCAAGGTGGCAAACCATGATTGCGGCGTTGATCCGCTGGTCGCTCGTCAACCGCTTTTTGGTGCTGCTGGCCACCGTCATACTCGCAGCTTGGGGTTTGTGGGCGGCCAGCCGCACACCGCTGGACGCGCTGCCCGATTTGTCTGATGTGCAGGTCATCATCCGCACAAGCTACCCCGGCCAAGCGCCTCGCCTGGTGGAAAACCAGGTGACGTACCCGCTCACCACCACCATGCTCTCGGTGCCGGGGGCAAAGACAGTGCGGGGTTATTCGTTCTTTGGGGACTCGTTCGTCTACATCCTGTTCGAGGACGGCACCGACCCGTACTGGGCACGTACACGGGTGCTGGAATACCTCAATCAAGTGCAGTCCCGCTTGCCTGCTGCTGCAAAGGCTTCCCTTGGGCCAGATGCAACGGGCGTAGGCTGGATATTCCAGTATGCGCTGATCGACCGCAGCGGCAAGCTCGATGCGGGCCAGTTGCGTGCACTGCAAGACTGGTTCTTGAAGTACGAGCTTAAAACCGTGCCCAACGTGGCTGAAGTCGCCTCGGTGGGCGGCATGGTGCGGCAGTACCAAGTGGTACTTGACCCGGACAAACTCGCCGCCTACGGCATTCCCCACACCCGCGTGCTGGAGGCACTGCGCACAGCAAACCAAGAAACTGGCGGCTCGGTGCTGGAGCTGGCGGAGGCAGAGGTAATGGTGCGGGCCACAGGCTATTTGCAAACGCTGGACGACTTTCGCAGCATCCCGCTGCGGACATCCAGTGCAGGCGTTTCCGTAAAGCTGGGTGACGTGGCGCGCATCCAGATCGGCCCTGAAATGCGGCGCGGTATTGGCGAGTTGGATGGTGAGGGCGAATCCACTGGAGGCATCATCGTGATGCGCTCTGGCAAAAACGCGCTGGAGACCATTGCTGCCGTCAAAGCCAAGCTGATTACCTTGCAAAGCAGCCTACCGCCAGGCGTGGAAATTGTCCCCACCTATGACCGCTCGGGCCTCATCACCCGTGCCGTGGAAAACCTGAGCCATAAGCTGCTGGAAGAGTTCATCGTAGTGGCGCTTGTCTGCGCGGTGTTCTTGTTCCACCTGCGCTCCGCGTTGGTCGCCATCGTCGCGCTGCCACTGGGTATTTTGGCGAGCTTCATCGTCATGCATTACCAAGGCGTGAACGCGAACGTGATGTCGCTGGGCGGCATCGCCATCGCCATCGGGGCGATGGTGGACGCCGCAGTGGTAATGATCGAGAACGCGCACAAACACCTTGAGCGCTGGAGCCACAACAACGCCAACGCCACTTTGACAGGCGATGCCCGGTGGCGCGTCATAGGTGAGGCGGCAACAGAAGTCGGCCCGGCGCTGTTCTTCAGCCTGCTCATCATCACGCTGAGCTTCATTCCCGTGTTCACCCTAGAGGCGCAAGAGGGACGCTTGTTCGCGCCATTGGCGTTCACCAAAACGTACGCGATGGCCGCAGCGGCAGGTTTATCAGTCACGCTGATTCCGGTGCTGATGGGCTATTTGATTCGGGGCCGCATACCCGATGAGCGCAGCAACCCGTTAAACCGGGCGCTGATGGCGCTTTACCGCCCACTGCTTGAAATCGTGCTGCACTGGCCTCGCGCTACGCTGGTGGTTGCAGCGCTGGTACTGGCCGCAACCGCATGGCCTATTTTGCAGATTGGCGGCGAATTCATGCCTCCGCTGGACGAGGGTGATGTGCTTTACATGCCCACCGCCCTGCCCGGCCTCTCTGCAGGTAAGGCTGCAGAATTACTGCAGCAAACAGACAGGCTCATCAAAACCGTGCCTGAAGTGGCGTCGGTCTACGGCAAGGCAGGCCGCGCAGAGACAGCGACCGACCCAGCCCCGATGGAGATGTTCGAGACCACGGTGCAGTTCAAACCCAAGAGCGAATGGCGTGCCGGCCTGACGCCTGATAAATTGATAGCGGAACTCGACCGCGCTGTCAACGTGCCAGGGCTCTCCAACATCTGGGTACCGCCCATCCGCAACCGTATCGACATGCTGGCGACCGGTATCAAAAGCCCTGTGGGGGTGAAGGTAGCCGGAGCGGATTTGGCGGAAATCGACCGTATCACCGGCGAAATAGAGCGCGTACTGAAAACCGTGCCCGGCGTCAGCAGCGCCCTGGCCGAGCGGCTGACGGGCGGGCGATATCTGGACATCACCCCAAAGCGTGAGGCCGCTGCCCGCTTTGGTATGAGTGTGGCAGACGTGCAATCGGTGGTTGCAACTAGCATTGGCGGTGAGAACGTCGGTGAGACGGTTGAGGGCTTACAGCGCTTCCCCATCAACGTACGCTACCCGCGCGAGCTGCGTGACTCGGTAGAAAAACTGCGCCGCCTACCCATCGTCACCGAACGAGGCGCAAAGGTGGTACTGAGTGACGTGGCCGATTTAAAGCTCAGCGACGGCCCACCCATGCTGCGCAGCGAGAACGCGCGACTCTCTGGCTGGGTCTATGTTGATATTCGCGGGCGTGATTTGAAATCAGCGGTGCTGGACATGCAGCAGGCCGTGAACGCACAAGTCAAACTTAGTCCAGGTTATTCAGTGTCCTGGTCAGGTCAGTTCGAGTATTTGGAGCGAGCGACAGCCAAGCTGAAAGTGGTGGTGCCGTTCACACTGCTCATCATTTTTGTGTTGCTGTACCTGTGCTTCAAACGGGTAGACGAGGCGTTGCTGATTCTGCTAACGCTGCCCTTTGCTTTGGTAGGTGGATTTTGGCTTTTATATGCGCTTGCGCACAACCTATCTGTGGCTAGCGCTATTGGTTTCATAGCATTGGCGGGCGTTAGCACTGAATTTGGCGTCATCATGCTGCTCTACCTCAAGCACGCTTGGGATGATCGGCTGGCACGCGGTGAAGTCAGCGATGCCGATTTGCTAGACGCCATTCGTGAGGGCGCCGTGCTGCGTGTACGCCCCAAGGCGATGACGGTGGCGGTGATATTGGCCGGCCTGCTGCCGATTTTGTGGGGCAGCGGAACCGGGTCTGAGGTTATGCAGCGCATCGCCGCGCCCATGGTAGGTGGCATGGTTAGCGCGCCGCTGCTGTCGATGCTGGTGATTCCGGCGGTGTATTTGCTGCTGCGACGAAGTAAAAGGAATCGTCAAGAACCTATCGCTGTGCTGCGATAAAAACCCCCTGGCAAGCCATGTTTGTAACCAATCTCTCATAATCAGGGAGTGCTCTCAAACCAATCCTCACACCGACACCACGCGGCACCCGACTCCGGCACCATCACGCAAGTGCTTGGCATCGAAGTCGGGCACTTTACAGACCAACGCCGCCCAACCGGCTGCACCGTCATCTTGGCCCGCGAAGGCGCAGTGGCGGGGGTAGATGTGCGCGGGGCGGCACCCGGCACGCGGGAGACAGATTTACTGCATCCCAGTAATCTTATAGACCGCGTTCACGCTATCACGCTGGCTGGTGGTAGCGCTTGGGGGCTCGATGCGGCAGGCGGAGTGATGCGCTGGCTGGAGGAGCAGGGTATTGGACTGCCGGTGGGTTATGGCCTGGTGCCTATCGTGCCTGCTGCAGTTCTGTTTGATCTGCCTGTGGGCGACCACCGTATTCGGCCTGACGCTAACGCTGGCTATCAAGCCTGTGTAGCGGCCAGCCGGGCAGTACCTGCGCAAGGTAATGTAGGCGCAGGCGCCGGGGCACTGGTGGGTAAGGTCTTTGGCATATCTCGGGCGATGAAGGGTGGGATCGGCAGTGCTTCGATTACTTTAGACGGGGTAACGGTAGGCGCCATCATTGCTTGTAATGCGCTGGGTGATGTGATTGATCCGCACACGGGAAATGTGATCGCAGGGGCACGCACAGCAGATGGGCTGTCGCTGCTTAACATCCGCGACGCGATTTTGGCCGGTGACTCGCCCAAGCCTGTGCTAGCGGGCACCAACACCACGCTGGGCGTGATCGCCACCGACGCGATATTGACCAAGACACAAGCACACCGTTTGGCGCAGGTGGCTCACGACGGTCTGGCACGCAGCATCAACCCGGTACATACGATGTCAGATGGTGACACGCTGTTTGCCATGGGCACAGGCAAGGCGGGGAAAACGCTGGGAATGATGGTGCTGAGTACCTTGGCTGCCGAGGTGACGGCGCGGGCCGTAGTGCGTGCGGTACGCGCTGCGCGGAGCGTAAGCTACGGCACGCAAAGCTGGCCTGCAGCGTGCGATGAGTTGATTTGTGGCAATGACAGGTAGCCGTTGATGTTGGTGTTCAAAAAAACTCAAAACTTACTGGCACTCAACCGGTCAAAGCGGTCAATAGCGATTTCGGCTGTGGTGTTCATCATTGTCATGCTGATGTCATCAGCGCTTATGTGGCAGCTAGAGCAGCAGCGGATGACTACCGAGAAAAAACATCTTGGCGCACTGGCGAGCGATAAAACCTACGCCATTCAAACAACTCTTGAGCGTGCGCTGTCGGCTACGTACACCCTTGGTGCCATGGTGCGCCAGAGCAAAGGAAATGACTTTGATTTTGAAGGCATTGCAGAAAAAATGCTCCCGGCCTACCCCGGTATAAATATGTTTGGACTGTCACCGGGAGGCGTGGTAGCAAAAGTAGACCCTCTCGAAGGCAATGAACGTGCAATTGGATTTAACCAGCTTCAAGACCCCATTCAAAGTCGTGAAGCTTATCTGGCCAGAGACACAGGGCAACTGACATTGGCGGGCCCGCTGAAACTGATTCAAGGTCGGATTGGCTTGGTAGCACGCTTGCCGATTTTTTTGGACGACATCAGTCCTCCTGAAAAACCTGTTTTCTGGGGCTTTGTCTACGGAGTATTGCACTTTCCTGAAGTGATTGAAGGCGTTCGACTCCAGCAATTGGAAGAGCAAGGACTTGCCTACTGCCTGTCACGTACGGTTCCTGGCACTTCAAAAAAACAGGTCATTGCTGAATCGATAGCGCCACTTGGGGCAGATCCTGTAGTTCGGCAGTTAACCTTGCCCAACAGTATATGGACACTGGAGGTCGCACCCATCAAAGGCTGGGGGAATCCGGTAGGACTCTCAGTGCAGGCCTTATTGGGCATTATTTTCAGCGGAGTGCTGGCCTACACCACCCGACTTCTACTGGAACTCAAGCACCACAAAGCAGGATTGGAATTACTGGTCGCACGGCGGACGCGAGAGATGGCCAGCACACAAAAGGAGTTGCAAGCCACCTTAACTGAAGTCAAACAGCTCGCTTTTTATGACCCACTCACTCATCTGCCCAATCGTCGGCTGCTGCAAGACCGACTGCAACAAGCACTAGCTGTAAGCGCGCGCAGCGGCCAGCATGGGGCCTTGCAATTCATTGATCTGGACAATTTCAAGACCCTCAACGACACCTTGGGTCACGGTGTGGGCGATTTGCTTCTGGAACAAGTAGGACTCCGTTTAACGGCCTGCGTGCGTGAGGGCGATACCGTGGCGCGGCTAGGAGGCGATGAGTTTGTGGTGATGCTAGAGTCACTGAGCAAGAACACTACTGAAGCCTTGGCCCAAGCTAGGGCGGTGGGCGAAAAGGTGCTGGCCGCCATCAACCAACCCTACCGCTTGCTAAAGCACGATGTGAATATCACTCCTAGCATCGGCGTGACGCTGTACAGCGGACAGCAAGACACGATAGAAAACTTGCTTAAGCAAGCGGACTTGGCCATGTACCAGTCAAAAACCGCAGGTCGCAACACACTGCGCTTTTTTGACCCTGCAATGCAAGCGGTGGTCAGCGCCCGGGTGGGCCTGGAAAACGACATTCGGCTGGGCATACAAAAAGACGAATTTGTACTGCACTACCAAGCTCAAATCAACCGTGACGGACACACTATAGGCGCGGAAGTGCTGCTGCGCTGGAGGCAACCGCAGCGAGGCATGGTTTCTCCGGCTGACTTCATTCCCTTGGCTGAAGATACAGGCCTCATCATTCCGCTGGGTAGTTGGGTGTTGGAAACCGCCTGTGCCAAGCTGGTCATGTGGGCAAAAAATGAGGCAACAAGCCATTTGACGCTGGCGGTCAACGTGAGTGCGCGGCAGTTTCGTCAGCCGGATTTTGTCACCTTTGTGCTGGGCGTGCTAGCGCGCAGCGGGGCTAGTCCAAACTGCCTAAAACTGGAGCTGACAGAGAGCATGCTGGTTAACGATGTGGAGGACACCATCGCCAAAATGGTGGCCCTCAAAGCCGGTGGCGTAGGGTTTTCGCTTGACGATTTCGGCACTGGCTACTCATCACTCAGTTACCTGAAGCGCTTACCGCTCGACCAGCTCAAAATTGACCAATCCTTCGTGCGCGACTTGATGAGTGACCCCAACGACGCTGCAATTGCCCGTACCGTCATCACCCTGGGCCACAGCCTCGGACTGACGGTGATTGCCGAGGGCGTAGAAACCCAGGCCCAGCGTGATTTTTTGTCAAAGCAAGACTGTGATGCCTACCAAGGCTATTTGTTTAGCCGTCCTCTGCCGGCAGTTGATTTTGAGCTATTCGTCCAAACGCACTGAATGGCTCTAGCTTTGAGTAGGCCTACCCAAAGCACATTGGGCCTGTATCAGCCTTTTTTCAAAAACGTGTACAACGCAAAGGTCGCCACCCCATGCTGAACAACATGACTCAAGCCATCCGTTACACCGTCGTCTCGGTTAGAGACATGCTGGTATCTGCCGGGCCGCTTGCCCTGCTCGCCATTGGCCTACTGGCACTTGCCTACTGGTGGCTAGACCCAACACCGCCAAAGCACGTCACACTGGCCACGGGTCCGGCGCAGAGTGCGTATGACGAGTTTGGCAAGCGGTACGCGAAAGCGCTTAAAGCCAATGGCATTGAGGTCACGCTGCTGCCCAGCGAAGGCTCGTCGGACAATCTGGAACTACTGCGCCAGGGCAAAGCTGATCTTGCGTTTGTACAAGGCGGTAGCCTAGACGCCACTGTGGCCGATACCTACAGCCTGGAATCCTTAGGCAGCCTGTTTGTGGAGCCCGTGTGGCTGTTCTACCAAGAATCGGCAGCCCGTAAGGTGAGCCCCACAGACGCCACGCTGGGTATGCTGTCGCAACTGCAAGGCATGAAGGTCAACGTTGGCACCGTCGGTAGCGGCGTGCCTAATTTGATGATGCGTTTGTTCGACGTGAACCACATCGACTCCAAAACTATCACGCTAAGCCGCCTCGAGCAAACCCCAGCCACGGTAGCGTTTTTGAATCGTGAGATCGACGTGATCGTCTTCGCCTCCGCGCCCGAAGCGCTGATGGTGCAAATGCTGCTGCAAACCCCGGGCGTGAAGCTGATGGACTTTCCACAAAGTGAGGCCTATTCGCGTCGCTTTGAGTTTTTAACGCCCGTGGTTTTGCCACGTGGCGTAGTGGATTTGGCTGGCAACACGCCGCCCCAGGATGTGCGGCTGGTAGCGTCCACGACAGCGCTGCTGGCACGCGATGGCACGCACCCCGCACTGCTGCAATTGTTTGCACAAGCGTCTAGAAAACTGCACGGCGGCACTGGGTGGTTCAATCGCGCACGTGAATTTCCAAAAGCCACGTTGGGCGAGTTCCCCATGTCGACCGAGGCTGACCGCTACATCCGCAATGGCGCACCACTGCTGCAGCAATACATGCCATTTTTATTGGCTAATTTGATCGAACGCATGTGGCTGGCCCTCGGCATCATCGTGGCAGTCGTGCTGCCCTTGAGCAAAATTGTGCCACCGCTCTATCAATTCCGCATTCGCTCACGGGTCTTCCGCTGGTACGCTCAGTTGCGTGACATTGAGCGCCGCATGGACACCAATCCCGGCGCAACCCCCAGCGACAAAAACAAGCTGGTGAAAGAGCTGGACGATCTGGCCCATGTGGTCAGCAAAATCAACGTACCGCTGTCTTACACGGATGAACAATATTCGCTGATTGGGAACATCGGACTGGTGAGGAAGAAGGCACTGCGCGGCTGAGCCGTCCCTTATTTGCTCCTTAATAAATAGCGAACTACTTATACCTAAATTACACACTAGTCCGCTTTTATCTAAATATAAGTCGTAATAAGTAGCCCAGTAAAATCACGGTACTTTTTCGGCCCTCAGGTGCTATCGCGCTTGAGGGTCTTGCCTTTTCCTCAAGCCTAGAGCCTAAAGATATCCATGTCTGACACATCCTCAACACCCATCGCACAACCCGGCTTAAACAGCCTCTCGAAATCCTTTGAGCCTGCTGCGCTGGAAGCCCAATGGGGGCCGGAATGGGAAAAGCGCGGTTATGCTGAGGCGGGGTTCCGGGGGACTAAAGCCGCTAAGGCTGACGCAGCCGCGTTCAGTATCCAGCTGCCACCGCCCAATGTGACGGGCACGTTGCACATGGGCCACGCGTTCAACCAGACCATCATGGACAGCCTGACACGCTACCACCGCATGAGTGGCTTCAACACCGCCTGGATTCCAGGAATGGATCATGCAGGCATCGCCACACAGATCGTGGTGGAGCGTCAACTGCAAGAGCAAGGCATTAGCCGCCACGACATGGGATCGACGCCCGATGTGGCTCGCAAAAATTTCGTCTCCAAGGTGTGGGAGTGGAAAGAGAAGTCGGGCAACACGATTTCCAACCAAATGCGCCGTGTCGGGGCCAGTGTGGACTGGAGCCGTGAGTACTTCACGATGGACGACAAGCTCTCAAAAACTGTCACCGAGACGTTTGTTCAGCTGTTTGAGCAAGGCCTGATTTACCGGGGTAAACGGCTGGTGAACTGGGACCCTGTACTGCAAAGCGCGGTGAGTGACTTGGAGGTGGAGAACGAAGAGCGCAACAGCTTCATGTGGCACATTGAATACCCCTTCAGCGATGGCCCGCAAACTGCCGCTGACGGCACGCCCCTGCGTGGCATGCATATAGCGACCACCCGTCCCGAGACCATGCTGGCCGACGGCGCACTGTGCGTACACCCGGACGATGAACGCTATAAGCACCTGCTAGGAAAAATGGTGGATTTGCCCTTGTGCAACCGCAGCATTCCCATCATTGCAGATGATTTTGTGGACATGGCGTTCGGCTCTGGCTGCGTCAAAATCACCGGCGCACACGATTTCAACGATTACGCCTGCTCGCAGCGCCACGGCCTGCCGCTCATCACCATCTTCACGCTGGACGCAAAGATCAACGACAACGGCCCAGAAAATTACCGTGGCCTAGACCGCTACGACTGCCGCAAAGCCGTATTGAAAGACCTGGAAGCGCAGGGATTTTTGCAAAAGGCCGTACCGCATAAAAACATGGTGCCTGTCTGTACGCGCACCGGCCAAGTCGTGGAGCCGATGCTGACCGACCAGTGGTTCATGGCAGTGAACAAAGTCAGCGAATCTGACCCCACTGGCAAATCCATCGCACAAAAAGCCATCGACGTGGTCAAGTCAGGTGAAGTGCGCTTTGTGCCAGAAAACTGGGTGAACACCTACGACCAGTGGATGAACAATATCCAAGACTGGTGCATCAGCCGCCAGCTCTGGTGGGGTCATCAAATCCCAGCATGGTATGGGGAAGACGGTTCATTTTTTGTAGCACGTAATGCAGATGAAGCAAGCGCTAAGGCGCTGAAAGCCGGGTACGCTGGACCGCTGAAACGTGACGACGATGTGCTGGACACTTGGTACTCGTCAGCACTGGTGCCGTTCAGCACAATGGGTTGGCCAGAGAAAACTCAGGATTACGACCTGTACCTGCCCAGCAGCGTGCTGGTGACGGGCTACGACATCATCTTCTTCTGGGTGGCAAGGATGATTATGCTGACCACGCACTTTACGGGGCGCGTGCCGTTCAAGCATGTCTACATCCACGGTCTGGTGCGCGATGCACAAGGCAAGAAGATGAGTAAATCCGAAGGCAATGTGCTCGACCCGGTGGATTTGATTGACGGCATCACGCTTGCGCCGCTATTAGACAAGCGCACCACAGGACTGCGCAAACCCGAGACTGCACCGCAGGTGCGTAAAGCCACTGAGAAGGAATTCCCCGAAGGCATTCCCGCTTACGGCGCAGACGCACTGCGATTCACCTTTGCAGCGCTCGCCAGCCTGGGCCGCAGCATTAACTTTGACAGCAAGCGCTGTGAGGGTTACCGCAATTTTTGCAACAAGCTGTGGAATGCAACCCGCTTTGTTTTGATGAATTGTGAAGGGCAAGACTGCGGCCTTTTGGAACACACCAAGGCCGAATGCCAGCCAGGTGGCCCGGCGCATGGCTACATGAACTTCAGCCAAGCCGACCGCTGGATCAGCTCGGTGCTGCAAAAAGTGGAAGCGGATGTGGCCAAAGGCTTTGCCGATTACCGTTTGGACAACGTCGCCAACACGTTGTACGACTTTGTGTGGAACGAGTTCTGTGATTGGTACCTGGAAATCGCCAAGGTGCAAATCCAGACCGGTGATGCAGCGCAACAACGCGCCACCCGCCGCACGCTGATTCGCACGCTGGAAGCAATTCTGCGGTTGGCGCATCCTGTGATTCCATTCATCACGGAAGAACTTTGGCAAAAAGTCGCCCCTGTCGCAGGTATCGCTGGTGAATCGGTAAGCATTGCGCCCTACCCTAAAAGTCAGCCGAACAAAATCGACGAAGCGGCCATTGCCCATGTCACCAAGCTCAAGCAGTTGGTGGATGTGTGCCGTAACCTGCGCGGCGAGATGAACGTTTCGCCTGCTACCCGGTTACCCCTCTTCGCGGTAGCGGGTAATGCGGCTGAAGCCGAATTTTTGTCAAACTCCGCCGCCGTACTGAAGTCGCTTGCCAAGCTGAATGAAGTCAAAGTGTTCGCAGATGTGGCTGAATGGCAAGCCGCCGCGCAAGCGGCACCGGTGGCCGTGGTGGGCTCCGGCGACGCCGCGCTGCGCATTTGCCTGCACATGGAGATTGATGTGGCGGCTGAAAAAGCGCGCCTGAGCAAAGAGATGGCTCGCTTGGAAGGTGAAATCATTAAGACCACAGGCAAGCTTTCGAACGAGGCTTTCGTCGCCAAAGCTCCGCCTGCGGTGATTGATTTGGAGCGCAAACGGATGGCAGATTTTTCAGCCACACTGGAGAAAATCAAGGAACAATTCATACGCTTGACATAAGACATCTATACGATGGGGTTACGTGAAAATCTTGCGGCACAATTGTCTTGAACACCCAATTTACTCAACAATTTTCTGATCTTCAGGGCTTTTATGAAACAAGTTAAACGTGTCAACAAAGCCGTTTTCCCCGTGGCTGGTTTGGGCACACGGTTTTTACCTGCCACTAAGGCCAGTCCAAAAGAAATGCTGTCAGTGGTGGACAAACCTTTGATCCAGTACGCCGTAGAAGAGGCCTGGGCAGCAGGTATCCAGCAAATGATTTTCGTAACAGGTCGCAGCAAGCGAACGATTGAAGATCATTTTGATGTGGCATTTGAGCTGGAACACGAGCTGGTGAACGCCAATAAAACCGCCTTGATCGAGGTGGTGCGCTCAGTAATGCCCGTGGGTATGAACTGCGCTTTTGTACGCCAGCCGAAGATGCTGGGTCTGGGCCACGCCGTCTTGTGTGCCGAGCATTTAGTCGGCAACGAGCCGTTTGCCGTGCTCTTGGCAGACGATTTGATGGTTGGCACGCCACCGATCATGGCGCAAATGGCGGAGCAGTTTGAACGCCTGGGACGGTCTATTTTGGCGGTTCAAGAGGTGCCGCTGGAGCACACCAAGCGCTACGGCATTGTCGCGGGCGAAATGGGCAGCTCAGGCATCATGCAAGTGACAGAGATTGTCGAAAAACCAGATCCTGAAGTAGCGCCGTCGCGTATGGCAGTGGCTGGTCGCTACATTTTGACGCCAGGTATTTTCGACAAAATTCGGCACCAAGCCAAGGGCGCTGGTGGTGAGATTCAGCTGACGGATGGCATCTCTAATTTATTGAAGGAAGAAGCCGTTTACGCCTTCCAATACAAGGGCAAGCGCTACGATTGTGGAAGCAAGGATGGTTTCTTGCAGGCTACCGTAGAACTGGCCTTGGGACATGCCGAGGTAGGACCATCATTCCGAGAATATTTGAAAACACTGACGCTCTAAGCGCCCGTAAGTTCTGACGAGCACGGCCTTTTTGGCCGTGACTTTTTTAGCGCCGCTTAATGACGTGAATAAATTCGGCGCCGGATTCACTTTGTTCCAGCAGGATATGGCCCGTTTGCTTTGCAAAAGCTTGAAAGTCCCTCGTTGAGCCGGTGTCAGTAGACACGACCCGCAGCACTTGACCGCTGCTCAACTCGGTCAAGGCCTTTTTGGCTTTCAAAATAGGAAGCGGGCAATTCAAGCCACGGGTGTCGAGTTCTTTGTCGATATTCATTCAGGGCTGTCCTTAGGTTGCACGTATTTTAGTTACAGACCAGTTTCATTTAAGCTGGAAAGACACCCGTAGACAGGTATCGGTCACCCCGGTCACACACAATGAACACGATAGTGGCGTTTTCCACCGTCTTGGCGATCTCTTGCGCTACCCAGCAAGCCCCGGCCGCAGAGATACCCCCAAAAATACCTTCTTCACGCGCCAAACGGCGGCACATATCTTCGGCAGCATCTTGGGCCACGTAGACCAACTGATCCACATTGGCTGGGTCATAAATTTTCGGCAGATACTCTTGCGGCCATTTGCGGATACCGGGGATACGCGAGCCCTCTGAAGGCTGTGCGCCGATTATGCGTACGGCAGGATTCTTTTCCTTCAAAAAGCGCGACACGCCGGTTATGGTGCCCGTAGTGCCCATAGCACTGACGAAGTGCGTGATGCGCCCTTTGGTGTCGTCCCAAATCTCTGGACCAGTGGTCTCGTAGTGAATACGCGGGTTGTCAGCATTGGCGAACTGGTCAAGTACACGCCCCTTGCCATCACGCTGCATTTGCTCGGCCAAATCACGGGCGTATTCCATTCCTCCACTTTTGGGCGTCAAGATCAATTCAGCTCCAAATGCCTTCATGGTTTGGGCGCGTTCAATGGACAAATCCTCCGGCATGATGAGCACCATACGATAGCCCTTGATGGCGGCAGCCATAGCCAGCGCAATGCCAGTGTTGCCCGAGGTAGCTTCGATCAAGGTATCACCTGGCTTGATATCGCCGCGCTCTTGTGCTCGCCGAATCATTGACAACGCTGGTCGATCTTTGACTGAACCCGCAGGATTGTTGCCCTCCAGCTTGCCTAAAATCACGTTGCCGCGCTCGCGGTTGGACTGCGCACTGATACGTTGCAAAGCGACCACCGGCGTGCGACCAATAGTGTCTTCAAGGCTTAAGTAATTCATAGCCTTAAATGTGCCATAATTCGAGACTCAATACTCCAGCCGGAGTGGTGAAATAGGTAGACGCACGGGACTCAAAATCCCGCGGGGTAAGACCCGTGCCGGTTCGATTCCGGCCTCCGGCACCAAATTCAAGCCCGTTAAGTTTTATAGCTTAACGGGCTTTTGTTTTTTTACTTGGCTGCTTCAACGATAAGAGGCTTGTACTGAGTAAATAACCTATTTCCGCTAGCCATGCTTAAAGGGCTTAGGGAACGGGTTGTTAATTTAGTAGTTTTCAGCTTTCCAATAAGCCACCATCTTTACTAAAGCGTGGACTTATGGTGACGCAAACGCTGCTGCTCAGAACAATAACGAAAATTACCGACCAGCAGCTTGGGCTACGGTTCTCTGAGCGAGCAACAAGACAGGGGCGTCCACCATACGACCATCCAAACTAAAAACACCGCCGCCCGCTGCCTCGAAGGCGGCCAGTACGCGCTGCGCTTTGACCAACTCCTCTGATGTGGGCATGAACGCACTATTGACGCCTTCGACCTGAGAAGGGTGAATGCACAACTTGCCACTGAAACCACTCCGTCGAGCTCGCTTGACATCGCTTTGGAGTTGATGACTTTCCTGAAGGTTTGTAGTCACGCCGTCAACGGGTGGCGCTAGGCCTGCGCGTCGTGATGCCAGCACCAGCGCCAAACGAACGGGTACCAATTCAGCCTCCTGCTCATCGCATTCCAGCCCTGCATCCACCTGAAAATCAAGGTGCCCGAAAGCCAAACGAATTACCTGTGGCACTCGGGCTAGCGCATCCAAGTTGTCCAGCCCCGCTACCGACTCCACCAGGGGCACCAAGGCACAACCCGGCTCAATAACCTCTGCCATTGATGTGAGCGCATGAGCTAACTCTGATTTGGCAGGCATCAGCCCCCCCAAACCTTGATGTGACAAGGAAGCCACGAACGACAGGTCATCGGCATACCAACGCGATCCCAAAGCATTGGTTCGCACCAGCAAGCGTGCGCGTTGCACTGTGTTCAGGGTCACAAAAGAATCTGCTAGATGCTGGCGTGCAGCGACTTTGTCTTGCGGTGCGACTGCATCCTCAAGGTCAACGATCACGGCATCAGCGCCACTAGAAAGTGCTTTGGCAAGCCGCTCGGGCCTGTTGGCCGGAACGAACAGAAAGGAGCGGGCATTGCGCAACATGGAAGTCATAGGTTCTAAGTGATAGCTTAAGATTTCTCATTGTGCTGCGTCAGAACAAAACAAGGGGGTATTGGCGCAGGCGGACCTGCTCTGCCAGCAGCTTACTGCCTAACCAAGAACTCTTCTAAGCGCGTCGCCATAGCTGACATGGCCAGCGCTGCAGGGGAGCCCGGCAGCGTCGTGTAGAGCAGTTGGCGTTTTTGCACCGCTTCGCGCACTGCCAAATCATGCGGAATATCGCCCACATGCATCAGCTTCACATTCATGCCCCCTGCGCCACCGATGAAGCGGTCAAGCACCCTTTGCAGTTGTGCGACGATCATGCGGCCATCACCCAGCTTCAAGGTTTGGTTGATGACGATACGGATTAAATAGCGCTTTTGCTGGACAGCCAGCACCTTAATGGTGGCGTAAGCATCGGTCAGCGAAGTTGGTTCAGGGGTTGCGACCACCAGAACCTCATCAGCCAGCGATACAGCGTACAACACCACATCAGAAATACCAGCACCAGTATCCAAAATAATCACGTCATAGTTTGGCGTGATGCTTTGCAGCACTTTTTGAAACTGTTCACGAACCTCCGCCGTCAGGCGGGAGTATTCAACCATGCCGGAACCGGCCAGCAGCACATGAAATCCACCAGGCGCGGGCAAAATTGCTTCTTCAAGCTTAGCTTTTCCGGTGAATACATCGTGCAGGGTGATCTTGGGATACAGGTTGAGTACGACGTCCAGGTTAGCGAGTCCCAAATCAGCATCCAGCACCAACACGCGCAAATTGCGTTTGGCCAGGGCTGCGGCCATATTGGCTGATACAAAAGTTTTTCCGACGCCACCCTTACCGCTGGTCACAGCGATGACGCGGGCAGCGCGCAAGGGCCCAGGCCGTATGGGCGAGGTCGGTGTTATCAAGGTAGTCTGGTTCATTGCTTATCCTTTGGCCAGACCAAGATGTGACGATTCGGAATCGAATGATTCTTCAAACTCGTCGCCTAAATTGCCAAATAGCAGTGTTTTTTCTTCTGCCGAGACTGTGCTTATCGGCGTTTGTTCAAGGTTAGCCCGGTTGCGGCCCTGGCTTTTGGCGGTGTAAAGCTGCAAATCTGCACGCTCCACCCATAGCAATGCCGATGACCGGATCCAGCCGGGTGCAAAAGCACCACCAATGCTAATCGTGGCAGAAATATCTAGATCTGGCCTTATATGGATAGGCTCGCGTTCCACAGCTACGCGAATGCGTTCGGTCACGATGCCCGCGAAAAACGCAGGGCAATCAGGTAGTACAACCGCGAACTCTTCACCCCCATAGCGTGCCACCGTGTCCATAGGACGCACACATTGCAGCAGTCGCTGGGCGACAACCTTGATGACTATGTCTCCAGCCGCATGGCCATGGTTGTCATTGACCCGTTTGAAAAAATCAATGTCAACCATTAACAGCAAAGCCGATTCGCCAGAGCGAGCCACACGGTCAATTTCGCGGTCTAACACGCTGGCGAAATAGCGGCGGTTGGCCAAGCCGGTTAGGGCATCGCGTTGAGACAAGTCGCACAGACCATCAATCAAGGCTTGCAGCATTTCAGCGTTTGCACCCGATTTGACCAAATGCTTATTGCCAGACTGTTCAAGCAGCATGCGTGCATGTTCGAGGCGCAACATACGCGTGTCAACGTTTGGATTGAGAGTAGATGGATCCACAGTACAAATTGGTATTTTTGCCTGAGTTTAGTCCACTTGTCTAAGACGAAATACTCAGTGCATGTGTGATTTTGTAAGCTTGCACCGTATACCGCTTGTAATGCAAGGGCTTGCGTTTAAGCGCATTCTTGCAGTTTAGCGCTCCCGCAATTTCCTTTGGATCACCATGCCAGTAATCACCTCTTCCATAAGGTTTTTAGAAGCTACTGTGTGCAGGGGCAAATTGCGCCTGACTTTAATGCTCTCAGCCTTGGTATTTTCGCAAAGCCCGCTCGCACAGACCGACGCTTTGGTAGCTCTGCAAGCGCTGGCGCGCGCCCATGCTGCAGTGGTCGGTATTCAAACTTCAGTGGCTGAAGATGCCCGCTCAGCTGAATCACTGGGGCGTAATCGCAGTGGCTCGGGCGTCGTAATTGGGCCTGATGGGTTAATTTTAACCATTGGCCATCTCACGCTAGAAGCCGAGCAACTACAAATCACCACCCGGGATGGCACGCATACCCCCGGACGGCTGGTGGCGTACGACCTTGCAACAGGCTTCAGCTTGGTACAACCTGTACTCCCTTTGCCTGAACTGTTGCCTGTGCCTTTGGGCGATCCGCGCGCCCTTCACGCTGGAGACCCGCTGATCGCAGCCTACCTAGATAGCGACAACAACGATGCGATCGGCATGAGCGCAGCCCGTTTAGTGAAACGGCGGGCGTTTTCGGCCACGTGGGAATACCACCTAGAGGACGCACTGTTCACCAGCCCTACGGTGCCCCTGCATTCAGGGGCGGCGCTGTTCAACCAAGGTGGTGAACTGCTGGGTATTGGCAGCCTTCGCCTGCAAAACATAGGTACCGAGAGTACGCCTTTGGCGGGCAATCTTTTTGTGCCAGTCGATGCATTGAAGCCCATACTGGACGAAATGCGCCAGTCCGGCAGCAGCAAACTCAGCCACCGCCCTTGGCTGGGCCTCACTTCATCCGTTCAAAATGGTCGCGTTCAGCTAGTCGGTGTGGGCAAAGATACCCCCGCGCAATCCGCAGGTTTGAGTTCAGGCGATGTGATTTTGGCAGTGGACGGCGCCAAAGTCGCTACGCTCGAGAGCTTTTATAAAACCTTGTGGGCCCACAGCGAGCCCAGCCGCCCGGTGAGTCTCACCGTGCTCCAAGGCGCAGACATCAACACGGTGCTGGTTGACGTTGTCGAACGGCTAAGCACCTTGCGCAGACCCAACGGTATTTAACGCTCTCCGCGAAAGCAATACCAATAATCTCAAGCTACACACTGCTCGGCAACAAGCCGGTGTGCACCGTGGGATACCGCAGCTTCAGCCGCAGCTCGCGCTTCATGCGGGTGTTGTCCATGCGGCGCGACTCGCTCATGAAGCTCAACCGCAAGGGCGTTAGCTGTACCGCTGCTTTAACCCGAGATACACGAGGTGGGCGCTCCAAGCCATACATATCCGCTGCGACATCGAAGTAATCTCCCATCAACAACTGCGTGTCGTCATTGATGTTGACGACACGCTGTGGTTTACCGCGCCACAGTGCGGCAACACAGGCTCGGGCCAGATCGTCTGCGTGGATATGGTTGGTGTACACGTCATCGGACGCATCCAACACCGGGGTTTGCTGCCGCAGGCGGCCCAAAGGCATTCCGTCAGCCCGGTTAGGTGCATAGATGCCAGGAATGCGCAAAATACTGACCCGCTGCAACGTAGCCCGACCAAATTGACGCAGTAAATTCTCTGCATCGATTCGCTTAGAAGCACGCACAGTGGTTGCATTCACTGCTCTCATTTCTGATGCGAGTTCTCCGCTACAGTCCCCATACACCCCGCTGGTGGAGCCGTACACCACGACAGAGGGCACAGTCCGATTGCGCAAAACATGCAACAAAGCTGCTGTTCGCAGGTCTCGTCCTTGTAACGGTTGTAGCGTCTGTAGCGCCACCGTATTGCTGGCGACAGGCGGCGGCGGTGGGGCCAAGTGCAGCACCCGGTGGGCCAAGCCCGCTAGTCGTGACAAAGTCTTAGGTTGGTCCAAATTACCTAGCAACGGCGTAACCCCTAGCGCCCTCAAGTCGGCCATTCGGGCCGGTGATGAGGTCAACGCCAGCACGCGCACACGACCTACCAACGCAGGTAATACACGTTGACCGACATCGCCACAGCCAACTATCAATACCCGTTCACGGCGGAAACGGAAAGGACGCGCACCCATGAGATTCTGGTTTGAAGGCAAAATTACGAACTTTCTAAAAAATCGGCTTAAGGATACCTAAAACATGAGCTTCCAGATCACCGTCAATCCCAGCGGACGCAGTTTCCAAACCGACACGGGCGAAGCGATCCTCGCCGCAGGCATTCGCCAAGGCATCGGCCTGCCCTATGGCTGCAAAGACGGCGCCTGTGGCTCGTGCAAATGCAAAAAAATCGAAGGCACAGTTGTGCATGGCGCGCACCAGACCAAAGCCTTGTCCGCTGAAGAAGAGGCCAATGGCTACGTGCTGACCTGCTGCGCCGTAGCGCAAAGCGATGTGGTGCTGGAATCCCGCCAAGTTACGGAGGCTAATGCCTTCCCCATCAAAAAAATGCCCTCGCGCTTGACCACGCTGGAACGCAAATCACATGATGTGGTCCTGCTGCGCCTTCAACTGCCTGCCAACGATGGCTTTCAGTATCACGCCGGGCAGTACATTGAATTTATTTTGCGCGACGGCGCACGCCGCAGCTACTCCATGGCCAACGCGCCGCACACACTGGCTACCGCACCAGCCAGCCTGGAGCTGCATATCCGCCACATGCCGGGCGGCAAGTTCACCGACCATGTATTCGGCGCGATGAAAGAAAAAGAAATTTTGCGTATTGAAGGCCCATTTGGCAGTTTCTTCCTGCGCGAAGACTCTGACAAACCCATCGTGCTGCTGGCCTCCGGCACCGGTTTTGCGCCCATCAAGGCCGTTATCGAGCACATGCAGCACAAAGACATCACACGTCCCACTACGCTCTACTGGGGTGGACGCCGGCCTGAAGACTTGTATTTAAACGACTGGGTAGCGCAAAAACTGGCAGAAATGCCCAACCTGCGCTATGTACCCGTAGTCTCCAACGCACTGCCTGAAGACCAATGGACTGGCCGCACCGGATTTGTTCACAAGGCGGTATTGGAAGACTTCCCTGACCTGACGGGCCATCAGGTCTACGCTTGCGGGGCACCTATCGTGATCGACTCGGCCCGCGACGACTACACCACGCAAGGCAAACTGCCAATGGACGAGTTCTATGCCGACTCGTTCACCACCGAGGCAGACAAAGCCAAAGCGTGACGGCTAAAGGCTGTCGCACAATAGGCGAATAATAGGCGAATGCAACGCAGACCCCTTATCCAACTCGCCCTTCCTCTTTGCACTCTTTTTGCGACGCTCTCGAAGGCTCAGCCCGCCTTCGCGCAGCCCCGGCCCATCCGACTAATTGTTCCCTACGCACCCGGTGGGCCGATTGACGTGACTGCCCGTTTACTGGCTGAGCGCGTCAAAGACAGCTTGGGCCCGGTAATCATCGACAACCGAGCCGGGGCGGGGGGCAACATTGGCGCAGATGCCATCGCCAAGGCGGCACCCGATGGCTTAACCATTGGCATTGCCGCCACCGCAACTCACGCTGTGAATCCTTGGCTGTACAGCAAGATGCCGTACAACGCAGCCACCGATTTCGCACCCATCACCCAAATACTGCGTGTACCCAACGTGCTGGTGATGAACGCAGACACGGCAAAGCGTCTCAACATCCGCACCCTGCAAGACCTGATCGCATACGCCCGCGCCAACCCGGGGCGGCTGAACTACGGTAGCGGCGGCAACGGCAGTGCAGGGCATTTGGCGGGAGAAATGTTCAAGGCGCAGGCTGGCGTGTTCGTGGTCCACATCCCCTACAACGGTGGCAACCCGGCGCAATTGGCGCTGCTGTCGGGTCAAGTGGACTTCAATGTGGACAACCTCGCCACCGCCGCGCCCAACATACGTTCTGGCAAGCTCTTGGCGCTGGCGGTCACATCAGCCCAGCGCAGTAGCGCCCTGCCCGATGTACCCACGATGGCCCAGACGCTCAAAGGCTTTGAAGTAGACACTTGGTGGGGCTTGGTCGCTCCAGCAGGTACGCCAGCAGAAGTGGTGCGACGCCTCAATGCTGCCTTCGTGGCCGCGCTGAACACGTCGGAAATCCGTACCCGCTTTGCAGCACTGATGGCAGAACCCGTACCAACCACACCTGACACATTTGGCCACTTCATGAAAAGCCAGTTGATCCAGTACGAGAAAGTGGTGAAGGCGTCCGGGGCCAAAGTGGACTAATCCCCACACCGTTCAACTCGCCTCTCCTCAAAATAACATCATGGAAACTTTCCTCCCTTTTTCGCTGAATGCGCTTTGGTCTGGCGTGAACTGGCAAGCCAATGCAACGGTATTGACTTGCTTAATGGGAGCCATGTTCCTTGGCTTTGTGGTGGGCTATGAGCGCTCGTACCATGGCCGAGCAGCAGGCATGCGCACTTATGGCCTGGTGTGTATGTCATCTGCAGCGTTAACGGTGGTCTCGAGCCACCCCGAGTTTTGGCTGGCCCATGTGCCCGGCGCCTTACTCGCGACACCTGACCCTACACGCGTGATTCAAGGCGTGATTACTGGCGTGGGTTTTTTGTGTGCGGGAGTCATCATGAAAGACGGCCTGAACATAAGCGGTCTGACCACCTCAGTATCGATATGGACCGCTTCCGCTATCGGCGTGATGATGGGCCTAGGCATGTACATCGGTGCCGTGCTGGTGACGCTGCTGTCCCTCACTTGCATGATGTGGATCTCACGCATTGAGGACAAGCTGCCGTCTAAACCCGCGATTGCGGTCGTACTGACCTTTGCCAAAGGATTCGAGCCTAACGAAAACACGCTGCGCAATGCGGCCAACAAGCGGGGCTATGACATTGCCATGGGATCGTTAGAAATCCTAGGGCTAGACGGCTCGGTGGAATGGCGCTTTGTGGCTATCGCCAAAGGCTTGCGTCAGGGCGAAACGCTGATTGCACTCAGTACCGAACTTGGCAAGTATGAGGGCATCGCCAAATACCATCTCTCGCACGTCAAAAACTAGGAAAAGCAGGCCAGCAAGGTGCAATATGGAATCCATATGAGACCAATACGGAGCCAATACCTTGCAACGGCCCTCCCCGATATATGCGCAGGCAGGGTAGGCGTACTAAAATCCAGTTGTGCCAAACATCCTCAACGCCGATCTCCACTCTCACTCTGTCGTCTCTGACGGCACCCTAACACCCGAAGAACTGGCCGCCAGGGCGCACGCCAACGGTGTAGAACTCTGGGCTTTAACTGACCATGACGAGATCGGTGGTCAGCACCGCGCCTTGGCTGCGGCCCAAGCGCTGGGAATGCGTTACCTCACAGGTGTTGAAATATCGGTGACTTTCGCTGGTCAAACTGTCCACATCGTCGGTCTGGGGTTCGACGTGGACAACGCGCAACTGGCCCAAGGTTTGCATAAAACTCGCGGTGGGCGCGACATGAGGGCGCAAGAGATGGCCGACCAACTTGCCAAAGTCGGAATCCCTGGCGCTTACGAAGGTGCTCTGAAATACGTGGGCAACCCTGAACTGATTTCACGCACCCATTTCGCTCGGTTTTTAGTTGAAACCGAAGTCTGTAGAGACACACCTGAAGTGTTCCGAAAGTACCTGACGGAAGGCAAGCCAGGTTACGTTGAGCACCGCTGGGCAGGCCTAGGCGACGCTGTGCATTGGATTACCGAAGCAGGCGGTATTGCAGTTGTAGCGCACCCCGGACGCTATAAATTCAACAGCACAGCAGAGTACGCACTGTTCACCGAATTCAAGACGCACGGCGGTCAAGGCGTGGAAGTCGTGACAGGAAGCCACACGCCAGCGGAATACATCGAGTATGCAGATTTAGCCAAAGAACTTGGCCTGTGCGCCTCTCGCGGCAGTGATTTTCACAGCCCCACCGAATCCCGCATTGACTTGGGCCAATTGCCCTTCTTACCCGGCCAACTGACACCGGTATGGGAAGTGCTGGAGAGTCGCGTTCAGTGACAGGGCCTCAAACTCAACCGAACCCCAGTCCCATAGACCGCCGCACTGATCGTCCTCTGTCAGCCATTGGGCTCGTGCTGTTCGCGGTTTGTTGCTTTAGTGTGCTCGACACCACCACCAAGACAGTAGTGTCTGCGGTACCCCTCCTGATGGCTGTATGGGTACGTTACGTGATTCAAGCGGTGCTCAGCACCTTGCTGCTGTTTCCGGCACAAGGGCGGGCTTTGTGGCGGACGCAAAATTTTAAGCTTCAGGCCTTGCGTGGTGCGCTGCTGCTGACCAGCAGCTTGTTCGCCTTCGCCAGCCTTCGATTTATCCCCGTGGGCGAGTTCACCGCGATTGTGATGGTGACGCCACTGGTTATCACGCTGGTGGCCTCGCGCTGGCTGAACGAAGTAGTGTTACCACTGCGCTGGATGTTTGTGTTGGGTGGTTTTGTCGGTGCTCTGCTCATCATCCGCCCCGGCGGTGCAAATTTCCATTGGAGCTGGCTGTTGCCCCTGGCGGTGGTGGCATCCAACGCGTGGTTTCAGCTGCTAACCAGTTCGCTGGCACGCACTGAAAATCCGTCCACCACGCACTTTTATACTGGCTGGGTAGGCACTGGCTTGGCCACCCTCGCCCTGCCCTTTGTTTGGATCAGCATCACCGACAACACTTTGTGGTTACAAATGTTGCTGATGGGCTGTGCCGGTGCTATCGGCCATTACTGCCTGACTATTGCCTACACCCGCGCGCCGGCTGCCACGCTCACACCCTACTTGTACGGCCAAATCGGCTCGGCCATGCTGCTCGGCTGGCTGGTGCTGAACCATGTGCCTGACCAATTGGGCATCGTGGGCATGGTCATCATCGCTGTGTGTGGGGGGCAGCGGAGCATGGCTTAGCGCCCGTGAGTCACGCCGCCCACCCTAAACTTCAAAGCTTGCGTCTTGGCCTATTGAACTTAAGCTGCCAGAAAAAACCCAGAATTCGCGTTCACGCCTCCTCCTTAAAAACGTAACACCCCATGGCCCAGCACCTGCACGTTCACCCTGAAAATCCCCAGGCTCGCTTACTTAAACAAGCAGTACAGCTACTGGGCAAAGGGGGCATCGTGGCCGTACCCACCGACTCCAGCTACGCCTTGGCCTGCCACCTTGATGACAAAGCGGCAGCGGACACCCTGCGCCGCATCCGGGGCGTCGACGACAAACACCACCTGACGCTGCTGTGCCGCGATTTGAGCGAACTTGCCAGCTACGCTGTGGTGGACAACCGACAATTTCGCCTCCTCAAATTAGCTACACCTGGTGCCTACACCTTCATTTTGGAAGCCACCAAAGAAGTACCCCGCCGTGTCAGTCATCCGCAGCGCAAAACCATTGGCCTGCGTGTGCCGGACCATCGTGTGCTGCAAGAACTGCTAGCGCTGCACGACGGTCCATTGCTAGCCACCACTCTAATCCCCCCTGGTGAAACCGACGCGTTAAACGACGCAGACGAGATCCGCTCACGCTTTGAACACCAGCTCGCGGCAGTGATTGACGCAGGGGCCTGCCCCTTTGAGTCCACTACGGTGATTGACCTTACCGCAATGGGCAGCGGCGGAGACCCTATAGTCGTGCGCGAAGGGCGCGGCAGCTTGGCTGCATTGGGTTTGTAAGGCCTTAGCGATTAGCGGCGAAGGCAACAAATTAGGTTCCAAAAATAGGTTCCATAGTCAGCTTTTTAACCCGCTTACGGCGGGTGCAGGCAGGGTGAGACAATCCTATGGTGGATATTTCAAACCTAATTCAAACCGTCGCCCTCTACGCCTTGCCCGTATTGTTTGCCATCACCATCCACGAAGCCGCCCACGGCTACGCGGCCCGGTTCTTTGGTGACAACACGGCCTACGCGCTAGGCCGCATTACGCTCAACCCGCTCAAGCACATCGACCCCATGGGCACCATCGCGATGCCCTTGTTGCTGTACTTCGCCACCTCAGGGGCGTTTTTATTCGGCTACGCCAAGCCCGTACCAGTGCAGTTTGGTAATCTGCGCAACCCCAAACGGGACATGGTGTGGGTAGCGCTGGCCGGACCAGCAGCCAATTTCGTCCAAGCCATCCTCTGGGGCGTGTTGTTCTACCTGATCGCTGGATCAGGCATTACTGAGCGTTTTTGGGTTGAAATGTGCAAGGCCGGAATGCTGGTCAACGTGGTGATGTTCGCGTTCAATCTGTTCCCATTGCCCCCGCTCGATGGCGGACGTATCTTGGTCGGCCTGCTACCTTACCGTGCCGCCATGCTGGTATCCCGTTTGGAGCCTTGGGGTTTCTTTATCGTGATGGGCTTGGTCATTGCCGGTGTGCTAAGCAGCCTGTGGATGCAACCCGTGATGGCACTGACTTTTGGCCTGCTAGACACGCTTTTATCACCCCTTGCCATGTTGGTGAAATGATGACTTCCGAATTGCAAAACGCCCTACCCACCGTTGAATCGGTAAACGCCACGACTCCCCTTAAAGAGCGGGTACTTTCCGGTATGCGCCCTACCGGTGCATTGCACCTTGGGCACTACCATGGCGCCTTGAAAAACTGGGTTCGCCTGCAAAGCGAGATGGAATGCTTCTTCTTTGTCGCGGACTGGCACGCCCTCACCACACACTACGAACACCGCGAGGTGATTGAGCAAAACGTATATGAGATGGTGATCGACTGGCTCGCTGCCGGGCTTGACCCGAACCAATGCACACTGTTCCTGCAAAGCCGCTTGCCTGAACACGCCGAGCTGTTTGCACTCTTGGCCATGGGAACCCCGCTAAGCTGGTTAGAGCGCGTACCGACCTACAAAGACCAGCAGCAGCAGCTCAAAGACAAAGACCTCGCCACCTATGGCTTCCTGGGCTACCCGTTGTTGCAAGCTGCTGACATCCTGATCTACAAGGCGCATTACGTGCCTGTCGGTGAAGATCAGGCGAGCCACGTCGAGTTAACCCGCGAAACCGCCCGCCGCTTCAACGATCTGTATGGCCGCCGCGCTGACGACGCCCCCCGCGCTGCCGCTGCCTTGGCTAAACTCACCAAAGAAGACGCCCGCTACTTCAACACCCTCAAAAAGAAATTTCAGGAGCAAGGCGACGAGACCGCCCGCGCTCGCCTGCCCGGTTTCTTGGCCCGCTTTGATGTACTGACACCGGATGACCACGCCCTGCTGATGGGCCAGTTCAGTGGCAAAGGAAGAACCGTCCTGGTCGAGCCACAAGTGCTGCTGACGCAATCGAGCAAGCTGCCCGGCTTGGATGGCCGCAAAATGAGCAAGAGCTATGGCAATGGCATTGCCATCCGCGAAGACAAAGCCAGCATCGAAATCAAAGTCCGCACCATGCCCACCGACCCGGCCCGCGTCAAACGCACCGACCCTGGTGATCCGGACAAATGTCCGGTGTGGCAGTTCCACAAGGTGTACTCCAGCGACACTACCCAGCAGTGGGCACGCCAGGGTTGTACTACCGCTGGTATTGGTTGCATCGAATGCAAGCAGCCGGTGATTGACGCCATCCTGAGAGAGCAGCAACCCATGCTGGCCCGTGCCGAGCCGTACATCAGCAACCCGAAAATCGTGCGCGACATCATTGATGCAGGCACTGACCGCGCACGCATCACCGCCAGAGCGACGATGCATGAGGTGCGAGCGGCTATCGGATTGAATTACTAAATCGGCTTAACCACGGCTATGAGATTGACGTGAAATCCCAAGACTGCACCCACTGTGGTGCCTGTTGCGCCGCCTTCCGCGTGGATTTTTCCGTGCAAGAACTCGATGAACAAGGCGGCAGTGTGCCTTCAGGCTTGACAGTTACCGTCACAGGTACCACTAGCCGGATGCGTGGTACTGACCATGCCTCACCCCGCTGCGCCGCACTGAGCGGAAAGATTGGCGAGCGCATCGGCTGCGGTATTTACGAATGGCGACCCAACCCTTGCCGAGAATTAGAGCCTGGCAGCGATGCGTGCGAGCAGGCCCGTAGGCGGCACGGCTTAGTGAGCTGGGCAGATTAAAGCTAAGTCTCTGTATTTATGCGGCTTGCAATACCAGCGGATCATCCACGCTGTTATGCAAAAGCTCATCGATAGGTGCCGGGCGGTGAAGAAGATATCCCTGAACAAAATCTACACCGATAACCCGTAAACGCTCTAGCACAGCGGGTTGATCAACAAACTCAGCCACAGACTTCACACCGACTACACGGGCAACATCAACAAAGCAGCGAACAGCCGCATCGTCCAAGGAATCACTGATAACATCACGAATGAACTGACCATCAATTTTCAAATAGTCCACTTTCAGCGATTTGAGATAACCGAACGAAGAAGCGCCGGCCCCAAAGTCGTCCAGTGCAATACGCACGCCCAGCACACGAACTTGCTCAATGAACAGCGCTGCATCTACAAGATTGGTTACCGCAGCTGTTTCGGTGATTTCCAAGCACAGCTTAGAGCAGCATCGGGTACCCGCTTCAGTAAGCATTTCGATGGCCCAGCGGTGAAAAGCTCGGTCGCCAATAGATTGGCCAGAGAGGTTGACACTGAGATTGTCAATGCGCTCGAGCACTGGCACCGCCTTGAGCCATGCCATGGCTCGCTTGAGTACCCAGCGGTCAATGCGTGAAGCCAAATGAAAACGTTCTGCAGCGGGCAAAAAGGCAGCTGCAGACACCAACGAACCATCATCCGCCACCATCCTCAGCAGCACCTCTGCATGACGCCCATCAGGCTTACCCTCTATTGTCGTTATGCGCTGCGCAAAAAGCACAAACCGGTCCTCATCTAGCGCCTGTTCAATACGAGATGTCCACTGCATTTCGCCATGTCTTTCTCGCATGGCAATGTCAGCATCAAACCACGCGTGCACACGATTGCGCCCAGCATCCTTGGCGGCATAACAGGAGGTATCGGCCGCTTGCTTGATAGCCTCGGTCGTCTTCCAGCGGCTATCGACAGGCACCAATCCGATACTTGCACCGACCCGAAATCGCCGACCATCATGGATAAAGCGAAATTCATCCATCCGGTCGCAAATTTGCTGTGCAACACGTTGAGCTTGCGACGCATCGCAGTGCTCAAGAATAATGCCAAATTCGTCGCCACCCAGCCTAGCCAGGGTATCTCGGTCTCGTACCGAGGCTAAAAACAGCTTCGATACTTGCTGCAAAAGCTGGTCACCCACAGCATGCCCGCAAGAATCATTGACCAGCTTGAACTGGTCAAGATCAATGTACAACAATGCGTGCACGCTGTCGTCTTCACACGCTTTTTTCAGTACCCTGCGCAAGCGGGTTTCAAATTCAGCGCGGTTCACTAGTCCAGTCAAAGCATCGTGGGAGGCTCGGTAAGTCATTTCACCTGACAGCCTGCGCTGCTCAGTCACATCCCGAAACACAAGCACCACGCCGAGCATGTCCCCTTTTTGGTTACGAATAGGGGCGGCAGAATCTTCAATACCAAATTCACCCCCGTACTTGGAAATTAGCAGGGTATGGCTAGCCGCACCAGCCAACTTACCCTGGACCAGGCAGGTGACCACAGGATTTTCTGCAGGCATTCGAGTTTCCTGATTAACAATGTGAAATACCATCGTTACAGGTCGTCCTTTAGCCTCATCACTGCTCCAGCCGGTTAACCGTTCTGCAATTGGATTGAGCCATTGAACATTGCCGGTCGCATCCGTTGTGATGACAGCGTCCCCGATAGACTCCAGGGTCACTCGCATCAGATCGTGCTGCTCGGCAAGCTTGGCAGTCATTTGCCGTGCCGCTGTGATGTCTTGGACAACACCAGCCATCCTGACAGGCTTACCGTCAGCGAATTCAACTGTTCCTATCGCGCGTACCCAGATACAAACACCATCCGCCCGAATAAGGGGCAACTCCAAATCCCAGCCCTTACCTTCGACGATACCAAGCTCGACAGCCGCTTGAATAACAGGACGGGCCTCGGGCGCGTAAAACTCGATAGCGCGCTCTAGCGAAGGCTGATAGCCTGGCGCCATGCCATGAATGCGGCACGTCTCATCAGACCAGACAAGCTGATTGGTTACCAGATCAACTTCCCAACCACCGACACCAGCAATCTGTCCCGTGCGATCCAGAAATGTCTCACTCTTTCGCAACGCTTCTTCGCGCAGTTTGCGCGGCGTAATATCCTGATGTATACCGAACACCCACTCTGGCTTTCCATCGGTTGTACGGGTCATAACGCAGCCGCATGAGAGCACCCATATCCATTCTCCGAGGCGGTGGCGCAGGCGAAACTCACACTCATAGCGTTCGGTCTCACCAGAAAAATGTCTCTCGTGAGCCGCTGCAGAGCGCTCACGGTCATCAGGGTGCCCATAGTCAATCCAAGTCTGAACCGAAATCGGACCCAAATCAGCCAACGCATAGCCCATGATTTCCGCTAGACGCTCGTTAAACCGCACCTCGCCAGTCTGCACGTTCCACTCCCAGGTACCAGCGTGTGTACTGTCAACAATGTGGTTCAGCCGCTGGTGTTCTGCGGTGAGCTCTCGCTCTGCTTTACAGCGCAGGGTAATGTCTTCACAGAACGCCAGACTTCGGAACGGCTGGCCTGCGTTATTGCGTTCAAGAGTAGCAGACAACAAAATATCAATGCATTCACCACTCTTCGCCAGCATCTGGTAAGCGATGTTGTCACAGCGCCCTTTCAGGAAAAATTCGGGCAGCACAGTGTTGTTGGCATACGCCTTGGATGCCGGTGACAGAAAGTCTGAAGACGGCCTCCCAATAACCTCCTCACGTGCGTAACCAAGCTTGTGCAGCCAAAAGTCACTCACCATCAATAAGTTACCCTGAACATCGATGGAATACAACATGGCTGGTGTTGTTTCATAAAGCTTACGCAGCTGACTTTCGTTGGCAGCCAGATCATGGCTAATCTGCTGAGTCGTACGAATCGCATTTCGGCCTTCAAGCGCATGTGCTGCAGTCAAGGCCAGACAACGCAGAACTTCACACTGGGATTCACTAAGGCTACGCGGTTGCTGATCAATCACGCACAGCGTGCCCACACGTCTGCCATCGCTCAAACATAAAGGTACCCCCGCATAAAACCGGATACTGGGCTGTTCAAGCACTAGCGGGTTGTCTGAAAATCGAAGGTCTTGCTTCGCATCGGGCACGATGAAGAGCTCGTCAGCAAGAATGGCGTGTGCACAAAAAGCCACATCGCGCGGCGTTTCAGTGACATCCAGCATACCGATATTTGCCTTGAACCACTGACGATCTGTATCAATCAGACTGATGAGCGAAATAGGCATACCGCAGGCCAAAGATGCCGCGCGCACCAAAGCATCGAACACAGGTTCTGGCTCGCTGTCAAGAACTTTCAGTGCATGCAATGCTGCAACACGCAGCTTGTCGTCATAGGGAAGTGGTGCTGAATGCATCTATTGGATGTTTCATATTTCCTGATTACTTTGCAATTTTCGCATGGGCGGGCCGCAACTTACTCAAAATATAAGTCATCCATATGAGATGCAGGGCTTTGCGAGCATCACCCGCTCAATCATTGAAAAAATCTAACTTCTGCTTTAGACCTAAACAATATTCGGTTCTGTTGGAAATTACCGACACCACAGTTTTGCAACGGATGCAAACTTCTCGCACTATGTCAAATCAGCCTCCAACCAAGCGCAATGATTCGCCTCAGAAGCTCTGGGACATCTCCCCCCCTGTCCAAGCAAACACACCCGTATTTCCAGGTGACACCGCCTACCAGCAGCACTGGGTAGCAACCATCGGCCCCAACTGCCCCGTCAACGTCAGTACCCTCGCACTGACCCCACATATCGGTGCCCATGCCGATGCCCCGCTGCACTACGATCCACAAGGCCAGAGCGTAGGGCAGATTGACTTGGCGCCCTACCTCGGCCCCTGCCGCGTTATCCATGCCATCGCTTGTGGCCCGCTGATTACCTGGGCTTATATCGCCCATGCATGTGTGGACTTGCCTCCACGCGTGTTGGTGCGCACTTACGCGCAAATGCCTGTAGACCGATGGGACGACGATCTCTGCGCCTATGCGCCTGACACCATCGAACGTCTTGCAGCCCTTGGCGTTCTGTTGATTGGCATCGACACCGCCAGCATCGACCCTGCCGACAGTAAAACTCTGGACAGCCATCAAACCATCCGCCGCCTGAATCTGCGTGTGCTAGAAAACCTGGTGCTTGACGATGTACCTGAGGGGGACTACGAACTGATCGCCCTTCCCCTGAAATTAATGACAGCCGACGCCTCACCCGTGCGCGCGGTACTGCGCGAGCTTTAGCGCGAACTTTTAATCTAAACCTCAAGCCTGACCACCATGACGCCCATGACCTCTCTGCAAGATTGCCAAACGCTCGACGCCCAAGACCCGCTGCGTAACCTGCGCAACCACTTCACCCTGCCCCCTGGCGTGATCTACCTCGACGGCAACTCCCTTGGCGTAATGCCCAAAGCCGCACCCGCCCGTGTTGCCGAAGTCGTTACCCAAGAATGGGGTAATGGCCTGATTCGCTCGTGGAATAGCGCCAGTTGGTTTGACCTGCCCCAGCGACTTGGCAACCAAATCGCACCGTGGATTGGCGCCAATGCGGGCGAAGTGGTGGCGACCGACAGCACCTCCATCAACCTCTTCAAGGTATTAAGTGCTGCAATTTTGATAGCTACTCGTGAAGATTCTCATTGCGCTACGGGCCAAAATTCTTTGAAAATTAATCGGAACACCATCGTCTCCGAGCGCAGCAACTTCCCCACTGACCTCTACATCGCCCAAGGCCTGTGCGCACAGCATGGCTTGCAGCTCAAATTGGTGGACGCCGGTGACATTCCCGCCAGCCTGACCAACGAAGTCGCCGTGCTGATGCTGACCCACGTCAACTACCGTACCGGGGCCATGCACGACATGGCTGGTATCACCGCGCAAGCCCATACCGCAGGCGCGCTAACCGTGTGGGATTTGGCACACAGCGCGGGTGCTGTGCCCGTAGATTTGCACAGCGCGAACGCTGACTTCGCCATCGGCTGCGGCTACAAATACCTGAACGGTGGCCCCGGTGCACCCGCTTTTGTGTGGGTTCACCCCCGCCACGCCGACACCTTTGCGCAGCCACTTTCTGGCTGGTGGGGCCACGCTTCCCCATTTGCGTTCACACCCGATTACCGCCCTGCACCCGGTATAGCGCGCTACCTGTGCGGAACCCAGCCCATCATCAGCATGGCCGCACTGGAGTGCGGGTTAGACGTTTTTGACGCCGCTAAGCCAATGGGCGGGATGACGGCGCTGCGCAAAAAATCGCTGGCGTTGACAGATTTGTTTATCCAATTAATCGAAGAGCGCTATACCGGCCATGTCGGCCATGATCTGGGAAAACTGGAAATCGTAACCCCGCGCGACCACGCCCAACGCGGCTCCCAGGTATCGATCACTTTCACCCCGGCACACGGGTCGACGCTGACACCTGGCAGCACTGCCACATCGCCTGCCTTCGCAGTCATCCAGGCATTGATCGCACGCGGCGTGATCGGCGACTACCGAGCGGGGCAAGTGGTGGGTGACTCTTCCAACTCTTCCAATGCTCCCCGCACCGACGAAAACCACGCTGCCCACCTCCTGCGCTTTGGCTTCACACCACTCTACCTCCGCTATGAAGACGTTTGGCACGCTGTGGAGCACCTCCATCAAGTCCTTGCTACGGCCGAGTGGAAGCGCCCTGAATTCAACCAAGCCAACGCCGTGACTTGACCTGACTCCAAAGAAAGCTACCACCATGTGCCCCCACGCTTCCACCTCGGTATCACCACCGGCATCGGAATCCGCAGCCACAGCCCTGCCTGAAGCCATCGTTCACGCTGAAAAAGCCCAACTCGACTTCAGCGCCAGCATGAGCTACGGCGACTATTTGCAGCTTGACGCCATCCTGGGCGCACAAAAACCGCTGTCGCCCGCCCATGACGAGATGCTGTTCATCGTGCAGCACCAAACGAGTGAGCTGTGGATGAAGCTTATGCTGCACGAGCTGCATGCAGCCATCCAAGGCGTCGCGAATGACCAACTCGGCAGTGCCTTCAAAAGGCTCGCCCGCGTCAGCAAAATCATGGAACAACTTGTTCATGCCTGGGACGTTCTGGCCACCATGACACCACCCGAGTACAGCGCGCTGCGGCCTTATTTAGCGAACAGCAGCGGCTTTCAAAGCTACCAGTACCGCAGCATTGAATTCGCGCTGGGCAACAAAAATGCCGCCATGCTCAAGCCCCACACCCACCGCCCAGATTTACTGGCCAAAGTACAAACCGCCTACGAAGCGCCGTCCCTCTACGACGAATCCCTGCGTCTGCTCGCCCGCCGAGGTTTAGCCGTGCCCGCCAGCCACACCGAGCGGGACTGGACGCAGCCTTACGTCGAAAATGACGCGGTGGAACAAGCTTGGCTTACCGTCTACCGCGACCCAGAACACCACTGGGATTTGTACCAACTCGGCGAAGAGCTGACCGATTTAGAAGACGCTTTTCGCCTCTGGCGGTTCCGCCACGTAACCACCGTTGAGCGCGTTATTGGCTTCAAACGCGGCACCGGTGGGACAGGCGGCGTCAGCTACTTGCGCAAAATGCTGGACGTGGTGCTGTTCCCTGAGATTTGGCGTTTACGCACGAATTTATGACGTATGACCACAGCTTTGTAGTGGAAATTGTGTCGTGTTTACTTTTTGATACAACTCGGCGTTATTTTTCACTAAAAATGAGATGAAGTTAACGCCGCACACCCTCAACTCGTAAAGCCATGGAAAAGACAGTTAATTTATTAATGTATAAATGATAAAATTAATTTTTAATATATATTTATTAACATTTAATATATTAAAAATAAATATAAAACTTCAATACTTAATTAAATAATTGCATCTATTTTCATGTCATCTGTATTTTCAAAAAAACTATCTTCCTTGCAAATCGCCTTGTTTTGCGTCGGCGTTACTGCCGCTGGTGCCTCATTCGCGCAAGCTATGCCTGATGGCCAGTGGCATGGTGCCGTTTCTGTAGGTGGTGCAGCCGCTTCGAGCAACACTTCTACCCAAGCGTTCAACGCTCTGGCCAACGGCTCGCGTGAAACGACTGCTGACAAAATCAGCATTTATAGCTTAGCAAACTACGGTAACAACAAAACCAATGGCGTGTCTTCGCGCACATCGCAGTTGTTCCGCTTGGGTGCGCGCTATGACTACAACCTGTCGAACACTTTGTACGCGTTCGGTGGTGGTGACTTTGAAACCAACAAAATCCAAAATATCAGCGCGCGCTATGCGCTGAACACAGGCCTGGGTTACAAGGTTGTTCGCACTCCCGACATGAGCTTTGACGTATTTGGCGGTGCGGGCTATTCTGATACCAAGTTCGTTACCACCACGCCTCCCGACGCGTCCAGCATCAGGGGTGCAGAGTTGTTATTGGGTGAAGAGTCAAGCCACCAGTTGAGCAAAACGTCCACCGTCAAACAGCGCTTTGTCTATTACCCAGGCCAATCCGTCATAGGAAACCGCAGCACCTTTGACGTATCGCTCGCCACGGTAATCTCGAATGCTTGGACGCTCAATGTCGGTGCAGGTATGACTTACAACAGCAAGCCCAGCCTCGGCTTCAAAACCACCAGTAGCTTGGTGACATTTGGTTTTGGATATAAATACTAATTAATTAATTTAATATTAATAATATTAAATGGCGCAATCGAAAGGTTGCGCCATTTTTTATATCAAAACACCAACCCAATCGGTGCCAGTGCATCTCCTGCGGGCAGGATACGGCCAATAACCGCCGTATGCCCATAGCCCGCCGCCTTCAGCGCCGCTACGCAAGCCTGTGCCTGTGTTGCTGGCACTGTCGCCAGCAAACCGCCCGCCGTCTGCGGGTCAAACAACAGCGGATAACGCGGATCAGCCACGAATTCGGCTTGGTTGCGCAGCGCTCGACGCAGCCGCACGTTGGCGGGCTGCAAAGAGCTGACGATGCCAGCAGCCACGCACTCCAGTGCACCGTCCAGCAAGGGCAGCGCGGACAGGTGGATTTCAGCATCTACCTCTGACGGACGGGTCATCTCTACCAAATGGCCCAGCAAACCAAAACCCGTCAAATCAGTGCATGCCGTGGCCCCAAACTCCCGCAAAATTTGCGCGCCTGCTCGGTTTGACACCACCATAGACTGCAAGGCGGCATCAACCCAACGGCCTTTGGCTTGCCCCTTGGCGTGAGCCGCGAACAGCGTGCCGGTGCCTATCGGCTTGGTCAGCAGTAGCACGTCACCGGCTTGCATTCCCCCTTTGCGGAGCACTGAAGTCAGTGATTCATCGATCAGGCCGTTGATGGCGAAACCCAATGCCAGTTCGCGGCCTTCGCCAGTGTGGCCGCCCACCAAAGCGCAGTTGGCCTCGTTCAACACCTCCATCGCCCCGGTCATCATCTGGAACAGCAGGTCTTCGACTTTGGACTCCAGGCCCGGCGGCACGGTGGCGATGGCGGTGGCGGACTGGGCTTCACCACCCATCGCAAAAATATCGCCCAATGCGTGGTTGGCCGCAACTTTTCCGAACAGATAAGGGTCGTCAATGAACGAGCGGAAAAAATCTACCGAATGCACCATCGCTTTACCGGGCGGCACGCGCACCACAGCGGCATCGTCCGGAGCGTGTAGACCAATCAACACATCGTCACGTGGCACTGGCATCAAGGCGCTGAGGGCACGGGACAACACCGTCGCACCGACTTTGGCCCCACAGCCACCGCAGCGCATGGCAATAGCGGAGATGGCTTGCTGGGATTCGTCAGGGGTGAGCGGGAGTTGAGGTGCTTGCGCCATTTTGGTCTGGCGTGCGGCCATCGCAGAGGCATCCATCAGGGGAAACTCACTGAAATTGCGCATGAAGCGCTGGTCGATCGCATCCTTCCAGCGCCACAAGGCATCGCCCACAGCACTTAATCCACCTAGGCACAAAGCGCCACGGGAAGCCACCGCATGTTTGTCCCCCGTACTGATGAGGGCCAGCCAGCGGCGCTGGGGACGGTAGGGTTTGAGCGGTGTGCCTAGCACGCTGTGGCGCAAGTTATCCGCTAGCGGCGGGCCTTGGCGCACGGCAAAAACACCGGCTTTTTCCACGGGATTATTGACCAACGTAGCAACGTCACCCGCCGCGAAGATACACGGGTCAGTGACGGTTTGCAGGTGGTCGTTAACCTGAATGAAGCCGTTGTCGTCCAGCGCCAAACCTGTGCCACGCAGCCATGCCGGGCCACCGGCTTGCGTTACCCACATGATCTCGTCAGCATCCAAGGTGTCACCGTTGGCGGTCATCAAACGTCCGCCATGGTTGGAAGCGTAGGAAGCATGCGACCCAGCCACGGCCTGAACCTTGTTCACTTCGGCGTTGCAGTGCACCACCACGCCACGCTGTACCAGGATCTGCGCGAATCTGCGCTGAACGCCGGGGTTGTGCGTTGGCAGGACAGTGGCACCGCTGGTAAAAATGTGAAACGCCAGCTCATCTGGGTTGCGGCCCAGCGTTTGCAACTCGTGGCGCAGGCGAAACTGTATGGCCAAAGTCAGCTCAACACCGCCCGCACCACCGCCCACTACCGCGATAGTCGTGCGGACTTGATTGCTAGGGCGTTGACGCACCCGTTCCAAAAGGCTTAACCAACGCTGATTGAACTGGTAAATCGGCTTGACGGGCACCGCGTGCTCTGAAGCCCCTGGCACACGGGCGACCTGTGGGGTTGATCCTGTATTAATAGCAAGAAAGTCATACGATACAGGCGGCCGGGTACTGCAAAGCACTTTTTTTGCGTTACGGTCTAGGCCGATCACCTCATCGCGGTAAAGCCTTGCACCGGCGAAGACACAGAGCTTGCCCAAATCAATATGGACCTCGTCATAGCCGTAATGGCCCGCAATGTAGCCCGGCAACATACCGGAATACGGTGTGTGCGTGTCGGTGCAAATCAGCGTGAGGCGAACGCCAGGAATAGGGTTCATGCCGAAGCGTTTGAGTACGCCTACATGGCTGTGTCCGCCCCCGACAAGAACGATGTCGCGCAGCACAGGTTGATCAGAAACTTGCATTCAGAGGATGTCTCAAGGTGAAAGTTGGGCCACCAAGCGGCGCAAAGCGGCTTGCTCGGTAGAAGGAGAAAAAAGCGGAGCACGGGCGGTGCATTGGGCTTGTAGCAAAGTTAACAACGAGTTTGATGCCAATGTCTGGGTTGAGGTTAATTCAGCATGGCATTGGCGTAGCAGTGCAGCCAAACCCGCAGCATCACCCACCTCAAAGTAGCCCGCGTAATCTTCGCCCAGCATACCCACGTTACCGGGGATGTTTGACGCCAGCACAGGCGTGCCGCAGCGCACCGCCTCCATCACCACATGCGCACCGCCTTCCATGCGGCTGGCATGAATCAGCAAGTGGGCGCGCTGAATACGGCGGCGTGTGGCCTCATGGGTTTGCTCGCCCAACCAGCGGTAATTCGGACATTCACGCGCAGTGGTTTGGGCTGCATGGCCTAAAACGGCGTCCAACGGTGCGCCGATATGGTCGATATGTATGCCGTGAATATCGCGAATACCGTGCGTACTTGGCATGGCTTGTAACAAACGGGCTGCAGCCATCAAAGTAAGCGGGTCTTTTTCTTCCCGAAGGTGGCCCACCATCACAACACGCAAATGACGAGTAGATTTAGGCAGAGTTTGGCGCGCGCTGGTGGACTGAAACATCACCTGCGCTTTGGCGCGCAGCCCTTCAGGCAAAGCTTGCAGGCCCTGCGCTTGCAACACCACCAAGCGCTGCGCCAGGGCGAGCGACTGCTGGGCTTGGGCGTCGGTGGCGATGTCCCGGTAGAGGTCTGTGCCCGTCAACACCACAGCCAAGCCGTGCGGGCCACGCGCTGCAGCCCAAGCTTGCACAGACGCCGCTGAACGCCGGGCGTGCAAGGCAAGCATTACCTCATCTCGAACCCCATTTGCAGCGGCATCAGGCCACGCGCTGACGATACGGGCAGAATGCGATTTCCCCAGCAATTTTTGCCAGCGGCGCGCAGTTTGCCAATTGCCGTTGTTGGCATCGGCCAAGGCCGGGCTGACGATGACCACAGTTTTCATAGACAGGGTTATAGCTTGATTTCCGAAACCACCTCTAAAGACCACTCCACGAACACCTGCACCAGCACAGGCCGCACTGGCGACGCGGCCACTCTGGCTACCGCTTTAACCACCACTCGCGTGCGAACTCTCGGTCTGATTGCCGCCTGGGCACAAGCACGGCCCGCACTGGATGCGCCTCAGCAGCCCGAATTCAACCTGCCGCTATGGGAGTTGGGCCATATAGGCTGGTTTGCCGAATGGTGGATAACCCGCAATCAGCAGCGTAGCCTGGGCGTAGCTTGTGACCCGTTTCACACCCGGTCGGCTTCGCGTTTTGCCTTTACTGACGCACTCTACGATTCCAGTGCTGTCGCCCATGCCACCCGCTGGCAATTGCCTTTGCCGAGGTTGGACGCCACGTTGAACTACCTGGAAGCAGTACAAAGCGATTCCTTGAGGTTGTTGCGGGACGCAGGCAGTACCGACGATGCTTTGTATTTCTGGCGCTTGGTGCTGTTCCATGAGGCCATGCACAACGAGGCTGCGGTGTACATGGCGCAATCGCTGGGGTTGGCTTTAGCGCCATCGCTGGTAAGGGGGCATCCCGAATCCCATCGGTCCTGCTCAGCAGACCAGATCGACATCCCCACTCAATCCTGGATGCTGGGCTCACCACCCGGCGGCTTTGTATTCGACAATGAAGTCGGCCCCCACCCCGTCGCACTGCAGCGTTTCAGCATCGACGCTACTGCCGTGTCATGGGCGCGCTACTTGCCATTCCTAGAAGCCACCGGCCACCCGCTGCCGCCCCATCTGCGGAGGGGTTCAGGGGAAGCGGGGACCACCGACCCCTGGCAGCAGTGGTTTTTTGGTATGTGGCAACCACTCAACCCGGCAGCCCCTGCCGTTCACCTAAGCTGCGCAGACGCTGAAAGCTGGTGCCGCTGGGCCGGTCGCCGTTTGCCCACCGAAGCAGAGTGGGAATGTGCAGCCTTACAAAGTCCTTCCCGCTTTCAATGGGGTGAGGTGTGGGAATGGACGGCCAGCACCTTCGAGCCCTACCCCGGCTTCACCACCCACCCCTATGTAGACTATTCCGCGCCCTGGTTTGGCAACCGCCGGGTTCTGCGCGGCGCCTGCGCGGCCACCTCGGTGGACATGCTCAACGCCCGTTACCGTAACTTTTTCACCCCCGACCGGCATGACATCTTTGCAGGCTTTCGCTCGGTGGGCTAAGGCCTGCCAAGCGCCAAAGAGGCATTCCGCGCTTTAATACGGGGTTTATTGAATTTATGGGGTTGAAAGCTCTTTAATCCTTGCGTCCCGTCTTCCTCTCCTATTTTTCCACGGCCCAAGGCCCACTGACCATGTTCAACCCCTCTCGCTCATTCAAAGTCTTAGTCACCTGCGCCGCCCTTTGCTTTGCCGGGCTGTCATCCGCCCAGCAGGTGTTCCGCGTAACTGCCATCCCTGACGAATCGCCGACCGAGCTGGCACGCAAGGCCGCCCCTTTGGTCAAGTACCTGGAGGCCAAGCTGGGTATGAAGGTAGAGTTCACCCCCGTCACCGACTACTCAGCTTCGGTAGAGGCATTGGTTAACAAGCAGGTGGACGTAGCCTGGTTTGGTGGCTTTACCTTTGTGCAAGCCAACGCCCGCTCTGGCGGAAAAATAATTCCATTGGTACAGCGCGAAGAGGACGAAAAATTCCGTTCCGTATTCATCACCGCTGACCCGACCATCAAAACGCTGGCAGATTTGAAAGGTAAAACGCTGAGCTTTGGCTCGCCCTCCAGCACTTCGGGCCACCTGATGCCACGCAGCGCCCTGCTTGACGCCAAAATCGACCCAGACAAAGATTTAAAGCGTGTCGCCTTCTCCGGCGCGCATGACGCCACCATCGCCGCCGTGGCTGCGGGCAAGGTGGACGCTGGGGCGCTTAACATTTCGGTGTGGGACAAGTTCGTCGCAGACAAAAAAGTGGACACGGCCAAAGTGCATGTGATCTACACCACACCCGCTTACTACGACTACAACTGGAGCGTCAACGCTGACATGCCCATTGCCTTGCGTGAAAAGCTGACCAAAGCCTTTTTGGACTTGAACAGTAACACCGCTGAAGGCAAAGAAGTGCTGGACTTGCAACGCGCTACCCGCTTTATCCCGACGAAGGCGGAGAACTACAAAGGCATCGAAGCCGCCGCCCGCAGTGCTGGATTGCTTAAATAAGCCGCGATAAAATTTTAAAAATGATAGCAGAATCTGCATATATCGCATACGCCCTAGGCCGATTTAACCCATGAATGTGCTGTTGACTGCCTGCTCAGGCCGCCACCCCGCGGCCGCAGCGCTTGCCCCCGCCGCATTGCGTGGCATCAGTTTGACCCTCAAGCCCGGTGAGCAGGTCGCGGTGATTGGCCCGTCTGGCGCAGGCAAGACCACGTTGTTACACCTGCTGGCGTGTGCGCTGCGCCCCTCATCCGGACAAGTGCGTTTAGGCGAGCAAGACCCTTGGGCAATATCGCGCAGCACGCTGCACGATTTGCGCAAGGGTCTGTTCCTCGCGCCGCAAGTGCCACCGCTCCCGCCGCGTCAGCGGGTGGTCACCGCAGTGCTGGCAGGGCAACTACCGAACATGGGACTGTGGCGCAGCGTGCGCAACCTGTTCTACCCGGTCGATATTCCCGCCGCCGAAGCCGCCCTGGTGCAGTTCGACTTGGCCGACAAGTTGTTTGAGCGGGTTGACCGTCTTTCAGGCGGCGAGCGCCAGCGCGTGGGCTTAGCACGGGTGCTGGTAGCCGATGCCCAACTGTGGCTGATCGACGAACCTCTTTCCGCTCTAGACCCCACCCGCGCAGAACAAGCGCTGCAAACCCTGACCGCCGCTGCCCGTGAACGCCAAGCCACTCTGGTCGCCACGCTGCACCATGTGGAGATGGCGTTGGCTCACTTCCCGCGCATCATCGGCCTGCGTGACGGTGAGCTGGCTTTTGACTTGCCCACTGTGGAAGTCACTCGCGAGCGGCTGCACCAGCTCTACGCCCAGCACCTGGACGAGCTCAGCGGCCCGGCTCCCCAAGCGCCGCTGCGGCAAGCCTCATCCGCGCCCGTGGTGATGCAATGCCGCTAAGTTGACCCAAGTCAAAGATCCCACTTCTGTACTTTCGCCGTGTTAGCCCTACGCCACCCCACCCGAGACCCTGCCTGGACAAGCCGCGTCTTCTGGCTGCTGAGCGCCACCGTGCTGCTGTGGCCGCTGATGGTGCTGACCGAATTCAGGCCTTGGGTGCTGCTGCAGCCTGAGAGCCTCAGGCCCACACTGCACTTCATCGCGGATTTCTTTCCTCCCAAACTAGAGCCCAGTTTTCTGTGGATGGTGGCGAAAGAAACCTGGCGCACCGTTGCCATCGCCACAGCAGGCATCACACTGGCGCTGCTGCTAGCGCTGCCACTCACCTTGTTGTCGGTACGGGTGCTGTCAATTTCAGGCCTGACAGGGCGCATGTCTCCATTGAGCACCACCGTACGGCTTACCGTGCGTTGGCTCCTGATCGTGCTGCGCAGCGTGCCAGAGTTGATTTGGGCCCTGGTCTTTGTGCGCGTGGTGGGCCTGGGACCTACGTCTGGCGTGCTGGCGATTACGCTGACCTATGCGGGAATGCTGGGCAAGGTCTATGGTGAAATTTTGGAATCGGGCGAACCCGAAACCACCCAAGCCCTGCTGCGCAACGGTACGGGGCGGCTGCAAGCCTTCTTCTATGCGCTGTTACCGCAAAACGCGGCGGAGCTGACCAGCTACACCGTCTACCGCTGGGAATGCGCCATACGCTCATCCGCCGTGCTGGGCTTTGTGGGTGCAGGGGGCTTGGGCCAGCAAATGGATTCGTCGATGAAAATGTTCAACGGTGCCGAGGTCAGCACCATGCTGCTGGTGTTCATGGGCTTGGTCTGGTTGGCTGACCGCACCAGCGCCTGGCTGCGCAAGGGGTTGGCATGAGTCCACCGCTTCCACCGCCACGTGAGCCACAGCTTCGACCTCAAGCAGCTAACCAAACCTACAAACTGCCACCCAAGCTGCTGGATGCCCGCTGCAAAGCCTGTTGGTTCCTGGTGGGCGTCGCCATCCTGGTGGTCGCCAGTTTCTGGTCCCTGGACTTGCAGTGGGCGAAGTTTCTATCCGCCGGCGCGCTCAACCGCATGGGTCGCTTCATCGCCGAACTGCTGGTACCCAACACCGAGCTGGCGTTTTTGCACAAGCTGTTCTGGGCCACACTGGAAACCCTGGCCATGTCCGCGCTGGGCACGCTGCTGGCCGTGGTGATGGGCCTCGCACTTGCCTTGCCGGCCAGCAAAACCCATGCGGATGACCTCGCCCGCTGGCGCACCCCCACACGCGGCCTGCTTAACGCACTTCGAAGCATTCCCGAGCTGGTATGGGCCACACTGCTGCTGATCGCTGCCGGCTTAGGGCCTTTCGCGGGCACACTTGCATTGGGCCTGCACACGACAGGCGTGCTGGGACGCTTGTTTGCCGAAAGTATCGAAAATGCCCCCAACGGCCCCGCCTTGGCGCTGCGTTTGCGGGGGGCCAGCGCCGTGCAAGTGTTTGCCTACGCCACGCTACCCCAAGTGCTGCCCCAGCTGATGAGCTATACCCTGTACCGCTGGGAAAACAACATCCGCGCCGCCGCTGTGCTGGGCGTGGTGGGTGCAGGCGGTCTGGGGCAGATGCTGATCTACCACATGGGCTTGTTCCAGATGCCAGAGACCAGCTCGGTGCTAGTAGCCATGCTGGTATTGGTCGCGCTGGTGGACAGCCTGAGCAACCTGTCACGACGGATGATGATGCGATGATGAAAACCCCTGCGACAGCCTATAACCCCCCTCTCTCCCCTATCCCCCCAGTCATAACCACCCACTTTGTTGCTCTGGCTCTCGCTTTGTCCATGGGGGCCGCGCTCTCATTGGGTATCACGCGTTTTGCCTATGGCCTGCTGCTCTCGCCTATGCGGGCTGATTTGGGTTGGTCGTACACCTTGGCCGGGGCGATGAATACCGTCAACGCGCTGGGCTACTTGCTAGGCGCCTTGCTGACGCCACGTCTGCTCACCCGCTTTGGCGCCTCTCGTGTTTTGCTAACTGGTGCGCTAATGGCCAGCGTTTTCATGGGTATGAGCGGCTTTTTCACGGGCGCAGCGCCCTTGCTGGTGCAACGCCTGCTGGCCGGTTTCGCCAGTGCGTTGGTGTTCGTTGCCGGGGGCTTGATGGCAGCACGGCTGGGGGCATTACAGCCTGCACGCAGTGGATTTTTAATCGGCCTCTACTACGGAGGCACAGGCTTTGGGATTGTGTTGTCCGCCTTGTTGGTCCCCGTGGTGCTGAACGCCACCAGTACTTCGCCCCACGGCTGGGCTTGGGCCTGGTGGGCGTTGGCACTCGCTAGTTTTGCAGTCACTGCTCTGCTGTTATGGCCTGCGCGGGTGTTAGCGAACCTGACCCCTATTGCCGCAGCTAGCGGCGCACCCGTTGTGCCCTTCACCTGGAAGCCGTTTGGCTTTTCGCTGGCGGGGTACACCATGTTTGGGATGGGCTACATCGGCTACATGACGTTCGTGATTGCCTTGCTCCGGGAACAAGGGGCCAGTGGCCCCGCCATCACGGTGTTCTATGCCCTTCTGGGCTTAGCGGTGCTGTTGTCACCGCGCATTTGGGCCGGATTGCTGGACAATTACAAAGGCGGGCAGGTGCTGGCACTGTTGAATGCGCTGTTGGGGGTGGCCACGCTGCTGCCAGCACTGACCTCGGTATGGCCCGTCATTTTGGCATCGGGTATTTTGTTTGGCGCGGTGTTTTTGTCGATTGTGGCGTCCACCACAGCGCTGGTGCGGCACAACCTGCCGCAACCTGCTTGGGGTGCGGGCATCAGCGCCTTCACCATCGTGTTTGCAGCGGGGCAAATTGTCGGGCCAACGGTGGTCGGCTGGATTGCGGATGGCCCTGGCGGACTTGCGCGAGGGTTGGTGTTCTCAGCGCTGGCGCTGTGGGTCGGTGCGGGGCTGGCGTGGCGGCAAAAAGCACTTTGACCCCCCCTCTTTGAGGAGGATGAATGGGTACTTCGCACTTAAGGCCGCCGTATTTTGCTACTGCAAAGCAACCGCACTCCTGACGATACTCTGACCATAGGTTGCCATGTACAACACGCCATTTAGCCACTGCAATCCACTGAAGTTGCGGGTAATTAACTGATCGTCCAATCGGGACCAACTGGTTCCTGTGTTGGTCGATAGGTAGGCGCCTTGTCCGCCCGTAGTGACTGCGAGATAGGGTGTTACGCCAGCCGCAGTACTTGGATTGAACGCAATTGCGCTTGGGCTGCCGACGTTAAGGGTTGAAATGACATGGAAGTTGAGTCCTCCATCGGTACTGCTGAGAATACTGGTCGTCCCGTTATATTCTCCAGCCGCTAATACGTTGTTGCTTGCTACAGGATTAAATGCAACCAATAAACTATCAAGCGCATTTCCTTTTGAATCTGTTAGACCATTAGCATAATTCCAAGTGCCGCCACCGTTGTTTGACAGCGCCAAGCGCGTTGTGCTACCACTACTGCCTGGATCATCACCGACGATTATATTTGATTTATTCTTGGGGTTTATCACGATGAGCTGAGCAGATTTAAATTTCCAGTTCGCATCGGCCCAGGTATTGGCACCGTCGAAACTCTGGTAAATTGCGCTGCTTTTACTGAGCCCAGCCACGGCATAAAGATGCTGCGCGTTACTGGGATCAAACGCAATAACTTGCCCTTGATTAGTCGGCCCGTTAAAGGTCGCAACTTTACGTATGGTTTTGCAGCCGTCTGTGGAAAGATATAACCCATCTACGAAGGCGATACACCGTGTGGAATCATTGGGGAAAAAGTACGCAGCGCCATCTTCACCCGTCTGATTACCACCACTGTCGGCGATGGGACTCCAAGATGCCCCTGCGTCCGGGCTACTGAGCGCTTCGTAGTCCTGAACGGTGGTGAGCAGACGACTGCCGTCCGGTGAAACAGCAAAACCTGTCAGCAGGTAGTTATTAACAGTGGTGGTGAGGGAAATCTGATTTCTGCCCGTATCGTTATTAACTGAGCAATTTTCAGTCACGAAAATCCCTTGATCTGATGCCGTAATGCAACGGTCATCGGTGCCCGCTGCATTAAGTTCCACGTAGAGATGCCGGATGTCACCTTGCAAATCTAGCCAGTTAATGGTTGGGGTCGTCGTTGATCCATCGCCCTTAATCCAGGCGCTTTCATAATCACCGACAACATAGAGCCGGCCTGGGTACTTGGCGCTGAAGGCGATAGATTGTTGAATAAATACAGAAGGAGTACCATCGTCCAAATTCAATTTTAAAACTTTGAACGTCGCTCCTCCATTACTGGAGGCATAGATATTCTGGTTGTAACCACCGTCGTCAGCGCTTATATAGATGATATTGACATTAATGGGATTAATGGCAATCTGGCGAATATTCGCTTTGCTACTGAGCTGCGAAAGTTTATTCCAGGAACGGGTATTGGTATTCCATTGGTAAAGCGTGCCGTCAGCCATGCCCACCAGCGTGACACCAGCTGTGGTCACCACATCTGAAGCAGCACCATTCAAACTGATCGTCCACGTGACCCCGTTATCCATAGACTGAAGCAGTCCATCTTGCGTCGCGGCCAGTATCCTATTGCCTGATTGAGCGAACGCCTCCAGTCCGTTGTTGTCCGTCGGAGCGTTGCGATGGACATTTGACCAAGTCTGGCCGCCATCGGTTGATCTATAAAGACCGTATTGGGTCTGCGCCAGAGCTACGCCCCCTGAACCAGTGAACCAGATGCAATACACCTGGCTGTCGGTCAAACCGTCATCGGTGGTCAGACCGCTATTTACAGATTGCCAGCTTAGCCCTCCGTTAGTGGTGCGATAAATACCCGAACCGCCTGCGTCACCTCCAGTTAAATAAGTTGCAGCGCTAGAAGGGTCGCGTGCGAATGTGACCAACTTGCCAGAACCATTCGCGGCATTTACAGGCCCTGCGTAGATCCACGCACCGTCTAGAGACGCAGACTTTACTGCTGCGCCAGTGTTGTAGCCAAGATAGCCCCTGTAGCCGACTAAAGCGTTACCAACCATGCCACCACCAGCGGCACCTGTCGCGCCACCACTCCCAGCAGCACTACCGCTACCGCCACCGCCTCCCCCCCCACCACAAGCAGACAGAAGCACCGTGACGAACAGCAATGTCAGCGCGACAACACTGTGGATACTTGTTTTTTTCATATTTATTTCGACATTTCACTCGCTTTAATAGATTGGCGAATTCAAGCGCAAAGTGCAACGGCTTACCTCTAATTTTCGTACTTCCGAGCCTATTTGATTCAGAATGATCACTGAGATACATCCGAAAATTCTGGATAGCGATTTACTGTGAATTTTTGCTCAACAATTTTAATTCCACTTTTTATCACTGCCAGCGAGTATTAAAAATATCAGGATTATTATCAATATCGCTAATGTGATAATTATCACATTTATGTCTTTTTTCACTTTTTAATGAATTAAAAGTGAAAGTCAACACCGTGGATTTCAAGAAATGAGTGTGGCGCGTTGTGGGCAGTGCAGGAGCAGTTCTCGTTGAAGTTCGGGGTAGTGTGAAGAGCTTGAGTGCATCTGTTGAACTTACAGATTGCCAGGTATCGCACTTCAGTTTCGAATCCGTACAGCCTTACAGCGTCACGTGAATGCCAGGAAAAACGCCTGGCGCACGCTTATCCCCGTCGCCAGTCGTGGTATCTACGAACCCATTCCAGTAGCGCTTTCGGTTGGTGTGCCCGCTTCCACTCCCCTGCGGCGTACTTGTTAGCTTCTGACAGTGTGGGGTAGGTATGGATGGTGCCTAGGATTTTGTTTAATCCCAGGCCGTGCTTCATCGCCAAGACGTACTCTGCCAATACATCCGCAGCATGGGCACCGACGATGGTGACGCCGAGGATACGGTCTTTGCCCGGTACGGTCAGTACCTTCACAAAACCTTGGGCCTCACTGTCTGCAAGGGCGCGATCCAGGTCATCGATGCCGTACCGCGTGACCTCGTAAGCGATGCCTTGGACTATGGCCTCTTGCTCGTTCAGCCCCACGCGGGCAACCTCAGGGTCGATAAAGGTGGCGCGGGGGATAACGCGGTAGTCCACTTTGAATTTTTTGAAGCTGCCAAACAAAGCGTTCACCGCGGCATACCAGGCTTGGTGAGCCGCGACATGGGTGAACTGGAACGGCCCAGCTACGTCACCTGCAGCGTAGATATTGGGGTAAAGAGTTTGCAAATATTCGTTGGTATCGACGTTGCGTTGAGTTGGAATCCCCAAGTCCTCCAGACCATAGCCAGTGAGGCGGGCGGCACGGCCCACAGCGCAAATAAGGGCATCGAAGGGGATACGTATTTCGCTGCCGTTGTGCGCTGCAGTCAAAGTTTTTTCGCCATCGACTTTATCGAAGCGCAAAGCCTTATGCGCAGTCAATACCTTTACACCATCGGTCTCTAAGGCAAGACGCACAAAAGCTGAAACCTCAGCATCTTCGCTCAGCATCAACCGCGGTGCCATTTCTACCTGCGTGACCTGTGCCCCAAGTCGTGCAAAGCTCTGCGCGAGTTCACAGCCAATCGGCCCGCCGCCCAGCACCACGATACGCCGTGGAAGCGCGTCAAGTTGGGCGAAAGCCGCCCACAGCGTGTCGCTGGTTAGAGCATCCACCACATCCAGCCCCGGTAGCGCGGGAATGACGGGACGCGCACCGGCCGCGATGACGATGCTGCGGGTAGTCAGGCGTTGCATGCGGCCATCGTTGAAATTAATTTCGACCGTCCAAGGATTGATGATCTTGGCATAGCCTTGCAGCACCTCCACGCCCAGTGAGGTGTAGCGCGCCGCACTGTCGTGAGGTTCAATCGCCCGGATCACGTCTTCAATACGCTGCATTACCGCCTTGAAACTGAAAGCAGGTTGGCTGTCTTCCAGACCATAGCGGCTGGCGTGGCGCATCTGGTGGGCGATTTTGGCACTTTTGATGAGGGCCTTGCTCGGCACACAACCGTAGTTCAGGCAGTCACCGCCCAGCTTGTGCGCTTCTATCAGGGTAACTTTGGCTTTTACCGCCGCAGCAATATAGGCGGACACCAATCCGCCCGCACCGGCACCAATGACGATCAAATTGCGATCGAACTGTTTGGGCTTCACCGACGCCCAGCGCGCGTAGACATTTCGCCGCTGGATGAGGGTTATCACACCACGCGCCAGCAAGGGAAACACGCCCAGCATCACCAACGCACCCAACAGCCCAGGGCTGAGCACATCTTTCAGCGAGCCAAGCTGCGCCAATTGCGTGCCCGCGTTCACATACACCGCTGTACCCGCCAGCATCCCCAGTTGACTGACGCCATAGAACGTCAACGGCTTCATGCGCGTCAGGCCCATCAGCAAATTGATGACAAAGAACGGCACCAGTGGAACCAAGCGCAGCGTAAAAAGATAAAACGCACCGTCTCTGGTGATACCTCGGTTGATCTCCGCCAAACGTTTACCAAAGCGGGCTTCAATACTGCTGCGCAGCACATAACGGGCAACCAGAAAAGACACCGTGGCTCCAAGACTGGATGCGAACGAAACAATCACCAGACCCCGACCAAAACCAAAAACAGCGCCCCCTGCCAGCGTGAGAACCACCGCTCCTGGCAAAGACAGCGCGGCCACAGCGAGGTAAAGCGCGAAATAGGTGGCAACGACTGGCAGCGGCTGGCGGGTATAGGCGTCAACAAGCGCAGCATGGCTTTGCTGGAGATAGCTGAGACTGAAAAAGCGACTGGCGTCCAGCAGCACGAACGCCACGGCGGCACTGGCGATTAGCAGCATTAAAACGAGTTTTTTGGCATTCATAGCGTCATAAGGACTGGGCTGAGCTGTGGACTTGTCTAAACTGGGCAGTCTAGGCCAATGCCTTCCAACCCCACCAGATCCGGGTGGCAATTGTCACCGCGCACAGCGCCGCAAACCCATAAGCCAGCCCCGCAAACTGCCCCGGCCATAGGCACATAGCGGCGAATATGGCCAATGTCTCGGTGGCTTCCGTCAAGCCACCCAAAAAATAGAACGATTTGTTGGGGTAAGCCGTGCTGGTCATCCCACGCTTGGCAGCCAAGGCGGCGAAGGCTAAAAAACTGCTGCCGGTGCCCATGAACGCGGCCAACAGCACCGCAGCGGGTAAGGCGTTGTGCAGCGGATCAGCCACCGCGAAGGCCAGAGGAATACTGGCGTAGAACAAAAAATCCAGCGTGATATCCAGGAATCCGCCTTGGTCAGTGGGCATAGACTGCCTAGCGACTGCACCATCGAGCGCATCGCACAATCTTGAGATAAAGATGCAGATAGCGCCGACGATATATGTATTGTTTGCTATCAATACAGAAGCGACTATGCCAATCACAAAACCTGTAACTGTCAGCTGGTTAGCGCTGGCACCTGCGCGAGCGAGTACGCGGGCTAGGGCGTCCACAGGGGGTTTGATAGCGGCGGTGGCAAAGCGGTCGAGCATAGGTTCCGGAAAGTAGTGCAAGTAGCGCGGTGTATTTACAGGCGGGTAAGGTGCTGCGGATCCGCCACATCCGCAGCGTCGTGGGTGACAAGCAACACTGGGATTCTCCGTGCCCGCACGGTCGCAAACAAGTAGGCCCGCATGCGTTGGCGCAAGTCCGCGTCCAGCTTGGAAAACGGCTCGTCCAGCATCAAGGCCTGCGGCTGGGCCAGCAGGGCACGCAGCAGCGCCACACGGGTACGCTGACCACCCGACAGCGTAGAGGGATCGGCATGGGCAAACTGGGGCAGCTCCAGATCCTGCAAGGCTTGGGTGACTGCTGCCTCACGTTGCGCTTTGGGGCCAGGGGGAACAGCGAACAGCAGGTTCTCGCGTACCGTCATATGGGCAAACAGCAGATCGTCTTGGAACAAGATACCTACTTGCCGCTGCTCGGTGGGTAGGAGGTCGATACGGTGCGTATTCAAAGTCACACTGCCATCGAAAGTAAAGGCTGTTGGTATCGTTCCGCATACTGCAGCGAGCAGGCTGGACTTACCCGAACCGCTAGCCCCCATCACGGTATGGACGACGCCTTGTGGAACATGCAGGTGCAAATGGTCGACCAGCGTTGTTCCGCCAATGGAAAGACGCTGTACAGCGAGTTGCAGACCTCCAACCTGAGGGGCGTGCATTTCCGTCATAGCCTGACTGGCGTGCTTGGCCTGAACCGCCGTGGTCGCCCAGCCCATGCAGCCACGCCAAACATCAGTGCGGGCAGCAGCCACTGCAGCCACGCGTACGCAGCTGTCAACGAGCGCTGTGCCCCACTGGCGAGCGTGACTGCCTCGGTAGTCACGGTGGTGAAACGACCAGCCCCCACAAACAACGTGGGCAGGTACTGGGCGACACTGACCGCAAAACCCACCGCGAATGCAGACCCAAGTGCCGCCTTGAGCAAGGGCCATTTGACCTGCATCAAAAAAGACCATCGACTTTGCCGCAGCGAGGCGGCAATCTGCCCATAACGCACATCAAACCCTTGATAAGCTGGGCAGAGCGCAATCAGCACATAGGGCAGAACGGCCAGTGTGTGGGCGATCCATAAGCCAGTCACAGTAGCGTCCACACCCCAGGCGAGGCTGAGACGGTGCAAGCCCACCACCCACAGCACCGAGGGCAGCAGCAACGGCAGATAAATCAAACGACGCAGGGGCACATGCCAAGCTGGCGTTGCACACTCCAGCCACGCCACGACCCATACCAAGGCTGTAGCGCTACTACATAAGCCCAAGAGCAAAGTCGTCCCTAGCGTGTCGGCGCTGGTGGCGACGGATTGCCACGCTTGCAGGCTGAGCGATGTAGGCCAAAGTTGCGGGAAGGGCCAGACACCCGCGACACTGCCTACAGCCAGTCCCATCATCACGCTAACGTAAAGGCCAATCAACAGGCGATGGGGTGTTGTGGCAGTGACTTTCGTTCTCTTACTTTTACTTGAAAGCTTGCCACGCCCGCCATCGACCCAGCGGCTACGGCCAAGAACCCACCTGCACAGGCTCCACAACGCTACCGCTAAGCACCCTACTACCAACGCCAGTAACCAAGCTGCAGCCGCCCCTTGCGCGTTAACGGTGGCATCGGCATCTACCAGCCATTGCCATGCCAGCAGCGCCAGCGTAGGCGGTGAGGTAGGACCGATCACCAGCGCCATATCGACCACAGTCAGGCTGTATGCCAACACCGCCAGTGCAGGCCCGGTGAGCCGCGGCCAGAGCTGCGGCCAGAGTACGCGCCACCATGCGTTATGGGGGGCATAACCCAGGCTACGGGCTACGTCCAGCTCGCGGCTCAGGCGCAGCCCCACATCGGCGCGCTGGAGCTGGGTCGCAGCGGCCCAGAGCAAAAAAGGCACTTCTTTGGCTACTAGCACGGCGATCAAGCCCAGACCCCAGGGGTCTTGCGTAGTGGGCCAAGGCGGCGGGGCATCAAAACCTGTGGCCCAAGGCGATAAAACGCGCAACAACCAGCCACTGGGTGCGATCAAAAATGCAAAGCCAATAGCGAAGGCTGCATGGGGCACAGCCAACAGGGGCGACAAGGTCTTAACACTGCGCTCCCACAGCGGGCCGGGGAAGCTGCGCGACAACAGCCACGCGGCGAAGGCGACCGATGTCCCGGTAGCAGTAAGGCCTGTCCACAATGACAAGGCCAACGCTTGAGGCAACTGGGGGGCACCCCACAAAGTCTGCCACGCGGTGAGGTTGAGCCCTTCGGCCACCGCCAAAGCCGTCATCCATAGCAGAGGTATAGCGATAAGCCCGGCCAGCAAAAAGGGGGGCAGATGGACAGAACAATTTACTGACCGTAGCGGCGCAGCCATTCACGCTCCAGCGGTTCTACCCAACTGCCGTGCGGCTCCAGGATGGCCAAGACGGGTCGCTCTACCTGCCCAGGTTGCAACCCCGCAGTAAAGCGCTGGCGCTGATCAGCGGGTAATTTTTCCATGGCCAGTACGGTAGGGTCACCCCATACGGTCAGATCCGCTTTGCGGGCCTGAGCCTCGGGAGACAGTAAAAAGTTAATAGCCACCTGCGCGCCCGCACTGGCATTGGCGTTGAACGGGATCGCTAAAAAGTGGGTGTTGGCCAGCGCGCCACCCGCCATCTGCCACGCGTAGACCGTATCGGCTTGGCGCTTAGCGGCGATCTCGTTGGCAGCTTCGTTGGGGTTGAAGGTGAGCGCGATCAGCAGTTCGCCATCGGCCATCATTTGGCGGATGGCAGCAGGCGTCTGCGGGAACTGTTTGCCAGCACGCCACAGCGCGGGATGGAGTGCATCGAGATAGTCCCACAGCGGCGGGGTAACACGTGCAAAAGCGTCGGGAGTGACGGGTTGGTAAAGGAGAGGAGTAAGGGGAGGCGTAAGGCGTGGGGTCAGCGCCATCAACTCCACCAACGCTTGCTTAACAAACGTAGTGCCGATGAAAGCCGGAGGGCGTGGATAGGTAACGCGGCCTGGGTGGGCCCGGGAAAAATCGGCCAGCGCAGCCATGCTAAGGGGTGGATTCGTCACCCTCGCCCTGTCAGCAAACAGCGTGAACTGAGCCATGCCCCAAGGGGCTTCATAACCTTGTACAGGTTCAGAAAAATCTATACGCGTCGTGGGTTTGCCTTGCACATCTACGTACTGGAAGTTAGGCAAGCTTTCTGCAAACGGGCCCAGCAGCAAGCCCTCGCGCTTCATCGTGAGGAAGTTTTCGCCGTTGATCCAAATAGCATCGACGCTACCACCAGCAAGCTTGCCAGCCGCCTTTTCGCTGCGCACACGCTTCACGGCTTCGGCAGTGTCTGTTAGTTTGACATGCACCAGTTGCACGCCATGGCGGCGGACCAACTCACTCGCAGCCCATTGCAAGTAAGCATTGATGTGCTCGCTACCACCCCAAGCGTTAAGGTAAACCTTTTGGCCTTGGGCCTGGGCTTCAATCGCAGTCCAAGGCGTGGAAGGTTGAGGCCGGGTTACCAGCGGAGATAAAGATGTCTGTAAGGGCGCCTGCGCCCGCACTGAAGACGCAACTACCGCAGCCAGAACACCCCCCATCCGCACCAAACTCTGACGGCGGGAAACGGCGGGTGGTGGACTAGATCGTAAGGACATGGGCATAGCTAGGGTCATGGGTGCGTGGTCATGACTAAACTTTGAACTCACTCACCACGTTTTGCAGGTTATGGGCTTGGTCAGACAACGATGAAGCCGCTGCCGCGGCCTGCTCCACCAAGGCTGCATTTTGCTGCGTGACCTGGTCCATGTGCGTCACAGCTTGGTTCACCTGGGCGATACCGATACTTTGCTCAGACGTAGCGATAGAAATTTCACCTAGAAAAGACGTAACTTGTTGTACAGACTGCATGATTTCCTGCATGGTCTGGCCCGCTTGCCCCACCAGCACAGCACCGTTGTCCACATGCGCGACCGAGCCTGCAATCAGCGTTTTGATTTCTTTGGCTGCATCGGCACTGCGCTGCGCAAGGCTGCGGACTTCACTGGCTACCACGGCAAAGCCACGGCCCTGCTCGCCCGCACGGGCGGCCTCTACAGCTGCATTCAGCGCGAGAATATTGGTCTGGAAAGCGATACCTTCGATCACTTCGATGATGTCCACCATCTTTCGGGAGCTGCTGCTGATCGAATTCATGGTTTGAATGACCTGCCCCACCACTTTACTGCCCCGCTCCGCTACGCCCGAGGTGCTGGCGGCCAGCGCATTCGCGGCCTTGGCGCGTTCGGCAGTTTGCTTCACTGTTTCAGTCAGCTCCTGCATGCTGGCGGCGGTCTGCTCCAGCGATGCAGCTTGGTCCTCGGTGCGCTTGGACAGGTCGTTGTTGCCGGCAGCGATTTCCCGGGAGGCTACGGCGATGGCAGAAGTGGAGACTTGCAAGCGCTCAACCAAGCTGGTGAGGATGTCTTCCATATGGCCCAATGAGCCCAAGAGACGACCAAAATCGCCGCCAAGTTCTGTGTCAAATTCCTGGCTCAAATCACCAGAAGCCACTGTCTCAGCAATGTAAATCGCGTTCTCCAAGGGTTTCATGATGCTTTGCGTCATACGGTAGACCAGACCGATGCTCAGCAGCACCGCTGCGAGAAAAAGACACAACATCCCCTGACGGGTAGAAACAATATCTAGCTTGGCGGCATCCGCATCCTGCGTCACAGCCTTGAGTTCAGCCAACGCTTTGGTGCGGTCTTGCTTCGAGCTTGCTGTGGGCAACGTATCGACTAAAGTCATATCCACACTGGAAAAATGCGTTATCACAGCGTCAACACTGGCCAATCGGTTCATGGCAATAGACATAAGTGCTGCCATCAGTAGCAGCACAAGCCCATAACCCATACCCAATCGGGTACTGATCTTGATACTTACAAACGTCATTTTGATGTTCCTATAAATGAAAAATTTCGCTTTCAGAGCCGCTTGAAACGGCTAAAACGACTGAAACGGCAAATTCCGACACAGCAGTGAAGGTACAACACTGTGGCGTTTGGGAGGTTTGCCTTCTAATGTAAGCAATGCACAAACTTGATGCATGCGCACAACTCGATGCCCTTATCAAGTGGCGTCACCCGCGTACAGCCAACGGGTGTCCAGCAAGCGGCCCCCCAAAATCGCCATAGCAAAATTACGGGCAATCCGAAGCGGCCCACTCGCATGAAATATCTGACCGTTGCGCCGCGCTTTGGCCTGCACGCGGGCATTGCGCTGCCAGCGACCGGTGGCATAGGTGTGAAGGGCTTGGGGCAGCGCATCGGCAGCTGTCGCGTTTGCAGCGTTACCCAGCGTATTTATCAATGCTTGGGCCACAGCTTGAGCATCCTCCAGTGCCATTGCGGCTCCTTGGGCCAGATAGGGGCGCATAGGGTGGGCAGCATCGCCCAGCAAGGCAATACGGCCCTGAGCCATCTGCTGGGGGCCTTGCAGGGGATGACGGTCATGCAACACCCAGCACCGCCAATCCATCGCCGAAGCCATCAAACTATGTAGCAAACTATGCACACCAGATAAGCGGTTTATCAGGTTTTTCCCTGTTGCTTGATAACTCCAGTTTTCCCCGCCCGAGAAAGCCATATCGGCCGGCAAACTGCCATGCACGATCACCACCAGATTGAACTGTGCCCCCCCACGTACAGGGTAGGCCACTGCGTGCATTTTGGGACCCAGCCAGACGGTGACTTGATCTTGGGCCATGACTGGCGGCACATCGCCAGTGGGGAGCATTGCGCGGTAGGCCAAATGACCAGTAGGTTGAGGGCGGCCATCGTGCAGCAGGTGCTGGCGAACGCCACTCCATAAGCCATCGCACCCCAGTAAGGCATGGGCGGCGTATTTCATACCGTTATGGTCTGTTACGCTTATTTGGCCAGCCTCTTCCGCTATGGTTTTAACAGTGGTTTGTAATTGCAAACTGATACCTCTGCGCCCTGCTACTTTCCTTGCGGCGGTCCCTTCAGACCCTGCACCCTCTGCTTCAGCCTGCACTGCAGTAAGTAGCAGCTGCTGTAAATCAGCCCGGTGCAGGGTGAGGTAATCGCACTCATAGCGCTGGCGAAACGACGCACCTAGTGGCATTTGACCCAGCATATGACCGCTGGCGGCGTCGCGCACCTGTAAACGTTGGGGTGCAGACGCTACAGCCCGCACGGCAGGACCCAGCCCCCACTGCTCAAGCACGCGTACGGCGTTGGGGCCCAGTTGAAGCCCAGCACCGACTTCGGCAAATGCAGGGGCTTGCTCCAGCACCTGGACCGCGCAACCGGCTCGGTGGCAAGCCAGTGCCGCGGCAAGGCCACCAATACCGCCGCCTGCGATAAGAATTTGAGGAGTTTGAGAGGTAAGCTGGTTCACCTGTAGATTAGCCTTTTGTCTTGGTGTGTCTTGGTCGCTAGCGCCTGTTTCGAGTTGCACTTGCAGCGCCAAAGACTGCACAATACCGCACTGTGACCACCTTCCCCGCCAGCCCCACTAGCCTCACTAGCCTCACCAACCCGATCTCACCCTGCATGCCTCAACCCAAGCTGGGAGCCGACTGGACGGTTTATCAAGATGAGCATCTGCTGATCGTCAACAAACCTGCCGGACTGCTGGCCGTACCAGGACGTGGTGCGGACAAGCAGGACTGCTTGATCAGCCGGGTACAGGCGACACTTCCCCAAGCGCTGGTAGTGCATCGACTTGACCAAGCAACCAGCGGACTGGTGATGTTTGCGCTCAGCCCGGCGCTCCAAAAGAAACTTTCTACCTTATTCCAAGATCGCCACATCCACAAAAATTACATCGCGACCGTACAAGGCCAGTTGCAACCCGATACAGGCACAGTCAACTTACCTTTGATGGCGGATTGGCCCCAGCGGCCTCGGCAAAAAGTAGACAGGGAGGCTGGCAAGCCTTCTGAAACACGGTGGCAAGTACAAGCCTACGATTCAGTAAACGACACCACCCTGGTAACGCTACACCCAGTGACAGGGCGTACCCACCAACTGCGGGTGCACATGCTGGCGCTGGGACACCCGATCGCAGGCGACACGCTGTACGGGGAGACCAGCAGCGCGCTGCGTATGGCCTTGCATGCGCAAAGTCTGGCCTTTACGCACCCTGTCACCGGAGAGTGGCTTGAAGTATGTTGCGAACCAGGCCTTGTGCACGATACCGCATAAGCATCAGCACCCGAATCAGCATCGAAGCGTGTTGCAGGAACCGTCAGGTCAGTAGCGCTGAGCGTCTCTGTCTCGCCGCCGCTGCTCGATCTGCTGCTGCTCTATACAAGCCGGATGTGTTTGAAACAACGGCTTGGCGCACTGTGCCGTCATGCAGCTGTACCGACCCAGCAATATTCGGTTAACGCATGCATCTTCAGGACTGCCAGATTCGGGAGGCGCAAGCGGTTTGGCAGTGGTCTTACGTGCAGAGGTGGAGACTACCAATGGCGCCGAGGCGACCGGCTGTGGCTGCGCTACAGCGGCGCCGGCAACACCAGATACGTTCATTGCTTCGGCATTGACTACTCGGGACTTGGGAGCCGTGACACTGACGGTACTGCTCATGGTTCTTGTGCTAGCACGCTCACCCGTCACGCCTTTATTGCGCAGTAGGGCTGGTGGCACAACTTTGATAGGCTGACGCGGTACGGGCACTTCGGGCATTGCGGTGGTGCTGTCCGCTATCTCGGTGATTATTTTTTCGCCTGATTGACCCGTAGTATTTACGGGTAGAGGCGCTGCCATGGCCGCAGAAGCTGTGGCTTGAGGCAGTATTGCATCAACAGGAGAACTGACCAGTACATTGACTGTTTCATCGTCATAAAGCCAAGGTAGCTTCAGGCACAAGCCGATCAACACCACTGCCAGCGAGGCGCACAGTGTAAAAACCCTTTTTCCTGACAAGCGTTTTGGTACAGCGGCTGTAGGCTTGCTCGCAGGCTTACCCATTGGATGCGGGGCACACTGTGCAGTTGGGCCTGATTGAGGCGCAATACTGGCGGTACTGCCGCTGGCAAGCAGGCTGCCAGAATCTACACCGCTATGCACCGACAGGTCATCCAGTTCAACATCCACACCTTGAGGCGAAGTCTGAGTATGTGTATGCGTTTGCGCTGGAAATAAACCTGGCGATACATACTGCTGGGTAGGCTCGAATAGCGCTGTAGGGTAGTTATCGACAAGACTGAGCAAAGCCGCACTGGAGCCTTCAGCCGCTCGAAATTGCAGCGGCAACGAATAGTCTGCACTTCCCTTGACAGCAATTTGCAAGGCAAGTGCGAACTCACGCGCTGTAGCAAAACGTTGATCTGGTAATTTAGCTAACGCTTTGGCCACAACAGCATCAAGCTCGGGCGACACACGGACGTTAAAACTACTGGGCGCAGACGGCTGATGGTCAATGATCTCGTGAATGATTGCGAAATCGCTGCCACCGTCAAAGGGACGGTGGTTGGTTAGTAATTGATAAAGCACCACGCCTACGGAAAACAAATCAGCCCGGCTGTCTAAAGGCAAACCCTGCACCTGTTCGGGAGACATGTACTTAAGCGTGCCCACAATCACACCTTGTGTATGTGTCATGTCAGCTGTGTCCTGCAGACGCGCCACACCAAAATCAGTGAGCTTGACTCGGCCATTGGCCTGCACCAACAGATTAGCCGGCTTGATGTCGCGATGGACAATGTTGTGCTGGTGCGCGTAGTCCAGCGCCGACAGCAAATCACTCACAATAGAGATTGATTGCTCCAACGAATACACCACGCCACTGTCCAGGTGTTGCTTGAGGTCTTTGCCTTGGATGAATTCCATCACCAAATACGCTACACCGCCGTCACGGTCTGCGTCATACACGCTGACAATGTTCGGATGCTGCAAACGAGCCGCCGAATGGGCTTCGGTACGAAAGCGAAACTCATATTCCTGGCCGGCTTCTTGCGACAGGTATTCAACCTGGATAGTCTTGATCGCCACCCGCCGGTTCAAATTGGGGTCGTGGCCCTCATAAACCAAACCCATCGCCCCCCTGCCCAGTACGCGAAGCAAGTCGTAACGGCCCAGTTTACTTGGGCTCATATCGCAGAAAATTGGAATCACAGCAGCGCATGGCGCACATTATCCCGCGATTTTTATAACAAAAACGGCCCCGAAGGGCCGTCTAAGCTAGCCGTCACGCTGACGTAACTGACTTTATGCAACCATCGCGTCAGTCACGTCGGTGAAGTCTTTCATCTGGTCAAAGTTCATGTATTTGTAGATCTGATCGCTGCTTGCAGTCAGCACACCCACACCGTCCATGTACTCGGCCTTCGTAGGGATGCGCCCCAGGCGGGAACAAATCGCCCCCAACTCAGCACTGCCCAAGAACACATTGCTGTTCTTACCCAAACGGTTCGGGAAATTACGGGTGCTGGTTGAGAACACTGTTGCGCCTTCTTTCACCTGCGCCTGGTTGCCCATGCACAGGCTGCAACCGGGCATTTCCATACGTGCACCGGCACTACCGAGCACGCCGTAATGGCCTTCTTCGCTGAGCTGATGTGCGTCCATCTTGGTCGGTGGGGCGACCCACAGCTTAACGGGGATGTCGCGCTTGCCTTCCAACAGCTTGGAAGCTGCACGGAAGTGACCAATGTTGGTCATGCACGAGCCGATAAAGACTTCTTCAATGACGGTACCGGCCACATCGCTAAGCGTTTTCACGTCATCGGGATCGTTGGGGCAAGCGAGGATAGGCTCATGAATTTCGGCCAAGTCAATTTCGATCACGGCAGCGTATTCGGCATCCGCATCAGCTTTGAGCAACTTTGGATCGGCCAGCCATGCTTCCATGGCGGTGATGCGGCGCTTGATGGTGCGCACGTCCGAGTAACCCGTAGCGATCATCCACTTCAACATCGTGATGTTGCTGGTGATGTACTCGATGATGGGTTCTTTATTAAGGTGAACAGTGCAACCACCAGCAGAACGCTCGGCTGACGCATCGCTCAACTCAAACGCTTGCTCGACCTTCAGATCAGGCAGGCCTTCGATTTCTAAAATACGACCAGAGAAAATATTGACCTTGCCTTGTTTGGCCACAGTCAACAAACCAGCTTTAATGGCGTAAAGAGGAATCGCGTTGACCAGATCGCGCAGCGTCACGCCGGGCTGCATCTTGCCTTTGAAGCGCACCAAGACCGACTCAGGCATGTCCAAAGGCATCACACCCGTGGCTGCACCGAAAGCCACCAACCCAGAACCCGCAGGGAAACTAATGCCAATAGGGAAACGGGTGTGGCTATCGCCACCAGTGCCCACGGTGTCAGGCAGCAACATACGGTTCAACCAGCTGTGGATGATGCCGTCACCGGGACGCAGAGGCACACCACCACGGGTGCTCATAAAGTCAGGCAACTCGTGGTGCATTTTCACGTCCACGGGCTTGGGGTAGGCTGCTGTGTGGCAAAACGACTGCATCACCAAATCTGCGCTGAAGCCCAGGCAAGCCAGATCTTTCAGCTCGTCGCGGGTCATCGGGCCGGTGGTGTCCTGGCTGCCGACGGAGGTCATGCGCGGCTCGCAGTAGGCACCGGGCAACACGCCCTTACCTTCTGGCAAGCCACAAGCGCGACCGACCATTTTTTGCGCCAGCGTGAATCCTTTGCCTGTGGGTTTGGGGTTAGTAGGCAGGCGAAACAGCGTGGACACGGGCAGGCCCAGCAGCTCACGGGCTTTGGCCGTCAGGCCACGGCCAATGATGAGGGGGATGCGGCCACCGGCGCGTACTTCGTCAAACAGTACATCGCTTTTCAGCTTGAATTCAGCAATGACTTTGCCGTCTTTCAGGGCTTTACCGTCATAAGGACGCAGCTCCACCACGTCGCCCATGGCCATTTGGCTCACGTCCAACTCGATAGGCAATGCGCCGGAGTCTTCCATGGTGTTGTAGAAAATCGGGGCAATTTTGGCACCTAGGCAAACGCCACCAAAGCGCTTGTTAGGCACGAATGGAATGTCTTGACCAGTGAACCACAGCACCGAATTGGTGGCCGACTTGCGGCTGGATCCCGTGCCAACCACGTCGCCCACATAAGCCACCAAATTGCCTTTGGCGCTCAGGTCTTCGATGAATTTGATGGGGCCGCGTTTGCCGTCTTCTTCCGGCTTAATACCGGGACGGGCATTTTTGTGCATAGCCAACGCGTGCAGGGGAATGTCAGGGCGACTCCATGCATCAGGCGCGGGCGACAGGTCGTCGGTGTTGATTTCACCGGCCACTTTGAAGATGCTGACCGTGATGCTTTGAGGCACTTCGGGACGGCTGGTGAACCATTCGGCATCAGCCCAGCTTTGCAACACGACTTTGGCGTGCGCATTCCCAGATTTGGCTTTTTCGGCCACGTCATGGAACTGGTCGAACATCAGCAGCGTCTTTTTGAGACCATTGGCGGCCACAGTAGCGACAGCATCAGAAGGGGCATCCAACAGTTCAATAAGTGGGCTGATGTTGTAGCCACCCAGCATCGTGCCAAGTAATTCAGTGGCTTTTTCGCGGCTCAGCAGGCTACACGCCTCGGTGCCGTGCGCCACGGCGGCGAGGTAGCTGGCCTTGACCTTGGCGGCGGCGTCCACACCAGCGGGTACACGATGGGTGATCAGATTCAGCAAAAACGCATCTTCACCAGCGGGTGGCGCTTTGAGCAGCTCAATCACCTCGCCAGTTTGTTGGGCCGACAAAGGCAAAGGAGGGATACCAAGAGCGGCGCGTTCAGCGACGTGGGCGCGGTAGGTTTCTAGAAACTGGGTCATTTTCTTCTCCTAAAGGGGGTGTAGGTGAGGTGCTGTAAAAGGGTGGGTCAAAGGGATTGCATCAACCCAAGACTGTTCAAGATTATTTGCTTGCGGCAGGCTCAACGGCAATCGAAACAGGCATGGCGGGCTTTAAAGGCTCAAGCACACTTTGTGCCGGAGATTTCTTCATCGCTTCAGCGATAACATACTGTGGAGGGCTCATGCACTCGTCAGCCAGACGTTGACCGAGTTTTTGGTTCATCAACATGGACTTGTTGGCCAATTGCAACCAAACTGCACCGACTTTTTGATCTTCCAGGCGAATCGCACCCGTAGAAGTAACCACGGGGAACATGCGGAATTTTTGACCCTTGATTTGCACATTGAAGTAGCCAGGGACTTTGGCATCTGCCAGCAGTGTCACTGAAGCACCCAACTCACACGGCACGATGCCCACATGAATGCGCTCGGCGATGGCCAGCTCTTCAGGCGTCAGTGCAGCTTCGGAGGCAGAAATGCCAGCAGCCATCTGCTTAGCTGTGCTGCGCACTTCGGTACGGCTGGCTTTAGGACGAACTTTAGCTCTGGTCGCCACTTTGACGTCCGTCGAATTGGCCGGGGTTTGCGCCCACAACACAGTGGTGGTGCAGCACAGCAAAACGGGTAAAAGCAATTTTTTTATAGTCATAGGAAGGTTCCTCGGTATCTTTTTATTAGTGGGGACGGTGTAGTTCGGGTGCTCATGCGGCAGCCTCGAAATAGGCCAGCGCTTCAGGCGTTAGTACGCGACCGGTTTGGCGGGCGCGTTCCAGCACCTGCCAAAAGTAACGGTAGCTGGCGCGGTCTTGCAATTGACCTTTAAAACTAACAGGAGCCCAATTCGCATAATCTGCAGCAGCTATTATTTTTGAAGCGATTTCAATCTCAGCATCGCTGGGTGCCAGGGCTTCCAGAATAGGGCGAATCTGGCTCGGGTGGATGCTCCACATGCGGGTATAGCCGAATTCGCGGGCGGCGCGGATGGCGGCATTTTTCATCGCCAAGCTATCAGTAAATTCTGTTACCACGCAATGCGATGGCACTTTGCCATGCGCATGGCAAGCGGACGCGATAGCCAATTTGGCACGCACCACCAGCGGATGGGTGAACTGCCCCACTGATGACATGCCGTCAGACGGAATAGCACCACCGTGAGCAGATACAAAGTCCATTAGCCCAAAACTGAGCGACTGCACTTTGGGGTGCGCCGCAATGTCAAAGGCACGGTGCACCGCTGCGGGGGACTCAATCAAAACTTGCAGCGGTAAATGCCCTGCAGATGCGCGCAGCAGGGCTTTTTCTGCATAAAGCACGTCTTCAACAGACTCGACCTTGGGCACCATGATGTGCGAAAGCTTGTGACCAGCTAGTCCTGCGATGGTGGCGATATCAGACTCAAACGCAGGATGATCAACTGGGTGAACACGTACAGCAACCCGTGCGTTAGGTGCTGCGGCCAACGCCAAACTGACGACCAGAGCGGCGTGGTCGGCTTCGCCGCCGACAGGTGCGCCGTCTTCACAGTCCAGCGTCACATCAAACACACAGGTGCCAAACTCTTGTGTCATCTCGGCCTGCAATTGCAGGCTTTTGCGCATCCGCGCTTCGACGCCGCTGTAGTGGTCGCAAACGGGCAAAAAACCCGCCACAGCCTGAGCGCCTAAAAGAATGTCACGCGGATGCTTTTTCATGACAAAAGCCTAATGACTAAAATTAAGGCAGCAGGTGAGCGACGCCAGCTTGCTCGTCTTGCAACTCTTTCAACGTCACGTTGATGCGCTCTTGGCTAAACGCATCCACTTCCAGACCTTCAACCAGCTTGTATTCGCCAGCTTCGCAGGTTACGGCAAAACCAAACATCGTGTCTTTTGGCACGCCATACTGGCCGTCCGAAGGGATACCCATCGTGACCCACTTACCGTTGGTACCCAAAGCCCAATCACGAATATGGTCGATAGCAGCGTTGGCAGCTGAGGCCGCAGACGAAACACCGCGTGCAGCAATGATTGCTGCACCACGCTTGCCGACTGTTGGCAAGAAGGTGTTGGCGTTCCATTCCTGGTCGTTGATCATGGTTTTGACGCTTTCGCCGTTGATGGTGGCGAAACGGTAGTCAGCGTACATGGTGGGGGAATGGTTGCCCCAGACGGTCAGCTTTTCAATATCTGCCACGGCCTTACCGGTTTTAGCCGCGATTTGACTCAAGGCACGGTTGTGGTCAAGGCGCAGCATGGCGGTAAAGTTCTTGCGTGGCAGATCAGGCGCGCTTTTCATCGCAATGTAGGCGTTGGTATTCGCAGGATTGCCGACCACCAGCACTTTGACGTTGCGACTGGCCACAGCGTTCAAAGCTTTGCCTTGCGCGGTAAAAATTTCAGCATTGACAGCGAGCAGCTCAGCGCGCTCCATGCCAGGGCCACGAGGACGTGAACCAATCAACAGCGCGTAGTCCACGTCTTTGAACGCGGTCATTGGGTCGCCGTGGGCTTCCATGCCGACGAGCAAGGGGAAGGCGCAATCTTGCAGCTCCATCATCACGCCTTGCAGCGCTTGCTGGGGCTTTTCCATAGGCACTTCAAGCAGTTGCAGAATGCCCGGCTGGTCTTTGCCCAGCATTTCGCCCGAGGCGATACGGAACAGAATGGCGTAACCAATTTGACCGGCAGCACCGGTAACAGCGACGCGAACAGGCTTCTTGCTCATGGGAAAACTCCAGGAAAGTGAAAGAAAAAAGAATCTACAGGGAGGTGATCTGACAGCATTGGCCCGCTGATCAACAAAGGGTTAATGCTGTATCCATGGCAGAAAATTTTACCCTTAAAAGGGGAGACAGGGTAAATCGTCTTATATCTTATATAAGATATGATCGACCGCATGGCAGTAACCCCTATTTTTGCGGAAAACAACCTCTCCGAAACGGGCATTACACTCGGCGCTACGCCGGCTTTCAGCCCTCTGTACCAGCAAATCAAAAGTCTGATTCTGCAAAGTTTGCATCGAGGTGAGTGGAAGCCTGGTGAAGCGATCCCTAGTGAAATGGACTTGGCTGCGCGATTTCGCGTGAGCCAAGGCACCGTGCGCAAAGCCATCGACGAGTTGGCAGCTGAGAATCTGGTAGTTCGCCGCCAGGGCAAGGGCACTTACGTAGCCACCCATGCCGAAAGCCACGTTCAATACCGTTTTTTGAAGTTACTGCCCGACAACGGCGATGTAAATAGCGAAGGCCCTGCTGCGCGCACCATCATCGATTGCAAGCGCCAACGCGCCAGCGCAGAAGTGGCGCGCGCGCTTTGCCTGCATGCGGGCGACTCGGTATTGCAGGTGCGCCGGGTGCTTTCATTTTCACAAGTGCCCACTATTCTGGAAGATTTATGGCTACCGGGTGGCCCGTTCAAAGGCTTAACCGCAGAGCGACTGACTGACGATCAGGGGCCTATGTATGCCCTGTTTGAGGCTGAGTTTGGCGTTCGCATGGTGCGTGCCGAAGAAAAAATTCGCGCTGTTCTGCCTGATGCAGCGCAGTCTTTACTCCTGAAAGTAGAGCAAACTACGCCGCTTCTCAGCGTAGAACGGGTCGCTTTCACCTATAACGGAATACCTATGGAGCTGCGCCGGGGCCTTTACCGCACCGACACACACCATTACCGCAATGAATTGAACTAATTAAGCATCAACACCTTCTAATTTCTAGCATTAAGACAGTCATCAAAGATATTTAAAAAATGAAAATCTAGCGCTTTGGAACTTCAGTTGCTGCATTGCAATAGAATTTTAGGTTGTTGGCATCTACCAATTACAAAGCGGTTACATCCCCCACGAAGGCACAACACATGACAGCGACAGCAACTCCCACCAAAACAAAGCGGCCCGAATTCCGCAATATCAACGTTTTCACTGACCTCCCCGGATACCGTCTGCCTGCCGCAGGCATCGTGTCAATCTTGCACCGTATTAGTGGCTTCATCATGTTTTTACTGATGCCGTTCATCATTTGGATGTTTGACACCTCGGTATCGTCTGAATACTCGTTTGCCAAATTCAAAGCTGCCTTCAACATCGGTTTGGGCTATGCACCGGGTTGGTTTATCAAGTTGATCGCGCTCGCATTGATTTGGGCCTACCTGCACCACTTCATTGCGGGTCTTCGCCATTTGTGGATGGACTCCAACCATGCAGCTGTGAGTAAAGCCTTTGGCAAGTCGTCGGCCACCGTCACGCTGGCACTGAGCATTGGCCTGACAGTCGTACTGGCAGCCAAGCTGTTTGGTCTCTATTAATTTTCAGGAATACATCAAATGGCAGTGAATTACGGCTCCAAGCGCATCGTCAGCGGTGCCCATTACGGTTTGCGCGATTGGCTGGCGCAGCGCGTTACGGCGGGCATCATGGCCCTGTTTACGGTGATCTTGCTGGCACAAGTGTTGTTCAGCAAAGGGCCTATCGGATATGAGACCTGGGCAGGTATCTTTTCTGGTAAAGCGATGAAGGCATTGACTTTTGCCGTCATCGTCGCCTTGCTCTACCACGTATGGATCGGCATGCGCGACATCTGGATGGACTACGTCACCTCTTCGGTTGCAGCACGGCTTTTGCTGCAAGTCTTTACTCTCGTTTGGTTGGTCGCCTGTGCAGGCTGGGCCATCCAGGTGTTGTGGCGCTTGTAAGCGCCAACCCCATTTGCTCCATCCGAGTCCTCTGAAGCGACCCCACCAGGCAATACAAGAATGAGTTATTCAAAATCCAACATCACTAAACGCAAATTTGACGTCATCATCGTAGGAGCCGGCGGCTCTGGTATGCGTGCTTCTTTGCAACTGGCCCGCGCTGGCCTGAACGTGGCCGTGCTGTCCAAAGTGTTCCCCACCCGATCGCATACTGTGGCCGCACAGGGTGGTATCGGCGCGTCTTTGGGCAACATGTCTGAAGACAACTGGCACTTCCATTTTTACGACACCGTCAAAGGCTCCGACTGGCTCGGGGATCAAGACGCGATTGAATACATGTGCCGCGAAGCGCCCAAGGTCGTCTACGACCTAGAACACATGGGCATGCCATTTGACCGTAACCCTGATGGCACCATTTACCAGCGCCCGTTTGGTGGTCACACCGCTAACTACGGCGAAAAGCCTGTGCAACGCGCCTGCGCAGCCGCTGACCGTACCGGCCATGCGATGTTGCACACGCTGTACCAGCAAAACGTAAAAGCTAAGACCAGCTTCTTCGTCGAATGGATGGCGTTGGACTTGATCCGTGATGCTGAAGGCGACGTGGTCGGCGTGACTTCGCTGGAAATGGAAACCGGCGACCTGCACATTCTGCAAGCTAAAACGGTACTGCTGGCAACCGGTGGCGCTGGGCGTATTTTTGCGGCATCAACCAACGCTTTCATCAACACGGGTGATGGTCTGGGCATGGCCGCACGCGCTGGCGTACCTTTGCAAGATATGGAATTTTGGCAGTTTCACCCCACTGGCGTAGCGGGTGCTGGCGTGCTGTTGACAGAAGGTTGCCGGGGTGAAGGCGCAATTTTGGTTAATAGCAATGGCGAGCGTTTCATGGAGCGCTACGCGCCTACCGTGAGAGACTTGGCCCCACGCGATTTCGTGTCCCGTTGCATGGACCAGGAAATCAAAGAAGGCCGAGGCTGTGGCCCGAACAAAGATTACGTGCTGCTGAAGCTAGACCACCTGGGTGCAGAAACCATTCACAAACGCCTGCCTTCGGTGTACGAGATTGGCGTAAATTTCGCCAACGTCGATGTCACCAAAGAACCGATTCCTGTGGTGCCCACCATCCATTACCAAATGGGCGGTATCCCCACGAATATAAATGGACAAGTGGTCATACAGGCCAATGGCGTACATAACCAGGTCGTCAACGGCTTGTACGCGGTGGGTGAATGCTCTTGCGTCAGCGTTCACGGTGCCAACCGCTTAGGTACCAATTCGCTGCTGGATTTACTGGTGTTTGGCCGTGCTGCTGGCAATCACATTGTCGAATTCAACAACAAGGCCAAAAACCATAAAGACTTGCCTGCCGATGCGGCAGACAAGTCCTTGGAGCGCTTAAACCGCCTGGATAACGCTAATACCGGCGAATACGCCCAAGACGTGGCCAACGATATCCGTGCGGCGATGCAGCTGCACGCTGGCGTGTTCCGTAAACAGGCCACGTTGGACGAAGGCGTAGCCAAAATCGCAGCCCTGCGCGAACGCGTTCAAAACATTGCGCTGAAAGACCAGTCCAAAGTATTCAACACCGCTCGCATTGAAGCGCTGGAAGTGGACAATCTGATCGAATGCGCACAAGCCACCATCGTGTCGGCCGCCGCTCGCCACGAAAGCCGTGGAGCCCACACCGTTGACGACTACGCCGACAGTGCTGAATTCCCGAATGGCCGCAACGACAAAGAATGGCACAAGCACACTTTGTGGCACGCAGGCACCAACTCATTGACCTACAAACCCGTCAACATGACGCCGCTTACGGTGGAAAGCGTACCCCTCAAAGTTCGCACGTTCTAAGACCGTTGCACCTACCGCCCCACAACGAATAAAAGCAGGTCACCACGATGAAACGCACTTTCAATATCTACCGCTACGACCCAGACATTGATGCCAAGCCTTATATGCAAACCATCGAAGTCGAACTCGATGGGCATGAGCGCATGTTGCTTGATGCTTTGATGAAACTGAAGGCACAAGACCCAACCATATCGTTTCGCCGCTCCTGCCGCGAAGGTGTGTGTGGCTCAGACGCCATGAATATCAATGGCAAGAACGGTCTCGCATGCCTGACCAATATGTTGACGTTGCCTGGTGTTATCACCTTGAAGCCTCTGCCCGGCCTGCCTGTAATTCGCGATTTGATCGTGGACATGACCCAGTTCTTCAAGCAGTACAACTCTATCAAGCCCTACTTGGTAAACGACAACGTACCGCCTGAAAAAGAGCGCTTACAGTCGCCAGAAGAGCGCGAAGAGCTGGATGGCCTGTACGAGTGCATCTTGTGCGCCAGCTGTTCAACCAGCTGCCCAAGCTTCTGGTGGAATCCAGATAAGTTCGTCGGTCCTGCTGGCCTGCTGCAAGCTTACCGCTTCATCGCTGACAGCCGCGACGAAGACACGGCCAGCCGCCTGGACAACCTGGAAGACCCTTATCGCTTGTTCCGCTGCCACACCATCATGAACTGCGTGGACGTGTGCCCAAAGAACCTAAACCCCACCAAGGCAATTGGCAAGATCAAAGAGATGATGGTGTTGCGCGCCATCTAAGCGTCTACCAACTAAGCCGACACACACGATGAATGATGCCGTTTTGAATGATGACGTTTTTATTGAAGTGAATTCCACAACCGATGCCGACTGGCTCAGCACGGGAAAAGCGAATCAAAAACTAAGCGTTCGTGATTTAAGCAAGCTGCGTTGGCGCTGCCGCCGTGGCCTGCTAGAAAACGATTTGTTCATCGCGCGTTTCTTTCATCGGCACGAATCTGGCTTAACCCTAGGCCAAGCCAGAGCGCTCAATGTACTTATGGATTTAGCAGACAACGACCTGCTGGACTTGCTCTTAAAGCGCAAGGAACCTGAAGTCGTCATAACGACAACAGAAGCAACAGCAGAAGTTCTGGACGTATTGAAGATGCTGCAAACCTGACGAGACTAGTGCCTCTACGAGGCGCTAGGTTAGGTTGTGACTCACCGGATGATGGTCAATTAAACGAGGAAAAGAAACCATGAAACTTGCTGACAATAAAGCCACGCTGTCCTTCAGCAACGGCGCACCTAACGTAGACCTGCCCGTTTACCACGGCTCCATCGGGCCTGACGTGATCGATATCCGTAAGCTCTATGCCCAAACCGGCATGTTCACTTACGATCCAGGCTTCCTGTCTACCGCATCATGCCAATCCGCAATCACCTATATCGACGGTGACAAGGGCGAACTGCTGTACCGCGGTCATCCAATTGAGCAGCTGGCTCAAAACTGCGATTTCTTGGACACCTGCCACTTGCTGCTCTACGGAAACCTTCCTAACATCGCAGAAAAAGCGGACTTTACTTCGCGCGTGACCAACCACACAATGGTTAACGAGCAAATGCAGTTCTTCTTGCGCGGCTTCCGTCGGGACGCCCATCCGATGGCGATCATGACCGGCTTGGTCGGCGCACTGTCAGCGTTCTACCATGACAGCACCGACATTAACAACCCCGAGCACCGCGACATTGCAGCGATCCGTTTGATCGCCAAAATGCCCACCTTGGTAGCCATGGCTTACAAGTACAGTGCGGGTCAGCCGTTCATGTACCCCAAGAATTCACTGAGCTACTCTGGCAATTTCTTGCACATGATGTTTGCGACGCCTTGTGAAGAGTACACCGTGAATCCCGTGCTTGAAAAAGCCTTGGATCGCATCTTCATCTTGCATGCAGATCACGAGCAAAATGCCTCTACCTCCACAGTGCGCCTGTGTGGCAGCTCAGGAACTAATCCATTTGCCGCCATCGCGGCAGGCGTAGCCTGCCTGTGGGGCCCCGCACATGGTGGCGCCAATGAAGCTGCACTGAAAATGTTGACTGATATTCAAAAATCAGGAGGCGTTGAAAAGATTGGTGAATTCATCAAGCAAGTCAAAGACAAGAACTCCACAGTCAAGTTGATGGGTTTTGGTCACCGGGTTTACAAAAATTACGATCCCCGCGCCAAGCTGATGCAAGAAACCTGCAAGGACGTGCTGACCACGCTGGGCCTGGAGAATGACCCACTGTTCAAGTTGGCCATGGCTCTGGAAAAGATTGCTTTGGAAGACGATTACTTCGTTTCACGCAAGCTATACCCCAATGTGGACTTCTACTCTGGCATCGTTCAGCGCGCCATTGGCATTCCCACCTCCTTGTTCACAGCGGTATTTGCGCTAGCCCGTACCGTTGGCTGGATCGCCCAACTCAATGAAATGATTGGCGACTCTGAATACAAAATTGGCCGCCCACGTCAGCTGTTTACAGGCTCTGAGCGCCGGGATGTGCTACCGATTGCGCAGCGTTAACCAGCTGAAAAACACTAACGACACCATCTAGCCTTAAGGCTAAAAGTTGTCAGGCCCGTTGAATGGCAACATCAACGGGCTTTTTACTTTCTAATGCTCATGAATCTACGCATCAAACACCTCATTACCACCTTCATCTCTACCGTTCTCGTTTCTGCATGCAGCGTTGTGCCCACGACCAGCGGTACGGCATCCCCCAAGGCAGCACCTGGACTTTTGATTCCTTTGAACAATCCGTCATTCGTCGCCGACGCAGATGGTAAGTTGACCGGCTGGGTTGCCCTGGAACATAACCTAGGAGGGGCCTACACCTTCATTGCTGACCCAGCTTTCGCCTACTCCAACCCCAGCAGCGCACGTATTCGACGGCATGGTGACGAAGCGTTTGGACTTCTCGAGCAATCCGTACGAGTTAAACCTGAATGGACCAATAAAACAGTACGACTTTCGGGCTACCTTAAGAGCGACAAGGCAGACGGCGCGGGTGGGGCCCTAGTCATTCAAACAAGGGGTGACAGCGGGAATATCATGGAATACGACCATATGAATAGCAATCGAGTTAAAGGCACGCAGACTTGGAGAAATTATTCGGTAACCGTCAAAATCCCTCAAGGGGCATATCAACTTAAGATTGGCGTCATGCTGGAAGACGGTGGCACACTTTGGGCGGACGACTTGAAGCTTGAGTTGCTCGACTAGCCAATCTAAAGCGCCAATACTGGCACATGGCTTTAGGTGATGGCCGGCATCGCCATTCCAGACGGCAAAACCATGGCAGAAGGGAGAAAATACAAAGTCATCTCATAGGGCGATGACTTTTCTCCCTTAGATGTTCATTAACCTTCCATGCTCTCTACAGAACGCAACTTCGCTCGTCGCATCGACCTCACTTCGCTACAGCTGTTTGTAGCGGTGTGCGATCTCGGCAGCATTGGTCGCGCTGCAGAGCGTGAGTTCATCGCAGCGTCCGCTGTCAGCAAACGCCTCAGTGATCTGGAAGCGACTTTGGCCACACCCTTGCTGGTACGCCACACGCGCGGCGTGGACTTGACCCCTGCAGGCGAAAGCCTGCTGCACCATGCACGCTCCATGCTCTACAGCCTGGAAAAAATGCAGGGTGAACTCAGCGAATACGCTTTCGGAGTGCGTGGTCATGTGCGTGTCCACGCTAGTATTTCAGCTGTGGTGCAGTTTCTGCCCGAAGACCTAGGGCAATTCAGCCGCGAGCATGGGCAGATCAAAATTGACCTAGAAGAACACCTCAGCTCCGAAGTCATCCGAGCGGTACAAGAAGGTGCGGCCGACATCGGCATCTGTAACACCGCTGACGGCGTAGGCGCACTTCAGACACAGCCCTACCGACAAGATAATTTGGTACTTATAGTGCCTGTAGCGCACAGCCTGTCTTCACGAGACGCTATCAATTTTGAAGAATCTCTGGAGTTTGATCATGTCGGGCTGAACGCTAACAGCTCCATCTATCTGGCCATGCACCGCGCCGCAGCCACACAGGGGCGCAGCATCAAGTTACGCATCCATGTGGCTGGACTCGACGCGATGTGCCGCATGATCGCCAACGGGCTGGGCATTGGCGTAATGCCGCAGCGCGCCTTTGAGTTGATGCATCCCAGCCAACTCACCGCAGTGCCGTTGTTAGACCCTTGGGCCAAACGCCAGATCGAGCTGGTGGCGCGGGATTTCTCTACCCTGCCTGTCACTGCCCGCCTGCTGTTAGAACACCTCACCACCCGCACACCCGCATAAAATCAAGTCCCCACGAAAGAAGCAAAAATGGCACGCACCCTGTATGACAAAATTTGGGACGAACACGTCGTCCATACTGAAGAAGATGGCACATCCATCCTTTATATTGACCGCCATCTGGTGCATGAGGTCACCAGCCCTCAGGCTTACGAAGGTCTGCGGGTCGCGAAGCGCAAAGTATGGCGCGTGAGCTCCGTGGTTTCAACCGCTGACCACAACACACCGACGACAGGCTGGGAAAAAGGCTACGACGGCATTACCGATTTGGTTTCTAAAGAGCAAATCACCACACTAGACGCCAATATCAAAGAATTTGGCGCTGCGGCATACTTTCCGTTTCTCTCCAAACGCCAAGGTATCGTCCACGTGATTGGGCCTGAAAACGGCGCTACGTTACCTGGGATGACCGTCGTTTGTGGCGATTCGCACACCTCTACGCACGGCGCATTCGGTGCTTTGGCGCATGGCATTGGCACCAGCGAAGTCGAGCATGTGCTGGCCACGCAAACGCTGTTGGCCAAAAAGGCCAAAAATATGCTGATCATGGTCGAGGGTCGTCTGGCCAAAGGCGTAACGGCAAAAGATATCGTGCTGGCCATCATCGGCAAGATCGGTACTGCGGGCGGTACCGGTTACACCATCGAATTTGCCGGTTCTGCCATCCGCGCCCTGAGCATGGAAGGCCGCATGACGGTCTGCAACATGGCGATTGAAGGCGGTGCACGTGCTGGTCTTGTAGCGGTAGACGAAAAAACTATCGACTACGTCAAAGGCCGCCCCCTCTCGCCCATTGGCGTGGAATGGGATCAGGCAGTCACTTACTGGAAAACGCTGCAATCGGATACCAATGCCGTTTTCGACGCCGTTGTTGAGCTGGATGCCAACACCATCATTCCGCAAGTCACCTGGGGCACCTCGCCCGAGATGGTGCTGAGCATTGATGACCGCGTGCCCGATCCAGACAATGAAAAAGACGCCAACAAACGCAGTGCTATCGAGCGAGCGCTAACGTACATGGGCTTGCAACCTGGCAAGCCCATCAACGATATTCACGTGGACAAGGTGTTCATAGGCTCCTGCACCAATTCGCGCATCGAAGACATGCGCGAAGCCGCTGCGGTTGTGAAAAAACTGGGCAAAAAAGTAGCAAAAAATGTCAAGCTCGCATTGGTCGTTCCTGGCTCAGGCTTAGTTAAGGCCCAGGCTGAACGCGAAGGTTTGCATGAAATTTTTATAGCCGCCGGCTTTGAGTGGCGCGAACCTGGCTGCTCCATGTGTTTGGCAATGAACGCTGATCGACTCGAACCAGGTGAGCGTTGCGCCTCCACCAGCAACCGCAATTTTGAAGGCCGCCAAGGTGCCGGTGGTCGCACTCACTTGGTCAGTCCCGCCATGGCAGCGGCGGCGGCTGTGCACGGCCATTTTGTTGACGTTCGTACCTTTGCTTGAACCTAACACCAAAACATCAAGGAAATTTATGATGAAAACGATAACTTTGGCTACCGCACTCGCATGGATGCTTGCGGGAATATTCCTGCTGTCAGGCTGCAACACCGTACGCGGCGTTGGTCAAGATATTCAAAAAGCTGGCGAAAAAATTGAAGGCGTAGCGACAAAAAAATGAATAAATTTACAGTGCACAAGGGCTTAGTAGCCCCGATGGACCGCGAAAACGTCGATACTGACGCGATCATCCCCAAGCAGTTTTTGAAATCCATCCGCAAGACAGGTTTTGGCCAAAATTTGTTTGATGAATGGCGTTACAAAGACCCTGGGTTCCCCGGTCAAGACCCAGCCAGTCGCAAGCCTAACCCTGACTTTGTGCTGAATCAACCTCGCTATGCAGGCGCTTCTGTGCTGCTGGCGCGCAAGAATTTCGGCTGCGGCTCATCACGTGAACACGCACCATGGGCGCTGGAGCAGTACGGTTTTCGCAGCATTATTGCCCCCAGCTACGCCGATATTTTCTTCAACAACTGCTTCAAAAATGGCATCCTGCCCATCGTGTTGCCCGAGACGCAAGTGGCGGCCTTGTTCGATGCTGCGCTGGCTTTTCCCGGGTACACATTAACGGTAGATTTAGCGCGCCAAGTGATCGTCAAACCCGAAGGCGCAGAAATTCCATTCGACGTGGAGCCTTTTCGAAAATACTGCCTGATCAATGGCTTTGACGACATTGGTTTGACGCTACGCCAGTCCGACAAAATCAAAGCCTTTGAAGCGGAACGTTTGGCAAAAAAACCGTGGTTGGCCCATACCATGCTGCCAGGCGCTTAAGTGCGTAGCAAACAGTCCAACCTCATGAAACACTGGTTCCATCGCATCGTGCTTTCCAGACTCTGGCTCACTTTCTTGGTGCTGGGTCTGAGCTTCTTCTTATTTGCTGCGGGTACGTTGAATCTGATTTACTTGTTTCAAGCCAACATCGGTTTGCTGCTAAATAACGGCTGGCAAGCACTCGGCGACGGTGGTGCGCAGCAACTGGCTGAATTGCTGATTACAGGCTATCTGAGCTTGGCGGCCTATGTGGTATTTAAAACCTGCGAGCACCGGCTATCCCACTGGTTGGCTGAAGCAGACGATGACAGTCATATTTAATCGCAAACTGTATTTGCCCAGTTGCACCATGAGCGTCTTCTCTTTCTCTCTAGTACGTAATGCGTAATATGTATTACAACAAGGTTTTTTCATGAAAATTGCAGTTCTTCCTGGTGACGGTATAGGCACAGAAATCGTCGCGGAGGCCGTCAAGGTGCTCAACGTACTGGACTTGCCGCTGGAGATGGAAACCGCACTCGTTGGAGGCGTGGCCTACGACGCCTTCAGGCACCCCTTGCCCGAAGCCACCCTGAAGCTCGCCAAAGAAGCCGACGCCATACTCTTTGGCGCTGTAGGGGACTGGAAGTACGACACGCTAGACCGCCCACTGCGGCCCGAGCAAGCGATTTTGGGTCTGCGTAAGAACCTGGGTCTGTTCGCCAACTTCCGCCCCGCAATTTGCTATGAGCAGTTGGTGGATGCGTCCAGCCTAAAGCCCGAATTGATCTCGGGTCTGGACATTTTGATTATTCGCGAGTTGACCGGCGATATTTACTTCGGCCAGCCACGCGGTCGCCGTATCGCCACAGATGGACATTTCCCCGGTGCTGAAGAAGCTTTCGACACCATGCGCTACAGCCGCCCCGAGATCGAGCGCATTGCTCATGTGGCCTTTCAGGCCGCGCGCAAACGCAAAGCAACTGGCACCGAAGGCCGCGTGACTAGCGTTGACAAAGCCAACGTGCTGGAAACCTTCCAGTTCTGGAAAGATATCGTCACTGAAGTTGGCAGAGACTATCCTGACATTGCGCTTGACCACATGTACGTGGATAACGCCGCAATGCAGCTGGTCAAAGCACCCAAAAAGTTTGACGTGATCGTCACTGGCAACATGTTTGGCGACATCTTGAGCGACGAAGCATCCATGTTGACGGGCTCTATTGGCATGCTGCCTTCGGCCAGCCTGAATAGCAGCAACCAAGGTTTGTACGAGCCCAGTCACGGCAGCGCACCCGACATTGCAGGCAAGGGCATTGCGAATCCTTTGGCTACAATCTTGTCTGCTGCCATGATGTTACGTTTCTCACTCAACCAAGCCCAAGCTGCGGATCGCATTGAATCCGCAGTTAAGGACGTGCTCGCGTCGGGTTTGCGAACCGTGGATATCTATTCGGCAGGAACCCACAAAGTGGGTACGCGTGAAATGGGCGACGCTGTCGTTGCTGCCATCACGAAGATGACAAAGATTACTAAGACAACCCAAGGCTGATCCAGCCTGGTTCGTCACGCCCTCCCCGGCTCGACGAGCCGGGGATTAAAAATCATTTTAAAAAAGGCGATGACATGAAAGTAGGAAATTTAGTAGGTCTGGTGGGCTGGCGCGGTATGGTTGGCTCCGTGCTCATGGACCGGATGCAGGCTGAGGGCGACTTCGGCTTAATTGAGCCCGTGTTCTTCTCCACCTCCAATGCCGGTGGCAAAGCCCCTTCGCAGGCCAAGAACGAAACCACACTGAAAGACGCGCACGACCTTGTCGCGCTCGCCAAGTGCGACATCATCCTTACCGCCCAAGGTGGTGATTACACCTCCGAAATTTACCCCAAACTGCGTGCTGCGGGATGGAATGGCCACTGGATCGATGCAGCATCCACGTTGCGCATGAACGATGACGCCATCATCGTGCTCGACCCGGTCAACCTGCCGGTCATCCAAAACGCACTCTCTAAAGGTGGCAAAAACTGGGTGGGCGGCAACTGCACAGTCAGCTGCATGTTGATGGGTGTGGGCGCACTGTACAAAGCAGGTTTGGTCGAATGGATGACAAGCATGACCTACCAAGCTGCGTCCGGTGGCGGTGCCCAGCACATGCGCGAGCTGCTCACGCAGTTTGGCACGCTGAACGCCGAAGTGCGCTCGCTACTGGACGATCCCAAGTCCGCCATCCTGGAAATCGACCGCAAAGTGCTGGCCAAGCAGCAAAGCCTCACATCCGCTGAAACAGCCAACTTCGGTGCACCACTCGGTGGCTCGCTGATCCCCTGGATCGACAAAGACTTGGGCATCGGAAAACAGCAAGATGATACCGAATGGGGCATGAGCAAAGAAGAGTGGAAGGGCGGCGCCGAAACCAACAAAATTTTGGGCCAAGGCGCAGGTTTTGGCACACCCGCAACACCGGTCGATGGTTTCTGCGTGCGCGTGGGCGCGATGCGCTGCCACAGCCAGGCGCTGACGTTCAAGCTCAAAAAAGACGTACCGCTGGCCGACATCGAGGCGCTGATTGCCGCTGACAACGCCTGGGTTCAGGTGGTTCCCAACACGCGTGAAGCGACCACGCGGGCTTTGACACCCGTAGCGGTGACCGGCACCATGACTATCCCTGTGGGGCGCCTGCGCAAACTCGCCATGGGACCGGATTATCTGGGCGCATTCACGGTGGGTGACCAACTTTTGTGGGGCGCTGCGGAACCATTGCGCCGCATGTTACGCATCCTTCTTCAGAACGCGTAAAAACGCGCTGAAGCCCAATCGTCCTATCAATACTTCCGTAACGAGTTGTCACTTCTTGTCGTCTATTCACAACAATTGAAACACGCGACCAGACCGTAAGCTGGCGTGCCAATACTTAAGTGATGTCTTAGCTTGTCAGCCTAATGCCTTGATGTTAAGGTTGTTTTTCGATTATTCGGATTGAGGTTTTCTGTGAACTCACGCAAGACAAAGTTACATACAAATGGAACTAGGGAGGCCCACAACCCCATGAATCATTCGCAGCCTTACCGATGGCACTTTGGCGCCGTGGCGGGCGCCGTGGCGCTGATCGCTGGCGTCGTAACCTTGCCTGCTTACGCCCTGTCTTTGGGGCGAATTTCTGTACTTTCGGCCTTGGGCGAACCGCTTCGCGCCGAAATTGACGTCGCTCAAATTACCCCGGAAGAAGCCTCCAGCTTGAAGGCTGCGGTCGGCACGCCGGAAGCCTTCAAGGCGGCTGGTCTTGAATACACACCGGTGCTTGCCGGTCTTGAAGTCACGTTGCAACGCCGTGCTGACGGCAGGTCTTATCTTCGGCTGACCAGCAGCAGCCGCGTCAACGAACCTTTTGTTGACCTGGTGCTCCAGGCCACCTGGGCCGCCGGTCGGCTGACCCGTGACTACACCATGCTGTTCGACCCGCCGGGCTCACGTCCCGGCGCCACGGCCGTCGCACCGACGGCGCCGATTTTGTCGCGTCCTGCAACGCCAGCGCCTGCCCGCGCACCGGCACCTGCACCTGCACCTGCGGTTGCCAGCGAATCTTCGCCCGCCACGCCGCCAGCGACCCGGGAAGCGCGACCCGCGCAGCCAGCGCCTGCAGCCCGGCCTGAACCCAAAGTCAGACCACCGGCTCCGCGTGTCGCTTCCGCTGAAAATTCAGGCGCAACAGACAAGCATCTGACCGTCAAGCCCGGCGACACCGCAGGCCGTATCGCCGCGCAGAACCGGCCAGGCACAGTTTCCCTCGACCAGATGCTGGTCGCCATGCTGCGCAGTAACCCGGATGCGTTCATTGGCGGCAACGTCAACCGCCTCAAATCGGGCGCCGTGCTGGACCTGCCGGGGGCCGACACCGCAGGCTCCATTCCTGCCAGCGAAGCCAGCCAGACCATCATCGCGCAGAGCAAAGATTTCAACAATTTCCGCCGAAAGCTCGCTGAAGGCGTCGCAACGACGACCGTTAATCCTGCCGATCGTCAGGCCGGGGGAAAGGTTCAGGCCAAGGTCGAAGACCGGGCACCGGCCACCGCAGCGCCCGACAAGCTGACGCTTTCCAAGGGCTCGGTGCAGGCCAAATCCGCAGCCGCTGCTGCCGAAGACGCCATTGCCAAGAACCGACAAGCCAGCGAAGCGTCTGCGCGCGTGGCCGAACTGTCGAAGAACATCAGCGATCTGAACAAACTGGGTGTAGCGCCGGGTCCGGCTGCGGCTCCTGTAGCCGCCGCGCCTGCCGCCAGCGCGGCCAAAGTGCCGGGGCTTGCCGTGCCGACACCCTCTGTCGTGGCGACACCGTCCACCCCCGCCGCAACACCGACGGCCCCGCCAACACCAACACCAACACCAACACCAGCACCGACAGCCAGCGCCAGCGCGCCGACCGCTGCGGCCACCGCTGCATCGGCAACGGCAACCCCTGCTGCTGCAGTCGCTCAGCCCGCCAGCCCGGCAGCTTCAGCCGCCGTGGCTACAGCATCGACGTCGGCTGCCTCACAGCCAGGCGATACCGCCGCTGCCATGCCACCGGTTGTCGTCGCCAACAAGGCCACCGCTGCGCCCGCACCTGCGCCAGAAACAAGTTTTCTTGATGATCTCCTGGAAAAT